>CP075902.1:1250013-1875020 GCA_020386575.1 Phormidium sp. PBR-2020 | reverse complement strand
ACGGGTGAAAGAAAAAGGCCTCGAACGCCGCAGTTTTCTCGATGGTCTGCATGGCAGTCTTCAGGAGTATGGGCGACGGTTGGGGGAGATGGACCAAAAACGCGCTCTGTTGCAAGATCCTGATGCTGCCTGTCCTCTGTGCGATCGCCCCCTGGATGAACATCATTGGCAGTTGGTGGCGGGGAAACATGAGCAGCAGCATCAGGAATTACGCCATCAGCATTGGTTGATTCAAGAGCAAATCGCGATCTCGGAACGGGAAATTCAGGTGTTGCGTCAGGAATATCGCCAACTGGAACAGCAATTGGCCGATTATGATCGCCTGCGGGAAGAACGGGGGCAACGACAGGCTCAACTGGCGGCGACTCAAGAGGAGTGGGAGTTGTTGCAACAGGTGCGAGCCGATAGTGAGGAGCTGGCCCGGGCGATCGCCGAGGACGACTATGCTCCAGGCATCGCTGAGGAGTTGGCCAGTGTGGAGGAGCAGTTGGCGGCACTTCAGTATGATGAGCGGGAGTTGGCCTTGGCTCGGGGGGCGGTGGAGCGCTACCGCTGGGCGGATTTGCAGAATGCTCAACTGGAGCAATCCCGGCGACAGATGCAGCAGTTGCAGGAGCAACGGCCGGAGTTGCAGGGGGCTGTGGAGGTTAGGAAGCAAGCCTTACAGGAGTTGGAGAGTGAGGGGGAAACGGCGCGGGAGCTACGAGATTTGCAACATTATATTGATAGTCTTGATTATGATGTTCAGGCTCATCGTCAGTTACGGCAACAGTTGGATGAGGCGGAGGGCTGGCGATCGCAGTGGCAATTGCTAGAGAATGCTCAGCAGGCGTTACCCGGTTTAGAGGAGCAGTTGGGCCATTTGGGCGATCGCCTCAAGACGCGACAGCAGGAGTTGGAGCAATGGCAGCAACAGATGCAGGCCACCCAGGCCGCTTTGGCCGACTGTCCCGACTGTTCTCAGGAGATGGCCCAGGTGCAGACTCAACTCGAACAGGGGCGATCGCAGCTGAATGACCGCTCGGCTCAGTTAGGACGCTTGCAACAGCAACAACAGCATCGTCAGGCTCAACAGGCCCATTTAGAGGAACAGCGACGGCAGTTGGCTCGCAGTCAACGACAGCATCGGGTGTATCAGGAGTTGAGCCAGGCCTTTGGCAAGAATGGCATCCAGGCCCTGACCATTGAAACGGTGCTACCCCAACTCGAAGCAGAAGCGAATCAGTTTTTAGCCCGTCTGAGTGCCAATCAGCTCCATGTGCAATTTGTGACGCAACGGGCCTCGAAAGGGAGTAAAAAAACCCGCAAACTCATTGATACCCTGGATATTTATATTGCCGATGCTCGGGGAACTCGCGCCTATGAAACCTATTCCGGGGGCGAGGCGTTTCGCATTAACTTTGCCATTCGTTTAGCTTTAGCGAAACTCCTGGCTCAGCGTTCGGGGGCGGCGTTGCAGTTATTGGTGATTGATGAGGGGTTTGGGACGCAGGATGATCGCGGCTGTGAACGGTTGGTGTCCGCCATTGAGGCGATCGCCCCGGATTTTGCCTGTATTCTGGCGGTGACTCATATTCCCCATCTCAAAGAGGCCTTTCAAACCCATGTGGAGGTGGTGAAAACCGATGCCGGGTCTCAAGTCTGTGTCTCCCATTAATGCAGAATTGACAGCAATTCCCATGAATCCATTACGAAAGAGGCTGATTTTTGCTAAAAAGTTGTCGGTTCAGTACGCCATAGCGTAAGCTTCAGTGGTATGATGGTCCTGAATTCTTATCGCGAAAGGGCAGCAAGATTATGAGTCAAGCACCTGTGTCTCCGGTGGTGCTGGTGATTCTAGATGGCTGGGGATATCGAGAAGAACACACCAATAACTCCATTGCCGCAGCCGATACGCCCGTAATGGACAGTTTGTGGAACGCCTACCCCCGTACCACGATCCGTACGTCTGGAAAAGATGTGGGGCTGCCCATCGGACAAATGGGAAATTCTGAGGTTGGACATTTGAACCTCGGCTCCGGACGCGTCGTCCCTCAGGAGTTGGTGCGGATTTCCGATGCCATTGAGGAAGGGACTATCCGCGATAACCCAGCACTGCAAAAGCTTGGTCAAGCTACCAAAACCTCGGGTGGTAAGCTTCATCTGATTGGTCTATGTTCTGATGGTGGGGTTCACTCCCATGTGGATCATCTTCTGGGATTGGTGGAGTGGGCCAAGGCTGAGGGCATTGAACAGCTTTGCATTCATGCCATTACCGATGGTCGGGATACTAATCCTCATTCTGGTAGTGCCGTTATTCGTAAGATTCAAGCTCATCTCGATGAGGTGGGCGTTGGGGAAATTGTGACGATCAGTGGCCGCTACTATGCCATGGATCGGGATCACCGCTGGGATCGGGTGGAAAAAGCCTATCGGGTGCTGACTGAGAATACGCCTCGGGTGGATCAGTCGGTGGAGGAGGTGATTGAGGCGGCTTATGCTGAGGAGATTACCGATGAGTTTCTGCTGCCGACTCGTGTGGCGGAGGGGGCGATCGAAGCCAATGATAGTGTTATTTTCTATAATTTTCGCCCGGATCGGGCCCGAGAACTGACCCAAGCTTTGGTAGACCCCGAGTTTGCGGCCTTTGAGCGGGAGTATCGGCCTCTCAATTTCCTCACCTTTACCCAGTATGATCCCAGTTTCCCGGTCTTGGTGGCTTTTGAGCCGCAAAATTTGACCAATATCCTGGGAGAAGTGATTGCTGATCATGGGTTAAAACAATTCCGCACGGCAGAGACGGAAAAATATGCTCATGTGACCTATTTCTTTAATGGAGGGCGAGAAACCCCCTTTGAGGGGGAAGATCGTCATCTAATTAATTCGCCGATGGTGGCGACGTACGATCGCGCCCCCGCCATGTCTGCCGAAGAGGTAACGGATGTGGCCGTGGAGGCGATCGCGCAACGGGTGTATTCTCTGGTGGTGATTAACTATGCCAACCCGGATATGGTGGGCCATACGGGGATGATGGATGCGTCTGTTGAAGCCATCACTACAGTTGATCGTTGTTTGGGCCGCCTCATCGATAGTATTGGTAAGGTGGGAGGAACGGCCCTGATTACAGCCGACCATGGGAATGCTGAATATATGAAGGATGAAAAGGGCAATCCTTGGACGGCTCACACCACGAACCCGGTTCCCTTTATCCTGATTGAAGGGGAAGGAGCTAAGGTTCCTGGTTATGGGGGTGAGGTGGTGTTGCGAGAGGATGGCCGTTTGGCGGACATCGCTCCGACGATTCTTGAGATTCTGGGGCTACCCCAACCCCAAGAAATGACGGGACGCTCGATGCTGGTTCCCGCCAGTTATGAGGTACATCCTAACCGAACCCCAATTGCGGTTCGCGTTTAGCTAACCTCGGGTTCTCTTTGCTGTCTGTGACCTTTTTTGTGATCTTTTTTGTGACCTTATGACAACTGCAACGATTGTTCAATTGGTTTGGGTGATTTCGGCGGTGAGCCTGATTGTGGTGGTTCTCCTCCATTCTCCTAAAGGCGATGGGATTGGCGGCATTGGCGGCCAGGCTCAACTGTTTACCAGTGCCAAAAGTGCCGAAACCACTCTTAATCGCATTACTTGGACGTTGACGATTTTATTTATGGGCTGCACGGTGGTCTTAAGTGCGGGCTGGGTTTAAGGGTTGGCGAAGACAAGGGTGGATGGCGTTGGCGATCGCCCTTGTTGGGCTAATTATTCTGCTGCAACCGCTGAATGCAACTGGTGATTTAGGGCCAGAGGGAGTTCGGCTGGAGGATTTGCCTTATCGCTCCCACCCTCTACCGAGGTCTTTGGGGGCGATCGCTCCGCAGGGGCAGCATTATGGCGATCGCCTAGAAGAGACGGGAGTTGGGGCCTTAGTTTGGTCTGAGTTCCCGGTTCGCGTTTATCTCGATGGCTCTCCCTCTGAGTCTTGGCGGGGGGCGATGACTGGGGTAATTGAGGAATGGGGAGAATATTTATCCCTGGAGATGGCTGACGAGTCCGAGTCGGCGGATATTGTCATTTGGCAGCGTCGTCCCCCACCGCGACGGGTGGGAGATGACTTTCGGGCGGCGGCGGCCCGAGTGAGTTATGACCTGTATTGGCGGGAGCAGCAGTTAGGCCATCGCTTTGAGATTCTCCTGAGTCCCACTCAGGGAACTGAGGCGGCTCAGGCGGCTCTGCGTCATGAGTTGGGTCATGCGTTGGGAATTTGGGGCCATAGCGATCGCCCTACGGATGTGATGTATTACTCCCAGGTGCGTCATCCTCCCCATCTCTCTCCACGAGACTTGAGGACACTCAGGTATCTCTATGAACAGCCGACTCGTTTGGGATGGTCTTTGTTAGAAGATTGAGTTTTTTTTATCACATATTTACAAAAAAGTCAAGACTTTAGACACTCGTCAATTAGCTCATTGAGCCGAGCAAATTGGAAGTTGCGGGTCAGTTGCAAAATATGTTCAGCTAAGCTTTGTTCGGCGGGGCAGTCTTCCCTGAGGCTTCGGGCAATGAGGCTAAAAATCAAATCATCACTGCCCAATTTTGTATACTGTTGTAACTCCATCAGCCAAGATTTCGGCATTTGGGCTAATCCTTCCAGGGGGCTTTCCCCAAAAGAGGTTTTGGCACATTCTCCTCGGTCATATACGATTTTGTTTTCATATAAATACTGAAGATTTAAATAGGTTCCGATTGTTTTGAGTAACTCCTGCTCTGAAAAGGGTTTGGCGATGAGGCGATCGCAGCCAGCGAAGGTAGCGGCTTGTTGTTCTTCAGCAAAGAGATTCGCCGTTAGGGCAATAATCGGCGTTCGGCGTGGAGGGGAGCTTGTTCCTGAGCGATTGGTGGACTCACGTTGCCGTAGTTGACGGGTCGCCTCATAGCCATCCAAAACTGGCATTTGTAAATCCATCAAAATTAACTGAGGTTGCCAGGTTTCCCAGAGGTTTAAGGCTTCTTCTCCCTGGCGAGCTTCCTCGATGTGAAAGCCAATGTTACCCAACAGAGTTCTCAGGAGAAGACGACTTTCTTCAATATCATCGACAATTAAAATCCGAGGTGGTTCTGTTTCGGGGGATAGGTGAATGATGCGAGGCGGAGGAGGGGAGACTGAGATCGTTTTAAACTGCACCGGTTGGGCTTGAATATCAAACGTAAAGACCGTTCCTACTCCTAGGGTACTACTGACATGAATGTCTCCTCCCATCATCTGAATAAATTTACGACTGATGGCTAAGCCCAGTCCCGTCCCCTGTTTTGAAGCTTTTCCGGTTTCCGTTTGGCTGAAGGCTTCGAAGAGCTTAGAGAGTTCTTCAGGAGCGATTCCAGGGCCGGTATCGGCGATGGTAAACTCAATCGAGAAAGAGCCAGAGGAGGAGTCTGGGCTAGTTTGACCCTGGAGGTCTTTGGGACGAATTTGTACTATCACTTCACCTTTTGGGGTGAACTTGATGGCATTGTTGATCAGGTTGATGAGAGTTTGGCGAAGTTTAAGTTCATCGGTTTTTATGAACTTAGGTAAGCCAGGGTCGCTAATAATTGTAAAATTGATTCCTTTCTGATCGATTTTTTTTCTAAACAAATATTCTAACGACTGTAACAGTTGAGCCAAGTTAAATGGTGCTGGATTCAAATCAACTTTTCCCGCTTCAATTTTAGAGATTTCTAAAATGTCGTTAATGATTTGGAGTAAGTGTTCTCCGGATTGATGAATAATCTTGAGATACTCTTGCTGTTCTCTGGGAATTTCCGGGTCATGGCTCATCATATCAGTGAAGCCCAAGATAGCATTCAGGGGAGTCCTGAGTTCATGACTCATATTAGCCAGAAACTGACTTTTAGCGCGATTGGCTGCATCGGCGGCACTCAAGGCTTGTTGAATAATTGCCTCATTCTGTTTGCGTTTAGTAATGTTCATTACGGTTCCAAACAGACGAATTGTTTTTCCGTTACGTACCTCCACTTCTACGTGACTGGTGGCATACCGAATTTTTCCAGTTGGATGCACTAACCGAAAGTCATACTGTTGTGGGATTCCCCGATAAGCTGCTTCGATATGTTCTAAGACTTGAGGCAAATCCTCGGGGTGATATTGTTTTAAATGTTCTGCATAGGTCGGCTCTCCTTGGTCCGGGGTGATGCCAAAAATCTTAAATACTTCTTCAGACCAGGTAATTTTTTCGGAAGCTAAGTCAAAAGACCAATAGCCTAAATTCGCCACTTCTTGGGCTTTTTTGAATTGTTGGTTAAGGGTGATGAGAGTAAGTTCGGCTTGTTTACGAGCATCAATATCGTTGTGAGTGCCAATAAAGCGAAGAGGATTTCCGGCTTCATCCCATTGCACGACTCGTCCTTTCGCTAAAATCCATTTATAGGAACCATCTTTACAGCGCAGCCGATGTTCATTTTGGTAAACGTTGCTTTCTCCCTGTAAATGTCGTTTTATATCTGCATAAGCACCTTCTAAGTCTTGGGGATGAACCCGGCTTTCCCACTCATGGAAATTATTGCTAATCTCATGTTTTTCATAGCCTAGCATCGTTCCCCAATTGCCATTAAAGGTGACGATGTTACTGTCAAGATGCCAATCCCAAAGTCCAATATTCGAGGACTCTAAAGCCAGTTTTAGCCGAATTTGACTGTCTTTAAGGGCGGTTTCAGCTTGTTTGCGATCGCTAATGTCAATATGGCAACCAATCATCCGCAGGGGGTTATCCTGGTCGTCCCATTCAATCACCCGACCAGAACAAAGCACCCAGACTGTTGAACCATCTTTATGGTGATATCTGACTTCATTGTAGAAGGGGATTGTCCCTCGACTCTGAATATGATCGTCAAACTGTTGAAAGACTCTCGTTAAGTCTTCGCTAAAGATCAGCCTCTGCCAGCTTTCGGGCGAGTTCGGTAATTCATGATCCTCATATCCTAACATCCGTTTTAAGCCTGGACTTAAATATTCTTGATTGTTGAGAATATCCAAATCCCAATAACCCCCAAGAACGACTTCAAGAATATTTTCGAGGAGTTTTAATTCCCGGTTGACCTGTTCTACTTTGATGGCTTCAGCTTGTTTGCGATCGCTAATATCGGCAATCATCGACCAAATATAATGCTGTCCATCCCTCCCCGTAATGAGCATTCCATTCAGTTCAATGGGGACGCGATACCCTTGTTTGTGGATATATTCTTTTTCGTAAGGACCATAGCGCCCAATACTGTTAAGTAGCTCCAGTTGTCGGGTTTCATCGTCTGCATACTGGGCTGGGGTTAAATCCCAATAACTCAACGTCTGGATTTCCTCAAGGGAATAACCGGTAATTTCTGTGATGGCGGGGTTGGCTTCAATGAATTGACCCTGCATATCATTTAAACTAATCCCCAAGGGAGAGAGGTCAAAGAGCGATTGTAACTTCTCATCATTCTCTCGAAGAGCCTGTTCTACTTCCACCCGTTCAGTGATGTCTAGGAGGGTACCAAATAGGCGAACGACCCGTTCATCCTCAACGTCTAATTCAATGCGAGCATTCAGGTGGCGAATTGTTCCGCCAGGGTGCATAATCCGATAATCAAAGCGTTGTGGGATACCTTCAGTAGCTCTGGCGACTCGTTCTAAAACGAGAGGGCGATCATCGGGGTAAATCTGCTGGATATGTTCTTCAAAGCTGGGTTCACCTTGTTCAATAGGGTGGTTAAATATGTGAAAGACTTGTTCTGACCAGGTGATTTTTTCGGAATCTAAGTCAAGAGACCAATAGCCTAAATGAGCCACCTCTTGGGCTTTTTTAAGTTGCTGGCTAAGTTCTGTTAAGGCAATTTCGTTGGCTTTACGCTGGCTAACATCTTGATAAATTCCGATAAAGTGATGGGGTTGCCCTGCTTCATCCCATGCCACCACTTTGCCTTGGGACAACATCCATTTATACGAGTTATCTTGACAGCGAACCCGATATTCATGGCTGAAGAGTTCTGTTTCTCCGGCTAAATGGGCGAGTATGGCTTGGTTGACTTGGTCTTTGTCCTCTGGATGAATTCGGTCTTGCCACTCGCTGAGGGGTTGAGTGATTAGACGAGAGACCTCGGGTTCATCACAACTGCCGAGAAAGGCTTTCCATTGCTTTTCATCCAATACCGTTTCCTGGGTTTGTATGTTCCAGTCCCAAGTTCCGGTTTGACTCCCCTGTAACGCCAGTGCTAAGTGGATTTCCTTTTGCCATAGGGCATTTTCAGATTGTTTTTTTTTATCAATATAGCGATCTGCTTCTGATTTGCTAATATATTTAAATCGCCAATTAAGAATGTGGTGTGCTGGAGTAACGTTGGGGCTGATGATATAGTCGATTTGATAGGTTTTGCCATCGGCTCGTCGAAGGCGAAATTGTCCAGACTGGGGTTCGGGGTTGGGCGGGTTTTTCCAGGGGGGGATTCCCTCTAGTCCCAGTTGCTTGAAGTCATTTAGGTGACGCTGGCTTAGGGTTGTGGCTGATTGGCCTAATATCTGGCAGGCGGCTGGGTTGATTTGCTGACAATAGCCTTGGTGATCGAGCAGAATCAATCCCTCGCCAATGATGTTGAACAGAGTCTGGAAGGGTTGGTTTTCTGAGTTAGTTTGAGCGTTTATGGAGCAAGACATGAGGAGAACGGTAATGTTTAGGGGGGGAATTTACCTGGGGGGAGGAACTGAAGGGTCGGCTTGGGAAAACTGGGTCGAGTTTATCTGAGATCGTAGCATTGCTCTACAAGAATGGCTTTAAGAGGATAGACCCTGCTTTGAGGCATTTCTCTGAGTTGCGGGATTGACCGTTACAGGGATGGGAGAGTTATTGGGGTTTAACGAGACGTTTCAGCCGGTGACAGAAGACACGTAAACTTTGTCGTAGGGTGGGTAGTCGTTGGATATAGACGAGGGTGCGGATGAGGTTCCCGAGGCGACCTTTGATTGTGATCCCGAAGCTGTGGACGACTCCGTTGTGAATGCCGAGGGTGAGCATTTCTCCGAGATGACGGTAACGGAAGGGTTTGAGGGAGCCTTGAAAGACGTAGGATTGGAGGTTTTTCGCGAGGTGGGGGGCCTGTTGATAGGCGACTTGGGCGGTGTTGGCTAGGGGGGTGGCGGCTAAGTCCCCGAGGACAAATACTTCTGGGTAGCGGCTCAGTTGCAGTTCGGGGGTGACGGGAAGTTGACCGCGATCGCCGCCGGGAAGGGAGCGAATGAGGGGACTGATCTCGCTTCCGGCTGTCCAGATGACGAGATGGCTGGTTTCTTTAAAGAATTTCTCTTGTTGCTGGAGTTGCAGTTGAAAGTCTCCTTGATGTTGAATCCCTTTGACGTTGGTGTTGAGGCTGAGGCGGATGCGACGTTTGTTGATGGCTCCCTCAGCGGCTTTGCGGGTTGGGGGGCTAAATCTTGGGAGCAGTTGTGGGCCGCGATGGATCAGATGGATTTGATGGCGATCGCCCAACCGATCGGCGAGCTTACAGGCCAATTCGACGCCACTGGCTCCAGCTCCGACAATGCTGATGTCTAGGGAGGCCTGATGTTGTAACCGCTGTAATTCGGCTTCGAGTCGCTGCACGTCGGCGAGTCGGCGGAAGCTTAATACGTCGGGGTGAGGGGGAACTCGACTTTCTAGGCCTAGGGCGATGATGAGATAGGTATACCCCAGAGGTCCGCGATCGCGCAGTTGCACTTGACGCGCTTCGAGATTAATGGCTTCGATGCGATCGCAGTAGAAGTTGATGCGCTCGTTGCGTAATAGTTGCAGGTAGGGGGGAGCCACTTCCCAAGCTTCGAGTTCGCCGCTGATGAGTTCGTAGAGGAGAGGACTGAACTCAAAGCGATCGGTTTGGTCGATGACGACGATCTGCCATTGTTCTAAGAGTTGAATCTTGGCTAGAGCTAAGGCGCTGTACAGTCCCGCGAAACCACCGCCCAAAATGCAGATTCGTGGATTGACGGGAGAGCTGGGGGGACGGTTCATTGAGATCAACTGGAGAAAGGGCAACCCTGAACTCAATTATAGGTTCTGCTGAAGACCCCGTTTGGCTGACCTAAAAAAATTGCGCAGCCTAGATGTTTGGCTTTGCGCGGCCCGCACCGGGGCCGCGAAGCCTTGCTCCTAACCGTCGGAAAAATGGTGCTACCCGAGGCGGGCTAAGACTTTATTTATATTTCTGTCTTGATTATAACCAGTTTCTTGAGGGACTGTCAAGGGTTTTTAGGAGAAAAACTCAAATTTTCTGTAAGGGGGATTAGTCGAGCAACTCACCGCTTTCTGAGAGGTCATGAAGTCGGCGATAGAGTCCAGCTTGGGAGAGTAAATCTTGATGGGAGCCAATTTCGGCGATCGCACCGTTATCGAGGACAATAATTTGGTCGGCATCGCGGATGGTGCTGAGGCGATGGGCGATGATAAGGGTGGTGCGTGTGCCAAAAATGGAGTGCATGGCCTCTTGAATCGAGCGTTCTGACTCGTAATCTAAACTGGAGGTGGCTTCATCAAACACCAAGATATCGGGATTAACAATCAGGGCGCGGGCGATGCCGATGCGTTGGCGCTGTCCCCCGGAGAGTCGGACTCCGCGCTCACCGACGATGCTGGCATAGCCTCGGGGAAGTTCAGCGATAAACTCATCCACGCGGGCGATCGCACAGGCAGATTCCACCTGCGGCCAAGTGGCATCAGGATTCCCATATTTCAGGTTATCTAAAAGCGTGCCATTGAAAATATCCACATCTTGATGGACAATAGCCAAGCGCCGCCGATACTGGCCCACATCCAGGGACTGAATATCCTGGCCATCGAGATAGATATGCCCAGAATCCGGTTGAAAATAGCGAAAAAGAAGCTTGACTAATGTCGATTTACCCGACCCCGAGCGTCCCACCAACGCCACCGTTTGCCGGGGTTGAATCTCAAAGTCAAGCCCTTTCAAAATCGGGATATTGGGGGTGTAGCCAAAGACAACTTGCTTAAAGGCGATCGCCCCCTTAAACTGATAGGGATTCTCTTGGTTGTGATCTAACACCAAGCGGGCCGCATCCTGTCCCGATGGGGTGTTGAGTAACTCATGGAAGCGCACCATAGAACTGTAGCGACGGGCAAAGACTTCGGCAATGAGGCTGAGGGGGCGCAGTTCCGCATAGGCGTAACTGGAGATGGTGAAGGTGGTAATAAAATGGCCCAGGGAAATCTGTCCATTCACCGTAGCCCAAAGGGTCATTACCAGAATGCCAAATAGAGATATTTGAATCACCGTACGCCGCCAGGTGTCAAGAATGACATAATCGCGGTGAATGCGGTGAATCGTAAAATAGTGGGCGCGATCGATGCGTTGTTGTTGCCGCTTAAACTCTCGTCCCTCATTGGCGAAGGACTTAACGGTTTTGATGTTGGTGATAATCTCCGAGGTGCGACTATCGATATTTTCTAAATAGCGGTCTAGAGCATTTTCTTTCCTAACAATTGCCTGTAAATGGCGCAAACTAAACAGCAAAATACTCACAAACGACAGCCCAAACACCAGCGCCACCCAGGGTTCAATCAAGGCAATGATGACAAATACCCCCAAAACTCGAATCAGCTTGGGGAGAAATTGACCGGCAATTTCAGGATAGGTCCAGGTGTAATTGGTAATCCCTTTAGCAACTCGTCCGGCGATGCGTCCGGGATTATTTTCGTCATAAAAGTTGAGGGGTAATTCCAGAACCTTACTGACGACAGATTTAGATTTATCCTGGCGAGTTTTGAGGGCAATCCACCAATGGAACCAGCCACTCAACCAGGGTTGCAAGGGGGCCCGTAGGACCGAAATCAGGAAAATAATGCTCACGAAAACCCCAAGTTGTAGGTTAATATCGGGGTCACGATTGAGCAGTTGTGCCGTGCTATTGACCAACCCCTGAGAAAACGGGTCGAGGGTTTGGCCCGAGAGGACATTGAGAATCTGGCCCACGGCATAGGGAACCGCTAAATCGAGAATCTCAAAACTCCCCGTGAGGAGGATGCTGAGAATTGCCGAACGACGGTAGGCGCGGAAATATCCGACCACATCTCGGAAAGAGGACATATTGGGATGAGTTGGGGTGGAGGGGCGATCGCGCCGGAGGCGTTAGAGGGAACTCGAATCGAGGCTTTCGGATTCTCCGTCACTTTCGGGCAGATGTAAGCCACATTCTTGTTTCAGTCCTCGGAAGCGGGTATCCCGTTCATGGTCATCATCAGCGGTGACGGGGCGGCTGGAATGCCAATCGCCGACGGTGGTATAGCCGAGGTCAAAATAGGGGTGATAGGGTAAGTCGTTGGCGATTAGATACTCATAAACATCTTTTGAAGACCAATCGAGGATGGGGAAGACCTTATAATACTCTCCCTGGCGTTCGACGGGACGGAGGTTGCGGCGATGTTGAGTTTGGTTGGCCCGCAGTCCGGCTAGCCAGGCGGTGGCCCCGAGTTCCCGTAGGGCCCGCTGCATGGGTTCAACTTTACGAATGGCATCGTAGCGGTTGAGGGCGGCGACGTTTTCTTGTTCCCAGAGTTTGCCGTAGAGGGCTTCCATGCGGGCGGGGCTGATGGAGGATTGGTAAATATGCAGGTTGAGGTTCAGCCGTTGTTGTAGGCCTTCGGCAAAGTGGTAGGTTTCTGGGGGAAGATAGCCAGTATCAACCCAAATGACGGGGATATCGGGTTTTACTTGAGTGACAAGGTGCAACATGACCGCCGCCTGAATCCCGAAACTGCTACTCATGACTAGGCCATCGCCAAAGGTTTGGGCCGCCCAGGCCACAATGTCGCTGGCGTTGGCGTTTTCTAGATGTTGATTGGCAAGGTCGAGATCGAGAGCGGTTTTATCGGGGGTGATAACGGTCATACAAAATTGGTGAAAGACGGCTAGGTGGGTTTCAGGGCAGTTGCCCTTTAACGATGGCGATGTGGAGAGAGTTTGGGGTAAGCCAGGTTAATTTTACAGTAGTTTTTAGGGATTTTTGAGGGGTTGTGCAAAAATGCGATCGCTTGTTAATGGGGAGAGAGGGGAACCACGGAGTCACAGAGGACACGGAGGGAGAGGAGGGGAGAGGAGGGGAGAGGAGGGGAGAGGGGAGAGGAGGATGGGGGTTTGGGGGGTCATGATTGGGTTAACTGTATTGCAGGATGACGGTGGCATCCATGGCGCTGGTGAGGTGTAGGCCGGCCATCATGCCTCCGGAGATGGCGTATTTGCCGGTGTCGAGGCGGGTTAGGGTTTCAAAGCCGCTGCGGCGTTGTTTGTCGTTGAGGGTCCAGTAGCGTTGGACGATGGCGGCTGGGGTGATCCAACCTTCTCCTTCAACTCGTCCTAATTCGCTATGTTGTAAAACGAATGTGTATTGACGCTCGCCGCCGTCGAGGCGACCTCGATATTGACAGGTGATTTCTTGCCGTTCTCGGTTGGGGAAGGTGAGTTTGGTGACCATGCTATACCAGTTATCTTGTCCCCAGGCGACGATGATGCGACCCGTCAGTGCGATGGGCGGGTTTGAGCGTTCAAGCCAGTTGCCTTCTAGGCGCCACCGACCTTGTTCGAGTAAAAACGAGTGAGCTACCACAATTTAGAACAAAGGATTGCCATCAAAGGCGAGGTTTAAGAGAATTCCTCGCTAGGAGAATCTTAGCAGTTGGGGGGGAGGGGAGGGGGGAGGGGCAAGAGGCAGGAGGCAAGGGGCAAGAGGCAAGGGGCAAGAGGCAAGGGGCAAGAGGGAAAACCACAGAGTCACAGAGGACACGGAGAACGGGAGGAGAACGAGGAGGCGATGGGTGATGGGCTATTCCTTGGGGTTGCTGTTTAGGGATAATGGATGTCGCCGAGGGGGACGGGTTTGGTGGCGCCGGTGACGCTGGGAAGGTTGCTGGGATGACCTTGGATGCGCCAGTAGGCGAGGATGGCGAAGGCGATCGCTTCTTTGAAGTCGGCGTTGAGTCCCCAGTCGTCGCTGCTGGAGAGGGTGGCTTGGGGGAGATGGGTTTGTAGACGGGATTTTAGGTAGGGGTTGTGACTTCCACCGCCGCAGAGGATCACGTCTTGGGGGAGTTGGGGGAGGAAGCGTTTGTAACTGTCGGCGATGGTGGCGGCGGTGAAGTCGGTTAGGGTGGCGAGCCAGTCGGCGGGGCTGAGATGTTGGGCTTGCTGATGATACTGCTTTAGGAGTTGGGGGCCGAAGTCTTCGCGGCCGGTGGATTTGGGGGGAGGTTGGCGGAAAAAGGGATGGTTGAGCCACTGTTGGACTAGGTCGGGGTCTGGGGTTCCGGAGGCGGCCCACTGACCGTTTTGGTCGTACTGTTGTTCGCCGTTGGTGAGTTGACGGATGGCGAGGTCGATGAGGATGTTGGCGGGGCCGGTGTCCCAGCCGAGGACTCCCTGGAGGTTTTGGCTACATCCGGCGGGGAGGTAGGTGACGTTGCCGATGCCGCCGAGGTTCTGGATGCAGCGATGGCGCTGGGGATGGGCGAGTAGGCAGGCGTCGATGGGGGGGACGAGGGGCGCACCTTGCCCGCCAGCGGCGATATCGGCGGCGCGAAAGTTGCTGACGGTGGGGAGTCCACAGTGCTGGGCGATGACGGCGCCACGGCCGAGCTGGAGGCTGTAGCCGAGATGTTTGGGAGGGGAGGGTGGGGCGTGGAAGACGGTTTGTCCGTGGGACCCGATGAGTTGGGCGGGGGGGCGCTGGGTTTGGATGAGTTGGGCGGCGCGGGCGAAGGCGTGGGCGATCGCGTCGTCGAGTTGGGCCAGTTGGCTGAGGGGGAGGGGTTGGTTGCTGGCGGCGGCGAGGAGTTGCGATCGCAGGTTGGGGGGGGCGATATGTTCGTAGGGGAAGGTTTGGGCGGCTAGAAGCTTGAGTTTCAGGGGCGATCGCCCGCCACTGAGTTCGACGAATGCGGCATCGATGCCATCAATGGAGGTTCCGCTCATGAGGCCAATGACACGAATGGGGGTCTCGGGGTCAGGTATGATCGAGTCTGGACTGTGCTGCGGCATGGTTGACAATTAATGGTTCAGGTTCTCGCGCATTACTCATGTTCCCTGATTTTCTCCCGGCTGCGGTTCACCAACTGAGTGAAGAGACGTCTATTCAACAGGCTCAGGCGATTCAACGTTTAGAGGTTCAGGTGGGGGATTTACAGATCCCCACCACTTATGTGCAGCGGGGGGAGGGGCAGACGCCGTTGCTACTCATCCATGGGTTTGACAGTTCGGTGTTGGAATTTCGCCGTCTACAACCGTTGTTGGCCCAATCTCGGGAAACTTGGGCGGTGGATTTGTTGGGCTTTGGCTTTACGGTGCGATCGCCCCTGGGGGCGGTGTCTCCCGCTGCTATCAAAGCTCATTTATATGGGTTTTGGCAACAGGCGATCGCCCGGCCGGTGGTGTTGGTGGGAGCGTCGATGGGGGGTGCGGCGGCGATTGATTTTGCGCTGACGTATCCTGAGGCGGTGGAACGAGTGGTTCTTCTCGATAGTGCGGGGATTGCTAAGGGCCCGGTGATTGGGAAATACTTGTTTCCTCCGTTTGATAGTTTGGCGGCGAATTTTCTCCGTCGGCCTGGGGTTCGCAATCAGATTAGTTATTCGGCCTATTTTGATAAATCGTTCAATTCAGCGGATGCTCGTTGTTGTGCGGCGTTGCATCTCGACTGTGAGGGCTGGAAACAGGCGCTGATTAAGTTTACGAAAAGTGGGGGCTTTCCCTCGTTGACGGCTAAACTCCCCCAATTGAAACTCCCCACCCTGGTGATTTGGGGTGAGGAGGATCGCATTCTGGGGACGGATGATGCAGGGGAGTTTAAACAACGACTTCCTCATGGTGAGTTAGTCTGGATTCCCTGTTGTGGCCATGTGCCTCATCTGGAACGCCCGAATACGACTCGGCGGGCGATCGAGGGGTTTTTGGGAGAAGAAGGCAGTAGGCAATAGGCAGTAGGCAATAGGCAGTAGGGGAAGAGAGGGTAATAGACTATTCCCTAGTATGATGAAATGGTGATTAACTGTCTAGGCTGAGTCGTTCTTTGTCGAGGCGACGTTTGCGGGCGTAGAGTTGAATGGTGGCTGCCATTAGGATGACTGCACCGAAGACGAGCCAGGGGGCAGTTGTGGTGGGGAAATTGTTTTTGAAGACCGCTAACATGACAATCACTAACAAGAGTAATGTTGGGGCTTCATTGAGGGCACGAAGCTGTTTACTGGTCCAGTTGCATTCCCCCTTTTCTAGTTTTTTCATGAGGGAGCCGCAGTAGAAGTGATAGGCAATTAATAGGGCAACAAATCCTAACTTAATATGGAGCCAACTGGACTTCATGATGTCAGGATTGGTGCTAATGATGCCGATCGCCATGGCTGCGGTTACAATCATTCCTGGCGTTGTGATAATGTGGTATAACCGCTTTTCCATGATTTGATATTGATTTTTAAGGATGGAACGGGCGGGTTCGGGTTCGGCATCGGCTTCAACGTGATAGATAAACAAACGAACTAGATAAAACAGACCAGCGAACCAGACGACGATGCCAATCAGGTGAAATGCTTTATACCACAAGTAAGCCATGAAATCAATTCGCTCTGGGGCGAACTTTTAAACCACGTCTGTTAGGATACAAAATTTCCTGGAGTTTAAGCTATAGGTTGTTAAGAAACGCTACAGAATCGCCGGGAGGGGGGTGGGGTGTTTGGTGAGAGTCCTCAGGGGTGGCGATCATAATCCGTGGTTGAGACAAACCGGCTAGGCTGACTCAAGAGGGTGCAAAACTCTGAAAACTCCCCGGAAGGTTGGAAAACTTACCTGAAACAACTTAGGGAGAACCTGCGAGTTTGCGTCTCAGCACGGTTGAACGGCTTGTGGGCGGGTGAACTAGAATAGTAGCTTCAGAGCATTTACATGAACTCAGGGGGCACACTCGTCAACTCAATCCGGGGCGATCGCCGTGGTCATGAGTGTTTGACGAAATCGTGGGGTGCATACCGCAGCAGACTGAACTTCAGGCTGGCCGGTGAACGACCAACAGCTTAGGTACAGCAATGACTTCCTCACCCGTTCAACGACGCAACGTCATGAGAGACGAAGATAAACCCAAGGAACAACTCATTCAGGAATTAACCCATCTCCGTCAACGTGTTGAAGCCTTAGAAATTCAGCAGCAGCAAGGGGCCCAGCAGGAACCCAACGAGTCCTCGTTAACGGATGAGATGTTGCAATCTCAACTCGAAGAACGCACCGCTGCATTGGTTGAGGCCAATGATCAGCTTGTGGCAGAAATTGTTAAGCATACTCAGGCGGAACAGGCGTTACGGTCGGCAAAAGAGCAACTTGAGGCGGTTCTCGATGCCGTTCCGGGGGTGGTGTCTTGGATTAGCCGAGATTTGCGCTATTTGGGGGTTAATCATCAATTGGCCCAGATGTTTGAGGCGGAACCGGAGAACTTTATCGGCAAAGATATTGGCTTTTTGCGGGCCAGTCATGACTTCCAGGATTTCATGATGTCATTTTTTGAGAGTAATGCCGATGATGCCACCTGTGAAGTCTCGACGCGGGTTCATGGGGAACTGCGGGATTTCCTGATTGTGGCCCAGAAATACGATGGCGATCGCGCGGCGTTTACGGTGGGTATAGACATCACGGAACGTCGTCAGGCAGAAAATGACCTACGGGCGGCTAGAGACCAACTCCAGGCGATTCTAGAGGCAGTACCGGGGATGGTGTCCTGGATTAGCCGCGACTTGCGCTATCTGGGGGTGAACCGCCATCTGGCCCAAACCTATAATCTGCCGCCGGAAGCCTTTGTGAATCAGGAGATTGGCTTCTTACAAACCAGTGATCTCTTCCAGGGGTTCCTTGAGGAGTTCTTTGCCAGTGAGGCTACGGAACATTGCCAGGAAATTACGGCTAAAGTTTATGGCGAAACCCATAGTTATCTGATTGCAGCCCAAAAATATGATGAAGGGCGGGCAGCTTTTACGGTGGGGATTGATGTCACGGAACGTCATCGAGCGGTTCAAGCTCTCAAGGACGCGGAAGCTAAATATCGCGACCTATTTGAAAATGCAGTTGAAGGAATTTATCAGATTGACCCCAATGGTAACTATCTCAATGTCAATCCTGCCTTAGCTCGGATTTATGGGTATGAGTCTCCCCAACGTTTAATCAATAATCTCAGTTGTGGCGATCGCCTGCTGTATGTGGACATCCAAAAACGAGAATATTTCCTGGATACCCTTCATAAAGAGGGGCGAGTGATTGGTTTTGAACAAGAAATTTACCGTCAAGATGGCACGGTTGTTTGGATTTCTGAAAATGCCCGTTTAGTTTGGGATGAGGAAGGAGATCATCTCTTATATTATGAGGGGACTGTTGAAGATATTACGGAACGCAAACGAGCAGAAGAAGCCTTACAACGAGCCAATGAAGACCTCGAAAGTCGCGTAGAAGAACGCACGGCGGCTCTGCGTCAATCAAACGAACGACTGATGTTAGAAATTGGGGAACGTCAGCGAATTGAAGCGGCTCTACGTAAGTCAGAAGCCGAGTTACGGGCGCTATTTGAGGCGATGACAGATACCATCGCTGTCTTTGATGCCCAAGGACGTTACGTTAAGATTGTCTCAACGAATTCTGAGGTGCTTTATAGCCCAACAGAGGACCGTATTGGCAAAAGTGTTTATGAGGTTCTACCGCCCACTCAGGCGAGTATTTTTGTCAGCCATATTCAGCGGGCTTTGAATCGAGGGCAAACCGTTAACTTAGAGTACAATCTTGAGATTGAAGACCCAGATACTCAAGATACTTCCGAGGTTTGGTTTGCGGCAACGGTCTCTCCGTTACCGGATAATTGTGTGATTTGGGTTGCCCGCAATATCACTGAACGTCGCCGAGTGTTAAATGCCTTACAGGAAGCTGAAGAGAAGTATCGCAGTATTTTTGAGAATGCGGCGGAGGGAATTTATCAAACGACACCTCAGGGACAATATATTAGTGCAAATCCGGCACTTATCCAGATGTATGGCTATGACTCGTTAGAAGACTTACAAGCGAATGTGCAGGATGTGGGCCAGGATTTATATGTTGACAGCGATCGCCGTCTAGAATTTATTAGTTGCTTGGAGGATGCAGGCTCAATTATTGAGTTTGAGTTACAGGTACGTTGCAAAGATAATCGTATTATTTGGACGTCAGAAAATGCCCGGACAGTCAGAGATAATCAGGGGCATGTGCTGTACTATGAGGGAACCGTCCAGGAGATTACCAAGCGCAAACTAGCGGAAGAAGCCCTACGGGTGGAACAGGAGAAGTCCGAGAGTTTACTGTTAAATGTGCTACCGCGTAAGATTGCTGAACAACTGAAACAAGACCAAACCTCCATCGCCGAACGGTTTGAGGAAGCCACGATTATGTTTGCAGATTTAGTGGACTTTACCACGGTCTCGGCCCAGATGACTCCCTCCAAGTTAGTGGCGATGTTGAATGAGATTTTCTCGACCTTTGATCAGTTGGCGTTGGCCTACCGCCTCGAAAAAATTAAGACGATTGGGGATGCCTATATGGTAGCCGGGGGCCTACCAATGCCCATGGACGATCATGCCGGGGCTATTGCTGAAATGGCCCTAGAAATGCAATGGGCCATTGATGAGTTTAACCGAGAACATCATCTCTCCTTCCAACTGCGAATTGGCATCAACACCGGCCCCGTGGTGGCTGGGGTGATTGGGATTCGTAAATTTGCCTATGATTTATGGGGAGATACGGTCAATGTAGCCAGCCGTATGGAGTCCCAAGGACAAGCGGGAAAAATCCAGGTGACTCAGAAAACCTATGAGATGCTAAAAGACCGCTATCTCTTCGAGTCTCGGGGACTGTTAGACATTAAAGGACGGGGCCAGATGAAAACCTATTGGTTGTGCGATCGCCGAGGGGATGTTTGATTGGTATGTCGTTCTCTGCTGAACAGCCAGCATTAAAGGATGAGATCCGAAAATTCATCAGGAGAGCATGGAGATCGTTTGGGGTTGCGGCAAGGGATCACCCGTAGATTGGTATGCCATGACGAGGGATTCTAAAGCCTCAGTTCCATTGCTGAGTGCTTCTTCATAGGTATCTCCATGAGTTCGCCACTCTTGTCCTGGAAAGTCGGGGAAGCCAACTAGAAAACATTTATCATCGTCTGACCACTGAACCACAATTCTGTATTTTAAGTTCTTCATCATGATTCCTCGATTGAACCTCCATTATGGCCTGATTTACAGCTTTTTCCTGATAGGGTTTAGCATCGTCATTTGCTTTCCCTGAGAGGGTCAGCTTACCGTGATAGAAACGGTGAATCCAGTTGGTATGACTTCCTTTACCGGGGATTTCGACAAAACCGATCTGTCGCAGCCTCTTTTTGAGTTCTCTAATTTTTTGGGGCATCGCCAATTAAGGGGGCGGTTGACAGTGAACCGGGGAACGTTAGGCTTAACGTCTATTAATACTTCCGTTCTTGAGGTTCAAAGAGGCTGAGGTTGACCGCCATGGGGACAATATCCACCCCAGCGGCCGAGTGATAGGCCAGGGTGTGGTGGAGAAACTCCCCGTCATTGCGACTGGGGTAGTCTTCCCGGAAATGGGCGCCGCGACTTTCCTGGCGATTGAAAGCAGAGTAGAGGATCGTTTGGGCCACAATCAGGAGGTTGTCGAGTTCCATGGCTTCGATGAGTTCGGTGTTCCAGAGGGTTCCGCGATCGTCGAGATGGATCTGTTGCACCTGTTGGGCGATCGCCCCGAGTTCATCTAAACCCTGCTGCATCAACTCCTGACTGCGGAACACCCCACAAAACTCACTCATGGTGTCCTGAAGCCGCTGACGGACTTCGTTGATGCGATACTCCCCTTGGCGATCGCACAACTCCTGTAAGCGCCGTTGAGCCTCTTCAATATAGGGCTGTTCCTCCAACTCCGGCAATTTACGAGACTGGACATCCTCGGCGATCGCCGCCCCCGTAAGCTTGCCATAGACGACACATTCGAGCAGGGAATTACTGCCCAAACGGTTCCCCCCATGAACGGAGACGCAGGCACATTCACCAGCCGCATAGAAGCCGCTCACGAAGCCTTCAGGCCCCAGGCGCACCTGGCCGCGAGTGTTGGTGGGGATGCCGCCCATAGAATAATGGGCCGTGGGACGAACGGGCATGGGGTCATTCACTGCATCCACCCCAACCAGGCGATGGGCCTCTTCCCAACAGAAGGGAACCCGACTCATAATCTTCTCCCGTCCCATGTGGCGCAAATCCAGATGGACATAGGACCCGCCAGGACTGCCATCGGGGTTAATACCGCGCCCTTGGCGAATCTCCGTGGCGATGGCCCGGGAGGTAATATCCCGTGGGGCCAGTTCCATCTTACTGGGGGCATATTGTTCCATAAAGCGATCGCCGTGGGCGTTGCGTAGATAGGCCCCTTCACCGCGAACCGCCTCGGAAATCAAGACCCCAACGGGATATAAGCCTGTGGGGTGAAATTGCACAAACTCCATATCTTCGAGGGGCAGGCCCGCTACAGCGGCCATGCCCAAACCATCCCCCGTCGAAGCATAATCATTGGAGGTGGTATTAAAGGCCCGTCCATAGCCCCCCGTAGCAAACATGACGGCTTTGGCCCGAACCACCTCAATACGTCCGCTTTCGAGGTGATACATCACCAGGCCCTTAGCGTCTCCGTCTTCAATAATGGGGCGCATCACATACCATTCATCATAAATCGTCACCCCATAGCGACGGAGGTTGTTGACGAGTTCATGAAGAATGGCATGGCCGGTTTTATCGGCGGCGTAACAGGTGCGGTTATGGGAATGGCCACCAAAGGCCCGTTGGGCGATGCGGCCATCCTCTAGGCGGGAGAACAACACCCCCATATGTTCCAAGTCGATGACGACATTGGGGGCTTCTTGGGTGAGTAAGGCCACAGCATCCTGATCGGCGAGATAATCCGATCCTTTGACGGTATCAAAGGCGTGGGCTTTCCAGGAGTCTTGAGAATCGACGTTTTTGAGGGTGGCGGCGATGCCTCCCTGGGCGGCGACGGAGTGCGATCGGATGGGATGGGTTTTAGCGACGACGGCAATGTTGACCTGGGCGTCTGTGCGGGCGATTTCAACGGCGGCGCGGCTTCCGGCTAGTCCGCCACCGACGATAATGACATCATGTTGCAGCATGGGGGGGAGGCAAAAGGCAATAGGCAGTAGGCAGTAGGCAGAACCCCTCCTGGGAGGGGATGGCAATAGGCAATAGAAAAACTGCTATCTTCCCCCTATTGCCTATTGCCTGCTGCCTTCCTATCTCCATTGTGACATGATCCGGGGGTCCTGAGCTTGGCGTTAGCCGGTGGCTTGGGCGGGTTTTTCGTTGGGGGGGCGTTTTCCTGAGAATCTGGAGGTTTCCGCTGCTGGATCGATGGCATTGACTTCAATGTGGTTCAGCAACGTGGTGACAAAGGCAAACAGGAGGAACGGAAGGGACAGAACGACAATCAAACCTACGGTTAGCAGGGCATAGAGTTCGCGTTCTGTACTCCAGAGGGCGAGGGCTGAGGCCAAGCTGAGGAAGATGACGATGAGCCAAATGATGATTTGACCGTAAATGTCCCCGAAGCTGAGGGTGCATTTGAGTCGATAGTTTTCAAAGTTTTCCATGGGAATCCAGTAGATCTGACAAGCGGTCTTAATGTATTCCTAGATTAAGCGAAATCTTCAAAACCGTGAAAGTTCTTCAAGTTTTGTTAAAAATGAGCCGGGGGCCAGCCATAAAATAACGACGACTCGAAACCTCAAGCCGCCGCTATTTCAAAAAACGTTACAAAAACAGGAAAAAACCGTTACAAACTTAACAGAAGTTAAGTCCGGTCTGAGTCATTGCTAAGCTTTATAGTTAACAATGCGGGCAAAGCTTTCCGGTTCCAAACTGGCACCTCCAACGAGGGCCCCGTCAATTTCGGGTTGAGCCATAATCTCATCCACATTGGCAGGTTTGACGGAACCGCCATATTGAATGGGAACATCCGCATTGGTGAGTTTGGAGCGAATCAAGCCAATGACGCGATTGGCTTCGACTGCCTCACAGGTATCGCCGGTGCCGATGGCCCAAATGGGTTCATAGGCGATAATCAGTTTATTTTGATCCACATCCACCAAATCTTGCTCCAACTGAGAGAAGATATGGGCTTCTGTTTCTCCGGCATCTCGTTGGGCCTTGGTTTCGCCGACACAGAGAATCGGGGTGAGTCCCCCAGCTTGGGCGGCTTTGAGACGACGGTTGACGGTTTCGTCGGTTTCTCCGAAATACTCCCGGCGTTCACTATGGCCAACAACGACGTAATCGACTCCTAATTCCGTCAGCATAGGGGCCGAGATTTCACCCGTGAAGGCACCGCAGTCTTCCCAATGGACATTCTGAGCGCCAAGACGCACCCGTCCCCCATGCAAGTTCTTCGAGAGGCTTCCTAAGGCGGTGTAAGGAACACAGAGAATTACATCTCGCTCATCGGGGGTGTCTTCGAGGTGAGAGACAAACCCCTTCAAAAACTCCAGGGCTTCGGCCTGGGTTTTATACATTTTCCAGTTACCAGCTAGAACAGTTTTCCGCACGGGTGACAACTGTTTCCTCCATGAGACAACAAAAGCACCCTTCAGTGTAGAACGTTTTGGGGACATTGCACCATGGTCGTCAACTCGGGAGACCGGCACTTTGGTAGACTGAAAGCCAGTTTCCCGTAAGCTAACGCCATCGATCGCACCGGTCAAGACATTATGAAACTCTTACAAATTGACGCTTTCAGCGATCGCCCCTATGGGGGAAATCCGGCGGCGGTCTGTCTTCTGGACCGGGCGGTGGAGGAGTCTTGGATGCAGTCGGTGGCGGCGGAGATGAATCTCTCGGAAACGGCGTTCCTGCATCGAGAGGGTCGCGGCTTCCGCCTACGCTGGTTCACCCCCACTACAGAAGTCGATCTCTGTGGCCACGCCACTCTGGCCGCCGCCCACGCTCTCTGGGAAACGGGGGTAGTTGCCCTCACAACGCCGATTCAGTTTTACACCCGTAGCGGCGACTTGAGGGCCGAGCGTCAACAGTCTTGGATTGAATTGGACTTTCCGGCGGCCCCCGTGGTGCAACGTCCGCCGAACGACCCTATGATTCCTAAACTTGAAGCCGCCTTGGGGGTGATCCCCTTATTTATCGGTGAGAGTGTCTTAGACTATTGGCTTGTGGAGGTGGCCAAGCCTGACGATGTCGAAGATCTCGATCCCGATTTTGCTCAACTAGCCCAACTTCCCTGTCAAGGGGTAATTGTCACCAGTCGTAGTCAAGGGGTGCGGCTTAACTCGGGAAGTCAAGGAGACTATGACTTCATCTCCCGCTTTTTTGCCCCCAGAATGGGAATTAATGAAGATCCCGTGACGGGATCAGCCCACTGTTGTTTAGGGCCCTATTGGGGACGCAAACTCAAAAAGATGCAGTTATTAGCCTATCAAGCGTCACCTCGGGGAGGGATTGTCCGGGTACGACGAGATGCAGAACGGGTCATCTTAGGAGGACAAGCGGTTACCGTCTTAGAGGGGACGCTGCTGGCCTAGATAGGTTGGGATTCCCGGCTCTCGAATCACCATGGTTAGAATTGAACCAAGGGAGTGTTCGGAGGTGTAAACCGGCCTCGCCGTTAAACCGTTAGTGAGTGGCCAACCATTGTGAATCCTGTAAGTTCCACATTTCTCTGGCTTAATCCAAAAGGGCGTATTGTCTCAATCCAGCTAGGAGTCGGCCAGACTCTTGGCTATCCCGTCGGCGATCTGCTTGAGAAACCGATTAGCAAACTCATTCCGCAATGGACAACGGCGGTGTGGAAACAACATTGGGCCAAGTTGATGGCGGGGGAAACGGTTGAGGTGATGATTCGCCGTCGTCCGGGCCGGGGAAAATTGACGTCGGTGCAGGTCACCCTTAGCCCTCTGGTTCTGAATCAGAGTCATTATGGATTTGTTCAGTTACAGAATTATGGGACACCGGAACGGGAGTTTTCTCAATTCCGCCAATTGGTGGATAATGCCTCTGATACGCTCTATTCCTACCGCCTCTCCCCCGATCCGGGGTTTGACTATCTCAGTCCTAGTATTGAACGTCTGATGGGCTATGCACCTCAAGCCTATTACGACGATAAAGATTTGTTGCTGCGCCAAATTCACCCCGATGATTTGCCTCGCTTACAACGGTTACTACAGGGAAAAAGGGTGACGGATTCGCCGTTGAGTTTACGCTGGTTCCACCGGGATGGTCATTTGGTGTGGACGGAACAGCAGGATACGTTTGTATATACCCAAAGTGGTGAGGCGATCGCCATTGAGGGAATTATTCGAGATATTACTAAGCGCCATGAAGCGGAGTTGGCGTTACGACAACAGGCGGAACGGGAACGCTTGGTGAGTGCGATCGCCCAGCGGATTCGTCAGTCCCTCAATTTAGAAGATATCCTACAAACGACGGTCTCGGAGGTTCGCCTTTTCCTGGGTAGCGATCGGGTGTTGATTTACCGCTTTGATGCCAATCCGGCGGAAGTCTCGGACTGTTATGGAATTGTGGTGGTTGAGTCAGTAGATGCTCTCTGGAAACCCATGCTCAATCATAAAATCCCCCTGAGTTATCAGGAGTCTCCTGAACTACAACGCTATCTCCAGGGCCGTAGCTATCTGATTAATGATAGTTCTCAAGAAACAGACCCAACCATTCAAGCATTGCTGAATCCCTTTCAAATAAAATCAAGCTTAATTGTTCCGATTTTATTGCAATCCTCAGAGGGGTTAGAGCAGGGCTGTCTCTGGGGTCTCTTAGTGGCTCATCAATGTCGGCAAGAACGTCATTGGCAAGCCTTAGAGGTGGAACTACTGCAACAATTGGCGACTCAGGTGGCGATCGCCATCCAACAATCTCATTTGTTCGCACAAGTTCAACAACAAGGAGAAGTATTAGAGAAGGAAATTCGGGAACGAACGCAACAGTTACAGCAGGCGATTGAGTTCGACGCAATGCTGAAACGAATCACCGATAAAGTCCGCGATAGCCTCGATGAGAGTCAAATTGTGCAAACGGCAGTCCGAGAGGTGGCGGTCGTTTTAGGGGTTGGCTCTTGTAATGCGGCACTGTATGATTTAGACCAAGGAACGTCAACGATTTGCTATGAATATACAAACTTTATTCCAGCATCTCAGGGGCGAGTATCTCAGATGGGAAATTTCCCGGAACTCTACACACAACTGATGGATGGCTGTTACTTTCAATTCTGTTCCTTGATTCCCAATCCGGTACGAGGACGAGTGGCAATGCTCGCCAGTCCTCTGTTTGATAATCAAGGGGTTTTAGGAGATTTATGGTTAGTGCATCATGCGGAGTATGAGTTTACGGATTTAGAAATTCGTTTGGTGCAACAGGTGGCGAATCAATGTGCGATCGCCATCCGTCAAGCACGACTCTATCAGGCGGCACAAGCCCAAGTGGCAGAATTGGAGAAACTCAACCGTCTCAAAGATGATTTTCTCAGTGCTGTGTCCCATGAGTTGCGCACCCCAATTGCGAATATGAAACTGGCGATTGAGATGTTAAAATTATTCGTTCCCAAAGAGGAAGACAAACCCGAACCTCAGGTCATTGATGCGGCTCAAGTGATGCGCATTCAACGCTATTTAAGTATCCTCAATACGGAATGTACTCGGGAAGAGGAACTGGTTGAGGATTTACTGGATTTACAACGACTTGAAAATAACGCCTATCTCATTTCCATGTCGTTGATTAACCTCAATGAGTGGATTCCCACCCTCACTCGTCCCTTCTATACCCGAGTCAGCGATCGCGAACAGGGGTTACATGTGGACTGTCCCAAGAACTTACCGCCGTTTGTCTGCGATCGCCTCAACCTAGAACGAATTTTAGTGGAACTGTTAAACAACGCCTGCAAATATACGGCAACTCGGGGAGACATCCATTTACACGTCCGTCAATGTGAGGTGTTAGGGGAGGAAGACTCCGAGTCAAGGGAGGGGATTGAATTTTCCATCCGCAACCAGGCCAGTATTGCCCCAGAGGAACTGCCGAAAATCTTCGAGAAATTCTATCGCATCCCCAACGCCGATCCTTGGAAACAAGGGGGAACCGGCTTAGGGTTAGCCCTGATCGAAAAACTGGTGACCCAACTCGACGGACGGATTACCGTAGAGAGTGCCGAGGGCTGGACTACCTTCCGCGTGGTCTTTCCTAACCAGCAGCAACAACTCCAGCTTGACCAAGATTGATCATGCCTCAAGGTAAACCCAGATAAGGGGAACGCCAATCGAGTTAGACTGCCAGTCCTGTGTCGTTCCCCTTCTACGTCTTAACTGGCGAGATACTCACCCATATCGGCTTTGCGTTTGCGTAACTTGGTGAGGGATTCCCGTTCAATCTGTCGCACTCGTTCGCGAGAGATTTTCAGGCGATCGCCAATTTTGGCTAAGGTCATGGCTTTCCCATCCCGCAAGCCAAACCGCAGGGCCAAGACTTCTCGCTGCTGGGCAGTTAAATCGGCCATGAGGGTTTCGAGATCGCTACGCAGGGATGACTGCACAGCAAAGTCTTCGGGCGAGGGGCCGTCATCTTCGAGTAAGTCCGCCAGTTCCGTGTCCTGATTTTCCCCCACTCGTAAGTCCAGAGACAAGGGTTGACGGGAGCGTTCGAGATAGTCTCTGACCTGTTTGGCGGTGAGATTCATCGACTCAGCAATTTCGTTGATCCTTGGGGCCCGCCCCAGTTCTTGGGTCAGTTGACGCTGAACCTTCTTAATTTTATTGAGTTTTTCGGTAATGTGAATCGGCAGACGGATAGTGCGGCCCTTCTCGGCGATGGCCCGGGTAATCGCCTGACGAATCCACCAATAAGCGTAGGTTGAGAAGCGATAGCCCTTGGTGGGGTCGAATTTTTCTACTCCTCGCTGCATACCAATGGTGCCTTCTTGGATCAAGTCCAACAAATCGACATTGCGTTTTATATACTTTTTGGCCACTGACACCACGAGGCGCAGGTTGGCTTCTACCATCTTACGTTTGGCAGCCTCGCCACTCTCAATCTCGTTTTGAAGCTGTCGCGGGCTAAGTTGGGCAGCCTCGGCCCACTCTTGGCGGGTGGGTTGGCGATCGAGCTTTTGGGCGAGGTCTTCTTGAATCGTCTCAAGTGCAACCAGTTTTTGAACTCGTTTGCCGTATAGGATCTCCTCTTCGTGGGTTAACAAAGGAACCCGACCAATTTCTCGGAGATAGGTACGGACTAAGTCGGTAGAGGTCTGAGCAGTCTTCATAACGGAGGTGCTTGAGGTTGGGTTACGACGAACTCGTGTTGGCTTAAGTCGTTCGGGTGCGTTCAGGACGGTGATCTCAAGGAAATGAGTAAATCTCTAGCCTTATGTAAACAATTGTAACGCTTTTAAGCCTAAATGACAGCCCTCAACGGCAACGACTTTAGGGACACTCTCTTTAGCCTAGCGAGATTCCAACCCGGTCATTGCAGCCTGGAGTACAAAATGCTCCAGAGATTTACGGCAGGATGGTCGTTTGGGGATCGCCATAAAAATAAGGTCTGCTTTCTGGAGCAAACCTTAAGGGGGAGACTGGGGAAGGGGGAGTGTGGGGGAGGTCAATCATCTACGCAACTATCATTTCGGGGATGTAACTAATATGACCGTCAAGTTCCTCAGCGGACTGGGATGGGGGGGGTTGGGACTCAGACACCGGGACGTCATCCAGGGGAAGGAATTGAATAATCCCCTGTTCTAAGAAATGATGGAGGATGCGGCTGACGGTGGCTCGCGAGATGGATAAGTCTAAGGTTAAGTCCCAAAAAGAATGGTTTCCATCTAAGGATGAGGTCAGATGAGAAAAAATGGCTGAACTGAGATCTAAGCTCTCATCGAGTTGGGGAGCCTGGTAGACCCACCGGGGTTTGAGTCCTAACTCTTGCCAGTTTTGTGATAACTCTTGAGCGTCCTCATATAAGTGTTCAAGGATTCTAGCATTCAACGTCCAGCGAGGACAGAGGCTGCTGTTGCTCGGTTGCCAGTGGATGCGACATTTGGAAACATTGACTAACGAGAACAACACTTCCCGAGTGCAATCGGTCAAAATGTCCTTGGCTTGCTGGCGGGTCAACCAGCCTTCACTGACACCATGGTGCAGGTGGCTGCGTTCCCAGTTGTGTTGACTTCCTTGCGGCTCTAAGCGATGCGACAATTGGGGAACGTACTGTTCAACGGCTCGCTGCCAACGACGACGACGATGTAGGGATAGAACGGCTGTGGCCAGTTGTCCCTGAAATAAATCGAAATAGTATTGTGTCGATTTGTGAACAATGATGAGGCGACCGGTGGCTTTTTGTTTGACATAGTCCAAAAGTGCAGCAGCAGCCGAGCGAGTTGAGTAGGTATGAGCGTTTTCCATAATTCCGACCTGATAACGTGATGAAGACAAGGTGAGGTTAAGGTCTTAAGACCGACAAAACGTTCAACTCTTGATCGCCTCAGCTGGGCAACAAATTAACATCAGGATAGCTATCATAGATAGGGATTGAGGCTACTTTTAACAAGAAAGTAGGGGGTGGAACAGTCCAAATCGACTCCTTGCTACTGTTTTAAGGCAAAATCCTAAAAAATGTTACAAAACAATTATTTTTTTTAGCTGCCTTAACCTATGTTAAAATTCCCAAGAGATGAGGTTAATGAATTTGCTTCCTTACATTTACGATCATAGTTGTAATTTAGGGCGATGAAAACTGTCGGATATACAGATTTTTAGTTGCGTGAATCCACAACGGGGCTTTTACGTATAACTACTGAGTCCCGGTCCAGAACCTGAGGTCTCTTCCTCTTATGACACTGTTTGATGGACGATTTGAGAACCGCGACGGTCTGCAGCCGCCTATCTTGCAGGCAGAGGTTTCCTTGAGCGAAGCGATCGCAACCCTGCTAGATGAGAACCTGGTGAATGTGTTTGTGGTGGAGGGTGATCGCTTCTTGGGGCAGTTCTCTCAACAGAATGCTTTGGCGCTGCTACGAGATCCGCAGTGCGATCGCAGCCAAGCCCTGGGGTCTGTGGTGCAGCAAGACCCCGAACAGCTTTGCTGGCGACAGGACAGCCCTCCCGATTGGCCTCAGATCATCCAACGACTTGAGCAGAGACCTCGGGAGACCTTACCGGTTCTGGATGCTGACGGACATCTGGTGGGGAGCCTGCTGGCTCAGGACGTTCTCTGTCAGGGCTATCCGGCCCAAATTGACTATCAAGCGCCCCTGAGTCTGGCAGAACAGCAACTCCTACAAGAAAAACTCATCAGTAGTTACACCAAACTGCAAATGCTGTTGTCGACGATGCCGGATATCGTCCTAGAAATCAGCATTCACAATGATGAGCAGCTTCAGGTGGGCTTGCCGAGTCATGATTACAGCCGCATCAATCCTGATGTCAACGAAACCATCGCGGCGTTTTTTGAACCTCCCTGTGAGCAGGCATTTTTTGAGCAGATCCAACGGGCTTGGGATCACGGTTGTACGATTCGCTATGAATATCAACTTCCACCCCGAGACGACTCCAATGACCTAAACCTTCAAACTCAGTGGTTTGAGGCTCGTATTTCTCCGTTACCCCTGTCCATCTTGACTCAGGAAATTACCATGTCTGCCCTTTGGGTGGCGCGGGATATCACGGCTCGCAAACGGGCGGAGGCGATTCTGCAAACCAGCACCCGTGAGTTAGAAGAACGAGTCGAAGCCCGCACCAGTCAACTGCGGAGCATTAACGAGATGCTACGGGCCAGTATCCGCACCCGACAAGAGGCCCAAGACAGGTTACAACAAACGAGCGATCGCCTGCGAGCGATTTTGGATGCAATTCCCGGTATTGTCTGCTGGGTGGATAATCATCAACGCTACCAAGGAGTGAACTCGAACTTTGCCAATCTCTATGGTCTGGTTCCCGAGGATTTCTTGGGACAAGACCTCCACTTTCCCAGCCAACCGTCTCATCCACATCAACTGGCTGACTTCATGGGGGGATTTATGGCCGACGTTGCCATGTCAGCGGGGCAGATTCTTAGCCTCGATATTGAGGAGTCCAAACTGCAATATCTGGTGGTTGCCCAGAAATATGATAGTGGTCGCGCTGCCATTGCTGTGGGGATTGATATTACCCAGCGACAACAGTTTGAAGTAGCTCTGATGGAACAACAGCGTCTCTTTCAGCAGATTGCCGATACCTCCCCTGATATCCTTTATGTTTATCAGGTCAACAGTTGGCAGATTATCTATATCAATTGTCAAGTCGAAGCCCTAATCGGCTATACCCCAACCACAGTGGCTGAATTGGGGCATTCTACGGGGTGTGAGCGGCTTCATCCTGAGGACATCAGCCGAGTGGGGGAACCGGGCGATCGCCTCGAACAACTCAATCCCGGTGAACTCCTCGAATGTGAATATCGCCTGCGAGGGGTAGATGGCCATTGGCATTGGATTCATAGTCGAGAAATTGTCTTGAGTCGGGATGCCGAGGGGAACCCGGAACAGATTGTGGGAATTATCCAGGATGTCAGCGATCGCAAAGAAGCAGAAATTGCCCTGCGGCAACTCAACCAAGATTTGGAAACTAAAGTTGCCCAACGCACCATCGCCCTCCAACGGAGTGAGTTACGCTTCCGTTCCCTGTTTGAACAGATGGCTGTGGGGGTGGCTCAAGTGACGCTGGAGGGCCGATGGGAGTTTGTCAACCAAAAACTCTGTGACATTTTGGGGTACAGCCCCCAACAACTGGCTCAACGCACCTGTTTGCAGATGACCTATGAGGAGGATCTTCCCATGTCGGAACAGACCCGACAGGAGCTGCTCAATGGTTCAGCTGAGACGATCAGCCTAGAAAAACGGTTTCTGCACGCCAATGGTAGCCCCATTTGGGTTCATGTGACCACATCCATTGTTTCCGAGCCATCTTCTCCAGAGGTGAGGGACATCCCAGCGGCAGCCCCCTACTTTGTGGCCGTGGTGCAAGATATCACCGAGCGCAAACGGGCCGAGGCAGAGGTCATTAAGGCTTTGCAAAAGGAACGGGAACTGATTGATCTCAAATCTCGCTTTATCTCCATGGCCTCCCATGAGTTTCGCACTCCCCTGGCGGTGATCAAATCCTGTGGCCAACTGCTGCAACGCTACGAGTGGACTCGGGAGGAACAACTCGAACAACTCTATGATATTCAGTCGGCTGTGGGTCACATGACCGAACTCCTCGATGATGTGCTGACTCTAGCTAAGAGCGAGTCGGGGACATTGACCTTTAATCCTGAGCCTCTGGATATCTGTGAGTTTTGTGACAAATTGTTACGACAGCTTCGAGGCAGCATTGCCCGCGATCGCCAGTTATCTTGGGAGATTCCCCAGGAGCCGATGCTCTTAAATGGTGATGAAAAGTTACTACGGCAAATTTTTACTAATTTAGTCTCCAATGCACTCAAGTATTCCAGTCTCGAACAGCCGGTCCAGGTTCGTTTAGTAAAATACGAACAGGAACTGGTTTATTGTGTTAGAGATAAGGGGATCGGCATTCCGCCGGAGGATTTGCCGCGCTTGTTTGAGTCATTTCACCGGGCAAAAAATGTGGGAACGATTCCCGGAACAGGCTTGGGATTAGCGATTGTGCAACGCTCCGTTGAGTTACATGGGGGACGACTAGAGGTGGAGAGTCAGGTTGGGGTGGGAACTCAGATTTGCGTACACCTCCCCCTGTAACCAATCTGCGAAGTTCGTTAACATTAGCCCTGAGGGATCTAGATTGGCTACCCTGAGGGTGTAAAATCAACCTTGACATTTTTGTATGAATACTCTGGAAGCGTCAAATAAGTCGATAACTGCTTACCGAAAGACTATGAAAAAAATACTGGTTATTGAAGACGAGCAGGTGTTGCAGAAGAATATCATTAAAATTCTCCGTTTGGAGGGCTTTGAGGTACTCGGGGCCAACGACGGAGAATCGGGAGTTGCCTGTGCTCGTCAGGAATCCCCGGATTTGATTGTCTGCGATGTCATGATGCCGGGCCTAGATGGCTATCAGGTGTTGCAACTGCTACAACAGGATGTGGAAACGGCTCTGATCCCCTTTATTTTCCTGACGGCAAAAACTGAACGCTCTGATATGCGTCAAGGATTTGAGATGGGAGCTGATGACTATTTGGTAAAACCCTTTGATGCCGACGAACTTTTAAGGGCGATTGAAGCCAGGTTCAAGAAGCAGGAAGTTATGGTGAATCGACTGTCAAACCTATCAGATCAGTTGAGTCAATTGCAAGAGTTTTTGGATGCTAAAGATGGTTTAATGACCAATCTTAATCAGGAACTGCGTCGGCCCATGTCGAACATCAAGATGGCCTTAACCATGTTACAGGCGCAAAAAACGCCGGAGGCTCAGGAGCGTTATATCAGCATTTTGGAGGAGGAGTTCTCCCGAGAAATTTCCTTGCTCAATCAAGTTGAAGAAATGCAGAAACTCTTAACCCCTGAAAATGTTACGTTGCTAAGACAGTTCCATCTTCTGCAAAATCAGGGTTAACGGCCCATTCAGTACTGCTGCTCAGAACTGAAGTTGAGATACGATGGTAAATAGCTGCGATCGCCAGGTGTGGTCTTGACGGCGATCGCTTCTGAGTTCTAAGACTCGCAATCCTGGTTTGGGGAATTGATGTAGGACTTCTTTTAAATCAAGCGCCGATTCAAGTGGGCTGTAATCAATTCCATAAGCGGCACAAAGTTTTTGAATATTGACCTGTTGTGGTGTGGCAAAAAACTCTTCAAAGGGAGGATTGAACTGCGCGATGGGTAAGAGTTCAAAAATCCCTCCACCCTGGTTATTAATCAGTAAAACTGTTAAATGCCCCTGATTTTTTAAGCATTGAGCTAAGAGTAGGCCGTTACTGTCATGAAGAAAGGCCAAATCACCGCTGATCAGGAAGGTGGGCCGACCCCCATAGGCCAAGCCAATGGCAGTCGAGAGGGTTCCATCAATACCATTAGCGCCACGATTACAGAAGATTTGCGTTTGGCGATCGCTGCGTCGCCAGAACCATTCCATATCTCGCACTGGGGTGCTATTGGCCACCATCACCTGTCGCTGACTGGGCAAACCGTGGGAGAGAAGCCAGGGCAGTTGTGGTTCCCGTAGGGGGCCGGTCTCGGTCATTTTAGCCGTTAGGGCATCGGCCACCTTCGCATCAGCATCACACCACTGCTGGCAAAACTCCGAGGGAGCGGGAGGAACCACCGGATCAGGGATGGGTAGGCGTTCCACATCGAGGCGTAAGTGAACCGTGCGGCCATGGAGTGCATCCAGGTTGCGATCGCCGGGATCTAACACCCAAGTTAAGGGATTGACCTGTTGCAGCCATTCCCGTAATACCTTGCTGGTGGGTAAATCTCCCAATTGCAGTACTACATCCGGCTGAAACTCAGCGGCAATTTTGGGATGACGCAGCAGCAGATCATAACTCACCACTAACTGAGGGTTCATCGAGGCCCAATGGCGTAGGGGGGACAGGGCTTCAGCCAATACCGGAAACCCGAGGGTTTTAGCCAGTTGGGCCACCCGTTCACTGTAGCGTTTTGGGTCACGGGGTTGAGCGACACCGGCGACAATTAAACCGCGATCGCTCTTAAACCAGGCGGCGAAGGCGCGATCGAGACTTGCACCCGAGGGACGGGGAATCGCTGGCCCTTCAGGGGTAACAGCGGCAAAAAACTCTTCCCAGATCCCATCTCCCAGCATACGGATGAATTCCTGGGTTTGAGGCTGGGGTTCTGGGGCCAAAGGAGCGCGAAAGGGACAGTTGAGGTGTACCACACCGGGGACAGGAAAACAGGTGCGCTCCCAGCCATACACCAAGGTTTGTCGTAAATAGCGCAGTTGGCTCAAACTCAACTGGGGCAGTGCCAGTTCACTTTGCCAGTTGGGATAGTTGCCATAGAGTTTCTGTTGGTCGATGGCTTGTCCCGCTTGACAGTGGCGTAATTCCGGGGGGCGATCGGCGGTGAGGACTAACAGGGGAACCCGAGATTCGCGAGCTTCAATAATGGCTGGGTAGAAGTTGGCCCCGGCAGTTCCTGAGGTACAGACGAGGACGACGGGTTTATGGGTGCGTTTGGCCTGGCCCAGGGCAAAAAAAGCGGCTGAGCGTTCATCAAGAATAGAGATGGCCTCAATCTGGTTGTGTTGAGCAAAGGCGACAGCTAGGGGACCGGAGCGAGATCCCGGACAGATGACGGCCAGGTCTAATCCTAAACGGGCCAGGGTCTCCACGAGAACCGAGGCCCAGAGGGTGTTGGTATTGCGAGCGTCAACCGCCATAGAGAGCTTGTGATGTGGTCGTGAGCGGTTCGAGTTAGTGATGGAAGGGGATAATGGTTAGAGGTAATAACACCCAGATCAGTTGTAGGATTCCCCGCCAGCCGAAGTGTAGGCCGGGATGGATGCCACAGAGGAGAGCCTCGATTCGTTGTTCTAGGCGAGAGGGGGGAGCGGTACAACTGAAGGCGGCTTCAAAGGAGTCTGTCGAGCGTAGTGGGGCGCGCACCACATCCAATAGGGACTCGGCCAGGAGCAGTTCGTCAACCTGTTGAGCGGCCCAGGCATCGGCACGGATTTCTCGCAGTAGGAGTAGGTCTTGCCAGAGGAGGTCGCTATGGGGAAGCCAGAGGGTGAGACGGTAACAGATCCCCAGCCAAAAGAACCAAAAGGTGTCGCGGTAGACACGATGTCCTTCTTCGTGGGCCAGGACGGCGGCCAGGCGATCGCCGTCGAGATGGTCTAATAGCCCTTGGGTGATGGTGAGTTCCGGGTTCCAGCCTCCCACTTGGGCGCTAAATAGGGCTGTATCGTCGAGGATGCGGCAGGGATAGCCGAGAATTTCGCGTTTAGGATGCTGACGCAGCTGTGCTAGGGTGCGGCGCAGTTTCCGCCCCTGATGGAGGAAGCAAGCTAGGGCCGTTAGGAGAAAGAGCCAGGCGAGAAAATAACTCGCCAGGCCGGTCCCCTGCCACACCATCTGCCCTTGTGCGCCCATCGAGAGGACAGCGATGGCGGTGGTGAGCAGGAGTAGCACGGGGGCAACTAGGGCAATGATCCCAGAACGCCAGCGTTGCTCAAGATTAGCTAGGGATAGTCCCGGGGATGGTTGGCCGTTGAGATTCCCCTGACGCAAGCCGAGGGCGATCGCCAAAGCCATGAGAATCATCAACAAGTGCATTAGGACTGTTCCTCCCGTTGGCGGCGAACGGCTTGAATCCGTTGTGCAATGGCATTGAGGCGCTCTAGGCTGTCGACATCGAGACTGTCGGCAAAGGCGGCGACGACATCGGGGCTACTGACGGCCAGAAAGCGTTTGAGGCGATCGTGAGATTTGAGCATTTGGGCTTGCTCACGAGAAATTCGCGGCCGCCAACGAAAGGCGCGATCGGCTTTGTCGCAGTCAAGCCAGCCTTTCTGGGTTAAGCGACGCATCACCGTGGTGACGGAGGCGTAGGCGAGTTCGCGATCGGGGTCGGCTAAGATGCGATCGTGAACATCCTTAACCGTTACCTCTTCGAGATCGTAGATAATATCAAGGATCTCGGCTTCTAAGGGTCCGAGGGATAAGTTTTGGGGGCGATGATCGGGCAGAGGAACCATAGTAACGATATGGGATGGCCAAAACATTGGTTTAAACTGAACCAATGCCAGGTATTTTACCCCGTTTTTGCTCCCAAATCGGCAACCATCCTCGGCTGATGGCTTAACGGCGATGTTTACTGGGGTTGAGACGGGGTAGCGGTTCTGAGGTAACACCAGGAGCGAGGTAATACTCAGGGAGGGATTCTTGAGGACGATGGTTGTCGGCCCGTTGGCTTTGCCACCAGCGCAGGGCGATCGCCCCAGTCATGGTCCCCATTCCCAGAAGCAGGAGTGAGCTATAACTACCAAGACCGCCCAAGGCAACATCTACGGCTCCGACAGTCAAAATAAAGCTAGAAATCGGCTCTTTGCGATACAAGGGCTTGAGAAATCGATGCCAAACAGCATTCATGAGAAGTTTGAACGGTATAGTCCGCGAACGATAAATGGGGAGGGGGTGGTGCAACGGTCTTTGAGACGGCTGTTCCACGCCCTCTTCCATCTTGATCCTACTCGATCGCCGAACCTAGATCAGTCCTAACCAGGCTAAGAGTCCTTGGCCGGATAGGTATTCAATGGCGAGGGCGGCGATGAAGCCAATCATCGCGGCACGCCCGTTGAGCCGTTCGGCATATTGGTTAAATCCGAATTTGGGTTCTGTGAGATTGGGGGTGACGGAGGGTTCAGGGGATTGGCTCATAAAACTTAACAGAGTTGGGGATGTTTCTATTGTAGGAATTTCTGGGGAGAAGGCAAGGGGAGAGGGGGAGGGGGAGAGAGGGGAGAGGGGGAGGGGAGAGAGGGGGGAGGGGGAACCACAGAGTCACAGAGGACACGGAGAGGGGAGAGAGGGGGGAGGGGGACTGGTATACAATGGGGGGGATTTGTTTGTTTGGTGGCTGGGGCGTTTATGGATATTGGTGTTCCTAAGGAAGTTAAGAACCGGGAGTTTCGGGTGGGGTTGAGTCCGCAAAGTGTTCGGGTTCTGGGCGATCGCGGCCATCGGGTGTTTGTGGAAACTCAGGCCGGTGTGGGATCTGGATTTACTGATGAGGATTACCGCCAGGTGGGGGCGACGGTGGTGGAGTCGGCGGGGTTGGCTTGGGAACAGCCGCTGGTGGTGAAGGTGAAGGAACCTCTACCTGATGAATATGAGTATCTCAAGGGGGGTGGGGGCGATCGCATTCTGTTTACCTATCTCCATTTGGCGGCGGAACGAGAGTTGACGGAAGCCCTGATGGAGTCGGGCATTTTGGCGATCGCCTATGAGACGGTTCAACTCCCGGATGGCCGTTTGCCACTTCTGGCTCCTATGAGTGTGATTGCGGGACGACTTTCGGTGCAGTTTGGGGCCCATTTCTTGGAACGGCCTCAAGGGGGCCGGGGGGTTCTGTTAGGGGGCGTTCCGGGGGTTCCTCCGGGGGATGTGGTGATTCTCGGTGGAGGCGTTGTAGGAACGGAAGCGGCTCGGGTGGCGATTGGTTTGGGGGCGCGAGTGCGGATTTTTGATATTAATCTCGATCGCCTTTCCTATCTCGAAACACTCTTTGGTTCTCGGGTGGAGTTGCAATATAGCAGTCCCCTCACCATTGAGGCGGCGGTTCCTGAGGCGGATTTGCTGGTGGGGGCGGCGTTAGTGTTGGGCCGTAAACCGCCGACGTTGGTTTCGGAGGACTTGGTTCGTCGTATGAAGCCGGGGGCGGTGATTGTGGATGTGGCGGTGGATCAGGGGGGCTGTATTGAGACGATTCGCCCGACGTCGCATACGGAACCGACGTATTTGGTGGCGGATGTTTTACATTATGGGGTTCCCAATATGCCGGGTTCGGTTCCTCGCACGGCGACTCAGTCGTTGAATCACAGTACACTTCCTTATGTGTTGAAGTTGGCTGAGGCGGGGGCGAAGGCGATTGAGATGGATGCGGCGATCGCCTCTGGGGTGAATGTGCGGGATCATCAGTTGGTTCATCCGGCGGTGCGGGAGGTGTTTGGGGATCTTTAGGCAAGAGGCAGAGAAAAGACGTAGGGGCGTACCCTTGTGGTCGCCCGAGGCAAGAGGCAAGAGGAGAGGAGATTATGGGTGATGTGAGGGAGTTGTCGAAGCAAGAACGGATTACGGCTTTGTATGAGGCGATTAACCGGCGGGATGTTGAGGGGGCGTTGGCTTATATTGATGATGATTGTGTTTATGAGGATGTGAACTTCAGGAAAACCTTTCGGGGAACGGCTGAGGTTCGGGCGTTTTTTGCAGAAACTTGTGGCAATGTTCCTGAGGATTTGCTGTTTGTGATTGATGATTGTGCTGAGGGGGAGGGGGAGACGGTGGCCCTGCTTTGGCATATTGAACTGGCGGGGATTCCCTTTCCCAATGGCCGGGGGGTGGGGTTCTATCGCTTTTCTGGAGAGACGGGCAAACTGGTGTTTGCTCGTGATATCTCGGAACCGCCTCTGAAGTTGGGGCGGTTTGCACTGTTGATTGTCCGGTTTGTGGCACCCCTGGCGCGACGATTCTTAAAACCACCTGCGGCTCAATCGTCGGCTCAATCATCCGCTCAACTCTATCCCGGTTATGCGGCGTTTCTGGGGATTTTTACAGTAATCTATTTGGCGGTGTTGATTCTTTCACCGGCGGATCTGTTGCTTCCTGGAGATCCGCTCTGGGCCTTGCAACCTGAGACGATTCAGGAACTTCTGGATGAGTCGTTGAATTTCTTTTTTGTGCTGCCGATTGTCAATCAGTTGGGGGTGACGCTGTTGGAGTCTCCCCCGGTGCATCCGGTGACGCAGGCCTTTTTTAATTTTGCTGAAGCTTGGATTTTTATGTTTCTGCCGCTGTTGTTGGCTGATCCTCGCGGCTACCGCCTCCCTCGCCCTCTGATTTGGCTGGGGGCGATGTTTTTGACGAATATCTTTCTTTTACCCTATATGGGGCTGCGCTGCACCACGAAGCCAGATCCGCAACGGAGTCAGGGGAAGGGGTTTATTGCTCGTTCGTTTGGCTGGACTGGGTTAGTGGTGGGGGCGATCGCCGTGGTTTGGTTTTTGGCGGTGGGAGATGTGGGTGGAGTTGGGGAACGGCTGGGGTTCTTCTGGCAGATGTTACGGGGCGATCGCGTCACGATTGCCTTTGCTCTGGATATTGTCTTGTTTAGTGTCTTTCAAGGGATTATCCTGGGGGGAATTATGCCCCCCGGCCATCCCCAGCGGGGCTTACGCTGGATTCCCTTTTGGGGGTTGGGGCTTTGGTTAATTCTCTAGTCGAGATCCCGTCGTCCTTCTAAGGCCCGGGCTAGGGTGACTTCATCGGCATATTCTAAGTCCCCTCCCATGGGTAAGCCAAAGGCGATGCGGGTGACTCGGGTGAAGGGTTTGATGAGTTGGCCCACATACATGGTGGTGGTTTCCCCTTCGACGCTGGGGTTGATGGCTAAAATGACTTCTTTGATGGTTCCTTGACTGACGCGCTGCACCAGGGGCTGTATATGGAGTTGTTCGGGGCCAATTCCATCCATGGGGGCGATCGTTCCCCCCAAGACATGGTATTTCCCGCGATATTCCCGTGTTTTCTCTAGGGCGATGACATCGCGGGAGTCGGCGACAACGCAGATGGTGCTGTCATCCCGGTTGGGATTGCGACAAATCTCACAGACGGGATCGGCGGAGAGGTGAAAGCAAACTTGACATAACCCGACTTGCTGCTTGGCTTCAATTAACGCTGTCGCTAGGGCTTGGGCTTCGGCTTCTGGGCGCTTGAGAACATGAAGCGCCAGGCGTTGTGCCGTCTTGGGGCCAACACCGGGAAGTTTTTGGAATTGCTCGATTAGCCGAGCGAGGGGACGAGTATAAACGGGACACCTCCTGGGAATGGAATTAGGCGGTCGTCATTATAGCGGATTTTGGGGTTGATTTTAAATTATTGTAAAAAAAATGGCAGTATACCTATTAGCATTGTACCATATTTTTTATGGGAAACTCAACACTATTTTATTCAATTGCGGCTTGTGTGACTCAAGCGATGTTTGTCCTGGATTCATCCTGTTACTTAAATTGGTATTTTTTACCCAATCTATCCCTTATGACACAACAACAGACTCTCAAAAATCCTCGGCTAGAGATTGGCGATTACTTTGATATGGGCTGGTCAATCTTCAAGGCTAATCTCTCTAGCTTCTTGGTTCTAGTTGTCGTGATTGATATGCCCATTGCTATTCTTCAATTACTAAGTCCAATTCCTGAAGATCCGAGCCAGGTTGATATTGCCGATAGTCCAATGATGACCGTGGTTCTGGTCGTAAGTGTCGTTCTCTATCTTGTCGGAGTTTTAAGCGCATTCATTTTAACCGAATCAGCAGTTCTTAATCGACCGATCGAAATATTTGCTATTATACAACAGGGATTCTCTCGTTTCTTCCCAAGTCTTTTGATTACTTTTGCCGTAAGTATTATAACAATTTTAGGTTTTTTGCTGTTTATCGTCCCAGGAATTTATTTGGTAACTCTGTTCTATTTTAGTTTTGATGCGGTGGCATTGCGCGGTTGTGGCTTGGATGGTTTGTCCTACAGTCGTAATTTGGTGAAAGGACAATGGTGGAAGATATTTTGGCGTGTTTTCTTACTGAGTTTTGCCTTTGGGGTTCTTGCAATTGTGCTTATTGTTGGTCTTGGGTTTGCCTCGGTTGTCACGAGTGCTATTCCACTACTTCCAGAGTTGATGGAGCTTGTCTCGGCCTTCGTCATGGGCTTGTTTGGTTATCTTTTTCTGACAATTCTGACGGTTTTCTTTCTCAATGTGGACTATGTTCGTAACCCGAGTTGATGAAGCAGCTTAAGGGATGTATTTCCTGGGAAGTGATTCAGAGTACTAATGGCGGTACCAGTTCTCGGTATGCTTAGAAATAAGGATATTTATTGAGTCTGTCTACGTCATCTATGCAAGTCTCCCCGGTTCAACCTGAAACTCAACCCCAAGTGACTTCCCTGGAAACCCTCGCCCTGGATGTGGGGGGAATGAAATGCGCCGGCTGTGTCAAAGCCGTGGAACGGAAACTGAGCCAAGTTCCGGGGGTGGCCTCGGCGAAAGTCAATTTGGCGACGGAAATGGCGACGGTGGCGTGTGAGCCGGGAGTGGTGAATCCAGAGACTCTGGCCCAAACCTTGACGGAGGGGGGGTTTCCCAGTCAGTTACGCCGTCAGGAAGGACTGTCGTTGGCGGATTTGGAAGCGACGGAGGAACGCCAGCGAGAGGCGCAACAGCAACAGCAACGTCAGCTTGGAGTGGCCTTGGCGCTGATTATCCTGTCGGTGTTGGGCCATTTGCAAATGTTGGGGGTTCCGCCGATTCCGGGGTTGAGCAATATCTGGTTTCATTTTGCGCTGGCGTCGGTGGCGTTGGCGATTCCGGGGCGCGAGATTATTGTGGAGGGGGCCCGGGGCTTGCTCAAAAATGCGCCGAGTATGAATACGCTGGTGGGGTTTGGCTTGGTGACGGCCTATCTGGCCAGTACGGCGGCTCTGTTTTTCCCGAATTTGGCTTGGGAATGCTTTTTTGAGGAACCGGTGATGTTGTTGGGGTTTGTGCTGTTGGGGCGATCGCTCGAATCGCGAGCCAGAAATCGCGCCTCAGCCTCTCTCAAGTCTCTGGTGGGGTTACAGCCGAAAACGGTGCATCTGTTGACGGAGATTGAGGAGTTGAGCCAGCTCGATCCTCAGACGATTGTGGATTTACCGGCGGATCAGGTGCGGGTGGGGGAATATTTACAAGTTCGGCCGGGTGAGAAAATCCCGGTGGATGGGGAAATTTTGGCTGGGGAAACCCTGGTGAATGAGTCGATGTTGACGGGAGAATCGTTACCCATCGCCAAAGGGCCGGGCGATCGCCTCACGACAGGAACCCTGAATCAGTCGGGAAGCATCATTATCCAGGCGCAACGCACGGGGAAAGATACGGCGTTGGCCCAGATTGTGGCGTTGGTGGAAGATGCTCAAACCCGCAAGGCCCCGGTACAACGGTTGGCGGATACGGTGGCGGGCTATTTTACCTATGGGATTATGACTCTGGCTGCCTTGACATTTTTGTTCTGGTATGGTATGGGGGTGGATTTATTTCCCAATGTCTTAGAGACGGCCCATGAGTTCCCCAATTTGGGCCATGTCCATGGGATGGGCCAGGAGCCACTGTCGCCGCTGTTGCTCAGTTTGAAGTTGATGATTGATGTGTTGGCGATCGCCTGTCCCTGTGCGTTGGGGTTGGCGACTCCTACGGCGATTCTGGTGGGAACCGGTGTGGGTGCGGAACGGGGCCTACTGATTCGTGGCGGTGATGTGCTGGAGCGGGTTCATCAACTCGATACGGTGGTCTTTGATAAAACGGGAACGCTGACTACGGGACATCCCCAGGTGAGCGACATTTGGCAACGGGGCCCCCGAAATCTCCTGCAATGGGTGGCTTCCGTGGAACGACAAACAAACCACCCCCTGGCTGAGGCGATCGTGAGTCGGGCCCAGGCGGAGGGATTGAGCTTGCTTCGGGTGTCCGATTCCCACACGGAAGCGGGGTTAGGGGTGCGAGGGATGATTGAGTCGCAACTGGTGTTGGTGGGGAATCGCCTCTGGTTGGAGAAGCAGGGGATTGTCCCTGAGGCGGCGGTGGAGGATTGGCTGGACAGGATGGCCCGTGAGGGGAATAGTCTGGTGTATGTGGCCATTGATGGGGAGTTTGCGGGGGCGATCGCTGTTCGTGATCAACTGCGGGATGAGGCGGCAGAGACGGTGGAAGCCTTACGCCGGTTGGGATTGGGGGTGCAACTGCTGACGGGCGATCGCCCGGAAACAGCTCAGGCGATTGGCCAACAGTTGGGCCTGTCTCCCCAGGAGATTATGGCTCAGGTGAGTCCCCAGGATAAGGCCTCGCGCATTGCTCAGTTACAGGCGACGGGATTGAATGTGGCGGTGGTTGGTGATGGGATTAATGATGCACCGGCGTTGGCCCAAGCGGATGTGGGACTGGCGTTGAATGCAGGAACGGATGTGGCGGTGGAAACGGCGGATATTGTCTTGATGGGCGATCGCCTCCAGGATATCCTGGGGTCAATTCGTCTCAGTCGCGCCACGTTTAATAAGATTCGCCAAAATCTCGTCTGGGCCTTTGGCTATAATCTCGTAGGACTCCCTGTTGCGGCGGGAATTTTACTCCCGAAATTTGGGATTCTCCTCGATCCGGCGGTGGCGGCTGGCTTTATGGCCCTGAGTTCGGTGAGTGTGGTGACGAACTCGTTGCTACTGCGTCGCTTTGATGGCTAACGTTGAGGGCTAAGGGGTGCGGTTAGGGTTTGTTCTGTTTTTCTCCTGTGTTCATGACGTCAACTGAGTTCTCGAAACCTGATATTGAGACCCCGGCTTGGGTGGATTTGGCCCGCTATGATCAATCGGATTATGATCGCGGCCGTTCGGGGGTCTATGTTCTGCTATGGTGGCTGGTTCAGGCGATCGCCTTTCCCCTGTCACCTCATTTCGCCAATGGCTTCCGCTGCTGGCTGTTACGTCGCTTTGGTGCAACGGTAGGGGAGGGGGTGATTGTTCGTCCGACGGCCCGATTTACCTATCCCTGGAAGGTGACGATGGGGGATTTTTGCTGGGTTGGCGATGATGTGGTGTTTTATAGTCTCGATGAGATTCGTCTGGGGAACCATTGTGTGGTGTCTCAGAAAAGCTATCTCTGTACGGGAAGCCATGAGATTGGCGATCGCCAGTTTGGCCTAAAAACCAACCCTATTACTCTCGGGAATGGGGTTTGGGTTGCAACGGATTGTTTTGTGGCCGCTGGGGTCACCATTGGCTCAAATACGGTGGTTGGGGCCCGCAGTAGTGTATTTAGTGACCTTCCGGCGGGGTTTATCTGTTTGGGGAGTCCCTGTCGTGCGAAATCGCCACGGACGATGAACGAGGGGGACTCCCCAGGTTCTTAGGGGTCTAACGTTGCAAGGCGATGGCCGGGTTATCGGTCATGGCTGATGCGGGACTGGTGCGGACATCGGAGGTGAAGATAGTGGTCGTGACGGCGCGATCGCTCGGCCGAATCATGGAGACATGAAGCCGCAAGTTGGCGGAGGGAAACCAGATCCGTTCCTCACGCATGGCGTTTTCTTCCACCATCCGCACCATGAGAGTTCCGTCGGGCCGTAATTCATAGGTTCCCCGACTCGCTGGGGTGTCTAAGTCGAGATAGCTATGGATGAGGGTTCCCAGATTGGCGTTATCTGGGTTGGGAATGGGAATGACCAAATAGCTATGACTCTGTTGCCAATGGGTAAAGCGAGCCTGATAGTCTTGATCGACTCGGTACGGCGAGCTGATGTCATACTGATCAATCCGCGAGTCGCGACAGGCTTTGAGCAGTTGCGCCTCATCTAAGGCCAATGGGGTGGCTGTTAGGGTGGACTGGACATCTTCGACGTGACTGAGTTCGTGGTTATGACCGGTTCGCTGCGATCGCCACACCCCCAAGGAGAGTCGGAAAAATTTGCTAATGTTCATCCGTGGGACTTACAGATTGGTAGAGAAAACTAACCCCAGCGCCAGGCTACGGTTGTTCGCCTTTCTACAATAGTGGCTTAGTGGCAACTTGTGAATCAATCCCAGAGTTTTAGTCGGATTTGATAAGACGTTTTAAATCCTCAAGTCGTTTCCCCATAAACATTTGCTTAGTCTTAATTGTTCATTATTAATTGTCTTATTTTTGTGAATTGGACGATTTCTGTTCCACGCCAAAGCCAACGAGAACTACATTTTCTAGGGGTTGGTTATTGTCGGGACGCTCGTAACTGAGAATTTTGCGAATCCGCAGTTCGGGATGAATTAGGGTAATGGAATCGACGGCGATGACTTTGGCATAGCGGGTGGTCATTAACAGTTCCCGGGTGCTGTTGTGGAAGCGGAAGTGGGAGATAATGGGCCGGTCTTCTTCGTAGGCGCGATCGCGCAGGTAATCCCCTTCCACATAATCCCCGAGGTCTTCGGTGGGGACAAACAGCAAATTCAGTTGTTGTTCGACTTCTTCCCCGCTTTCAGAGACTGTCGCAAATTCGAGGTGATAGCCGGGAAGGGGCTCGAGGTTGTCGGGGATGGGATAGGCGTTATCCCGCAGCACTTTCAGTTTGAGATCCCCGGAGAGGGGGGTGATGACAAAATCCGTGTGCGATCGCTCCACCTCCTGACGAGTCATATAGTGGTAGGTGCGTTCGGTACTCCAATTGCCGACGCAGCAATCAAAAAAAGTCTGAAACGTCTTAAGTTCCATAGGATAAATGGGAAATTCTCTATCTTTTGCTTAAATTTTACTTAAATTTTCCTAAAACCGTTCAAACTAAACAGTCTCTCCAACGCTCTCCTGTCACCATCCCCTTATCTGGCTTCGACGGCCTAGACCCCAGTTGAGGTTCCGACATTCCGAGTCCTGAAATTTCAGACCGAGAGTGACGTTGTCCGTCTCAATTGTTACAGTTGATTGATTTCCATTAAGATAGGTTTAGGTTACTTGACAAGTGTCCTGGAACACTATCCAGTGTACTGAAGTCAAACTTGGCCAGGGCGATCGCCTCTCCATCCTATCCCGCACCTAGTTCTGTGAGGTTCCATGACTGTATCTCTCCAACATCAACCGTTAACCGCTGAAGCTCTCGCCGAGCAGTTTTTCCGCAACTGCGCGGGAGAGTGGACATCCCAACGTCGCTACTACAGCCTAACCAGCGGCGAAACCCAAGAAGTCACCAGTGAAATTACAGTGGAATTTCTCGAACCCGAGCGGGAGTTATTACAGGAACTCGCGCAACGCCACCAACTTGAGAGTGACACTCCCTTTCTCTGTGGGAGTCGTGTCACCTGGGAAAGTCATTATGACGGGGTGAGCCGCAAACCCAGTCGGGGAAAAACCGTGTTTGGGGTTCGCGGAGATATTCTCTATCGCGATCGAGGTTTCGCCACCCCCAAACCTGTCATCGCCGATTTTTGGTTCACCAATCCTGAAACCATGTGCTTAAAAACCGAGTACAACAATTCCAGTTTTGAGGAAGAACTGAAACTTATTGGTGAGAAATACCGCACCCGTCAAACAGTAATTTGTCGTGATGGGGAAGAACTCATGATTGGCCAATACCTAGAAACCCGGCGTTAATCAAAACTTGCATCGTTCTCACCTCGTCGCCTCGTGTCATCTCGCCTCATTTAGCCTCGTGTCATGGCTCGGCCATGACATGGGGATTTTGCAGCTCCGCCGCCTGTGACATCTTTACCATCTGTATTTTCTAGCCTTAAAATGGAGTCACGGCAAACAAAAAAAGTAAGGAGAACGTGATGACTCCGCAAGAGCAACTACAAGAGAAACGGGAGGAGATTCTGGCATTAGCCGCAAAGTATGGAGCCAGCAATATCCGTGTGTGAGGGATGATGGACTGTTCGTTTAGCCTGATGGCAAACCTCCCGTGTTCTCAACCAATCCGATAAGCCTAACCATCCAGGGGTTAGCCAGACTTGCGGTAAGGTGAATCAAGGTCAATCCTATCGCAACCGGCTGTACTCAGGAGGCGGATTCAACATGGCAAAGCGTAAAAAGAAAAAAGCGGCCACCGTTAAAAAGTCCCGTGGCTTCGGTAAAAAAAGCCTGGCTGTTGAGTTACAGCGGGCCGCAGCCTATGCCGTTAAAGAGGATTGGCAGGGGGCGTATGATGTCCTGCAACTCTTGGTCGAGCAATATCCTGACAATAGGCTGGTTTGGGACTATCTGTCCGAGGTAGCCTATGAGTTGAAGGACTTAGCCACCTACCAGAACGCCTGTGAGAAACTGGTGGAGTTGACACCGGATGATGCTGATACCCTCTATGCCTTGGGGAATATCTACATGGTCAAGATGTACCCCCTAGCCGCATCGCAGGTGTTGGAGCGGGCCTTAACCATCGCTCCAGAGCATGAATCGGCTGCGCGGGCCCGGGAGATACTCAGCACGATCACCCCGAAAATTCCTGAGATATTAGAAGAACTCGGTTCAGACGATTTTGAAGCCGCCCTACTCCATGAACGCGGGCAAATGTATTTGGCGCAGGGGAATTACCCGGCTGCCCGTGAGGCAGAGCTGGAGGTGATTCAGCGTTATCCTGGGTTTGTGCCGGCCCGCAATAATCTGGCGTTGGTGAACTGGTCTGAGGGGAATGTTGAGGAGGCGATCGCCACCAGTAAAGCTGTCCTGGACTCTGAGCCTGACAATATCCATGCCCTCTCTAACCTAGTGCATTTTCTCGTCGTCTCAGGAGATACTGAAGCGGCCCAAGTCTATGGCGATCGCCTCAAAACCAGCCCAGGGAATGGCTGGGACCCTTGGACTAAACGGGTCGAGGCGCTGAGCTATCTAGCCGATGACGCGGGCATTGTTGAGATGCTGGACCAGGCTGAAGCCGATGATGTTGATGACTCTCCCGTTGGGGCGCTCTTTTTCCATCTAACGGCTGTGGCTCTCGCACGTACTGGTGATAGAAACCGCGCTCTGACGCAGTGGAAAAAAGCCTTGAAGCACGACCCCGATATACCCGATATAACTGTCAAGGAAAATCTCAATAACATTCGCCGTCCCGTGGGGGAGCGTCATGGTGCTTGGCCATTTAGTTGGGAACAGTGGCTCTTGCCGACGACGGCTCGGGATCTCCGGGACACCATTATAGGGCTTAGAGACAACCCCGGAGATGATCACACTGACGTCTTGATGGGACAACTTTTTCAGCGTCATCCCGAGTTCTTAACGAAGCTACCCCGCATTATGGAGCGGGGAGGCCCCCTAGGGCAAGAATTTGGTGTGGTCATGGCCCAACAGCTTCAGACCCCGGAAGTCCTGGAGATTATCAAAGACTTTGCCCTGGGTCAAAACGGCAGCGATTCGATGCGCAATCGGGCCGCCTCCATCGCCACCCGAGCCGGTCTGCTTCGAAAAGATAAAGTTACCCTCTGGATTCAGGGTGAGTGGCGTGAGCTGGTTGTAGCGGGGTATGAAATTTCTCCCGAACCGGCGACTTATCACCCAAAAGCCGTGAAAAAACTCCTCAATCGGGCCATCCCAAATCTTCGTCAACAGACCAAAGAGGCAGCGAATGAAGCTCACCCCACCTGCCTTGGGCGAGGTGGGGGTGTCAGTGCTAACCTGAGACTGTGCTAGTCCACAGGTCACACAAACAAGCCCAGCTTCTAGGCGAACGTCGAGAACGTTGGCTCGAACGTTCCTCACTGTCATGAAGGCGAGTGAGCTGAAGAATCCCTCGGGCAGCAATATTGAGCGCCCCATTGAGGTCTGCATTGTATCGCTTGCCCGAGGAAAATTTAGCCAGCGCATAGTTTTTGGAGTCGCGCCGCACTACTCCACTGCCGTCATAAGCCAGCTTTGAGGTATAAGCAGCAACGACATCAATGACCTGACCGCCCATTTCTTGCCACTTCATCTCGGTCAACTCTCGAATCATACCCTTGAGCCATCCATGAAAGCGTTGGCGAAGGTTAGACCGTTTTCGTCCTCCTTTGGCTTTCCATCCTTTGAGGTTCTCAAAGACAATGGCATCGGCTTGGAATTGTCGGGCAATCTGCACGATACGCTTCGAGACAATCTGCCCAATTTGGCGGTTGATGTTACGGCATTTGCGATAGGTATGGGAGCAGAAGCCTTTTTGGAGACGTCCACCTTTTCCCATTGTCTTACTTGCTCGTTTGGATACCGATTTCAGTCGCTTATCTCGACAATCTATGTCTCTCCCCGGATGAATAAACTCCCGGTGGATTACAGTGCCGTCAAAATTTACAACTGCAACGGTAGCGGTGGTGTTGATACCCAGGTCAACACTCACCACATTGCCATATCCCTCCCGTTGGGGTGGATGGCACTCAAAGGGAACCGATAGGTGACAAGTCCTCTTCTCCTCATTAAAAATCAGGGAGGGCGACAGCAGCTTGTTGCTGTCTACGGTGTGCCGTTCTCGTCGGCCTGTAATTTGAACAGTCGTCCAAACCCAATCGGTTCCGTTAAAGACCTTGATTTCGATGCGGTCGTACCCATGCAGCTTATAGCATTGACCCTTATACAAGGTGGGATAACAGCCACTGTTTGGGTTGAGGCCTGGAGGTTTGGCATCCCGACGTTGACGAGTCCCCGATTGCCATTCCCGATACCGGGTCATGTAGCTACTGACTTGGCCAGCGGCAAACACAATGGCGGCTCTTCGGTAGTAGCTGGGGAATTTGTAAAAGGTCTGGTCAAATTGCCGGTATTTTGGCTGAGGGTTCTTCGCGGTTTGGTGAATGAGTTTCTCAATAGCTAGAACCCGTTTTTGATTCGATAACGTTCCCAGAGATGGCCAATGGGTTAAGAGAATCCCCATCAAATGCCGACAGACACGACGGTAGACCTTAACCGTTTGGCTCAACAGAACTCGCTGCCTGGCTGTCGGGTTAAGATTCCATTTGTCTGTACGGATGATTGATGTGGGTTTCTTTGTTGCCATAACGGTATGATACCCCAAGGCTTTGAGCTCGGCGGCTCCTTGACCCCCACCTGCCGTTCGGCGAGGTGGACCGAATGCGTCGCTATTTTTGTTCAAGCAGAAACGTTGCTCAAGGAGGCCTTAGAAATTGAACCCGACGCACCCGATCTGTACAACAATTTGGCCATAGCCTATATTTTGCAAGGCCGTCGAGCTGAAGCCGATCGCCTGATTGATGAGTCGTTCGAGCGGTTCCCTGACTATTTGTTTGCCCGTTGCGCGAAAGCCAAGCGCTATATCCGTGAGGGTGATATTGAAGCCGCAGAGGCCCTGATCACTCCGGTTTTGTCCCGCGATCGCTTCCATACCTCTGAATTTAATGCCTTTGCTGATGTCTATCTGCATCTATTGGTCGAACAAGACCAACTCGATAAAGCTCGGGGTTGGTTGCAAATGTGGGACGGCATCGGTTCCGATCATCCAGGGCTAACCTATTGGAAAAAGAGACTTGCACAACTCTAGAGGCGAGTAGGGTTGGGGGGGAGTTATGCCTTCTTCTCCCCAGTGTTTTGTCCGATTTCGCCTAGCTTTTACGATCAACATCCATGAGTGAATATCAGTACTACGAATTTCAGGCGCTCGATCGCCCCCTGACCCCCCAAGAGCAGAAAACCCTGCAAAACCTGTCGAGTCGAGCGCAAATCACCCCGCACAGGGCCTGCTTTCTCTACAACTATGGCGACTTTCGCGGAGACCCCGAGGCCCTATTAGCCAAGTATTTTGACGCAATGCTCTACATTGCCAACTGGGGAACCTGGCAGGTGATGTTTCGTTTGCCTAAAGCCTTAGTTGACCCAGAGTGGTTTAAACCCTATGAAATTGAGGATGCGATCGCCGTCTCCACCACATCCGACCACCTGATTCTTAACATTGATATTCGGGAAGAAGATGGGATGATGAATTGGATCGAAGGGGAGGGCTGGCTGCCCCGGCTCTTGCCCCTGCGCGATGACCTGTTGGCCGGTGACCTGCGAGTTCTGTATCTGGCTTGGTTACGAGTCTATCTGGCACTGACCAAATATTATAGTGATGAAGACCCAATTGAGCCGCCACTGCCCCCCAACTTGAAGCAACTAACTCCGTCCCTTAACACCTTTGTCGAGTTAGTCGAGTTAGACCCCGACTTGGTCGCCGCCGCCGCTGAGGCCAGCCCGAGCCAGCGGCCCGCCCCGGCCCCGGAGTTGGAAGAGCTACTCCCCCGACTCACTGAGGCAGAACGCCAGGAATTTTTGCTGAAACTGGTGCGGCGAGAACCCCATGTTGATCGGCAATTGATTAACCGGCTCAAGGCGTTAGCGGGAGAGCATTCCGCCTCGCGACCGGACTCAGACCAAGAACGGCGGCATTTTTCGCAACTGGTGGCGCTCTCCGAGGAGGTGGAGGTTAAACGCAAACAAAAGGAGAAAGAGGCAGCCAAAAAGCAGCGCATCAAAGAGTTAGAAGACCTGGCACCGAAGGCTGAGCAAACTTGGGAGCGCGTACTGTATTTGATTGGGCGCAAACAGGGCTACGCCTACGACGAGGCGACACAATTGCTGCGAGACTTGCGGGACTTAGCGAAGCACCAGGGGCAGTTACCCGTCTTTCGTCAGCGTTTCGAGCAGCTCAAAAGCGACTATAGCAATCGTTCTGCCCTCATGAGACGACTTCAATCGATTAAGAGCTAGTTAAGAGCTAGTTAAAATCTAAAAGATTCGCTCAAGTCCGTAACTCATAACAACTTGTCGTTTTGTAACAATTTTGCGAAACGTCCCGCGTCCTGAACCGACAATGGGATCACTCAAGAGCGCGATCGCCCCTCCGGACATCCCCAGTCGACCTGGGATAGATGATGGGCGATCGCCCCGACCGATCGCCCCGTACGCGAACAGGATACGAACAGACTTATGGGCATTGCCAGCATCAACCCCGCCACAGGAGAAACCCTCAAAACCTTCACTCCCCTGAGTGACGCGGAACTCGAACAGAAACTCGAACGGGCCGATCGCGCCTTTCACCAATATCGCCATACCATGATGGTGCAGCGATCGCGCTGGCTCCAGAACGCCGCTGATATCCTCGAACGAGAGGCCCAAGCCTTCGGGGAAATCATCACCCTAGAAATGGGCAAACCCATCGCCCAAGCCGTGGCCGAAGTCAACAAATGCGCCCTCGTCTGCCGCTACTACGCCGATAACGCTGCCGAGTTTCTCGCTGATCGCCCGGTTCCTACGGATGCTTCCTTCAGTTACACAGCCTATCATCCCCTAGGCGCAATTCTGGCGGTCATGCCCTGGAACTTCCCCTTGTGGCAAGTCTTCCGCTTTGCTGCCCCCGCTCTCATGGCGGGCAATGTGGGGTTGCTCAAACACGCCTCCAACGTCCCCCAATGCGCCTTGGCTATTGAATCGATCCTCGTAGAAGCGGGATTCCCCAGTGGCGCTTTCCAAACCTTGCTCGTGGGGGCTGATCGCGTCCCCCAACTCCTGGCCGACGATCGCATCCAAGCGGCTACCCTCACCGGCAGCGAGGGGGCGGGGATGAGTTTAGCCCAGGAAGCGGGTAAAAACCTCAAAAAAACCGTCCTGGAACTCGGCGGCAGTGACCCCTTCATCGTTATGGGCAGTGCCAACTTGGAACTGGCCGTCAGTACCGCCGTCACCGCCCGAATGCTGAACTCCGGGCAATCCTGCATCGCTGCCAAACGTTTTATCCTGCACGAGTCCATCGCTGAAGAATTTGAAAGGCGCTTCCTAGCGAAACTAGAGGCCTTAAAATTCGGCGATCCTCTTTCTCCTGAGTCGGATCTCGGTCCCCTGGCTACCCCAGGGATTCGCGATGAGTTACATCAACAGGTGCAACGGCTTCTCAAAGAGGGGGCAACATTGCGCCTAGGGGGTGAACTCCCTGAAGGGCCCGGGAACTTTTACCCCCCCACCCTCATCAGCGATATTCCCTCAGGGACTCTCGCTGATCACGAAGAACTCTTCGGGCCCGTTGCCCTGCTGTTTCGCGTCAGTAGCATTGACGAGGCGATCGCCCTGGCCAACCTCGTCCCCTATGGCCTAGGGGCCAGTGCTTGGACTACTGTCGCACCGGAACAGCAACAATTCATCAGCGAATTGGAGGCGGGGGCTGTTTTCATTAACGGGATGGTCAAATCAGACCCTCGGCTCCCCTTTGGTGGCATTAAAAAATCCGGTTATGGCCGGGAACTCGCCCTTGAGGGTATTCAAGAATTTGTCAACATTAAAACCGTTGTCATCAGCCAATAAGATGGATTCCCAGTTAGTCTAGGCTGATAAATTTGCCTAAAAGGACTATCTTGGAAGTATCGTCTTACACCTGTTATCGCGTCTGTCTCAAGTCATTTCAACGCAACGCAAGGGGTCTTAATGAACACTGCGGAACTCTTAGTCAAATGTCTGGAAAATGAGGGCGTAAAATATGTCTTCGGCTTACCCGGCGAAGAAAATATGCAAGTCCTGGAAGCCCTGCGAGGCTCACCGATTCAGTTTGTCACCACCCGCCATGAACAGGGTGCAGCCTTTATGGCCGATGTTTATGGACGCTTAACGGGGAAAGCCGGGGTTTGTCTGTCCACCCTCGGCCCCGGTGCTACGAACCTGATGACGGGGGTAGCGGATGCGAACCTCGATGGTGCGCCCTTGGTGGCGATTACCGGACAGGTGGGAACGGATCGGATGCACATTGAATCCCATCAATATTTGGATTTGGTGGCGATGTTTGCTCCCGTCACCAAATGGAACTCGCAGATTGTTCGCCCGAGTAATACTCCCGAGATTGTCCGTAAAGCCTTCAAACGGGCGCAACAAGAGAAGCCGGGGGCGGTTCACATTGATTTGCCCGAAAACATCGCAGAGATGCCGGTAGAGGGAGAACCCCTCAAGTGCGATCGCCAGGACAAAATCTACGCCTCCTATAAGAGTCTCAATGATGCGGCGACGGCGATTTCCCGCGCCAATAACCCTCTGATTCTGGTGGGGAATGGGGCGATTCGTGATGATGCCAGTGATGCGCTGACGGAGTTTGCCACTCGCTTAAATATCCCGGTGGCGAATACGTTTATGGGCAAGGGGGCGATTCCCTATACCCACCCGCTGGCTCTCTGGACGGTGGGGCTGCAACAGCGGGATTATATCAGTTGTGGCTTTGACAACACGGATTTGGTGATTGCGGTTGGCTATGACTTGATTGAGTATTCTCCCAAGAAATGGAACCCTAAAGGGGAAATTCCCATTGTCCATATTGGCACGGATTCGGCGGAAATCGACAGCAGCTATATCCCGCTGGTGGAAGTGGTGGGCAATATCACCGACTCCCTCGATGAGATTTTACGCCGCTCCGATCGCTCCAGTAAGCCCACTCCCCATGCCCTCTCCCTGCGGGATGACATTCGCCAGGATTACGAGCAGCACGCCAATGATAATGAGTTTCCCATTAAGCCCCAGAAGTTGATTTATGATTTGCGTCAGGTGATGGGGCCCGATGATGTGGTGATTTCTGATGTGGGGGCCCATAAGATGTGGATTGCTCGCCATTATCACTGTGAACGTCCCAATACCTGTTTGATTTCGAATGGGTTTGCGGCTATGGGGATTGCCATTCCGGGGGCGATCGCCGCTAAGCTGGTTCATCCTGATCGCAAGATTGTGGCGGCTACGGGGGATGGAGGCTTTATGATGAATTGCCAGGAGTTGGAAACGGCTCTGCGCACGGAAACCCCGTTTGTCACCATTATTTTTAATGATGGGGGCTATGGCTTGATTGAGTGGAAGCAGGAGGCTCAATATGGACGAGCTTCGTTTATTGAGTTCGGCAACCCGGATTTTGTGAAGTTTGCTGAAAGCATGGGGTTGAAGGGCTATCGTGTCACGTCTACGGAGGAGTTTATGCCGATTTTGAAAGAGGCGTTGGCTCAAGATGTACCGGCGGTGATTGACTGTCCGGTGGATTATCGGGAAAATGCCCGCTTCTCGGCGAAATCTGGGGAGTTGAGCTGTCCGATGTAAGGTCTCTCAGCCTTGCTCTGGATATCTGGAGTTTTGCCCATACTGCTTTGGCGGTATGGGCAGTTTTGTTTGTGGTTTTGTGGGTGATTGGGTTTCTGGATAAGCTGCGATCGGCGGGGTTCATGTCGGAGTTAATGTAAAGTTTTGTTACACATGGGGCGATCTCCGTAAAATCTGGGCGGTTCTTCCGACAGTAGTTATAGATGATTGGGAGGTTTTTCGTGGAGGATAGAGATATTCAACCGCCGAGCGATCGGGTACCTGAGTTGGATGAGGTGCTAAAGAGGCTGGCCCTTGAGGCTCAGAACTTCCCCCCTGGGAGTCGCCAGCGTCGTCGGATTCTGACACGACTGGTTCAGCTAACCCGCACCTCCGGTCGCCTCTGTCGTCCCTATGTGGGTCAATTTCCTCATGTTTATGATGAGATTTACAATGAGGCGTTGCAACTGTTGTTTATTTACATTTGCGATCGCATTGATGCCTATAATCCCGAGAGAAGTCCCTTCTTACGTTGGGTTAATTTTCTCTTACAACGGCGTTTTTTCAATCAGGCAATTCCCAAGATTATTGGCGATCGCCGCGAGGTTTCTTTCAATCCTATTACCTCTACCTTCCCCGTGCAACAGCATTTTGCTGCCAAACATCTTCCTCCGAGTCTCTCAGAGGCGATCGCTCAATGTTTACAAGAAGACCCGGCTGGACTGTTTGAAGGTCGCTCCCTGCGCCAAATGCCAGAGGTGACATTTCGCATGATTGCCATCCGGCGACTCGAAGGAGATACCTGGAAAGCCATTTCTACAGATTTGGGAGTCCGTATTTCAACCTTGAGTGATTTTTATCAACGGAGTCTGACTGAATTTTCTGAATTTATCAAAGATTACGTACAAACTTAGCTAAGGACAGTTTATGTAAGGAGTGATCATGAATTATAATTATCACGAGCTAACCTTTAATGTTCCGATTACGCAAACCATGCGTTTAAAAGCAAGTAATGTCAGTCAATATCAAGATAAGCCGGATAAATCAGAGCAGGTTTATCGCAATATCTTGGCTGTTTTGGCAGTTGATTATTACTGCCAATGTATGGGAATTGAGACGAGCTTGGAGTCTAGCCATGTTTGGAATCCGACCTGGCAAGTTTTGGCAGACAGTGCGGATTTGGAACTAACGAATTTGGGGCGAGTTGAGTGTTGTGCTGTAGCCGCAAAATCCGATCGGGTGACGATTGCTCAAGAGGCTCAATCTGATAAAATTGGCTATATTGCTGTTGCTTTGGATGAAGAGTCCCATGAGGCAATTTTGCTGGGGTTTCGTGAGAGACTAATGGGCGAAGGGGAACAGTTTTCTCTGCAAGACTGGGATGACCTGGAGGGGTTTTTGTCTAAGGTGGACGACTTGGAACTCCAGTTGTCATCAACTCCCTCTCCCGTCACTCAACTAACTCAGTGGCTTCGAGGTCGGTTGGATGAGGGATGGGAAAGTCTGGAGAACTTAGTCTCGGGACAAAATTTGACCTCTGCTTGGGCAGTTAGAGGTCCGGTGAGCAGTATGGAGACTCGGAGTAAGTCGGTGATTAGACGGGGGAAACTGCTTCATTTTGAGGGGATGGATGAGGCGATCGCCCTTCTGATTAGTTTGGATTCAGAAATTTCTGAGGAAATGGATATTTCGGTAGAAATTCAGTCTTTGGATCGACGATCTGAGTTGCCGTTTAATCTGGAGATTTCTATTTTAGATGAGGACGGGCATTCGGTGATGCAGGCTCTGGCTAAAAGTTCGGAACACATTAAACTCAACTTTAGTGGTCAGCCTCAGGAGAAGTTTGGTGTTAAAGTGGCGTTGGGGAGTGTGAGTTTTCTAGAACACTTTGTTATTTAAACGATAATTAAGGAGGAGTTGTGACAAAACTCGTAACATTAAAACTCACTGGTAACCTAGATCATGTAGGGTTTCAAGTCTCTTTGGAACTTAGTACAGATGGCGATCGCCCGTCCATTGAGGAGACGGGTCAGTTGCCCGCTGCACGGGAACTGTTGACTCAACTCGAAAGCCATTGGTTAGAGAAGTATCGTCCCTTGAGCGCTCCCTATCGGATTAAGTCTAAGGGAATTGAATATAGTGGTTCAATTCAAACCCGTTTGAAGGCTTGTCAGGAATCGGGGCAGACGTTGCGCGATCGCCTCAATCAATGGCTCGATGCGGAGTCGTTTCGAGACATTGATCGTCTATTACGGCAACAGCTTGAGCCTGATGAGGACATTCGGGTTCTCATTCGCACCAATGACTCCCGTTTGCATAAGCTTCCCTGGCATCTCTGGAGTTTTTGCCAAAGTTATCCTAATACGGAAATTGCCTTGAGTCCACCAAAGTTTCAGCGTCGTGAGCGATTTTCCTCCCAGGGGGGGAGGCAAAAGATTAGGATTTTAGCAATTTTGGGTCATGCTGAGGGGATTGATGTGACGGGCGATCGCCAGACTCTGAATAATTTACCCGGCGCGGAGGTTAAGTTTTTAGATGAACCAACACGGTCTGAGATTAACGATGAGCTATGGGACCAACCTTGGGATATTATCTTTTTTGCTGGCCACAGTGAAACAGAGGGAGATGAGGGACGAATTCACATTAACCCCAGCGAGAGTTTAACCATTGATGAACTGTGGTATGCCTTGCGTAAGGCGGTGAATCAGGGGTTACAGGTGGCGATTTTCAACTCCTGTGATGGGTTGGGGTTGGCCCGTCGCCTCGATGACTTGCAAATTCCCATTACGATTGTGATGCGGGAGTTAATCCCGGATCAGGTGGCTCATAAGTTTTTGGCGCATTTTCTATCGGGATTTGCAGACGGGAAGCCGTTTTATCGAGCAGTGCGGGAGGCGCGGGAGCGGTTACAGGGAATGGAAAACGAGTTTCCCTGTGCCAGTTGGCTGCCGGTGGTGTGTCAACATCCTTGGGAAGAACCTCCCACGTGGCAAGGGTTGTTAACACCGTTAACTCCACGGCCATCGAAGACATCGCCCTGGTGGCAGGGGTTGGGGACGGTGTTGGTGGCGAGTGTGCTGGTGACGAGTTTGGTGATGGGGGGGCGATCGTTGGGCTGGTTGGAACAGTCGGAGTTGAATGCCTATGATCATTTGCTGCGATCGCGTCCCGCCGAAACTATGGACGAACGCTTGTTGCTGGTTGAGATTACTGACGAAGATATAGAATCGCAACCGGAGTCAGAGCGAGGGAATGCCTCTTTATCTGAGCGGACGTTAGAAGAACTATTAGAAACGTTACAACGGTATGAGCCGAACGTTATTGGTTTACGACTGAGGCGAGATCAAGAAGCTGAGACAGAACAACTGGCCTCTCTTCTTCAGTCTCCTAACTTCTTTGCCATTTGTCGTCATGAAGTTCATGACACGGTCGATTCTAATCAAACACCTCTTTTCAGAGAGGGATTTGCTCCGCCTCCAGAAACTCCTAACGATCAAGTCGGTTTTTCAAATACTCCTAGAGTTACAGATGATAAAAATCGACGTCAGTATTTTGCTTTTTTAACACCATTTAACGATTGTCCCACTCAGTATTCTTTAGATTTCATGCTCGCGCGTCACTATTTGTTAAGTCGTGGAATTGAACTTAAATTAGAACACAAAACCCAAAAACAAAACTTTGGCGATCGCTCCTTCCGGGTTTTACAAAGCCAATCAGGAGGTTATCATAATTTAAATGATAGCGGCTATCAAATTATGCTGAATTATAGGGTACATTCTAAGCCTTTTTACACCTTGAATGTATCCGAAATTTTAAGCAGAAATTTTGACCCAAGCTGGATTGAAGATAAAATAATTTTGATTGGAACAAATGCTCCTATAGAACATCGAAATCATGATGTTTCAACTCCCTACAGTCAACAAAGAAGAGTCTCCTCCTTAGAAGTTCGGGGTCATATGGTGAGTCAAATCATCAGTGCTGCTTTAGACAATAGACCCATAATTTGGTGGTGGTCAAATCCAGTTGAAGTCTTTTGGATTTTACTATGGTCGATTATTGGTGGTTTATTGCCCCTGCGGTGGCATTCTCCACTCCAGCTCGGGGGATTTATCAGTTTAAGCCTTGCCTTATTATATGGAATCTGTTGGATTCTCTTTCTTCAAGGCGGCTGGATTCCACTGATTCCCCCAGCCTTAGGATTGATGGTTACCAGTTTTACCATTGTGGTGATCCTATCCAAACAAAAAAATAACTCAGTGACTTGAACTTTATGAAACTTTATCAAGACATCCCCAAATTAACCCTATCTTTTCTCTTGATTTGCGCCGCTCTCATCAGTAGTGCCAGTCGAGGCAATTCTCAATCTCTTGCTATCCTCGAAGAAGCAGCAAGAGAGGCAACAATCAATTTTATTCCTAGAGGCGCACAAAATACTGGCGATGCTCCAGAAAATAATACAGTTGGAGTCGATGATGATGGAACTCGTGGTGATTGCGTGGTGACTGCAATTCCGCTCACTCGTTTAATGGGACATCAGACTCCATCTTTATATTTAACAACGAACTCACATCCAACCTTCTGGTTCTATGTTCCTTACCAACCCGAACAAGTCACATCCGGCATTTTTTCCCTTCAAGATCCAGCGGGGTTAAATGAATACTGGCGGACTCGCTTTCACTTTCCTGAAACAGCGAGTCAAAGTGTCCCCGGAATTGTCAGTGTGACTTTGCCCCCAACAGAAGATCCCCTGGAGCCAGATTTCGTCTATCAATGGTTTTTTGAATTTGATTGTCCCACGCCAGATTCTGACCCTGAGCGAACCAGTCCGGCATCTATTAACGGTCAAGTTCAACGGGTTGAAGTAAATCCTGAACTAGAAGCACAACTCAATGCAGCTAATAACCTAGTTGAGCAAGCAGAGATTTATGCTCAGGAAGGATTCTGGTATGATGTTCTCACGAAAGTTGGGCAACTTTATCTGGAGAATCCTCAGAGTGAAGCGATAGGCGAACTTTGGCAAAACCTTTTGCAGGACATTGGTCTAGACCGAGTATCCACAGAACCTCTGATTGGTCCCGTTGAAACCCTGAATCCTCAAGATACATCGGAGTGATCTAGTCCAGACTGATTCACCCTGATTCACCAAGCTGTAGGGGCAAAAAATTTTTCGCCCCTACTTTGGTATCCAATTCGACCCATTACACCTTATATCCTCAACACCCCACAATCCAAAAGGTTGCTGTAGTTTCTAAATCACAGCAACCCTTAATTTTGGGTCAAGATTGTCTGCTAGAACCCTTGGCTCGTAACATCAGGTAGATATAAGGCAAACTCCCCGTCACTAAGAAACCTAGACAAGGTGGGACAAAGGGAACCCACCATCCAAAATATAAAAACCCCCAACCAAACAACAGTACAACAGATATTATTAAAGCTCCTAATAGAACAATCAACAAAGGATTGTTATACTTGAATACAACCCAACCTCCCAAGCTCGACCAAAATAATATCCAAAAGATATTAAATCCTTGGGGTAACGTTCCAATTAGTCTTCGTCTATCTAAAACTGCACTCAAAATTTGACTAATCATATGTCCTTGAATGAAAACCCCTGAGGTTGCACCTTGATTTTGGGGTTGTCTGACGTTATTTGTTGTCAACCAATCATCACGAATAATATTATCAACACCAATTAAGACAACCTTGTCCTCAAACCATTGTTTCAATTGTGTTTCATTCGTTTCTTGCAACACTCGCTTGAGTGTATAAATTGAGTTACTAATTTCACGGTGATTACTTACAGAACGATAGTTTAGCATTACTTGATACCCTTTAGACTCTTCACTGTCTAGCCTTTGATAGCCTCCAAAGGGAATTTTAAATTGTTTGAACTCAACTTGGCCAATTTTAAAAGTCTCATCTTCCTGATTTAGCTCATCTTCCTGATTTAGCTCATCTTCCTGATTTAGCTCATCTTCCTGATTTAGCTCATCTTCCTGATATAAATAATCTAGAGATGTTAAGAAAGAAAAACTAACATCAGTTGGGCAGACTCCATCTGTATCCTCTTCAGGTGAATCCATTGCCAAAATCTGGCGTCGCAGAATGTTATCCCCATCAGGTTGGAAATCAGAAAAACTCACCCGTTCTATAGGAAAATTGGGGGCAGGTCTGACTCCATTACTATTTTTGGAAGGTACTTTACAGATGGTAAAAAAGTTTTCCATTTCTTCAACTAAGTTCTCTAAGCTTTCTGGTTCAAAAGGATAGTCATGATAAATATCTAAGCCAATCGTTCTTGGATTATGTTCATTTATCTTGTTGAGAAGTATTTCCAGGGCTTCATCAGATAAAGACCCTTTCATTCTCATGTTATTTTCAATTTGATATTGAATATCCTCTTCATTGACAGAAATAATGGTTAATCTGGGGTCAGGATCTTCTGTTTGTCGTAGCCGCATCATTCTGTCATAGATACTGAGTTCTATGTCTTGAAAGAGTCCCAAAGACTGGCAACCAAAAACCAAGAATGTAGCTATCAATACAGCAGAAATGACGTGCTCCTTCCTGATTCGTCGAGGATCAATAAAATTTCCAGATTCTTGGAAAAATAAGTATCCAAAACTTAAGATACCAGCTAATGTTGCCAAAAAGCCCAGTAGATCCATGGTGATTGATATTCCTGTTTTGCTTGAATCCTTGCTATGGCTGGTGGTGTCGTCGATACCGCTCACTCAGAGACATCCAACCTCTATTAATCTATGATAAGATATAGCCATCTTAATTTAACCATTGAGGGGCATGACTTTAAGAAAATATACATTGTCAATCGTGGTATTACTCTCCCTCTTGACCGGGTTTAGTTTTAGTTCATTGGCTCAAGTCGGTGAAGGTTGGAATCGGTACAATTCTCACAAACAGTTACGGTTTGAGCGACCCCGCATTCCCCGGAATATAGGGAGTCCACCTCGGGGACGAGGGGGCGGGAGTCGGGGAGATTGCCCCTATAAACCTGACTTCCCTCCCATGATGGCTCTGGTTCCGGGGAATGCTACTAAATTGACGGTCCGTGAATCTCCCACGGTTTGGGTGTATGTCCCTTATACAGCGGATGAAGTAAACCAGGGGAAATTTTATCTGCAAAATGAGGATGGAAAGCAAGAATTTTTTCGGGTTGATGTTCAACTTCCCTCCACTCCTGGGGTGGTGGGCATCCAGTTTCCCTCAACGTATCGTTTGACGCTAAATAACATTTATCAATGGAATTTTGAAATTGACTGTCCCACTCAAGATGAACCCGACTCCCGACGGGCGATTGTGATTGGGTTTATTCAACGGATTGATACCCCTGAACCAATTGAAGTCGCACCTGGGGAGTCTTCATTAGACGATGCAGAACTCTATGCTTTAGCTGGAATCTGGTATGAAGCCATTGACACCTTAGCTCGCTTAAAACTTAATTCTGAGGAACGGGAGCTTGTGGAAAGGGAATGGAATAGTTTATTGCGTGATGAGACGATTTTGTTGCAGGAACTGACCGATGCTCCGGTGGTGGGATATGTGACTATAACCAATTCCCAATTAGAATAAACGGTGCCCAATAATGGGGTCGTGGTAGGGAATTTTGGCTCAAGCTTGCCTGCGCGGACACTTCAAGTTCGGCGCGGATAAATTTCAACTGGGCTTCACGGAGTGCTTCTGCTTTCGTTAGATCAGTCTCCAAGAATAAATGGTAAAACTCTTGCATTAATAGTGCGGTTGATACATCACTCACATTCCATAAGCTGGCTAGGGTACTTCTTGAACCGGCACGAATGGCGACTCCGGCTAAGCCGAGGGCTGCACGATTGTCTCCAGTTGCGGTTTGGCAGGCACTTAGGGTTAGTAAATCGATGGCATTTAAGCCGACTCGTTCACTCCGACGCAAGAGCCGATCTAGGTTTTGAACCTTGATTCGCTCATTGTAGTCCAACAAAAATGTGTTATTTGGGTCAGAACTAAATTTACCATGGGTGGCTAAATGGACGATGTTATAGGGTATAGCAGTAACTTGGGACTCTACATTTTTTTGCAGGAAACTTTGCTCTGTTAATTTCGTGCTACGTCGAGCAATTACCCCAATCCCTTCCACTTCTGTTAAGACATAGTTGAGATTATCTAATTCTTCCGTTTCAAAACTGGGGGCTTCGTTGGTTCCGGCGAGTAAGAGTCGCAGATCCTCCCGAACCTGTGGCTCACCTTGAGACTGTAGTAGTTGAAGCCCTGGCACGACCGCAATGGCATAGCGTTCGATGAGATAGTGTTGCCGATTGTGATCGTACAAAACTGACATGGGCAGATTTTGGAGCAGTCCATCGAGGACAAAAACTAAGTTTTTAACACTGCTAGTTTGGCGATCTTCTTGTAGTTTTAAGTCTTCGGCAAGAGGTGAAATGATCCACTGGTGAAGCTCTTCAGATAAGTCTCGGATTCTGAAAGTCCGACCTCCGGGTAAGTCAAGCTCTGTACGAATGTCTTCGATTAAACCACTCAGCCGAGTAGGGGTAATGCCGGGATTCGAGACATATTTTAAGTCTTGACGGCCGGGGAAGCTGGCAATGACTTCTAATCTGTCTTTTAAGACGACTATATGGAGAATAGCAGCTTCTGGATCGAGATCTTCGGCAGCCACTTGTTGGCGCTCAGCACAGGCATCTTGGAAGAAATTATCCAGTTCGGCAAGTTGTAAATCTTCTACGGCTTGACGAGCTTGCTTTAAATGGGCCTGACTGGGATTGTCCCCGCGCAAGAGTAAATCAATGAATTGTCGATAAACGGGTTCAACCCGATCGCGGAAGTTGAATTGCACATTAGAATCGAGACTCGCTAGATTCCCCCGTAAACCATTGAGAACACTATAAGCCTTCTCATAGGCGAGAATTGCTCCTGCATCTGCCTCTTGTACAGCGGTTTGCTCATGACGCGCTTGCAAAATGCGTCCCAGTTGCCATTGCCATTGATAGACTAAATCGGGTTTATCTCCTGAGAGAGCGATCGCCTCCTCGGTAAACTCTTGCGCCCTGTCCCAATCCCCACTGGCTTCATAAAACGTTCCCAAACGACCGATCGCCGCCGCTTTAAGCCTCAAATCTCCCAAGTCCTCGGCTTGACCAACGGCGGTTTCTAACAACTCCAGTGACGCAGTTGGATCAACTGTAAGCCTCTGTTCATCGGTTTGAGCGGCCAGGCGATCGCACCCCAGCAGACTACAAGCCAACTGAATCCGTCCCTGAATCGCAATTTTCCCTAGGGGGAGTTCCGAAAGGCGATCGCGCACCTCAGGAAACAACGCCACCGCCTCAGATTCCCGCTCTGACTCAACCCACATCTGAATTAAATTCAATTGGGCCTGAACCATCACCGAGGGGTCACTACTGCGGCGAGCGGCTTGCTCATAGTAGCCAACAGCAACATCCGCTAAAGGTTCAGCATCCGAAGGCCGATTATAGTTTGCTGCCTGTTGAGATAACGCCTGATAGGTATTTCCCAAATTCAATAAGGACAAGGCAATATCCTGGGGAGACTCAATGCGTTCCGCCACCGCTAACCCTTGCTGCAAGGTGCTATCCGATAACTCCAACTGGCCCAACACCCGCAACTGATTCCCCAAACTCCGCAACGCCATCGCCTTCAATGGAGAATCCGCCTGTCGGTTAATCGCCGCCAACAATTGCCTCTGCTGACCCTCCCTCAGTTCCGGTTCCTCCGCCGCCAAACCATCACAAGTCAACCGGTCCCCCGTCAATCCGCCCAAAAGCCGATCGCAAGCGCGGCGATAGAACCCCAAGGCCTCCAGGGCCAGCGCCTGATTTAGCTGACTCCCCACCGTTCCCTCAGTATCCCCTAACCGCTGATACACCTGTTCTGCCTCTTGCCAACTCTCAAAGGCCGCTTCCGCCTCCGCTAAGGACAACTGCAACTGTCCCCGAGTCGTCAAAGCGGCCGCAAAGACGCGTTGCCGGTCAGTCCCGGCCTGGGCATCAGGAACCCCAATCAACCCTAAACTGTCCTCAATAGCCGCTCTGGCCGCTTGCCACTCTCCCTGCTGCTGCTGACTCAGGGACAAATAATTGAGCGCGATCGCCTGATTCAGTCGCTCCCCCCGCTCTCCATAAGCCCTCGCCGCCGCCTGTAACTGCCGCACCGCCTCGGTCATCTCTCCCGCTTCATAGGCCGCTCGTCCCTGACGCAGCAACACCCCAGGCTCTTGAGACTGAGCCAAAGTGGGCGAATTGAGCGGAGGCGAGGCGACCCCAACCTGAGACCCAAACGTAGGCAGCGAGAGGCTTAAGAGGCATCCCAGCACGAAGCAGACCCAAAAGCGTAACACAGGAGAAAAACGCATCATAAGGGGTTAAACCTGATTGAGAAATACAAACCGTTGTCTTGCAAGCTATCGTTACCCGTATCCAGTTCCACCAGGGGAATCCCCCAGTCGAACGCTGCACTGAGGCGATCGCCCAACTGGAGGCGTAACCCCAATCCGGCCGAGGCCAGGCTGGAGGTATCCGGGTTGGGGCGATCGCCCAAATTCCAGACCGTTCCCGCCTCCACAAACGGGGCCAGCCAGACCGTTCCCTGACGGCGGGCAAAGCGGAATAGGGGAATTTGCACCTCCGCCGAGGCAAACAGTCCCGAATCCGCCAGCAGCACATCCTGACGATAGCCGCGCATCCGTCGCCGTCCCCCCAAACTGAACTGTTCAATGGGAACCAGGGAATCGGCGGACAATTGGGCATTGCCCCGCAGCACTAAGCGCGTTTCCGGCTGCTGAGTCTCCAGTCCGCCCCCCAGACGGCGCACCCATTGGGCTTGACCTTGCCAGGAAAAGAACTGACTATCGGGGTCATCGTCGTTCACCGTGGCCCCAAACCAGTTGACCCCCAGACTAAACTCTGAACGTAGGGCCAAGACCTCGCGGCTGTCCCGTTGAGTCCAATCTTGGAAAAACCGTAACACGGAAATGTTGGTTTCTCCCTGGTTGTCGGCCCCTGGGGAGAGGGGAAAATTGCGATCGAGAATCGAGGTTTGAGTATCCCGTCGCGAGGCCGTCAGTCCTAGGGCAAATTCCCGGAAGACGTAATCGCTGGGGGGTGAGGAGTTCTGCCCTTCATCGCGGGCCGTTGAGGCGTTCTCCTCATCCCGGCGGGGTTGGACTCGGCGTAGCAGCGGTTGGCGGTAACTGACCTCATAGGTGCGGGTGTCCGCCTGGATATCCACTTGGTCGAAGGGAGCTTCCACAATGCGACTCTCTCCCGTGCTATAGAGGAGACTCACCGTGCCATCGAGGGCGTTAATGGGTAGCTGATAGCCGAGGTTCCAGTTGCCCGTTCCCTCGGTGTTGCTGTAGGCGAGGCTGGCCACATCGCCGATGCCGAAGAGGTTAGCGATGCCGCTGTTGGCTTGTTGGCGGAAACTGCCCACCGTGGGGGAGCGATCGTTGTCGAGGCCCAGGCTGGCGGTGACGGCGTTGCGTTCCTCTACTCGCACATTGAGGAGATTGGTTCCCGGTTGCACCCCCGCCGCTAACTCCGCTGAGAGGCGATCGATGTGGGGGTCGAGTTGTAGGAGTTGCAGGGCTTCGATGAGTTGGTCTTGGTTGACAGGCCCCTCGGCGACTCGTTCGATGCGGCGCACCACATAGTTGGGGTTGAGGTTGCCACTGGTGCGAACTCGGATATCTTCGAGGGTTCCTTCTAGGATTTGCACCGTGACGACGCGGTTTTGGGTGGTTTGGGGGGGAATGTAGGCGCCGGTGGTGATGTAGCCCTTCTCTTTGTAATGTTCAGTAATGTTGTCGGCGGCCGTTTGTAACTCCTCGAAGCTGAGGGGACGATTGAGCAGGGTTTGGGTTCTAGCGGCGAGTTCTTCATCGCTGAAGACCGTATTGCCGACAAAGTGGAAGTTCTGGACTTGAAACTCTTGGCTTTGCTGGCTCTGGGGGCGATTTTGTTTGTCGCTTTGGGGCAGTTGAGATTGGGGAGAACAGTTTTGTGGGGAAGTGGGGGGGCGATAGTTAGACCCGCCGTCGGGGGCTGTTAACACCAATTCTCCCTCGGCGTTGAGAGTCCAGTCCTGGGCTTGGCGAATCCGCTGGGGGGAGGAGGGACGTGCTTGGGGAGACTCCTCTGGGAGATTGTCGTGACTCTGGGGGTCATCGAGGGGGTCGAGTCGTAAGTCTTGCCAAGGGCCAGTGCCGCTAAAGGGGTCGTTGGCACTGGGGGGGAGTCCACCGCCACCGGTGACGACTAATTCTGTTTCGCTGCCTTGGATGCAGGGGTTTTGGTCGACGGCGGCGTTGACGGGCCGGTCTTCGAGTTCTACTAGGGCGCTGACGGGGTCAACCTCTGGGGTGTTGATTTCAACGATGCCACTGAAGTCTGGCCCCAATTCCGACGTGGCCGTAATATCGCTGTTGGGGGTACTTTCTTCTCGAAATTCTGCCCCAAAGAGTCCTTGAGTGTTGAGAATCACCCGACCACCAAAGTTATCTTGAGCGTTGGCATTGATATTACTGTTTTCCAGAGCGGTCAGGATGTCCGTATCAATTTCAATGTTGCCCCCCGTTGCTGTGCCAACGGCGTTGGTGGTGACTTGGCTGTTTTCTAACAGGCGAATGTCGTTGGCATTGATGATGATATTGCCGAAATCGCCGGAGGTGGTTTCGGCGGTGAGGCGGCCGGTATTTAGGAAAAGGTCTCGGACTTGGATGGTTAAGTTTCCGGCACTCCCCAAGGGCAAGTTTAGGATGGGAGTCCCGTCTCGATCTCGAAGAATTCCATTAACGTTGATTTCGGCACCTTCGCGGACAGTTAAGCGATTCCCAAAAATACGCAAGTTCCCGGACTCCCCCGGTCCTTCGGTCCGCACCGTGAAGCGGCTAGGTCTGCCATCGGGAGTTCTGCCACTGAGGTCAATGTCGTCGGCCGTGATGGTTACGTCGCCAGCATCTCCGGGACCTCGGGTTCCGGCGGTGATTTGTCCCCCATCTTGAACCCGAATCTGTTGACTATTGACTGTTAAATCCCCTGCGTTTGACTCTCCTAGGGTAACGGCTGTAACGGCGCTGAGAGCGATCATGCCTTCGGGAGTGTTGCGACTTCCCTGAACGTCTAAGAGTTCGGTGTTGAGGTTGATACGACCTCCTGGACCTCCGCCAGCCGTTGCGGCAGAGATTTGTCCTCCTTCAAGGATTCTTAATCGTGGTGTTTGGATATTAATGTTGCCCCCAGTCCCTGTTGCTAGTATCGCTTCGCCTCCTGTCGGAGAACGTAGCCTGTCAACTTGAGAGACAATTCCACTGCTATCTTCCCCTATTCCACCGCTAACTTCAACCAAGTCACTGGCACGAATGGAGATATTTCCAGCATCTCCAGGACCAATTGTTGACGCAGAAACTTGTCCCCCACGTAAGACTCTTAGTTGCCCAACATCAAAGCTTAAATTACCTCCCGGAAAATCGCGTGAAAAAGTATCTGCGGTGATTATGGCTCCATCAGAGATGATCACACGCTCAGCATTGACGTTGAGATCACCGCCGGGAGCCAAACCTCCAGTTGTGCTTGCCAGAAAACTTGGGGGAAATCCATTAGGACCTGTACCGATCAGTTCTAATTCGTTGATGATATTCAGGTTTAAATTACCGCCGAACCCTGGACTAAAGGATGCAGATGAAATTTGCGCACCATCGCGAATGGATAGTTGCCCAGCCGCGATGTTCACGTCACCGCTTGCCCCGAGTCCCTGGGTTTGGGTTAAGATGCTACTTGGGGCTAGGTTTAGTCCTGCTAATTCAATTGTGTCTCTGACGTTGACGTTAATGCTGCCGCCGGGTTGATTCCCTTCCGTTAGAGAGAGGATGGTGGAACCCTCTTGAATACTCAAACGCTGCGATCGCAGGTCAATAGTCCCTCCTCCTGGACCACTCACATCGACGGAAGCGCGTTGTCGCAAATCTAGGGAACCAAAGTCCTCAACACCGCTATAGTTGGGTCGAAAGAGATTGTCTAAGCTAACTTGGCTGTTACCCCCCACACTCCCCAGGTGGATATTTCCTTGCTCGGCAGTCAGATTACCGCCATTAAGCGAAATGTCCCCACTCAACAGAGTTAGGGACTGACCGGATTCAACTTGTAACCCCCCAGCGGGCGATCGCTGTAGCTGACCCGTTTGCCGGTCTGGGGCGAATCGATGCCCTGAACCCCGAACCTCAATCCGACCCGGGTTCGCTCCAAACTGGAGTCCCACAGGAGTCGTGACCGTTAAGAGTGGTAAGTTAGGGGACGTTGGGGTTTCGCCAAAGGTTGTTCCATCGGCAAATTCAAATCGCTCCGCTGTTGTGGCTAGAAAAGACCCGCCAATATCTAACTGAGCCTGGGGACCAAAGACGATGCCATTGGGATTGAGTAGAAATAAATTGACCCCGTCAGCACCAATGAGTCCATCAATGTTGGAAATTCCCTCCCCAGTAACCCGAGTCAAGATATTCTCAATGCTGAGATCATGACGGAACCAGGCTTCATTCCCGGTGGGGAGGGAAAATTCCTCAAAACTATGGAACAGATTGCGATCGACCTGAGTTCCCCCCTCAATGGTAAACTGGCTGTCCTCAACGGTCACGCTAGAGGGAATTGGGAGAGTTGAATCTGGGACAATTTGAGCGAGTGTTGGCGAGGGGCAGACTATCACAGCAACGGGTAGCCCCCAAATGGCTGATCTCCAATGATTCATGTTCACTCTCCCAAGGATGTTTGAAGTTGATGACCTTTTAAATAGTTAACGATGTTGAGTTGCCATCCGGCAAGTCCATCGTCGTTTGAGGGCAGATCCTCCAAAAATGATACCAATTAGAATAAGACTCAGGGTTGAAGTTGGCTCAGGGATATCTTGCGACTGCTGTGACTCAGAGGGCTGAGTATCTACTGGGACTTCGACAACTGATTCATAGGTCTCTGGGAGTTCAAATGTCAGGATATCTTCAAATCCTACGTTGGCTCCAGAAATCTGATTGACCTCATAATCAGAATTGATGAGGCTAGTTAATAGAAAGATGTCACTGGTAGGGCTTGCATTCTTTGACTCCAAATAGATTGAGTCAAAGGACAAGAATGGATCGGGATCTAAGTTGGGGATGAGAAGATAATAAAATTCATCAGGATCTTCGTAAGAGGTAAAGCGGACAAAGTTAATAGCGCTTAAACTCTCTGTCAGGAGAGGTTGCCCATCACTTAACTCATAGCCATCCCACCAGTAAAAGGTGCTAACCCGATGATAGTAGGGCATCCACCAAAGAAAGGGAAGGTTCAAGGCCTCACTTGACCCATCCTGAGGGGTAACTTGGATGTAACCGCTCGTCCCGGAGCTAAATGCGAGTCCACCGGTATCTTGATAGTTGTGTTGTTGTGCTGACCAAAATGGCATGATAGTTACCTCTATTGTGATACATGAAATCGGAAAAAATTAGACCGTTCCTTTTAGAACTATGCTGGCTAGTCCTAATCGCTTAAGCAACATTCTCTTGTGTCAGGGGAATTTTTGAGCTTCCAGAAACATGGTGATTATACCTTTGTGACCATTGAAAATTTGAGTATAGCGAATTGAATCATGACTTAATCTCACCAATGACTAATTCATCCACGCCGATCCGTTCTGTTTTTTCTGGTTTATGGATGGTCACAGCATTGAAAGGTGTTTCCGTATCTTTGACCCCAAAGAATAAGACTGAACCCGAAAATTCGATATAGTTCGCTTCAACGGGAATCACCACATTTTTTGTCGTGCCATCCTCCCGGTGCAGCGTCATCGAGAACGGACTGCCTTCAGCATCCGTGATATTCAAGCCAAAGGCTGATTGAGGCTCACTGAACTCAATCGTAAACTCCGTATCATCACGACTCATCAGATAGTTTGCTCCTGAGGTGGGGAACATTCCCCCATTGGTTCCCTCGACCAGCGTTTCCACCATTAAGTCACCGGCATAGGACAGGGTTGCCGTCGTCCCTCCAAAGTCCAGAACTTGAGGACGACTGTTATTTTCAAATTCTTCAAAATCGACCGTTTGAAGATTGACCAGATCTGCTAGAAACTCCGCGCGAGCTTGATTTGTTTTCGGGTAATCCTCCATGCGGATGTTATTCCCTTCTGTATGGAGGTCTTCCGCGAAGTATATTTCAGTCAAGTTGATTGAATCTTCAACTGTACCATCTGTCCCATCTGTCCCAAAAATTTGACCGAAGACACCATAACCAGAGCCATCTTGACCATCAGACTGCCAAGTCACGACAAAGCGGCCATTAGCTAACCCTGCAACAGATGAAAATCGCTGATTGCCCTCCGTGTAAGTATTGACTTGAAATTCGGAGCCGATGGCATTTCCATTGCTGTTGTAACGTTGACCGAAGACACCACGCCCAGAACCGTCTTGACCATTAGAAGTCCAAGTCACGACAAAGCCGCCATCGGGCAAATCTGTGACTGATGGCCCTACCTGCCAATCATCAGTATAAGTATTGATTTGAAATTCGGAACCCACGGAATTGCCATTACTATCGTAACGTTGACCGTAGACGCTACTCTCAGAACCATCTTGACCCCAAGATTCCCAAGTCACGACAAAGCCTCCATCGGATAGTCCTGTCACTGATTGACGCAACTGCAAGTCATCGGTATAAGTATTAACTTGAAATTCGGAACCGACAGTATTGCCATTACTGTCGTAACGTTGACCATAGATACCATCTCCAGAACCATCTTGACCCTTAGAAGTCCAAGTTACGACAAAGCCTCCGTCTGATAAGTCCGCCACCGATGGTCGTCGCTGCCAGTCATCGGTATAAGTATTGACTTGAAATTCGGAACCGACAGCATTGCTATTACTATCGTAACGTTGACCGTAGATATTACCCCTTGGGCCATCTGCATCATAATTTTCCCAAGTCACGACAAAGCCCCGATCTGACAATCCTGTTACTGATGGATTCCGCTGATTATTATAGTCATAAGTATTAATAACTTGAAATTCAGAACCGACTGCACTGCCCTTGCTATCATAGCGTTGACCATAAATACCACCTTGAGAACCAGAAGATTCCCAAGTCACGACAAAGCCTCCATCGGTTAGGTCGGTGACTGATGGTCGCCAATGATTGTCATTGTTATAAGTATTAACTTGAAATTCGGATCCAACAGCATTGCCATTACTGTCATAACGTTGACCGTGGATACTACCACTACCCTCAGAACCATCTTGACCCTCAGATTCCCAAGTCACGACAAAGCCTTCATCAGATAATCCTGTCACTGACGGTAGCCATTGAAAACGGTCGGTATAAGTATTAACTTGAAACTCGTCCCCAATTTTAAAAACTGGTTCTTCTATCGTGGTGCTAGGTTCAACAGTGAAACTCTGCTCAGATGCCGGGTCTGAAGTTTCAAAACCACTATCCACCGTCTGGACGCTCCAATAATAGGTACCGGGGTCGAGATCCTCTAACGTCCAATTGGTGTTTCCAGCAACATTACCAATTGCTCCACCCTCACGAGTGTCATCGAGAACATCAGAGCCACCCGGCGTTGTTCCGACTCGTAAGTTATACGTTAAATCGGATTGCGGCGTTTCCTCGTCGGTGGCGGCATCCCAAGTTAAGGTTGCAGTATCCTCACTGATCTCGGAGTTTAAATTGGTTGGAGTTGTGGGGGGGGTGTTAGTCGCTATGCCGTCTGTACTGAAGATTTTTGCATAGATATCAGAATGATGATTTGAGTGCCAAGTGACAACAAAGCGTCCATCAGATAAGCCAGTGACCGATGGTGAGTACTGACTCCCATCTAAATAGGGATTAACTGGAAATTCAGCCCCAACAGGGTTGCCGTTGCTATCGTAACGTTGACCGTAGACACCAATTCCAGAACCATCTTGCCCATCAGACATCCAAGTAACGACAAAGCCCCCATCAGATAAGTTTGTGACTGATGGTTGCCACTGACGGTTATCTGTATAAGTATTAACCTGAAATTCAGAGCCGAGGGGATTACCATTGCTATCGTAACGTTGACCGTAGACACCATACCCAGAACCGTCTTGACCATGAGACTGCCAGGTAACAACAAAGCCCCCATCAGATAAGTTTGTGACTGATGATGAGTGCTGAGCATTATCGGTATAAGTATTGACTTGAAATTCAGAGCCAACGGGATTGCCATTACTATTGTAACGTTGACCGTAGACGCTAATCCCAGGACCATCCTGGAATGCAGAATTCCAGGTAACGACAAAACCTCCATCGGATAATCCCGTCACTGATGGCTCCCACTGACTGGCGTGAGTATGAGTATTGACTTGAAATTCGGAATCAACGGGGTTGCCATTACTGTCGTAACGTTGACCGTAGACATTAGATCCAAAACCATCTGGACTGTCAGATTGCCAAGTGACGACAAAGCCTCCATCGGCTAAGCCGGTGACAGATGACCGCCACTGACGGTTATCTGTATAGGTATTGACTTGAAATTCAGACCCAACAGGCTCGCCATTATTATTATAACGCTGACCATAGATAGAATTCTCGGAACCATCTTGACCCTCAGAATTCCAAGTGACGACGAAGCCTCCCTCGGCTAAGCCGGTGACTGATGAATACCGCTGACGGCCATCTGTATAGGTATTGACTTGAAATTCAGAGCCGACGGGGTTGCCATTACTGTCGTAGCGTTGACCGTAGACACCAGTCCCAGAACCATCTTGCAATGAAGATTGCCAAGTGACGACAAAACCTCCATCAGATAAGTCTGTGACTGATGAATCCCTCTGATTGCTATGAGTATAAGTATTGACTTGAAACTCATCCCCATACGGTTCTGTATGGAAATTTCCCCCAAGATAATTCCGATCCCAGTTGTAGCTTTCGGATAATTTAGTGGGATTTTTAGCAACCCAAAAATCTGTATGACCTGCTTTTTCTCCCTCAAATGCTCCCCAGGTAAATCCGCTGATGTAAATATTGCCGTTGCGATCGCTCGTTATACCCCTGACCGCATCATCACGATCCGTTCCCAGGAAATGAGTTGAGAGTAAATTACCATCAGGATCTAATTTGGTGATGTACACATCATAATTATGTTTCCCAGATTGAGTCTCATCACCCCACAATTCTCGCGTCCGTCCAATCAAGTTAAGATTGCCATCACTGTCAATGACCAAACCTGACTCTACCTCATCTTCCTCGGTTCCTAACTGACGCAACCAAACTAAACTCCCCTCAGTATTATATCGGGCGACAAAGGTATCAGAACCGCCTGAATGAGTTTGACCCGGAAATTCACCGTCGGTATAGCCGGAAATATAGATATTGTCATGCTCATCAATCACCAATCCCATTCGATGGCTATTATACTTTCCGGGACTTTCCTCTACTTTTGCCTCTAGTTGCTCAGTCCAAACATGGTTCCCATGAGAATCATACTTAATGAGGAATACATCAGAACCACCACTATTTGAGTTTCCACTAAGAGAACCCTCTGTTCTTCCTAAAACATAAACATTTCCTTGGCTATCAAGTTTAATTTCACGAGCGCGATCCGCAGTACCAGAGTCAATTTTATTCGTCCATATTTGTTGACCATCTGAATCATACTTAATAACTAAACCATTTGATGAATTATTGTCTCCTAGAATTTCTTTAAAGCCTGCGACATAAACATTTCCATATTGGTCTGCTGTGAGGCTATGCAGAAACTCATGATGGTCAGCATCACCAATAAATTTTTTCCAAATTTTGTTGCCATTACTATCCCACTTGCTTAAGTGACCATCTCCGTTCCCAGCTGTTCCTGGCCCATCAGCATAGCCTAAGGTATAAATTGCACCATCATCTGCGATGATAACATCGTTGTAATAATCAAAGCCAGTGGTTCCCATCTGACGAGTCCAAAGTCTAGTCCCTTCAGCATCATACTTCGTTATAAATGGATCAGCCCGTTCTGCATTAACCCCACTTGCATTGACATTACCATCTAGGGAACCATTAGTAACACCTGCAACATAAACATTCCCATCGGCATCAACCGCCACTCCATTTCCTCGATCCATATAGGCTGATCCCAATTGACGAATCCACGGCTGGTCTGAATAAACTGTACCCTCACTAACATAGTAAGCCGCTACATAAGCAATCTTATCTCCAACTTTAACCTTGTACCAATCAGAACGAAATTCACCCTCATAGGGAGGAATTTCATAACTTTTACCTGTAACAGGTTCTAAAATTGTTAAATTATCTCCCTTCTCCAAAACGCCTATAACCGGGCTATCTGTCGAGGGATCTTGGCGCATATTTAAGTCCAAGCTGCCCACCCTATCATTCACATAACCAGGTTTAGGATACTTAGATTCTTGAGGGGGTTCAGTTCCATGAAGTGTCAAGGCCCAACCATCCCAAATTCCATCCCGATTATCCAAGCTTGATGAGTTGCCTCCCTCATCCACAACTCGTAGCGTCCAAGTTCCCTGAGACGTTTCCCCCCAATGGCGAACCGACGTAAACCACCAGTCATCATACTCATGGTTTCCCGTCGGTTTATAGGGACTCGCTAACGTTGATACCGTCGTCTTTTCCTCACCTTCCGGCGTGGTAAAAGTATGGACTAACTCCAACGTTAAATCATTGGGATTCGGGTGATTCCCTTGGAAATCAACTTCCACCCATTCAACGCTTAGGTCTTCCTCAATCTCAATCGAAGAACTCACACCCTCGGGGTCATTCTTGCGAATGCGGCTGTTTTGGATATGAGGTCGGTCAGTCACCGTCAGCGAGGTGTCTGGCTTCACCGGAACCCAATTTTTTGCAGCCGCCACTGCGGCGTCAGCATCCACCATGCCAAAACCATACTGATGACTATGGCGAATAGCATCCTCAGGGGAACCACTCCAGTCAGCATTTTCATCATGGATTGCCTCCCGATTCGCAGTCTCAACCAAAATATGCTGAATATCACGCCAACTTAGGTCAGGATTCACCTCTAACATCAAGGCAATAACACCCGACACAATGGGAGCGGCTGCTGAAGTTCCCCCAAATTGATTTGTCCAATTCCCTAAACTGACTCCTGCTTCCCCTTGAAGGTCCGTTGTCGCAATCCCTGGGGTATTCAGGAAGACTGCCGCACTGGTAAGTGACCCATCCAAATTATTTTGATTGAGGTCTCTCACCTCAACGCTCCAAGTCCCACTAGCCTCTTGTTGGGTAAAGATATCTAAACTCTCCTCTGGACGAAAACGCCCCTGGAAGAGTGTGGAATGATTTGGTAAATCCCGAGGGGACGCATCTGCGAAACTGATGCTTCCATCTGCCTTAATTCCAGGGAATCGATAGGGTTGCTCAAAAGGAACATCGCTAAATAACCTTGCCCGAGTTTCTGTCCCATCTTCTCCCACACGAACCAGACTTACCTCTAAGTCATCATACTGCGCATGATTAATGCCTAACTGAACCTGTAACTCATTGATGAGTTCGGAGCCAGACACTCCTGAAAATTGCCCCAGTTCAACTGATAAAACTGAACCATCATCGGGAATAGCTTGAGACTTTCCTGTATAGGAGAGAGTATGAGTATTTGCTGAAGGAGCCGACAAGAAGAGGGGCGCACCCGGAGTACTATATACCGCCCGGTTACCCACATGATCAACTGCTCCCACAGCCAAGGTATAGCGAGAATTGGCTAAGGTATTATAGTTGACATTGTCATGTTGAAGTCGGCTATTCCCTCCAGAGAATACAAAGGCATTGCCTAAACCATTTCGACCCGTGTTTACACCATTTTCAAGAGTCCAGACAGCACCTGGCAATGCCAAGCTTCTAAAGGTCGTCCCCCAACTATTGTTATAAATATCAATAGCTTGTTTCTCATGGGAGAGTGCTTTAGAGATTTCCAACTCCGTAAATCCATCACTGCCTAATCGTAATCCCGCCCAATCTGCCCCTGGGGCGACGCCCATCTCATTCTCTGCGGAATTAGCGATGGCTGCCCCAGCTACCTGGGTTCCATGGGTGTTAACTAACTCAAAATCAATAGAAGCATCCCGTTCCAAAATAATGACATGGGGATTATTATTAGTGACTTTGAGCCTCCAGGGTTCATCGGGACTCAAGATATTGGGACTTTCTCCATTAAATAGGTCTGTGGAATAAGATTTATCGCCGGTCTCTAGGTCAGACAATAGAAACTCTTGTCGGCTCGGACTAATTAAAGAGATCTCCACATCCTCGATGCGGGATTCCTCAGAAATTCTCACTCCCGTCAAATTCAAAACCAGGTTTGAGATGTACCCACTAAATGACCCGTTCCTCAGCCGAGCGTCATCATCCATATCTAATTCAATCGTCTCACCCGGTTCAATGAATGTCGAGTCTGAGGAACCTGAGGTGACGGAGAGAATATAACTGGGATCGTCATTATCTTCATCAAAGTCATAACTAAGATGAGCTTGATAATTATTACGTAAATTAGGATGGTTGTAATCAAAGCCTGTATCGAGGACACCAATGGTTGCTCCTTGGCCCGATACCCCATGATTCTCCCAAGCCAAATTAACCCGAGCATCGACTCCCGGCTGACCCCCAGTTTGTCCCGTATTTTGCAAATGCCAGGGTGTCGAATGCAAGTCAATGGGTAAATCGACTAACGGATAAGCAAACTCAATCCCACTGACCTGCTTCATGGCTGCCGCAATGTCATAGGTGTCAGTGTCCCCATCAAATTTCCAAACATAGGTATTGGGAATATGTCCCGTAGGTTCCAACACCGTCCCACCAAGCTGTTGAGCCAACGCTTCAGGGGATTCTCCATGTCTGACACTCACCACCCATTGTTCCGTTAACGCCAAAATATCAGGATGATAGGCATCTAAGTTCATGGCTTGGGTAATTGCCCGTTTCACCCGTTCTGACAGGTGTTGCTCTTCGGAGACGGACAGCACTGTAAACTCATGACCGACCCCAGCTCCAGCTTTACCCGCCTGGTCAAACGGAATCGCCCGTAACTCATACTGACCCGGCATCAACCCACTCAACTTATGGTCAAACCCTGCCCATTCGGGATACTTGGGGTCAATCGCAAACTCGGTCACATCCTCAATCTCAAGCCAATCTCCCCCATCTTGTCGTAACCACAACTCAACCCGTTCCAGGTCATCAGCACCATCGGCATCACTCACCCAACCTGAGACCCGAATCGTCTCCCCAGGATTATAAAGTCGGCTCAAGGACAACTGTAAATCCTCAGGCGCCTGATTCGCCGGAGTCAACGGCTGCGGCTCCCTCAACGGAGACTCCACCTCCCGATTCACAGAGCCACCCCGATACACCGGCAGGTCCACCACCGTCCCCGGCGTCAACACCTCATCGGGTCCCAACACAGGATTCCCCTCCGAATCCCGAATCTCCGACCAAGCCGCCTCATCTCCCAGTTGCTCCTCAGCAATCCCCGCCGGAGTCTCCCCAGGTCGAACAATATAACGCCAGCGAGGATTCTCCCCAATCTCAATCGGAGTGGGGTCATAGGCTTGCGGTTTCGTCGCCTTCGCCAGATGCACCGCCGCCACCAAATTCAACAGACCCGCTCCCGTTTCCGCATTCCAGTTGGGAGTCCCCAAATCCGTCGCCGTCGTTTGCAGAATCTCCATCACTTGGCGATAACTCAACTCAGGATTGGCCGCCCAAACCAGGGACGTAGCCCCCGTAACCCGGGCCGTCGCCACGGAAGTTCCCGCCAGGGTTCCCAGGTCATCCCCCACCGTCGAAACCACGGGATTCTCCGCTGTTCCCCCAGGGGCAACCAATCCCAATCCCGCCCCAAAGTTAGAATAGTCGGCACGGTCATGACCCTGGGCCACTGCCACGTTGGGGTCAAACTCTTCCGCCGCACCCACCGTCAGCACATTATCAAACTCCCGAGCGGCTTGCGCCAAACCGGAGAGAGTTCCCCCCTGATTCCCCGCCGCCGCGACCACCAACACCCCCTGTTGACGGGCATACTCCAGAGCCGTTCGTTCCTGGACGGTCAACTCATAGCGAGGGGTCACATTGCCCTCCGCGTCAATCTCAGTCAAGTCCAAACTCAGATTCACCACCGCATTCGGCTGACCCGCCTCTTGGGCCGCATCTACAAATTCCACCAGGGAACTGGCCCAATCTCCCGACCCCACAGCACGACCCAACCAAATCGGCGCGTCGGGGTTGATACCATCAATGCCAATGTCATTGTCCTGTTGGGCCGCAATCAGTCCCAAGAGATGGGTTCCATGTTCATTCCCTTCACCGGGAGCCAAGAGGGGGTTATCATCCCCATCTACTAAGTCCCGTCCCAGGATGAAGTTGTCGTAGTCTAAATCCGGATTATCCTGGGCAAACCCCGTGTCAATAATGCCCACCAGAGGCTGGTCTTGCTTCGGAAACTCAAAACGGGGCGGTGTCGCCACTGGAGGACGGTCAGACTCCGCTGAGTCGGTCTCCTCTGAGGTGCTGTCTAACTCAGAGTCCGCCACAGAGTCTTGGGAGCCGGACTCGTCTTGAGGCTCACTCACCTCAGCTGACCCATCAGACCCTTCTGCCTCCTCCGTCTCAGTCCCCGTCTCAGTCACCATCTCACTGGAGTCTAAGGCATTAACATCACTATCAGAGGACGACTCTTGAGGCTCAGTCCCCGTCGCATTACCCGTTGCGCTGGAGGAACTCTCCTGGCTTGAGCTGTTTCCCGACTCCGTTGACCCTGTAGACCCCGACACCTCAGCGATATCATCCGACTCAGAGTTATCCACCTCCGTCTGAGCCTCATCGCCGTCATCCTCATCCGCCTCTCCCTCATCGGAGTCCATTTCCGCGTCCGTTTCCCCCACTTCTAACTCCTCAGCTTCAGAATCAGGACGGGTGGAGTCTGAAGGCCCCGAGACTTCGTCACCATCCGGTCCGCCGTCCAACTCAGCGGCCAACTCGGCTAAATCCTGTTGTTCACTCGTTGTCAGATAGGGGTCGGCGTAGGCCAGCAAAGCTTTCCCCATGTCATCTTGCCGCCAGTCCAACTCAGGGTCAATCACGTCACTAACATGAACCGCATCCCCCACAGCACCACGAATCTGGAAGATGACATCATCATAGTCGCGGTCACTACGCTCAAACCGTTGGTCTTCAAAGACAAAGGTATTGCCATCTCCGGTGAGGTCAGCAATTTGACCGAGATGAAACTTATCGTTAGGGTTAGCGGTGGCGAGGGAGAATAGGGGACGTTTCGCACCGCCAATACTGGGATTCTCCAGAACTTCAGAAACCCGACCATCAGGAACGAGCATCACCCCAAACTCATCACCAGGGGTCATGTTGAAGGTTTTGACTCCCTGATAGGGGCCGCTATTCCAATCGGGTTCACCAAAGAGAGATCCCGTAAACCGCGCCCCCTCATCTTGAACACTAATGACGATATGACCCTGTTCGGAACCACTGGCGGCTCGTTGTGCAGCGGTGGCGATGAAGTCTTCGATGCTATCAAACTCCATCTCATCGAAGCCTGCCAAGCTAAAGAAGGCCACTTCTCCTTGATAGCGTCCGCCGTCAAAGAGGAAGTCTACGCCAACATCACCGCTGTCCCCAACTTGGAAAACACCCCGATTGAATTCGGGAACGTCAAAGGCCAGAGGATTCTCGTCCTCGTCCTCTTCGTCCTCTTCGGTTTCCTCGTCTGAATCGTCCTCGTCATCGTATTCTGAGTCGTCGTTTTCTGACTCCTCGTTTTCAGCATCGTCGTTTTCTGAGTCAGTGGTGTTCTCTTCTGAGTCACTGTCATTCTCATTTTCACCCAGGTTCTCAGTGTCGTCTTTTGGGTTGTCTTCTAACTCGTTCTCAATCTCTTCGTGACCGTCATCGTCTTTTGGGTTGTCTTCTAACTCGTTCTCAATCTCTTCGTGACCGTCATCGTCTTCTGGGTCGTCTTCAGAATCCGGACTCTCATCATCTGTCAACTCCTCATCATTCATCCCCCCTTCATCCTCAGGGATATCTGAGTCACCGTCCAAGGAGTTCTCCCCGTCTTCTACTGAATCCTTAATTTGGCTGAGGTCTTCATCCTCTTCAGCATAGGGAATGGTCTCGCCAATGTTCTCGTCCGGAACATACTCGTCATCAATATCAATGTCGTCCCCAACATCGCTGACACCGTCGTTCTCGTCCAGGTCAGTCTCTCCCTCGTCCACATCGGCTTCACCGTCATCCCCCATCGTCTCCCCATCGTCCATTGGGAAATCACCGTCGTCCTCAGGCATCAAGGCGTCACTGGGGTCATCAATGGGGTCTAAGTCGAACCCATCTGAGTCATCACCAGCATCCATCAGCCCTCCAGGGGTATAGATGGGTTCGAGGATAAAGGTTTGGTCGCAGTCTTCTGGGGTCTTCGCCTCGGGGGAGTCTTGACGAAAACGACGGTTAAACCAGGAACGGGGATTGAAGGGGGACATAACAGTAGATGCTCCGAACTCGCAAAGTGGAAATAGCAGACGATGGTGAGATTTAGGGATAGGTCTCGTTCGGATTGTCCGTTGAGGGACTGAGCAATAACCTATTTTTTTGCTGGTTTTACTCTATACCAATTTCCGGAAGATTTTGATAAAGTTTCTGTGAAGATTTAGGCTTGAATTTGGGGGGTTTGGTGGGTTTTAAAAATAGGCCAACTAAATCTGTCAGTTTTTTTTGGGCTGTTTTACGGAAGTCCGCCGATATTGTAATATTTGTTTACACTGTTGGGAAAGATGGCGGCTTCGCTGAAGGGGACATCAATGGCTGTAAGGGTTGTGGGGTAAGCATCTTGGCGCTTATGTCTCCTGATGGGACCTATCTTCACAGAATCTTCATAGAAACTTTGCAATCCGGATTTGGTTGAGATGGAGGGAAGGGAAGTGACGGCTGATCAAAAAACGGGGTGGGACTAGCCCACCCCGCAACGGGTCTTCAAGAAATACGCTGTAATTGGTTACATTGGATACAAAATTGCAGGGCGAACAGCCGTTCGCCCCTACGGCAAGGGACATAATCTGCTATCAATTTTTTTAGCCCCTTCCTCATCTTCCTCGTGACTTGGCTGGAGCCAGGTCATGCCCTTGGTGGAGGCTCTGCCTCCTGAGTGCAGGAGGCAGAGCCTCCCAGAATCCGTGTCACGGCAGAGCCATGACACGAGTGGGAGATGTTGAGCGATATGGATTAGGAGTCTTCCTCGGAAACCCAGGGGAAGAAACGAGGGAGGTCAATGAGGCGACCAAATTGGTGTTGTATTTTCTGGTAAAGGTTCCGATTTTCGGTGCGAATGTGAACGTAGCCTTTATCTTCAGGAAGGCGAAGATAATCTGGATTTTCAATCTGAAAGGTTACTTCAAAGACATCTTCAACACCGGCATCTTGGCGATTGGTTAGAGGACGAATGGTATCAATTCTGGAGGTGTATTTAATGTCTCGGGGTTGGTTGGGCATCCGAAACTCGACGGGTTGTCGTTCCTTTTGTTGTCGCTTAACGAGATGATAGTCGGCTTGTGAAATTTGAGCGGTGACTTCTAAATAGGCGAGGTTGGCGATGGATAAAACCTCTTCTCCGGCGGGAATAAAGGCGCCGTCACGTCGGTCAAGGTTGTGATTTAATACGATTCCCGAGATAGTTGCGGTTTTGGTGAGGTCGGATTGGCGATCGCGCAGGTCGTCGAGTTGGCCCTGGCGAGTGGCGATCGCCTCCCGATGGGTTTGCACCTGGATAGTTGCGGTTTCGACGTCATTGCGGGCGATCGCGCGTTCGTTGTAGTGGCGATCGCGTTGCTCTTGCAAGTCCATCCGTTTCTGATCGAAGTCCCAACCGACCTGTTGTTCTTGTTCACGAGTCACATTGGCTTGATGACGTCGTTGGGTCAAGGAGGCTTCCTGGCCTCGGATCTGGCTCTGAATTTGTTGAAGACGAGCTTGGTTTTGGTTTTGCTCACTTTCAAGTTGAAATATCCTGTCTTCAGCATTGACAAGCTTATCTTGGTGGTCACGAACAACCGGATGAGAGGACTGAAGAACTTCACCGATGTAAGGTTCTAACTCGTCTAGCTCTTCTTGATGGTGGTTTTTCTGAGCCGACCAAAAACTGAGTTCTCGGACGATCGCCTCTTGACGATCTTCAAGTTCTCGTACTTCACCCTGGAGTCGTTCAACTTCATAGCGATCGCTCTCCTCCTGAGCCTCAACCCCGCCCCGCTCTTCCTGAAAGCGGCGAGTCTGAGGAATCCCAGGTCCAATCTGAATTGCCCGCATATCAGCCAGATGAGCATTCAGGCGACCTTCAGCTTGTTGCAACTCCTCATGAGCGTTTCTTAGGCGTTGTTGCGATCGCACCAATCGCTGTTGAGCCACCTCAAGAGCAGCTTCTTCCTCTTGCAGCGATCGTTCCACATCCGCCAGACGGTCTGCAATGTCTTCACTGTGGATGGACAACACCACATCCCCAGGCTGAACCCTCTGAAGAGGAAACACCCGCAGCTGAACCCGTCCTGGCCGGTCCATATGAATCGTTTGTCGTTGACCTGGGAGAGTTTTCAGAGTAGCATCCCCATTCACATGATTGGGAAGCGGGATAAAGCCACCGGCCCCCAGAGTCACCAAAGCCGTTCCCACCCAGAGCCAACGATGTCGAGCCGGTTGGGAGTCCGACTTAGCCGACGTGGCTTCGGGGACTATCTCAGGAACATCAGCGGCGGGAGCGGGGGCCGGCTGTTTCTCGGGAGTCTCCGGTGTGGGAGGAACCACGCGCAACGGAGAAGCATTTTGGTTTTGAGGTTGGGATGTCATGGGTCGTGATAGATGCGTCAACAACACCCGGCGGTCTGGCTATCACCAGTCTGGCTGGGGTGACGGGATGTCTAGCTGAGCCACGTTGGCCGGTTACAAGACACCTCATCCCTAATCTGTCGTTTCCTAGGAAGCGTTTTTACGGGAATTGCCCCGATCTGTGATGAAACTTAACACTTGACCGAAAATCAGGAACTATCCATGGGTCATTGAGGCTAGAAGGTGTTATACCGAGCCTCAATTGTTGATTAAAGATATAATTGACGATAGCTGTTATATCAGTTTGGCAGGCAATTGATGTATGAATAAAATTACCGTAGAAGAAATTACTCAAAATTTGAGGCACTATCTTAAACGCGCTCAAGCTGGGGAAAGTTTTGTTATTTTTCAGGCGGACCAGCCGATTGCCAAAATCACGTCAGCTCAATCAGAGAGTATTTTAGACGCGTTTGACAGGTTCCGCGATCGAATAACTTCAGAGGAAATTGATTTGGATGGTGATGAAATTTTTGCTGATCTTCGCGACCCAACTCCAACTCCTGAAAAACCTTGCTGGTGATGAGCGTAACGTTTTTACTGGACACCAACATTATTTCCGAAAGTGTTAAACTACAGCCCAATGAAACGTTTTTAGATAACTTTCGCAGAAATCTGGAAGATTCTGCGATCGCCTCGGTAACATGGCATGAGCTTCTTTATGGATTATACCGATTACCTGAGTCTCGACGAAGACGTAATTTGTCCAATTACTTAACAGAGGTTATCCAAAACAAAATGCCCATTCTGCCGTACTGTGATGCTGCGGCCAGATGGTTTGCAGCCGAACGTGCTAGGCTGACAACTCTGGGTCGGATGCCCTCATACCCAGATGGTCAAATTGCGGCGATCGCAAGAGTTAATCATTTAATTCTTGTGACTCGTAATGTTTCGGATTTTGTTAATTTTGAAGGGCTAATTATTGAGAATTGGTTTGTTTAGCCTCATGAATTGGTGCGTTCCGGCTAGCTTAATCTTGTTACCAAAATTCAAGATTTGAATGAAGCCAGGACGCACCCTAACGCTATTAATTGTCCAGTCAAACCCAGCCTGGAATCTCAGTCAAGGGATATCTCAAGCCGGGTCGTCACCGTCCTAACTCATCTGGCTACTATCATGGCTTGAACGACGGCGTGATTTTAAGGCACCAGCCGCCAAAGTCACCAGTCCTACAGCCAGAGCAGATGAGGGTTCTGGAACTGGACGAGGCTCCAAATTGCCAATCCCAGCAATGATGTCATTATCACATTCAGGAGCCAGAGTATAAACATACTCACCATCCGGGAGAAGATGCCGGTCAAATTGGAAAGCGATGGTATGCGTTCCCGTTGCACCAAAGTGACCAAAATCAAGCCCCAAATCATTGATATTGCTCAAGAACTGAATATCACCAATTTTGGTTCCAGAGACCATACTATTAGGAACATGGCGGTTGGGGTTGAAGTAGGAATCTGTGATACTCAAATCACCGGCTTGAGGATTTCCGCCATGCTGGGTAATCCAGTTAATATAACCCGAAAGACTGGCATCAGTGAGTAGGTTTCCATTCCGTTGTGCAATATCAGTCGCCCTGACATTTTCGTAAACTCCCAGTTCGCTGACCCCGGATTCACTGTTCTCAGCAAAACGAATTCCAAACAGGTCTCCATTCGCATTTGCTGTGTCTAGATCATTACCTGAGAAATTGAAGAGTAAGTCTCCCCAACCAGTATGTCCATTTTCAGCATATTGGCTGGATTTACCTTCAAGAGCCAAGTTGGAGTTAATGGCAAAAAAGATACTGTCATCGGTCTGTTGCAGTGCCGTTCCGTAAATTTCATAGGGAGTTCCTCCAACCTCATAACCAGCCATGCTGTCATTGAATGAGTCAATGGAGTAGTGCCAACCGTTATGCAGGGTAGCCGCTGATGCGGAGGTCGAGAAGGTTGCTAACGAAAGCCCCGAAATTCCGGCGATGAAAACTGTTGCTGTTGCTTGATTGAGTTTTGAAAACATGGTGATTTACCTCAGGTTAGTATGTGGCGGTCTAGATCATCAAAGCCATCTCCCTAGAACTGTCCCTTTTCTTTTGTTCCTGTGGCAGTGGTCTAAATGGAATTCAGGCTTAGGGATTAAACTTCGGTTATCCAGGTCTGCAACTAACCTATCACAATCTTGAAAACCTCTTTTTAAAGCTTATATAAAGCTGCCTAAAAATACCCCATTTTTGTCAGTAGACAAGGGTACAAAAAACTGTCAGAATTTTTTCGGCAATTTTACAGAAGTGCGGTCATATTGTAATACAAGTTTACAAAATAAGGAATAAACTCTTCCCTATAAGACCTTGTAGAAAATTGCTGAAACCTATTCAGGGCAACGATTGTGCAAGTTTAATTCTAATCTTTAGGGAAAACTTTACCGAAACTTTATAAAGCAATTTGCGATCGCCTCCTCTGGCCGGGTGGGGAATGAGTGGCGATCGGGACTTGCTATAATCCGACGGGGGGGCGATCGTTAAGCCATATCAAAGTCTATCGGTCAAATCCGGCGATCGCCTATGGCACAACCCTGTGAAATCCACGATGTTGTAGAACCATGCTTAGAATGTAAGACTCATATCAAAAATCTCCCGAACGAACGAATCGAGATAGCTTGATAAAGCTACCCCGAATTCGTGCTTTTAAGGTGATTCAAGACTATAATTCACTGGTTGAATTTAGCGACAGAGATATTCAAAGATGTATAATAAATCAGTGCCGGTAGGGTGTGTTGCGGCTCAAACCCATGTGAAATTAAGGGGACAACTTACAAGCTGCCGCAACGCACCAGGACTATTATCTATTCAATATTTTTTATCTAAAGAATCGTAAGATAAGTATCGACCGAAGTTTCAGGTAATACCTTAAGGGTTTGGTTTTGTAAGTCTAATTCAATTCCCAGTGCTTCCAAAGGAATCACACCTAACAGAGCATTTTTTCCCCCGGGAAGTTCTAAACACTCGAAGTTGCCTTCCCGACCCAAAAGAGACAGATGAGCATCTTGAAAAATCCGGGCAGTACGAAGACCAGCCGCAGTGGTTACGTCCACTTCACGTAGCAAATCTAGCCCTAATTGGGCGATCGCATCAGCCGGTAAACACAGGGTTGTTGCCCCGCTGGCACTGGTCGCTTAAGAGGTGATGTCATGGAACCCTCTCATGGTGAGAATTTCATAGATTGAAATTGGTCGATTGCAGTATCCCATCGCCATAGCCGGGGTAGTTTTCTTCCCCAGACTGTAATGGGGGCGACTCCAGTTGTAAATTAATCGTTGTACCTCTAAGACTCGCTGCAAACCCACCACCGTCTTGGCATAGAGATTTTGTCGGCGGCGATAAGCACTACAACATCGTCTCAAAGCACTGTTATGGGCCTCATTGTGATTGGCGTGAACCTCATCGGCCGGACTGATGGCCGTGAACGGGTGTTCTACCTTGACCCATTCGACTCGCGGCTGGCGCCTTGAGAACCTTTGATTTTCATGGCCACCTCGAGACCTTCTCGCCAAACCTTGCGCCAGGGGTAGTGCGTGCCGTGCGGTGACGGCTTCGAGATGAAGCGGCTAGCGAAAGTCCATAGAGCTTTGCCATAGCGTCGTTCGCCGTCTGTGAACCAACGAATAAACTCGGCCGCTTGTGCCCATTGCCAGGTCTGTTCTGTGCCGGTCGTGAATAGCCTCTCGTCTTTGTTACCCGCGTGAGCGGCAACCCAGTAACGACTCTTGCGCTCAATAAAGGTCAGCGTCCACCCTTGGCACTGTGAGGGGGGGGAGGTTCTCGCCCACGCGAGTATAAATTTCATCCCCTTCTAGGGTTACCTCGGCCTCCTCGGGAGCCGGGGGAGACCAGTGCGGATGTTGCTCGGCCAAGCGCTGTTCCCAGCCCATTATTGTGGTGTGAGACTTGTCAAAGCAACGTCCCGTTGCCCGGAGGCCCAAGCCTTCACTACGGACATTGATGGCGGCAGCTACCAGTTCGGGGGCGGTGCGTAAGCGTGCCATCGGTGTACCGGTGCGCTCATTGAACCGTTTGCCACAATTACGACACTTGTAGCGCTGTTGCCGTTGGCCGCTACGGATGGCGCTGCCGTTTTTCACGGTCTGTTCACTCTGGCAATGGGGACATCTCATCGGTTATACCTCACGCATTGCCACCATTCTAAACGGTCACCTCCTAAGACACCAGTGCCGCCCCGCTATCAACGAGAACGTTGTGAAGGGTGAGCGATCGCACTTGATCGGTAGGGATATATCCGCGCTTGGCTGCTGATTGATCGGCTCGATTTGTAATTGTGAGGGTTGTAAGAATTTTGCCCATATTTTGGTTAGACATGGCTGTACCTCCGTACCTTACCACCAGTCTAGCCAATAGATTAGGGAAGTTGTATAAGGTTTCAATTCATCCATCATCAATTCGTCACGGTAGGGTGCGTTGCGGCTCAAACTCATGGGAACTTAAAGGGATAATTTACAAGCTGCCGCAACGCACCAGGGCTGTAATCTGGCAATTGTCCATCCTTGATTTTGTCCGTTATCCATGAACACTGGTTGTCGTCTTGTCTGCGAAGCGGTGCGTTCCAGCTAGCTTAATCTTGTTGTAAAAATCCAAGAATTAAACGAAGCTGGAACACACCCTACCGCCATTGATTGATTCTCCATAAATCTGGATTGAATCCCTGCGATTGCACCTTGGGGGATGAGGAGGTGCGATCGCAATTGCGGGGCCAAGTTCTACAAATTGTAATCTGTAGAACTTTGGCTTCCCTAGCTAAGCATTGGGAACTCGGATATAGCGAGTGGGAGATTGAGCCGAAATGCGTCGGACCCAATGTAACGTTCCCGCGCCTCCACCATCCCAATTAGTGCGGTAATGGGACTCAGAAATAGTAATAGTCCCATTGGGGTGAACCGCCTCAACAACAGCAACATGATTCGCCCCACCGGCAGTCCATTGAGCGATATCACCTACCTGAGGTGAGGAGACAATCCTCGACCCATTCGATAGTTGATTGTGCCATTGATTAGCATTACCACGCATTGTGCGTAGAGCTGCTGGTCGTTTACCCATTTCCAAAAGTCGACCGTGAGCATACCAGGTGCAATTGCCTTCGGTACGACCGCGACCTCCGACCAGACTAGAACCAAACATTGACTGAGCAAAAATGTTACCGCCAATGTAGAACTGAGGACGATTCCTGAAGTACTGGGCCGACTGTCGAGTTAAAATGGGAGGACGACCGTGATTTGGGGGTGGTGTTGGATTGCGGCGACCTTGACTGACATAATAACCAGCCACATATCCCCGTTGGCCTCCAACCTCCACTTCATACCAATCAGAACGAGTTTGACCGTTGGGTGTGCGATAAGTTGCCCCATTGAGCGATCGCCGAATTGTCAGATTCGTTCCCCGAGGTAGCGAGCGAATCACCCGCGCTCCTAGAGAAGCCGAAGTCCGCATATTCAGATTCACACTGCCCACATTGCCATTCACATGACCCGGTTTAGGCTGCACCTGTGTATGTCCTTGGCTGACATAATAACCAGCCACATACCCTCGCTGGTTTCCGACCTGCACCTCATACCAATCAGAACGAGTTTGACCGTTGGGTGTGCGATAAGTCGCCCCATTGAGCGATCGCCGAATGGTTAGATTCGTTCCCCGAGGTAGCGTGCGAATCACCCGCGCTCCCAGAGAAGCTGAAGTCCGCATATTCAGGTTCACACTGCCCACATTGCCATTCACATGACCAGGCTTAGACTGCACCGGTTGAGGTTGCGGCTTGGGTTTAGGTTGTGGCTGAGGAGTCGTCTGACCAGGGTTTCCGGGATTAGTCACAGACCCCTTATAGCGGAAGTAGCGAGGAGTTTCCGAACCAAAGCCCTGAGCGACACTCATATTCTTGCTATTGGTGGCTCCAGCTTGAGCAATGCGGACATTGGAGCCAGAACTCCCTGGAACAACAACCGCCACATGACCTATCGAGGATGCTAAAACCACCTGGCCATTATTTGCACTCGATACCGCTTGGGCCGCACTGACAGGTTCCCATTGTCCACCACCACCACTGTTGAAGAAACTCAGCAGTTGAGCAGCACTGTAAGGTTTGGGGGGAGTGTTCGTGCCATAAATCGGGTGAGGTCGCGTATACGCCCCTGCACTCGGACCATAGCGAGGAACTGAAATCCCCAACTGATCTAAAACATCCGCAGCAAACCAGTTACAGAACGTTTCATTCCGACCATTACCCGTAATGTCACGGGGGTAGTAGTACCACTGATTAGGATTGACCTTGTTGACTGCATTAATAATCCGTTGACCATTATGAGTCGGAGGATTGCTCGGAGGATTGCTCGGAGGATTGCTCGGAGGATTGCTCGGAGGATTACTCGGAGGAGCAGAAACACGTCGTGGAATCTGAATCCGTTGTCCGGGATAAATCAAGTTGGGATTAGCAATGTTATTCTTCTGAGCAATAAAGTTGTAGTAAAGCGCAGACCCATTGCCCATAGTGCGAGAAGCGATCGCTCCCAGGGTATCCCCAGATTGAATCGTATAAGACTCCCATTCATAATACTGACCCTGGAATTGCGTTGCCACAGCTCGTTCGCCAGGAATCAAAACCCCCTCACCCGTCCAAGTATCAGGGATAGAAATTGGGGGACTCTCATGCACTCGTGGCTGAGTCGCCTTCGCCAGATGAATTGCTGCCGTCATGTTCAACAAGCCAGCACCAGTGTCAGCATTCCAGCCGGCTGTTCCTAAATCTGTTGCCGTCATCTGGATAATATCCACCACCTGACGGTAACTCAACGCAGGATTGGCCGCCCAAACCTGAGACACGGCCCCCGTCACTTTAGCGGCTGAGACAGAAGTTCCCGCCATCGTTCCAACCCCATCCCCAGTCAGAGACAGCTTCGGATTATCTTCTGTACCGCCATAGGCAATGATATCCAAACCCTGACCATAGCTGGAATACTCGGAACGCTCTGTTCCTTGCCAAACCGAAGCCTCAGGGTCGAACTCCTCCGCCGCCCCTACCGTCATGATATTGTCAAAGGTCTCAGACGCTTGACCCAATGCGGACATTAGACCCGCATCATTGCCCGCCGCAACCACGAGCATGACATTATTCTGACGAGCATATTCAATGGCTGACCATTCCTGAGGAGTCAGTTCATAGCGGGTGCTAACATTCCCCTCGGCATCCATTTGAGTTAAATCCATACTCAAATTCACCACCGCATTGGGTTGACCTGACTCCACTGCCGCATCCACAAACTCAACCAGAGAATTGGCCCATTGACCCGAACCCACCGCGCGACCTAACCAAATTGGTGCATGAGGATTAATCCCATCAATCCCAATATCATTGTCCTGTTGCGCCGCAATAATTCCCAGCACATGGGTTCCATGTTCATTCCCCTCACCCTCCGCTAGAAGTGGATTACTATCCCCATCAACAAAGTCACTGCCAAGGCTGATATTGTCATAATTCAGGTCAGGGTTATTCTCTGCAAACCCTGTATCGATAATCCCCACCAGCGGCTGAGTCTCTTGAGCAAACTCAAACCGCTCGGGAGCAATTGTGATTTCTATCTCGGACAGTTCCGAGGGAAGGTCTGAACCACTAGGTTCTTCCGGAAGTGGCTCACCAATTTCCTCTTCCGTTAACTCATCACCAATGTCCTCCTCACTCGTCATCTCATCAGTCGTCTGCTCCTCCGGTGCATCTTCCGACACGTCTTCCATCACGTCGGACTCATCCGTCGTGTCACCGTCAACCTGACTGACCTCCTCAGAAGCCTCTGGGATATCTTGGGTGGTTACATTAGAAGAGGTTTCACTGTTGGAGGTATGGGAGGGAGAAGAGGAAGCCGGCGAAGACTCGTCAACTTCGGAGGTTGCAGTCTCTTGAGTCGTGGAACTCTCGGCGACCTCATCCTCGATGTCCTCCAAGTTTTCGTCCCCAGTCTCCGTCTCCTCAACGTCACTCTCCTCAATATCACTCTCCTCGCTCTCTGTCACCTCCCCATCTTCTCCATCCTCCAAGTCTGGGGTAGGATTCTCGGAGACTGGACTCTCAGGGTCGGCACCATCACCGATATCAATCTCATCCCATCCTTCAGCAACCAAATCGGCTAAATCCAGTTGTTCCCGAGGCGTAATGTAGGGTTTGGAGTAGGCCAGCAAGGCTTTCCCTAAGTCATCCTGACGCCAATCCAAGTCGGGATCAATCACGTCGCGAACATGAACTGCCTCACCGACAGCACCGCGAATCTGGAAAATCACATCATCGTAATCCCGATCGCTCCGTTCAAACCGTTGGTCTTCAAAGACAAAAGTATTGCCATCTCCAGTCAGGTCAGCAATTTGACCCAGATGGAACCCATCTTGTGGGTTAGCAGTGGCGAGGGAGAACAAGGGACGTTTCGCACCGCCAATACTGGGATTATCCACAACCTCCGAGACGCGACCATTGGGAACCAGCATCACCCCAAACTCATCCCCGGGGGTCATGTTAAAGGTCTTCACGCCTTGATAGGGACCCGTGTTCCAATCCGGTTCTCCAAACAGTGAGCCAGTAAAGCGTGCGCCCTCATCGGCGACACTGATGACGATATGACCCTGTTCACTCCCACTGGCGGCGCGACCAGCGGCTGCGGCGATGAAGTCGTCGATGCTATCAAACTCCATCTCATCGAAACCGGCCAGGCTAAAGAAGGCGACTTCCCCTTGATAGCGTCCGCCATCGAATAGAAAGTCTACACCGACTTCACCGCTGTCTCCCACTTGAAAAATTCCACTGTTGAAGGCAGGAAATTCAAAGGCGAGGGGATTATCATGTTCGTCTTCTTCCTCATCTTCAGAGTCTTCCTCATCACTGTCGTCCAACTCATCGGAAATCTCCTCATCTTCAGAGTCTTCCTCATCACTGTCGTCCAACTCATCGGAAATCTCCTCATCTTCAGAGTCTTCCTCATCACTGTCGTCCAACTCATCGGAAATCTCCTCATCTTCAGAGTCTTCCTCATCACTGTCGTCTAACTCATCGGAAATCTCCTCATCTTCAGAGTCTTCCTCATCACTGTCGTCTAACTCATCGGAAATCTCCTCATCTTCAGAGTCTTCCTCATCACTGTCGTCTAACTCATCGGAAATCTCCTCATCTTCGGAGTCTTCCTCATCGCTGTCGTCTAACTCGTCAAAACTGTCTTCTGAGGTATCTTCCCCATCCTCGTCTGGGAAAGGGATGTCTTCCCCAACATCCTCATCCTGAATTTTCTCTACGTCGACAGGATCTTCGGAATAGTCAGAATCTGAAGTCTCATTACTGCTGCTGTCCTCAGATTCTCCTGTGGACTCGTCACTGTCGTTATCCATGAAACTAGAGTCCGTCTCAGACTCATCTAAGTCTGGCAAATCCATCTCGTCACCATCGGGAATGTCGGAGATGGCGATCGCATCGTCCTCGCCTACGTCTACCAGACCACTCGGGGTATAGATGGGTTCGAGGATAAAGGTCTGGGCGAAATCTTCTAGGGAATCAGTTTTGCGGTGTTCTTGATGAAAACGCTGTTTGAGCCAAGAAGTAAAATGGAATAGAAACATAGTCGCAGACGCTCCAAAAAAATAAACAGATTGAAAATAGACAAACGAACCATCTGGACTCAGGTCTGTTTGCGGGAAATCTGAATCCAATTTCATTCAAGGTTTAACTGTTTTAAACTAACTGCTTTTTCCTGTTTTGTCTATCGCATTTTTGACGACAATACGCAGAAAATTGGCATTTTTATAGAGGCTTAAAACGTCACCTGTAACTCTGTCACCTTAAGGCAACTGATTTTACGGAAAGCGGAGAGAATTTTAATCTTTCTTCAGAAGATACGGAGCGATCGCCCTCCTGAAACATCCCCAATCCCAACGAATGAATCTCTTACGACAGAAGCGTTACGCGCAACATTCGACCCAGTCAGTTGAGATGAGGTCTCGATGAAACTCAAGTCCTTTTGTTGAGTTAAATCAAGAATCGTAAATTATTGTTAAGCATTGTCCCACTCAGCCCACAAAGACGGCTCAACCTCAGACGTGATTCCAGTCTCATCGCGGTTGCAACGGTCACACAGGCTTGATAGATGCGATCGCAACGAACCCAGGGCCATCACCATCAAATGACCTGACCCCAATCGTCAACCTTTTTCCTATATATTGGGGGTGCATATTCACCCTTACCGCTTGAGGCCCCGTTGCGACGATGCTATATCCCGTTATCTGGCGTGACGATCGCGTCGCCCTGATTGACCAAACCCGACTCCCGAGGGAGTTAACCCAAGTCGAGATTCGCCGTAGTGATGACATGGCCATGGCCATTAAAACTATGATCGTTCGGGGTGCGCCCGCCATTGGCATTGCCGCCGCCTATGGGATGTATCTGGGGGCGCGGGAAATCGATACCCGCGATCGCACCGCCTTCCTAGAACGCCTTGAAGCCATCGGCCAAATGCTGCGGGAGACTCGGCCCACAGCAGTTAACCTCTTCTGGGCCATCGAACGGATGCTCAAAGTCGCCCGCACTACTCCCGGAAGCGTCGAACAAGTCCGCCAAACCCTGTTAGACACCGCCAAGCGTATCAATGCCGAGGATCTCGAAACCTGTCAAGCCATTGGCAAACATGGTTTAGAGGCCCTACCACAACAGCCCCAACAACTCCGTCTGTTGACCCATTGCAATGCCGGAGCCTTGGCCACAGCCGGCTATGGAACCGCCCTCGGGGTCGTCCGTTCCGCCTATCTCGCTGGACGCTTAGAACGACTCTACGCCGACGAAACCCGTCCCCGTCTTCAAGGCGCTAAACTGACCACCTGGGAATGTCTGTATGATGGGATTCCCGTAACCGTCATCACCGATAGTATGGCCGCCCATTGTATGCAGCAAACTCTGATTGACGCGGTGGTTGTGGGAGCCGATCGCATCGCTGCCAACGGAGACACCGCTAATAAGATTGGCACCTATAGCCTAGCCTTAGTGGCCCGAGCGCATAATGTCCCGTTTTTCGTCGCCGCCCCCAAATCCACGGTAGACTTGAGCCTGAGTGATGGAAGCCAGATTCCTATTGAGGAACGGGATGCAGCAGAAATTTATCAAATTGGTGAGACCCGTGTCGTTCCCAAAGGCGCCGAATTTTATAACCCGGCCTTTGATGTCACCCCAGCAGACCTAATTACTGCCATTATCACCGAACAAGGCGCGATCGCCCCCGCCGAACTTCAGAGTCAGTTGACCCATTCCTCAGCCAAATCCTCCTAAGCATCTCACCGTTTCCAGAAAATAGCTTGTACAATAGCCATTAGGTCGCCCTTCGACATCATGCCGAGCGATTCTCACGTCGTTGCCATCTATCCCGGTAGCTTTGACCCCATCACCCTCGGTCACCTCGATATTATCGAGCGAGGTGTGCGCTTGTTTGACAAAGTGGTAGTTGCTGTGGTAACGAATCCTAACAAGAGTCCTCTTTTCGAGGTGGACGAGCGCATCCGGTTGATCGAGCAAAGTACCGAGCATCTCGATAAAATTGAGATTGATCGCTTTGATGGTCTAACGGTAAACTACGCTAAACTCAAAGGGGCAAGTGTCCTGCTTCGCGGATTGAGGGTGTTGTCTGATTTCGAGATGGAGTTGCAAATGGCTCACACCAATAAAACTCTCTCGGACTCCATCGAGACCGTGTTTCTCGCGACCAGCAATGAATATAGCTTCCTCAGCAGTAGCCTCGTTAAAGAGGTGGCTCGCTTCGGCGGCTCTGTTGATCGCTTTGTACCTCCACCTGTAGCCACAGAGATTTATCGATGTTACGTCAGGACCCAGCCGGGATCGACTCCCAACCCGAAAACCGCCAACCCCAACCCGAACCGGCCCCGCCTGTAGAGGGGGATCAGCCACAACAAGGGGGGTCAGGAACGGTGAATATCCAGCAAGCCTTAAACCGTATCGAGGAGGTCATCCTCGACAGTCCCCGTATTCCCCTAACGGGCCGCACTCTCATTGATGAGGAACCGCTACTAGATCTGCTTGATGCGATTCGGCTCAATCTTCCCACCGCGTTTCAGGAAGCGGAAGAGGTTGTGCGTCAGAAAGATGAGATTTTCCGTCAAGCAGAACAGTATGGACGGGAAATTGTCGAAGCCGCTGAACAACAGGCAGCGAATATCCTGGATGAGATGGGATTAGTCCGTCAAGCCAAGGTGGAGGCTGATCGGATGCGTCAACAGGTTCGAGCTGATTGTGAGGTGGCCCGCGAACAGGCGATCGCCGAAATCGAACAACTTCAACGTCAGGCCAAACAGGAACTTGAGCAAATTCATGCGCGAGCCTTAGCCGAAGCCGCTACTATTGAAACCGGTGCCGATGAATATGCAGATAAGGTGCTTCAGAACATTGAGCAACAACTCAGTGATATGATGCGCGTCATTCGCAATGGGCGACAGCAGCTTCAGCAAGAGTCCACCTATCGCGCTCATCAAAAAGACAGTAGTTCTCAAGCCCTCCGTCGCTACTGAAGCCTTAAGACTCAGATGGAGGACGAGGCGGTTCATCGAGTCCCAGTTCTCGTAGCCGTTGTTCCATGGCTTGGAGTTGGGCTTCGGCGGCTTCGGCCCGTTGGCGTTCCCGCTGGCGTTCCTCTTCAGCGAGATTAGCCCGTTGGCGTTCCCGCTGGCGTTCCTCTTCAGCGAGATTAGCCCGTTGGCGTTCCCGCTGACGTTCCTCTTCGGCCAGATTGGCCCGTTGACGTTCGCGATCGCGTTCGGCTTCCGCATCTCGACGACGGAGATCGAGTTCCACAAAGCCCAAAAAGGGATCTCCTGTGGGAGTCAAGATAGTCAGGGTTTCTTCCTCAAGCTGAAAACGAATCCTCAAACGAGGACTTACCCAACCCTGCATCTCCTCAATTGGTTTTAGAGTCCCTTCATCACGAATCATCCCCGCTAAATCTACCGCATCGGGGTCATAGATATAATACTCCTCCACACCGTAGGAATCATAAAAGGCTTGTTTCTGCAACATCTCTGAAACTCGGTTTCCGGGAGAGAGGATTTCAAACACCACCTGGGGGGCGATGTTATCTTCCTCCCATTGCTTATAGGACCCGCGATCGCCCTTCGGCCGGCCAAACACTACCATCGCATCAGGGGCGCGACGAATCCGATTATTTCCCTCCACCGGATACCAGAGTAAATCCCCCGCCACAAACACATCGGGATTTTCAGCGAACAGAAGTTCGAGGTTTTCCTTAATTACTACAATCCAGCGAAACTGTTTCGTATTGTCCGCCATGGGCTGTCCGTCACTATCGGGGTAGATGATATCCGTTGATTGCGAGAGTTCTCTAACCATTAGCTATCTCCTGAATCAAGTCCGAGTTCTCGTAACCGTTGTTCCATGGCTTGGAGTTGGGCTTCGGCGGCTTCGGCCCGTTGGCGTTCCCGTTGACGTTCCTCTTCAGCGAGATTGGCCCGTTGACGTTCCCGTTGACGTTCCTCTTCGGCGAGATTAGCCCGTCGGCGTTCCCGTTGGCGTTCCTCCTCGGCGAGATTGGCCCGTTCCTCAGCCTCCCGACGACGGCGATCAAGTTCAATAAAGCCCAAAAAGGGATCGCCTGTGGGAGTCAAGATATTCAGAGTGTCCTCCTCAAGCTGAAAACGAATCCCCAAACGAGGACTCACCCAACCCTGCATCTCCTCAATCGGTTCTAACATCCCCCGATTGCGAATCATCCCCGTCAAATCTACCTCATCGGGATCATAGACATAGTATTCTTCCACGCCATAGTGGTTATAGAATGCCTGTTTTTGGACCATTTCCGAGAACCGGTTTCCCGGAGAGAGGATTTCAAACACCACCTGGGGCGCGATATTATCTTCCTCCCATTGTTTATAAGACCCGCGATCGCCCTTGGGCCGGCCAAACACTACCATCGCATCAGGGGCGCGACGAAGGCGATTATTCCCCTCTACCGGATACCAAAGTAAATCCCCCGCCACAAATACATCGGGATTCTCCGCGAACAGAAGTTCCAGGTTTTCCTTAATCACCACAATCCAGCGAAACTGTTTCGTATTGTCCGCCATGGGCTGTCCGTCACTATCGGGGTAGATGATATCCGTAGATTGCGAGAGTTCTCTAACCATTAGCTATCTCCTGAATCGAGTCCGAGTTCTCGTAACCGTTGTTCCATGGCTTGGAGTTGGGCTTCGGCGGCTTCGGCCCGTTGGCGTTCCCGCTGGCGTTCCTCCTCGGCGAGATTGGCCCGTTGTTCGGCCAGATTGGCCCGTTGACGTTCCTGTTCCCGGTCTTCCTCGGCGAGATTAGCCCGTTCCTCAGCCTCCCGACGACGGCGATCGAGTTCCACAAAGCCCAAAAAGGGATCTCCTGTGGGAGTAAAGATAGTCAGAGTTTCTTCCTCAAGCTGAAAACGAATTCCCAAATGAGGACTCAGCCAACCCTGCATCTCCTCAATCCGCGTCAATTGTCCCTCTCGACGCTGCATTCCCACTAAATCCACCTGATCGGGGTCATAAATATAGTATTCCTCCACACCGTAGCGGTCATAAAACTCTTGCTTCGCTAGCATCTCCGAGAACCGGTTTCCCGGAGAGAGGATTTCAAACACCACCTGGGGCGCGATATTATCTTCCTCCCATTGTTTATAGGACCCGCGATCGCCCTTGGGCCGCCCAAACACTACCATCGCATCAGGGGCGCGACGAATGCGATTATTTCCCTCTACCGGATACCAAAGTAAATCCCCCGCCACAAATACATCGGGATTCTCCGCGAACAGAAGTTCGAGGTTTTCCTTAATCACCACAATCCAGCGAAACTGTTTTGTATTGTCCGCCATGGGCTGTCCGTCACTATCGGGGTAGATGATATCCGTAGATTGCGAGAGTTCTCTAACCATTAGCTATCTCCTGAATCGAGTCCGAGTTCTCGTAACCGTTGTTCCATGGCTTGGAGTTGGGCTTCGGCGGCTTCGGCCCGTTGGCGTTCCCGCTGGCGTTCCTCCTCGGCGAGATTGGCCCGTTGTTCGGCCAGATTGGCCCGTTCCTCAGCCTCCCGACGACGGCGATCGAGTTCCACAAAGCCCAAAAAGGGATCTCCCGTGGGAGTAAAGATAGTCAGAGTTTCTTCCTCAAGCTGAAAACGAATCCCCAAATGAGGACTCAGCCAACCCTGCATCTCCTCAATCCGCGTCAATTGTCCCTCTCGACGCTGCATTCCCACTAAATCCACCTGATCGGGGTCATAAATATAGTATTCCTCCACACCGTAGCGGTCATAAAACTCTTGCTTCGCTAGCATCTCCGAAAATCGGTTTCCGGGAGAGAGGATTTCAAACACCACCTGGGGCGCGATATTATCTTCCTCCCATTGTTTATAAGACCCGCGATCGCCCTTGGGCCGGCCAAACACTACCATCGCATCAGGGGCGCGACGAAGGCGATTATTCCCCTCTACCGGATACCAAAGTAAATCCCCCGCCACAAATACATCGGGATTCTCCGCGAACAGAAGTTCCAGGTTTTCCTTAATCACCACAATCCAGCGAAACTGTTTCGTATTGTCCGCCATGGGCTGTCCGTCACTATCGGGGTAGATGATATCCGTAGATTGCGAGAGTTCTCTAACCATTAGCTATCTCCTGAATCGAGTCCGAGTTCTCGTAACCGTTGTTCCATGGCTTGGAGTTGGGCTTCGGCGGCTTCGGCCCGTTGTTCGGCCAGATTAGCCCGTTGGCGTTCTTGCTGGCGTTCCTCTTCGGCCAGATTGGCCCGTTGACGTTCGCGATCGCGTTCGGCTTCTGCATCTCGACGACGGCGATCGAGTTCAATAAAGCCCAAAAAGGGATCTCCTGTGGGGGTAAAGATATTCAGAGTTCCTTCCTCAAGCTGAAAACGAATTTGCAAACGGGGACTCACCCAACCCTGGATTTCTTCAATGGGTTCTAACCGTCCTTGATGGCGAATCATCCCCGCTAAATCCACTTCGTCGGGGTCATAAACATAGTATTCCTCCACACCATAACAATCGTAAAAGGCTTGTTTTTGCACCATCTCCGACACCCGGTTTCCGGGAGAGAGGATTTCAAACACCACCTGGGGGGCGATGTTATCTTCCTCCCATTGTTTATAGGACCCGCGATCGCCCTTAGGCCGCCCAAACACCACCATCGCATCGGGGGCGCGGCGAATACGATTATTCCCCTCCACCGGATACCAGAGTAAATCCCCCGCCACAAACACATCGGGATTGTCGGCGAACAGAAGTTCGAGGTTTTCCTTAATCACCACAATCCAGCGAAATTGTTTTGTATTGTCCGCCATGGGCTGTCCGTCACTGTCAGGGTAGATGATATCCGTAGATTTTGAGAGTTCTCTAACCATAGGTATCTCATGGTAAATTGGATACAAAAAAATGAGGCGATGACGAGTGCGACAGCTTGACTCTTGTTGCTAGATTATAGCATATTTTTTTGAGGATTTCTGAGTTTTTTATAAAAACGAAACAATAGAAACAGAACCAGTCCTAAAAGCAAAGCATTTCGAACATTTAACATCACCACAGACGGAGGATACATCAGTCGTAATTGTCGTGTAACAAAGCTAACCGTTGTCGTCAAGGCAAAACTGACCCCCACCACCGTGACCGTTGGCCATCGTAAGAGGGGGACAAAGGGAAGCAGCCAAATCAAGTATTGAGGAGAGAAAACTTTATTAGTGACAATAAACCCCAGCAAAGACAGTAACGAAAAAACCACGAGACTCTGGAGTTTAATCGATTGAGATTGTCGGATATCTTGGCGAAACACGGAGCCGGCAAACCCATAAATAACCAGCATCATTCCCACAAACAAAACCGGTTGTAGAGTCAGTAAAGGAGCGGCCAAGGGAGAGACAATATGCTGTGCGCCAAAATTCATTTCAGAACTGGCTTCCGTCAGTCCCAGAACATGACCCAAACTAATCAGCCCAGCCAAGAGACTTTCAATTTGTAAACCTCGGTCCTTGTGGTAGGTCAAAAACGAGGTGAAACTGTCACCCGCGAGGAGCCAAAAGGGAATAAAACTAAGCAACGTTGTGGCGATCGCCCCCAGACTGAGTTTCCCCACCCCCAGCCAATCCCGAGAGGCGGCAAAATACAAGACCCAGAGGGGGAGCAATACCACCGGATAAAGCTTCGTAGCGATGCCTAGACCGAGCGCCACCCCCGTAAAAAGCGGAAAATCGAAAATCATCCCCAATAGCCCTGCCAAGGTCAGGAGAGTGGGAAATAGGTCATATCGCCAGGGGAGGAGAGGGGCCAGGAGAACCGTTAACAGCAGATAGCCGATAAGGGTTTGCTGGGGGCGAGGATGGGGAATCAGGGCGATTCCTACCCCCATGAGACTGGTGAGGATGAGATTTTCCAGGACAAAGCCGACGGCGTAATCTACCGCATCGAGGGGGACTTGGGGCGAAAATAACTGGGGAATCAGGATGGGGATTAACGCCAGAGGGGGGTACTCCAGAAGAAAATCCCGGTAGGGGGTGAGTCCTTGTTGCAGATAGAGGGAGATACGGTGGTAATGTTGTAGGTCAAAGCCATGCCAGCTTTGATACTCGGGGAAAATCCAGAGACTGATTACGGTCAGTAGCAAAAATTGTAGAATCAGGAGGGCTATGATCCCCAGGGAACGGTGTTTCATCATTAGGGTGAACTCAGCAATGGTTAGGATGGGGGCGACCCACGGACGTTCAGTCCATACTGTAAACCAATCTCTTAAATTACCTGTTTTTGGAGAGGTATCATGATGAGGTCTATGACGCAACCGGAACAGCGGACATCGAAAGCGAATTTGATTGATGTATCCTTTGTTCTGCCTTGCTTAAATGAAGTCTTAACCCTAGAAACTTGTATTCAAAAAGCTAAAACCGCCATTGCTGAACTCGGTCTGCGAGGAGAAGTGGTCGTCGCCGATAATGGGTCTGACGATGGGTCCCAAGACTTGGCGATTTCCTTGGGGGCGAGAGTGGTGGATGTCCCAGTTCGGGGTTACGGGGCTGCCCTGATTTGGGGCATTAATGCCGCCCAAGGCACCTATGTGGTCATGGGAGATGCCGATGACTCCTATGATTTCCGAGAAGCGGTGGCCATGGTACAAGAGTTAAAGTCGGGTTATGACTTAGTGGTGGGAACTCGCCTTAAGGGAAACATTATGCCTGGGGCCATGCCTTGGAAAAACCGCTATTTGGGAACTCCTGTCTTAACGGCAGTTGTCAATTCCCTGTATCAATCCAACTTTTCCGATGTTAACTGCGGGATGCGGGCCTTTTCCAAACGGGCATTTCAGAAGCTACAAATGGAATCCCCCGGCATGGAGTTTGCCTCAGAGATGCTGGTGAAAGCAGCAATTTTGGGACTAAAAATTACAGAAGTTCCTATTACCCTACACCCTGACGGACGCGATCGCCCCCCTCATTTGCGGCCCTGGTCCGATGGCTGGCGGCATCTTAAATATATTCTCCTGTTTGCCCCCAAAGTCATTTACTGGGTTCCAGGGACCTTTTTACTCAGCTTCGGTCTAATTCTAGCGGCTATGCTGAACCTCGCCCCCGGAGGAGAAGCCGTCTATGTTGGAAACTTCCGCTTTAACGACCATTGGATTGTCGTCGCTGCCCTCTCTTGTCTGTTAGGCTACGAACTTCTCCTAACCGGACTTCTTGCCCATCTTTACACCTTAACCCATCGCATCCAGCGGCGATCGCCCCGCATGGATCGGCTCGTCAAAGCCGTCAGCATCGAAAAAATCCTCCTCTTCTCCCTCATCATGGCCGGCATCGGCATCGGCATCGAGTTATCCGTCCTCCGCAGTTGGTTTGCCGTCGAATTCGGTCCCCTCCACGCCATCCGTCCCGCCATCACCGGCATGGTCTTCATCCTCATCGGGGCCCAAACCCTCTTCAGTGGACTATTCTACGCCGTCCTCTGCGATCGCTACCGCTTCACCCCCAGATAGGAAGAGGAAGAGGGCAACCACAAGGGATTGCCCCTACGTAGTTCCCCTCTTTCCCTCCGTGTCCTCGGGCGACCACAAGGGTACGCCCCTACGTTTTTTTTTGCCTCTTGCCTTTTGCCTCCCCCTAACCCCATGCAAACCCTCCATCAATCCCTCGTCATGAACCGTCGGGTTCAGGTTCTCGCCCGTCATCTCGCCAGCTTCATCCCCAACAGCCAAACCCTCCAGGGCCTCGACGTCGGCTGTGGAAGCGGTGAAATTGCCCGGGCCATCCAACAACTGCGTCCCCACACCCAACTCAAAGGCGTTGACGTTCTTGTTCGTCCTCAAACCGTGATTCCCGTCGAAGCCTTTGACGGACAAACCCTTCCCTACCCCGACAACCACGTTGATTTGGTGTTACTCGTCGATGTCCTCCACCACACCCATCATCCCCAGAAACTCCTGCAAGAATGTACTCGCGTTGCCAAACAGGCCATTCTGATTAAAGACCATACCGCCAACAACCCCTTCGATGAAGTGCGATTACGGTTTATGGACTGGGTGGGAAATCGTAGCTATGGAGTCTCCCTCCCCTATAACTACCTCTCCTCTCGTCAATGGACCCATATCTTTGACGAATTAGGCTGGTCTCCCGACGTCAAACGAACCCAACTGCATCTCTATCCCACCCCCTTCAGCTATATCTTTGACGGAAAGCTGCACTTTGTGGCCCGCCTCAAACCCACTCGTTGACATCCTCCCGGCCTATGACGCTGCGTCCCCCTGCGGTTTTCCTGAGAATCGCCCTCGTCTTTGGGGTAATCTTGGCCCTTCTCACCCCGCCATTCCAATCCCCCGACGAACATCTACATTTCTACCGGGCCTTGCAAATCGCCGATGGTCATCTCATCGCCAGCCAACAGATGGGAGACTGCTACGGGTACAGTCGTTATTTTGAGGATGAACTCTGTCTGGGGGGAGAACTTCCCAAAAGTGTTCTCACCACCGTTCGTAATGTCTCTCAAACAGACCTCCGCTTTGACCTCAGCCAACGTCAACGGCCTGACGATATCCTGAATCTGCTTCCTCTCCCCCTTCAGCCTCAACAACGCCTATTTATCAACTTCAAAACCACCGCTTTACATTCCCCAATTCCCTATCTTCCCCAAGTCCTGGGAATTACCGTGGGGAAGTGGTTGCATCTGTCTCCCCTGGGACTGATGTATCTGGGACGATTCAGCAATTTGGGGGTTTGGCTGTTGGCGGTGACTCTCTCCATTCGTCTGACTCCGGTGAATCCGTGGTTATGGCTGGCCTTGGCCGTCACTCCCATGTCGTTGTTTCAGGCCGCCTCCCTCTCGGTGGATGTTCTCACCAATGGCGTGGCATTTTTGTTGGTGGCTTGGGCCTTACAGCAAGGGATGCCCGATAAGACCTCACAGCGGCTAACCCTAAAGGAGATTGTAGCCTTTGGCGGCTTGGCGATCGCCCTCTCGTTGGCCAAACTGGCCTATTTTCCCCTGGTCTTAGTCCTATTCCTGATTCCCCGTCGTCGTTTTGGCCCCCGGCGACGCTATTGGCTGAGTTTGGGGGGGATTATCCTGGGGTCTCTCTTGGCGGTGGCCCTCTGGTCGCAAGTGGTGTCCCAAATTTATATCCCCCTCCATCCCGAGTTATCCCCCCAGGCCCAAATTGAGTATGTCTTGGGTCATCCTTTGCAGTTTGTGGCGACTCTGGGCCGGACAGCTATTACCCAGGGGGGAGAGTTGGCCCGACAATTTATTGGCGTGTTGGGATGGTTAGATACCCCACTTCCCCAGGGATTGATTGTCTCCTACTGGGGGGTATTAGCATGGCTGGCCCTGGTTCCTCCCACCCCTAGCCGAGATTTGAGTTGGCCACAGCGGGGGTGGCTTGCGATCGCCGCCCTATCCAGTATTCTAGTTCTGTGTAGTCTGGCCTACCTCTGGAACTTCGTCGGAGACCCCATCATTGGCGGCTTACAGGGACGCTATTTTATCCCCATTGCCCCACTCTTGGGACTGCTTCCCTCCCAACGTCCCTGGTGTAGGCTACCCAAACTTCCCCCCTGGCTACTGATTGGCTATGTCCTAATCTCCCTAACCCTAACCAGTTGGGTATTACTCCAACGCTATTATGGCCCGATTTAATCGATGAATCGACCTAGCCATCAGCGAGTCTTTTCCACCCGAACCTTGCCTTAATCTCACCATGACTCATTCACACGAGTATAACTACTTTGGCGATCGCATTTCTTGGCTTGACAAACGTCGCATGGAATCCTCTCTCGCCATTCGCCGCCAACTCTATGATGCCTTCATCCGGATGGTGGGGGGGGTATCTGGTAAAATTATTTTAGACCATGGAACGACCCCAGATACAGAACATATTGACAGTAACTGTTTCATTCGTTGGCTATTAGAAGATGGGGCTACCGTCTATGCCACCTCTCCTGAAGCCATCAGTCATCTGGAAAAACATATTTCTGGGTTAATTGTAGTCTCCTTTCCCCCCAAGCCAGAACATCTCCCAGCCATTGATTTTGTCATTTCCTCGGCGGTGATTGAACATGTGGGGTCTCAAGCCAATCAACTTCAGTATCTACGTGAAGTTATCAATCTGGGGGCGGGATTGTTTTTAACCACCCCCAATCGCTATCACTGGTTAGACTTTCATACCAAGATACCCCTATTACATTGGCTGCCCCGCCCTCAACATCGCCGGATTCTCCAGAGGTTAGGATTAACGTTCTGGGCCCAGGAGAACAACTTACGGCTACTCTCAAAAAAGGATTTAGCCCGTTTAGTTTGGAATGTCGTTCTTGAGCAAGATACGGAGTATTCAGTCCAATGGATTTATCCGAAGTTTCTGGGAGCAGTTTCTAATTTAGGAGTCGTGGCTTATCGAAAAAAATGAGGTTCTTTGCCTTCAAGAAGCGAACAAAATAGCAGATGTTCCAAAAGCTGATATAATACAAATTTGTCCATCCTAAAATGAGTTTTCAGGGTTCATGGTTATAAGAAACATTGATTGCAGATTATGCCCCTTGCCGTAGGGGCGAAAAATTTTTCGCCCCTACAATTTGGTATCCCATGTAACCAATCACACCGTATATCCTGAAAACCCACTAAAATCGACCTTATGAACGTTATTTCCACTGAAATTCCTGACGTGTTACTCCTTGAACCTCAAGTCTTTGGAGACCATCGAGGCTTCTTTTTTGAAAGTTTCAATCAGAAACGCTTTGAAGACAAAACTGGCGTTAAAACCCAATTTGTTCAAGACAATCACTCCCGTTCTAGTCAAGGAGTTCTGCGGGGATTGCATTATCAAATCCAGCAAGCCCAAGGCAAGTTATTACGAGCCACTGTGGGAGAAATCTTTGATGTGGCAGTGGATATTCGCAAACAATCCCCAACCTTTGGCCAATGGGTGGGCTATCGATTGAGTGCCGAAAACAAACGACAACTCTGGATTCCTCCAGGCTTTGCCCATGGTTTTGCTGTCCTCTCCGACGTGGCAGAAGTGCTATATAAAACCACCGACTATTATGCTAAAGAGCATGAACGTAGTATTCTCTGGAATGACCCGGGTTTGGCCATTGATTGGCAGTTAGGAGACATTGAACCTCGACTGTCCGCCAAAGATGAAGCCGGGGTGTTGCTGAAAGATGCGGAGGTATTTGAGTAATGCGGATTTTGTTAACCGGTGTCAACGGACAATTGGGAGGAGAATTACAGAAAACCTTAGTTCCCCTGGGGGAGGTGGTTGGCGTGGGCCGCGATCGCCTGGATTTGTCCCAAAGTGATTCGATTCCCCCCGTGGTTGAGGCCATTCAGCCGGACTTAATTATCAACTGTGCCGCCTATACGGCTGTGGATAAAGCCGAAACCGAGGTAGAGTTGGCCCATCAAGTGAATGCGATCGCCCCCGGAACCCTAGCCAAAGCCGCCAGTCAGGTGGGGGCTACCCTGCTGCATCTCTCCACCGATTACGTCTTTGACGGAACCCAAAGCCATCCCTACGTAGAAACCGACACCACCAACCCCATCGGAGAATATGGCAAGTCCAAATTTGCCGGGGAAATGGCGATTTTGCAAACTGGTGCCCCTCATATTATCCTCCGTACCGCCTGGGTCTATGGCGTTGGCGGAACCGGAAACTTCGTCAAAACCATGTTACGGCTGGGGAAAGACCGAGAGGAGATTCGAGTCGTCGCCGATCAGGTGGGGAGTCCCTCCTGGACTGGAGATATTGCTGGGGCGATCGCCAAAATTGCCGGCCGCCACCAACATCTCGAAGGAACCTATCACTTCACCAACAGTGGTGTCGCCAGTTGGTACGACTTCGCCGTGGCTATTTTTGAAGAAGCCGCCGCCTTGGGATTTCCCCTACAGGTTAAACGAGTCGTTCCCATTACCACCGCCGACTATCCCACCCCGGCCCAACGTCCCGCCTATTCCGTCTTGTCCGGGAAAAAATTAGAAGCCATATTAAAGGAGCCTGCACCCCACTGGCGACAGGGATTACGCCAGATGTTAGCAGGGTTGCAGGCCGCCTTAACCGATGAATTGTAGCGTTCGGCTAAGCCTAGTTTTGCAGCATTTCCATCACCTGCTGTTGCAGGGAGGGGTCTTGTTGCACGGCTTGGGAAATCATGTTGAACTCCTGGACATCTAAGCCTTCTTGCTGGACAGCAGTTTCCATCTCCATTTCTGCTTCCTGTTGAATTCCAGAAATCCGTTCAACGGCTTGCTCGAAGACTTGTGCCTCTTCGTTAGAGACATTAACCTGAGCCTGTAAGTCGGGGTCTTGTTGACTTTGAGCAATTTCATTGAAACGCTCAATGGTCAGTCCTTGGGCCTCGATGACTTCAACCATCTGGGCTTGAGCCTGGCGTTCAATGGCTTGGATTTGTTGAATGGCGATCGCGAAGCGTTCCAAATCAGCCTCACTCACATCCATCTGAGGGGCTTCTTGCATTCCCCCAGGTTGAGGGGCAGGTGCTTGCTGAGCGCTTACGGTGGACGCACCCCCGAACAGTAACATTCCCATCAGGGTACTTCCAGCCAGTAGTTGCTTAAGCATGAAAAAATCCTCTTTGTAGGTCAGTCTCCACGAGGGAGTTGGCAATCAGGGCGATCGCCCTGGAAGCTCGCTTTAGTTTTAGCGCGACTTCCTCCATTGATCAAGTTGCCATGGAGATGTGACCCCATCTTGACAATGATGTGACACTTCTGACACAATTCTTAAATTTTTACCAGCGATATCCTCTCTATCCCGGACTAGGTGAGGACTTGCCCGTATCTGTAGGGTACGGTGTATTGCTGACGACTCGGTTGAAGAAAATTCTGTTAGGCTAGGCGGAGACATTGGCTCGATCGCCAAGGAAGCACTGAATTATGGCAAAACTGGTTGAATTTGATTTAGGGAATGGTGAAACGGTTTTGATTGAGGTCGAGGATGTCGAGTCCGATGGCATCAAGCCGGTTTCTAAGCGACCCGGTGAGGTGGCCGCTCAGGCTAGAAAGACCTTCTCCGAAGCCCTCAATAACCTGAAACCCATGGTGGCAAACATTAAGGCTCACCTGGATGGCATGACTGAACCTGCTGATGAGGTGCAAGTTAAATTTAGCGTCAAGCTCAGCGGTGAAGTTGGGGCTGTGGTGACTAAGGTGGGGGGTGAAGCAACGTACGAAATTACGTTAAAGTGGCAGCACAAGTAGAACTCAGTCGCGAAGATTACGAACACGCGATCACCCGAATTTTTGTTGATAACCCAGACACTGGGGAGAAAATGGTCGTAGGGACAGGATTTTTAGTGGCTCCAGGCTATGTACTTAGTAGAACGCAGTCGCGACGATTACGAACACGCGATCGCCCGAATTTTTGTTGACAACCCAGACACTGGGGAGAAAACGGTCGTAGGGACAGGGTTTTTGGTGGCTCCAGGCTATGTGCTTACCTGTGCCCATGTGGTGTTGCAGGCTCTGGGGATTCGAGAAGACAACTTCACCGCTCACAAAACTCCGCCCGAGGACATCATCACCCTGGATTTTTTGCCCAATACCGATACTATTTCTGCCCGGATCGTTCTTTGGGAGCCCTACGACATTCACCATGGGGATCTCGCAGGACTCAAGCTGCTATCCCCACCGCCGGAAACGGCCAGACCCTTACCCTTGATATCCTGCTCCCTCCAAGAAATTGAGTTTGAGCCTCACGTCATCTTTGGCTTCGCCAGCGAGAGTGGTGGCCGTACTGATGCCTACAGGCCCCACTCCAACGCTGTGGGGGGGCGCTTCCAATTTCATAAAAAAGACGATCCCGAGGATGACACCATTGAACCTGGCTATAGTGGTGCACCAGTATGGAACGCCTTGCGCCACGGCGTGGTGGGGATGATTGCTACCGCCGAGGTGTCCAGCACGGGGGAGTCGCGGAGTCGCGCCAATGCGATTAAGGAAAAGTCCTTACACCCCTTGGTGCAGGAGCTTTTTGCCCGCAGTTTGTATGATCGCATCCAAGACAATTTGACTCCGGCAATTACGCCAGCAGTTAATAGGGCCATCGAGAACGCCTTTTTGCTGTGTGATACGGATGGCGATCGCTCCAAGAGTAACGCCCTGCGCGATCGATTACTGTATTTAGCTCAATTGCCGAATCGCGGCTGGCAACAGGAGGAACGGGATATCGATCGCCTAACCCAGTTTGCCAGTTTCTTGATGGTTTTTGATGACTTGCCCCGGTCTTTTTCAGACGAGATCAAAACCTGGGTCAGGCGGCGCTACTTTAACTTCGATGCGCTTTATGTCAAAGCCGATGAATATCGAAAGAAGTACCCGGTATCTTCTGGTACCACGGAAGAATATGTCGTGGTGCAAATTAAACCCAGAGAGCAGACCGATACTGTTCAATTCTATGTGTCCCTTTGGATCATTCCTGATCGCAACCAAGCCAATCCTCTCGTCCCTCATACCACTCTTGCGCAGGATGAGCTAGTTACCGAGTCAACCCTTATTGCTGCCTTAGACAAAAAGCTAAACGATCAACACAACTTGTTCAAACCATTTATTCACTGTTTTGTTCCGCACAGTTTCCTGGGATGTGATCTAGATACCTGGGAAACCGAAGATGGTTTTACCCTGGGAGGACAGTTTCGATTTGTGATGAGAACAGATATCTCATCCTCTCCCGACCCACAGTTTGACAAGACCCGGTGGGAGAGATATTGGCAGTCCCTGAAGGATAAACAGGTATGGACAAAGACAGTCCGTGAAACGTTTGTGCGAACAAATTGCGCTCGCAAAATCGTTTTACTCTTCAAAGATCTGCATGGCGCTGAAATGGCAATCTTAGAAAATCTCGCCAGTGAGCGAGTACCTAGCATGTTTCAAAATCTTGCCAAAAGAAAAGCGCTACCTGTTGTGACTCTTTGGGTTCGGCAGAATCACCTATATGATGAACTCGACCAGATGTTAGACTGTAGGGTGATGGATCTGCCTCAGCAAGTCTTTGAAAAACGCAAGAAGGCAATGGGGGAAGAGACAGGAGATCTAGGATATCATTTGAGTCTGGTCTGGGAAGATCCCAATGTCATCCCGCCTACATGGGAACCGTTTGATCAAAATCGGTGCTGAAGGGGACGAGAAACCAATGAGTGACGAGCAGCAGAAAAAACCGGATATCTTCGATCCCATTTTCAAAGGGACAGGAACCCCCACCACTGACGACCATGGTACGCCCCTAGTTGAAACCCTGCCGGATCCCCCCACCTGGCGACGGGCCGATCGCCGCAAACAAGAGCGCGGCGCCACCTTTCAAGCCCAACCCAATGAGATTGAATTGGTCAATGCAGCCCTGTACCTGCGGCGACCCCTGTTGGTGACGGGCAAACCTGGGGTGGGCAAAACCTCCCTGGCCTATGCCATTGCCCGCGAACTCGATCTCGGAGAAGTCCTATACTGGCCCATCACCACCCGCACCACCCTCAAAGACGGGCTATATCTCTATGATGCGATCGCCCGCCTGCAAGACTCCACTGAAACAGAGCGCAGTGGGCCACACCGCTTTGATAACATTGGCAAATACATTCGTCTAGGGCCGTTAGGCACGGCCCTGTTGCCCGCCAAGAAACCCCGCATCCTGATCGTCGATGAAATCGATAAAAGCGATATCGACCTGCCCAATGACCTGCTCTATGTCTTTGAGGAAGGGAGCTTCGAGATTCCTGAACTCACAAGAATTGAAGACATCAACCCCGATGTCCAAGTGCGGACGGCCTACAAAGATTCGCAAGAGTTTACCTTTAATAAGGATAATAAGCATGGAGGGGTCGTGGTGGATGGCAAAACCACAATCTCCAGGGGCCAGGTCACCTGTAATCAGTTTCCGCTGATGATTTTGACCAGTAACGGGGAGCGGGACTTTCCGCCGCCGTTTTTGCGGCGCTGTATTCGCCTGACCATGCAAGAGCCGGACGAGAAGCGATTAACAGATATCGTCAAAGCTCATCTCCGGCAGGAGGAGAATGGAGACACCTTAATTGCTCAATCGGAGCAGAGAATTGCCGATCTGGTCAAACGGTTCATCGAGAAACGCAGCAATTATAGTAAAGGGGATTTAGCCACCGACCAGCTTTTGAACGCCATTTATCTCATCACCCGTGAGCGTCCGCCCAACATTTCCCCTGATGTTAGTACCCCCGGAGACCTAATTGACCGCCTGTGGAAGCATCTCAGCAGCAGCGAAGACCAACAATCGGACAATCGGCGCAGAGGCTGAGACAGCAGCTAGGACTTGACCTGGATGCCCTCGATCTGGCTGATGCCTTCTGGCTGGCTCAGTTTACGGAGCTGGAGGGGGTCTCGCGATCGCCCGAGCCGTCCAAATCCCCAACACAGGATACCCCGGTGACCGGTTCCGACGACAGCGACCCCCCAAGCACCGGGGAGAAGCCTGACGTTAATCTCTATATCGATAATCGCCCAACCTCTGACAGCGCCTCAGACGCGGATGAGAGCGAAGCAGAGGATCGGCCTCAAACGCCTCCCTTTCCCGTACCCGCCGCCCCGGCCCTGCGTACCCGCTTGGATTTAGGGCGATCGCTGCGGCCCCTCATGCGTAAAGTGCCGTCCCGCCTGCGCCAGGAGCTAGACGAAGCCGCCACCGTGAGCCAAATTGCCGAGACCCGCCTCTGGATTCCGGTGCTGCGCCCTCAGCCTGAACGCTGGCTAGATTTGGATTTGGTCGTTGAAGACTCCAAAACCACCATCATTTGGGAGCGAACCATCGCCGAACTCGAACAACTCCTGACCTATCAGGGTGCTTTTAGAACCCTGCGCACTTGGCGCTTAGCCGTGCCAGACCTGGCCACCAGCAGCGCCGCTGAGATTAAACTCTTTCCCCGTTGGCGCGACTCTGCCGAGAAACACGCCGCCCAGCGTCCCCGCAGCCCCCGTGAACTCCTCGACCCCAGTGGACGGCGGCTGGTGCTGTTGCTCACCGACTGTACCTCCTCTCTATGGTGGCGTGGTCTCATTCAGGAGATCCTCTGGGACTGGGCAGAGGTGCAGCCGGTCTCGATTATGCAGCTTTTTCCCGAGCGGCTCTGGACGCGGACAGCCCTCAGCATGGGTCATATTGTCCGGCTCGGGGCCACGGCTCCCGGCTTAGCGAATGCTCGACTGGAGGTGATCGGACTCCCCCAGCAGGAGCCATGGGAGCTAGAGGATGAGATTGACCCTGATGCGGCTCAGGCCGATCCCGTTGCAGCCCCTGACCCCCGGCGTCTGGTGCTGCCCATCGTCACCCTGGAACCTCAACCCATGAAGCGTTGGGCGCGGGTCATGGCGGGCAGTGGGCATCAACTGACTCCAGGGCGGGTGTTTGAGCTGTACTGGGTGCAGCAGATGGCCCAGGAGCAGGCCCCCGACCCTGCGGCAAAGCCTCCCACGGCGCGGCAACGGGTGGCCCGCTTTCGAGCCACGGCCTCAAATTTGGCTCAACAGTTGGCGGGATACATGGCGGCTACTCCGGTGAGTCTGCCGGTGATTGATGTGTTGCGGGATGAATTTGTGCCGGATGCTCGTCAGGATCATGTGGCAGAGGTGCTGCTAAGTGGTCTCCTGCAACGCTGTGATGCTGACCAGGGGGATGACCCCTGCCGCTACGAGTTTTTTGGCGATCGTGAGCGGGTTGGGTCAGCAGGGCGAGTTCGAGACTTGCTTTTGGACAGCGTTCCCATGTCCCATTCTCGCCAGGTGTTGGATTGGCTCTCACGGCGAATCGGAGAGCGAGCTGGTCACAGCCTGAAAAGCTTTGAAGCCTTCCTGGCGGCCTTTGAGGAGTCAGAGGAAAACCTGACCGCAGGCGCGTTGCCTCTGGCTCAGGTGGGGTTAGATGTGTTGCATCGTTTGGGGGGTTCCCATGCTGCTCTAGCTAGACGCTATGAGACTTTGCGGCACATAGAACAAGGTAGACCGACCTTCTCGGACTGGCCGGCATTGGAAACGGAGGAGTTTACGGTTGTCACCTTTGAGGTGGAGCCAGATGACGTGCAGACATTAGAGTCCTTTGACTTCACCGTTGCGACTCTCCAGCGCTCCCTGGCCCAGCAGCCAACCCGCACGCAAGAATCACCAGAATGGGTCGTCCAGCGCCAACAGCAGCAGGCCTACCGCTTCATAGAATCCTTGCCGGGGAACATCTCCTTGGAAATGGTTGCTATTCCGGGGGGCAGTTTCATGATGGGTTCCCCAGAAGATGAACCTGAACGCTATGACGATGAATCTCGCCAGCATGAGGTGACGGTGTCCCCGTTTGTTATGGGTCGCTATCCGGTTACCCAAGCCCAGTGGCGGGCGGTAGCTGCTATGCCCCCAGTGGAAAAGGAGTTAGAGCCAGATCCATCCCGTTTCAAAGGCGATAATCGCCCGGTGGAGTCTGTAAGCTGGTATGACGCGGTGGAGTTTTGCGCCCGGTTGTCGGTCTATACCGGGCGCGAGTACCGTTTGCCTAGTGAAGCGGAGTGGGAATATGCTTGTCGAGCAGCGACAACCACGCCGTTTCATTTTGGAGAGATGATCACGACGGAGGTGGCGAATTACGACGGCAATTCTACCTACAACGGTGGACCGAAAGGAGATAATCGAGGAGAGACCACCCCAGTCGGCCACTTTGGCATCGCTAACGCTTTTGGTCTCAGTGATATGCACGGCAATGTTTGGGAGTGGTGTTTGGACCACTGGCATGACAATTATGACGAAGATGAAGCTCCGACAGATGGCAGCGCCTGGTTGAGTGACGATAAAGACTCAGACCGGTTACTACGCGGCGGTTCTTGGCTCCTCAATCCGAGGAATTGCCGTTCCGCCTATCGCAGCTACGACGACCCGCGCTACGACGACGACGTCATCGGTTTTCGTCTCGTGAGTGTTGCCCCGAGGACTCTGTAACCCTTTTCCACTTTTACCCTCTTAACCTCCCTTTCGCGCGCAGCGCGATCAAATTTTTTGTCCTCAGTCTCGCTCCAGGCGACGCCCTAGCCCAAGAAACTCAAAACCCAGTACCCTAGGCATCAGTTGTATCTTTGAAGAAAAACAAGCGATGAGCGATCTGCCAGTCATCCAAAAGACCCATGACCTGATTCAGTGGTATGTTCCAATTTTGAACCGGTTGCCCAAAGCCCATAAGTTCACCCTGGGGGATCGGATTGTTTCTAGGCTCTATGACCTACTTGAAGGTTTAATCCAGGCCCGCTACAGTCGCGATAAGTTAGCCAAGCTCTATGAGCTAAACCTACAGCTTGAAGTTCTGCGTCATCAAACCCGGCTACTCCTGGATTTTGAGTTGATCTCAGCCAAGCGTTACGCCTACGTGGGTCAGCAGATTAACGGTATTGGGGTAGAAATTGGTGGCTGGATCAAGCAACAAAAAGCATCATGAAGCGCTACGGTAATCTCTGGCCCGAGATCGTTGACTTTGAAAACCTGTTACAGGCCGCCCGCCAGGCGCAGCGGGGCAAGCGCTATCGTCCTAATGTCCTGGCCTTCAACCATAACCTAGATCAAGAGCTGCTGCGCCTGCAAGCCGAGCTAATCCAGCAAACCTATCGTCCAGGAGGCTACCGGACTTTCAAAATTGATGATCCTAAGCCCCGGCTGATTTCTGCGGCTCCCTATCGCGATCGGGTCGTGCACCATGCCCTCTGCAACGTGATTGTACCGCCCCTGGAGCAAACCTTTATTGATGATACGTACGCGAACCGCTTGGGCTATGGTACCCACCGCGCTCTCAAGCGTTTTACATTCTTTGCCCGCACTAGCCGCTACATCCTTCAGTGTGACTTGCGCAAATACTTTCCCAGCATTGATCATGACATTCTTAAGACCACCCTGCGCCGCAAAATCAAGTGCCCAGAGACCCTCTGGCTGATTGACAGGATTATTGACGGCAGTAATCCTCAAGGCTACGATGTGGACTATTTTCCAGGAGACAACCTCCTCACCCCCCTGCAACGGCGGCGAGGCCTTCCCATTGGTAACCTGACCAGTCAGTTTTTTGCCAATCTCTACCTCAACAGGTTCGATCATTTTGTCAAAGAACAGCTCAAAGCTCGTAAATACCTGCGCTATGTGGACGATTTTGCCCTTTTCAGCAACAATCGTGGCTTTTTAGTCAGAGCTTGGGCTGAGATTGAAGCTTACCTGACTACTTTGCGCCTGCGGCTACACCCCATTAAGAGCCAACTCTTTGAAACCCGCTTCGGCGCTAATTTTGTAGGCTTTCGAGTATTGCCAGACCGCATTCGAGTCCGCAATGATAATCTACGGCGTGCTCGTCTGCGTTGCCGCCGACTCCAGCAGGATTATACGGACGGTCAACAATCCCTTACTGAAGTCGTCCAGAGACTGCGTAGTTGGGAAGCTCATCTGATGCACGGCGATACTCAAGGGCTGCGCCACCATATCTTTGATCAACTTATTTTCCATCCGCCGCCGGAACCATTATCCCTGGAGAACTCGTTACCCTTTGAGCCAGAAATGGAGTTTTAATGTTAACTTGTCGGGTGGGACAGGCCAGCGAACGCGGCGGTTCTTGGATCAACAATCCGAGGAATTGCCGTTCCGCCTATCGCAACAACAACAACCCGCGCAACGACAACAACAACAACGGTTTTCGTCTCGTGAGTGTTGCCCCGAGCACTCTTCTAGGCTAGAGCTAGCAGGTGGGAATCTGTTAGGGGCGCAGTGAAGAGTCCAGACCTGTTCCAGCGATGCTGGTGACAGCATCCGAAAAGTAAAATAGGTCAGTCAGCTTGGTAGGTGCGCCGAAGAGTTGGCTGGCCTCCCTCTCCTCAGCCTCTAGCGGGGTACTCAGATGCCGCTTACAGTACACAAACGCCAAGAACAAAACCAGTACTACGACGAACGCCTCGCTACAGGGGGTTTGCCCCTACGGATGATGTCCATCCCCCCAGGCACGTTCTTGATGGGTTCCCCAGAAGATGAACCTGAACGTAGTACCGTTGAAGGGCCTCAGCATCAGGTGGCCGTGTCCGGGTTTTTTATGGCGAAATACCCCGTCACCCAAGCCCAGTGGCGGGCGGTAGCTGCTATGCCCCAAGTGGAGAAGGAGTTAGAGCCAGATCCGTCCAGTTTCAAAGGCGATAATCGCCCGGTGGAGTCCGTGAGCTGGTATGACGCGGTGGAGTTTTGCGCCCGGTTGTCGGTCTATACTGGGCGCGAGTACCGTTTGCCTAGTGAAGCAGAATGGGAATATGCTTGCCGAGCAGGCACAACCACGCCGTTTCATTTTGGAGAGATGATTACAACGGAGGTGGCGAATTATGACGGCAGTGATACCTACAACGGTGGACCGAAAGGAGACTATCGAGAAGAGACCACCTCAGTGAACCACTTTGGCATCGCCAATGCTTTTGGTCTCAGTGATATGCACGGCAACGTTTTTGAGTGGTGTTTAGACCACTGGCATAAGAATTACGACAAAGCCCCAACCGATGGCAGTGCCTGGCTGAGTGAGGATGAAAGCTCAGGCCGGGTGCTACGCGGCGGTTCTTGGCTCGACAATCCGAGGATTTGCCGTTCCGCCTTTCGCAACAACTACTACCCGCGCCTCGACGACTACGACTACGGTTTTCGTCTCGTGAGTGTTGCCCCGAGGACTCTTTGACCCTTTTTCACTTTTACCCTCTTATCTTCCGGTCGCGCGCAGCGCGATCAAAATTTTTCCCCAGTTTGGGCAACAGATGGAGAATAGTCCTGATACAGAATCCGCACAAAGTGGAGCATTCATAACTGGATTCCCTAAAATTTCAAAACCGTTAACTTAATCAGAAATAACCCCGCCAACACCCACATGGCAATGGGAATATCACGAAACTTGCCCTGAAGGGACTTTAACAAGGGATAAACGATCGCCCCCACGGCCAAACCATCGGCAATCGAATAACTCAACGGCATAATCACCATCGTCAGAAACGCCGAAATCGACTCAGCCGGGTCATCCCAATCAATCTGACGCACCGTTCCCATCATCAATACCCCCACCAAAATCAAGGCCGGGGCCGTGGCAAACTCAGGAATCCCCGCCAACAGAGGCGTAAAAAACAGCGATAGCAGAAACAATCCCGCCACCACCACCGCCGTAAAGCCACTACGTCCCCCCTCCGATACCCCCGCCGCCGACTCAATATAAGCCGTCGTAGTGGAGGTTCCCAACAGGGCCCCCACCGTCGTCCCCACCGCGTCCGCCATAAAGGCCCGATTGAGGCGGGGAAACCCCTGTCCCGATTTGAGATAACCCGCCTTCACCCCTAATCCCGTCAGCGTTCCCACCGTATCGAAGAAATCCACAAACAAGAAGACCACCATCACCGTGATAAACTGCCCCAGATTCAGGGAAGCCGCCCCTAACCCCCTCAGGGCCTGGCCCAGTAGATGCACAGGGAACGGTGGCAGACTCACGATCGCCTCGGGAGGGGCCGCCACTCCCAACCCCCAACCCAATACAGCGGTGGCCAAAATGCCCCACAGTAACGCCCCCCGTAGTCGTCGGGCCATTAAGGCGGCGGTAATCCCCAACCCCAATACCGTTAAGGCGGGAATGCCGCTGGTTAAGTCGTTTAAGCGGGTTGTGGTGACCTCATCGGCGATAATGATCTCACTGCCAGTTAGGGCGATATAGGCAATAAATAAGCCAATCCCGGCACTGGTGGCATATTTGAGACAGTCGGGAATCGCCCGCACGATCGCCCCCCGCAGATTCAATGCGGTCAAAATCATGAATAGCACCCCCTCCACAAACACCGCTGCTAAGGCAACTGGCCAGGGAATCCCCAAGCCTAAAACCACCGAAAAGGCAAAATAGGCATTCAGACCCATTCCCGGCGCGAGAGCGAAGGGATACTTGGCATAGAGTCCCATGACCAGAGTGGCGATCGCCGCCGCCAGGGCCGTGGCCACCACCAACTCCCCAAACAAGTCCCCCGGTGTTTCCAGGAAAATAGCATTGGACAAAATCGCCGGATTCACCGCCAAAATATAGGCCATGGTGACAAACGTCGTCACAGCGGCGATCGCCTCCTGACGAAAACTCGTCTTGAGACTGGGGAATTGAAAAAAACGTGAAATCCTCTCCAAGCCAGAGGATGAAGTCGGATCAGCCATAGTCAAACAGCCAATATCAGCAGGGCCTCCATCATCCCCCATCGAGTCCTCCCTGTCTGTACCCATTCTTGCGATCGCCCACCCATCAAAAAAACTTGATATATCAAAAAAACTTGATATGATACAGAAAACAACCATTCAGCCAAGCCGTTGTTCCCCAAAAAACTCGGCTTAGACCGCCAACCGCGAGATACCCATCACCATGACCACTGAACACGCCGCCCCCCAAGCTGGCGGAACCCTCAACCGCTTCGAGAAATATCTCACCCTTTGGGTGTTCCTCTGCATTATCGCCGGCATCGCCCTGGGTAAACTCTTTCCCGACATCGCCGAACAACTCGACAGCCTCAGCGTCTATAACGTCTCCATTCCCATCGCCATCTGTCTCTTCTTCATGATGTATCCCATCATGGTGAAGATTGACTTCTCCCAAGCCGCCGAAGCTGCCAAAGCCCCGAAACCCGTCCTCTTAACCCTCGGGGTAAACTGGCTCATCAAACCCTTCACCATGGTGGTGATTTCCCAATTTTTCCTAGGCATTGTCTTTCGGCCCTTGATTGAAGGCACTGAGATGATTCGCGGTGTAGAAACCTCCATCGCCAACTCCTACATCGCCGGAACTATCTTGCTGGGAATCGCCCCCTGTACCGCCATGGTCCTGATGTGGGGCTATCTCTCCTACAGTAACCAGGGCCATACCTTAGTGATGGTGGCGGTGAACTCCCTGGCCATGCTGTTTCTCTACGCACCCCTCGGGAAATGGCTGCTGGCCGCGAGCGAACTCACCGTTCCCTGGGAAACCATTGTCTTCTCGGTTCTCATTTATGTGGGTTTGCCCCTCATTGCTGGCTATTTCACGCGAACCTGGAGTTTACGCAACAAAGGCCGAGAGTGGTTTGAAACCAAGTTTCTGAAACGGCTTGGCCCCATTTCCATCATTGCCCTACTGGTGACCTTGATTCTCCTGTTCGCCTTCAAAGGAGAACTCATTGTCAACAATCCCCTGCATATCCTGCTGATTGCCGTACCGCTGTTTATTCAAACCAACCTGATTTTCTTGATTACCTAGGGCTTGCTGAAAAGAGGTGGAAAGCTTACAGGGTGAGGCTTAGAAGGGTTTGGAGCTGGCGTCAAAAACCTCAAAAAAGAGGTACAATGGGAAACTACCGTGCATCCGGAACAATAAAATGTATCGAAAATCACAAAATCCCGACTCACCCGATGAAGCCTTTGAACTTCCCTTTGAGGGACAGTTGTGTGTAGAAAATCGTTGGGTGGTTCTGGCAAGCCTAATTCCCTGGTCAGAATTTGAGGAAGAATATGCCCAGAATTTCTCCGAAGAAATGGGAGCGCCAGCTAAACCCTTTCGTATGGCACTGGGGGCTTTGATTATCAAAGAAAAATTGGGAATTAGCGACCGAGAAACCGTCGAGCAGATTAAGGAGAACCCTTACTTGCAGTATTTTATTGGAGAAAAGAGGTATCAAGATGAAGCTCCTTTCGACGCGTCAATGATGGTTCATTTTCGGCAAAGGATTGGTCAAACTCTGCTTCAAAGAATCAATCAAAAAATTGTCCAGCAAGGTCGAGGATTTCAGGAGGAGGTGGTCAGCCCAAAAAAGTCAGAAGAAGCCGAAAGAAAAAAAGAAAATAGAGGCAAACTATTAATTGATGCAACCGTAGCACCAGCCGATATCCAATACCCCACCGATGTCGCGCTGTTAAATCAAGCCAGGAAAATCACCGAGTTGGTCATAGACGTTTTATACAAATCTCTGAAAGGCAAACTGACTCAAAAACCCAGAACCCACCGCAAACTCGCCCGAAAAGAGTATTTGAAATTTGCCAAAAAGAGGAAACCTTCTCGAAAAGACAGAAGACATGCTGTCAAGAAACAACTCCAATACCTCAAACGAAACTTTGGACATATTGAGAAATTGCTCGAAGAAGGTGCTAGCCTAGAAGGCTTAAACAGAGCGGAATACAGGAAATTATTGGTCTCTAGTGAAATAACCCGTCAACAGCAGTGTTTGTGGTCAAACAATGAAAATAGAATTGAAAATCGTATCGTTAGTCTAACACAACCTCATCTTCGTCCAATCGTCAGAGGCAAGGCAGGAAGTCCGACAGAATTTGGAGCTAAGTTGTCAGTCAGTTGTGTAGAAGGATATGTACTCCTAGAAAGAATTAGTTGGGATAACTATAATGAGAGTGGAGATTTAATCTCACAAGTAGAAGCCTACAAAGACTATACAGGAGTTTACCCTGAATCCCTTCACGCTGATCGAATTTATCGAACTCGAGCGAATCGAGCCTGGTGTAAAGAAAGAGGAATTCGACTCAGTGGCCCACCTTTGGGAAGACCTCCCAAAACGAGCAGCCGAACCGCCAAAAAACAAGCTCAGGAAGACGAGCGTATTCGCAATGAAATTGAGGGTAAATTTGGACAAGCCAAAAGAAGATTTAGCTTGAACCGTGTTATGGCTAAACTTCCTAATACTTCGGAAACCTCCATAGCTCTCACATTTTTAGTGATGAACCTGGTGAAACTGCTTAGGCAGTTTTACTGTCCTTTTTTGTGTCAACTTTTCCAAAACCTCATGATTTTTTCAAAACCCATAAATTTGAGTTATGACGTGAATGAGTTGAGTGAAGTTGGGGTTATCTTTTAAGAAGACCAGCTTCTTGTGCATTTTACCCCCTACCTTTTGGTAACTTTTTCAGCAAGCCCTACCTATGTGGCGGCCTTGAAACTCAACCTCTCTTACGAAGACGCGGCCCCAGCGGCCTTGATTGGGGCCAGCAACCACTTTGAGGTGGCCATTGCCACCGCCGTGATGCTATTCGGCCTCAACTCCGGTGCTGCCTTAGCCACCGTCGTCGGCGTGTTGATTGAAGTGCCAGTCATGTTAATGCTGGTCAAATTCTGTCAACGAACCGCCGGTTGGTTCCCCCGAGAACTCGACAAAGCCACCCTGCGAGACCCCCGTTGTACTCGTAACTATTCCCTTGAACCCTAACCCCATCTCCCGTTAATTAGGCAGACGAGTTAGGACGATAATTTGCCGACATAATAGATATGCTTCGGGTATCGCCAATATCGGAAATTTTTTGTCCTACTTCAATTGTCCGTTTTTTTGCCTGTTGTTGCAATGTATCACTGCACAGAGTATGGAAAACTTCGATCGCCCTCCCAAAATCCTCTTTCTCTACGGGTCCCTACGAGAACGCTCCTATAGCCGTCTGCTGGCCGAAGAAGCGGCCCGCATTATCGAAGACTTCGGGGCGGAGGTGCGCTTTTTTGACCCCCGAGAATTACCCCTACGGGGTCAAGTCCCGGAAACCCATCCCAAAGTCCAAGAGTTGCGGGAGTTGAGTCAATGGTCTGAGGGACAAGTCTGGTCCTCCCCGGAGATGCACGGGAATGTCACAGGAATCTTGAAAAATCAGATTGATTGGATTCCCCTGAGTTTGGGGGCAGTGCGGCCCACCCAGGGGCGAACCTTGGCCCTGATGCAAGTCAGCGGCGGGTCTCAGTCGTTTAACGCCCTCAACACCATGCGGATTTTGGGTCGTTGGATGCGGATGTTTACCATTCCCAATCAATCCTCCGTGGCCAAGGCCTATCAGGAGTTCCATGAGGACGGAACCATGAAAGAGTCCAGTTACCGCGATCGCGTGGTGGACGTGATGGAGGAGTTATACAAATTCACCGTCCTGCTACGAGATCACAGTGAGTACCTCACCGATCGCTATAGCGAACGAAAAGCTCACGCACAGGTACAAGAAAAAGCCAAACAAGCCGTTTAATTAGGATTTCCATGAAAAAAGTCATGTTTGTCTGCAAACGCAACTCCTGCCGCTCTCAGATGGCGGAAGGCTTCACCCGTCACTTCGGGGAAGGCGTTGTGGAGGTTCACAGTTGCGGCTTAGAGTCCTCACGTGTTCATCCCACGGCCATTGAGGTGATGCAGGAGGTGGGGATTGATATTACCGGCCAAACCTCAGATCCCATCGATAACTTCAAGGCCCAGGACTATGATGCGGTGATTTCCCTCTGTGGCTGTGGGGTGAATTTACCCCCAGAGTGGGTGAGTCAAGAAATCTTCCAGGATTGGCAACTCGATGACCCAGATGGACAGCCGCTGGAGACCTTTCGCCGGGTTCGCGATGAGGTGCGCGATCGCGTCAAAACCCTCATCGACAGCCTGAAGTAGCTGAGATTCCAACCCAGGGGACGAATCAATCTAAGTTTTCTCTCAACCGACCTGTTTTCTCTATCTTCGGAGAATCGGTCGGTTTTAAGCTGAATTTGCTATGGTAAGCCAGAGGTGATTCCCGTTTTTTTTCTGATGCAACCGCTTTCTCCCCAAGAGATTATCGCTCAACAACAGGCTCAACTTGAGGGACTTCAGTTACAACTTGAGGTTGAGCAACAGCATCGCGAGTTATTAACCCAACAACTGGCTACCTCAGAACGGCAACTGCGAGGGGTTTTAGGGGCCATCATGGATGTAGTCCTAGAAATTGAAGTTGAAGCCGGACAAATTCAAGGCATTGATATTGCTCCCACTCATCTGAGTGCCTTATATGATGCTCAAGACTACCGAAGTGATTGGGTTAATTATATGATTTCTCGGTTTTTTGAGCCGGAGACGGGCGAGATTTGGTTTGAGCAAATTCGGCAGGTGTTAAAAGAGAAAAAACGGCGTGATTTTGATTATGAACTCACGATTTCTGGTGAAAAACTTTGGTTGTCGGCTCAAATTTCTCCCCTCAGTCAGACTCGCGTCATTTGGGTGGCGCGGGATATTAGCGATCGCAAATACTATTCTGATGCGCTACAACTGATTGTGGAGGGAACCACCTCAGAAACGGGACAGGCATTTTTTGATGCCTGTGTTCGCTATTTAGCCGAAGCCTTGCAGGTGCGGTATGCGATTGTGAGTGAATTTGCTAATTCTCAACAAACTCGTTTACGTTCTCTAGCCTATTGGACGGGAGACACCTGGAATGAGCGGCTAGAATATGATATTCAGGGGACTCCTTGTGCTGAAGTGTTACGGGGAAAAATTTGTTATTATCCCGATAAAGTCGCTGAGTTATTTCCCGATGATCGCGACCTCCAAGATATTGGTGCTGTGAGTTATGTGGGCATTCCTCTTTATAGTTCGACCCAGGAAATTTTAGGGCATTTAGCAGTTATTGATACCCAAGCTATTCCCATCGATAAAAATTATGAAAAAATCTTAAGAATTTTTGCCGCTCGTGCAGGAGCTGAGTTGGAGCGAGTTCAGGCAGAGAAAGCCTTAAAAGCTAGTGAACGACAGTACCGAAGCCTTGTTGAAACCGCAAATTGTATTATTCTACGCTGGGATTTACAGGGTAAAATAAAATTTATCAATCAATTTGGCGCCGACTTTTTTGGATTTAAGGTTGCCGAGCTTATTGGTCAATCTGTTTTAGGAAGCATTGTCCCCAAACAGGATTCATCGGGGCGGAATTTACAAAAATTAGTTCAAGATATATGCCAAAATCCCAATAATTTATTGTCTAATGAAAATGAGAATATTGGCCGATCAGGTGAGAGATTTCATATTAGCTGGGTCAATCAGCTGACCCAAGTCGGAGACCAGTCTGAACTGCTCTCGATTGGAACAGATGTGAGCGATCGCAAACGAGCGGAGGATTGCCTATCCAAGAAACTCAAGCAAGAAACGCTCCTGAATCAAATCACCTATCAAATTCGCCAAAGCTTGGATATTCAGGAAATTTTTAAAGTAGCGGTTGAAGAAATTGCCAGGGTATTTCAGGTGAGTCGCTGCTATCTAAAAATCTATCAAGAGGAGCCGACTCCAAACTTTCCTCAACAGGCAGAACACCGAGACTGTGACTATGCCAATTGTGATACCCATATCCTATGGGTTCCAGAACATCCCTATATTCAAAAACTGCTGGAGCGTGATTCTGCCTTAGCAACTGATAACTTACAGGAGGATGACCTGCTGCAAGCTCTAGTTCCTGTCGATACTCAGCTCAAATCAATCCTGAGTATTCGGACTTCCTATCAGGAAAAAGCCAATGGCATTCTCAGTTTGCAGCAATGCGATCGCCCCCGTCATTGGACAGAAGACGATATCAACCTCTTAGAATCAGTCGCCAGTCGGATTGGGATTGCGATCGCCCAGGCCAATCTCCTTGCCCAAGCCAAACAACGCCAAGTGGAACTCGAAGCGGCCCGCCGGGCTGCGGAAGACGCGAATCAGGCCAAAAGCCAATTTCTCGCCAACATGAGTCATGAACTACGAACCCCCCTCAATGCCATCCTAGGCTTCAGCCAACTCATGATCCGCCAAGGCTCTCTCAATGACGAACAACACCATCATCTCGGCATAATTCAAAACAGCGGTGAACATCTCCTACAATTGATTAACGAAATTTTGGATATGTCAAAAATTGAAGCCGGCCATATCCAACTCAATCCCACCCAGTTTGATTTATATCATCTGCTTGAGAGCCTAGAAGGGATGTTTCACCTCCGGGCGTCCCAAAAGCTGATCCAACTTCAGGTACATCGATCCCCCAACCTGCCCCAATTCATTGAAACCGACGAAGGGAAACTGCGACAGGTCTTGATGAACTTGCTCAGTAACGCCATTAAATTCACCGACAAAGGACAGGTTAACTTGCGTTTGTGCCGAGTGACCCCAGACATCGAGGCCCTGGAAACGAGACCTCCCTCCTTCCATCTATTCATTGAAGTCGAAGATACCGGCCCTGGCATTGCTCCCGAGGATTTAGAAACCATTTTTGAGGCCTTTGTGCAAACCGATTTGAGCAGCCATCATCAAACGGGTACGGGTCTGGGCCTTGCCATCAGTCAAAAATTTGTCCAGATGATGGGAGGACAGTTAGAGGTAGACAGTACCCTAGGCCGCGGCAGTCGTTTTTATTTCTCCCTTCCTATCATTGATGTCCATCCGTCCCAGGTAACACGAGTGCAGGCCCCAACTCGGCAACGACGGGTGATCAGCCTCGCCGAGGATGAACCGAACTATCGCATTTTGGTGGTTGAAGATCGCTGGGAAAGTCGTCAGCTCCTGGTTGAACTTCTCAAGTCCGTAGGGTTTCAGGTGCGTGAGGCGGAAAATGGCCAAGAGGCTATTGAACAGTGGCAAGCTTGGCATCCTCATCTGATTTGGATGGATATGCGAATGCCGCAAATGAGTGGGTATGAAGCCACAGAATGGATTAAAGCTCATTTAGAAGGACAAGCAACAGTTATTATTGCGTTAACCGCCAGTGCCTTAGAGAATGAGAAATCTGTCATTCTCTCCGCTGGCTGCGACGACTTTGTTCGTAAACCCTTCCGCGAATCGACGATTTTTGAGAAAATTGCCTACTACTTGGGTGTTCAATACGATTATGAGGACTCCTCCATCGCTCCCAAGCCAGCATCGGATTCCGGCCTCCTTAGCGAGGCGGAGATGCTGGACTGCCTGAGTCAACTCGGGCAAGCCTGGCGACAGAGGCTCAAAGATGCGGTGGAACTTGCCGATGAGGATTTAATTTTGCAACTGCTGCAAACCCTTCCGGATGAACAGGCTCCCTTGCGCCAAACGATTCGTAAACTGGTCGAGGAATTTCAATATGGTACATTGTTAGATAGACTCTCGGTTTCCTCTTTAGACTAATCATTCCAAAAAACATCAGGACAGCCCATCTATGCCTCAGGACAATACAGGCGTTAATAATTACCGAGGAGATATCTTAATTGTTGACGATACTCCTGAGAATTTAAAATTTCTTTCGAAAACTCTCTCGGAGCAGCGATATAAGGTTCGCAGTGTCACGGAGGGTAAAATGGCGTTGCGGGTTGCCAATGCTGCTCCCATCAACTTAATTCTCCTGGATGTCAAAATGCCAGAGATGGATGGCTATGAGGTTTGTGCCCAACTTAAAAAACATAATAAAACCAAACATATTCCTGTTATTTTTATTAGTGCTTTGGACGATATGCTCGACAAGTTAAAAGCTTTTAATGTGGGAGGGGTAGATTACATCACAAAGCCTTTTCATGTTGAAGAAGTTTTAGCACGTATTGAAACTCATCTGAGTTTAGAAAATGCCAAGGCAGAGATTTTAAAGCTGAATAGCGAGTTAGAAAATCGTGTTAGACAACGGACTCACCAACTGGAAAACGAGATTTCTGCTCGTCAAAAAGCCCAGGAAGAATTGTTACATCTTGCTCTTCATGACTCGTTAACAGAGTTGCCTAACCGAGTTTTATTTATGAAGCAACTGGGGAGGATTTTAGAACAGAGTAAGCAAAATAATGAGCATCAGTTCTCATTGATGTTATTGGACTGTGATCATTTCAAGGTTGTGAATGACTCCTTGGGGCATCTGGTGGGCGATCGCCTCCTGATTGCTGTGGCTCGGCGAATCCAAACCTGTTTGCCCCCTGGGGTGATGTTGGCAAGATTGGGGGGTGATGAGTTTGCCATTTTGATTGAAGAGGATACTCCCATGGGCGATCGCGCCCGAACCCTCGCGGATACAATTCAACGGGAGCTAAGCTATCCTTTTCAACTGGGGTCTCAGGAAAACTTTACCAATGTCGGCACTGGTGTCTTAGGAGGTGACCGTTTAGAATGGTGGCAATGCGTGAGGTATAACCGATGAGATGTCCCCATTGCCAGAGTGAACAGACCGTGAAAAACGGCAGCGCCATCCGTAGCGGCCAACGGCAACAGCGCTACAAGTGTCGTAATTGTGGCAAACGGTTCAATGAGCGCACCGGTACACCGATGGCACGCTTACGCACCGCCCCCGAACTGGTAGCTGCCGCCATCAATGTCCGTAGTGAAGGCTTGGGCCTCCGGGCAACGGGACGTTGCTTTGACAAGTCTCACACCACAATAATGGGCTGGGAACAGCGCTTGGCCGAGCAACATCCGCACTGGTCTCCCCCGGCTCCCGAGGAGGCCGAGGTAACCCTAGAAGGGGATGAAATTTATACTCGCGTGGGCGAGAACCTCCCCCCCCTCACAGTGCCAAGGGTGGACGCTGACCTTTATTGAGCGCAAGAGTCGTTACTGGGTTGCCGCTCACGCGGGTAACAAAGACGAGAGGCTATTCACGACCGGCACAGAACAGACCTGGCAATGGGCACAAGCGGCCGAGTTTATTCGTTGGTTCACAGACGGCGAACGACGCTATGGCAAAGCTCTATGGACTTTCGCTAGCCGCTTCATCTCGAAGCCGTCACCGCACGGCACGCACTACCCCTGGCGCAAGGTTTGGCGAGAAGGTCTCGAGGTGGCCATGAAAATCAAAGGTTCTCAGGCGCCAGCCGCGAGTCGAATGGGTCAAGGTAGAACACCCGTTCACGGCCATCAGTCCGGCCGATGAGGTTCACGCCAATCACAATGAGGCCCATAACAGTGCTTTGAGACGATGTTGTAGTGCTTATCGCCGCCGACAAAATCTCTATGCCAAGACGGTGGTGGGTTTGCAGCGAGTCTTAGAGGTACAACGATTAATTTACAACTGGAGTCGCCCCCATTACAGTCTGGGGAAGAAAACTACCCCGGCTATGGCGATGGGATACTGCAATCGACCAATTTCAATCTATGAAATTCTCACCATGAGAGGGTTCCATGACATCACCTCTTAAGCGACCAGTGCCTTCGATTCCCAGTGGCTGGTTTACCGACGACGAGCAAATTCGCAATGTCACGGCCTTCTTCACCTGGACTGCTTGGGCCGCGGCCGCCAATCGTCCCAATGCTCCCTTTTCCTATACGGCCAACTTTCCCCACGACGATCTCATTGGGAATCAGGCCCCGCCGCAATTCCTAATTTGGTCAATTGTCTCGGTGATTGTCTTGATTGCGGCGATCGCCCTCTTCCTATTTATCTATCTCACCCAAGAAGATGCAGAAGAGGTGCAAACCGTCGCCGAACGGCCCGGTATTCGCATCGCCACCCCCAGTCAAAAAGTCACGACCCTGTTTTTTGGGGTAGCGATGACTCTCTTTCTAGTCCAAATCCTCATGGGGATGGTGACGGCCCACTATGCTGTCGAAGGGGATGGCTTCTATGGCGTTCCCCTACAAGACTATCTCCCCTACGCTGCCTCCCGAACCTGGCATTTACAACTGGCTGTCTTCTGGATTGCCACCTGTTGGCTTGCCGCTGGACTCTATTTCGCCACCCGCTTTGGTCAAAATGAACCCAAACGACAATCCTGGGGGAATAGTGGCCTCTTAGTGGCTCTCACCGTTGTGGTGGTAGGCTCTCTGGTGGGATCTTGGGCTGGGGTGCAAGGCTTCCTCGGCGACAAGAGTTTCTGGTTTGGCCATCAAGGCTATGAATATGTCGAACTCGGACGACTCTGGCAACTGCTACTCATTGGCGGTATGGTCTTCTGGCTTTGGTTAATGTACCGGGCCCTGAAACCCGCTCTCAAAGCCGAAGGCAGCAAAACTGGGTTGAATCACTTTTTCCTCTATAGTGCCATTACCATTCCCCTGTTCTATTCCTCGGGGTTAATGTACAGCAACCATACCCCCTTGAGTATTGCTGAGTATTGGCGTTGGTGGGTGGTTCACCTTTGGGTAGAAGGCTTTTTTGAGGTGTTTGCCACCGTGGCGATCGCCTATCTGTGTAGTGAACTGGGATTCCTTAAACGCTCCTCTGCCTTACGAGCCACCTATTTAACAACGGTTCTCTATCTCGGCAGTGGGGTCATTGGCACCCTACACCATCTCTACTTCTCGGGAACGCCAGTCTTTATCACGGCGATCGGATCGGTGGCCTCTGCCTTAGAGGTGGTTCCGCTGACCTTGATTGGCTTTGAAGTGGTCAAATCCATTCGTCTATCTCAAGAGGCGCAGGGATTCTATCGCATTCCCCTGAAGTTCTTTCTAGCCACCTGTTTTTGGAACCTGGTTGGTGCCGGGGTATTTGGCTTCCTCATTAATCCCCCCATCGTCCTTTACTACTCCCAGGGGATTAACACCACCCCCATTCACGCTCACTCAGCCTTATTTGGAGTCTATGGTTCTCTGGCGTTGGCCTTGATGCTGTTTGCCCTCCGGGAGATTACCCCCGATCGCGCCTGGAATGAAACCTGGTTTAATCGCTCCTTCTGGAGTATCAATATCGGCTTAGTCATGATGATGGTGTTCGGCCTGATTCCCAGTGGCTTCTACCAACTGGTGCAATCGGTCAATCATGGAACCTGGTATGCTCGCAGTGCCGAGGTGATTAGTTCGGCCTGGATGCACTGGACGGTCTGGCTGCGGATTCCTGGTGATATCGTCTTTAGTCTGGGGGCGTTGTTGATGGTGATCTGCGTCTTGCGGGCGATCGTTGCCATTTTCCAAGAACCCACTCAACCCCAACCCCGAGAATCCCTAACCCCCGATCTGTCTTAGGGACTAGACATTACGTAGGGGCACGCCGCAACTGGGCTGCCCCCAACTCACATTCAATAATTTAAGGAGACACCATGACCAGTTTATTTGAACGGCTTGGCGGAGAACCGGCAGTCGATGCCGCTGTAGACAAGTTCTACGGACGTGTGTTGCAGGACGATCGCATCAAACATTTCTTTGATGACACCGATATGGTTCGCCAGCGGCAACATCAGAAAGCCTTTCTCACCTACGCCTTGGGAGGTGGTAACTACACCGGCCGCTCCATGCGATCGGCTCACAAGGCCTTAGTGGAAGAGCGAGGCCTAAAGGCAGAACATTTTGATGCTGTGGCCGAGGATCTGCTCATTACCCTGAAGGAGATGGGAGTTGCCGATGACTTACTCTCGGAAGTTGCCGCTGTGGTGGGGAATGTTCAGCATAAGAAGGATGTGCTAAATCAATAACCTAACCGGGAGGTTTTGACTCCCTAAAAAACCCGATCGCCGGCCGGCAATCGGGTTGCTCTCTCACGCTAACGAAACAGATAAGGGTTGGCTTAGGCCCTCAAACTTAAGGGTTCGGGCTGATGAGAGTCTTGGCTTTCCTGGGATGGCAAGGCGTTTAAGACATCTCCATACTTAAAGGCTAGATGACCGAACTCACGGGAGAGCCAGTCCAGAGTGAAGTTACCCCCCTGGCGATCGCTTTCTAGGGCGATCGCTTGGGAAATAAGTAGAGCCAATTCTTGCAAGGTGAACTGCTCTAGAAGTTGCTTTTTCTGCTCACTTAACCTAACCATATCCAAACCTCCTAAGCTATTCTCAGCTTAGCAATTGGGATTTTGAACTTCCTTAAAAAAACATAAAATGTAACATTCTGGGTCTGGCTTATTGAGGTGCAATGACAGCAATCCGTAATAGTACTTAAACCCCTCTCATCCTCTCGTCTGCTCTGATCCCCATTTATTTTTCTCCGATAGTCAGTCTGTTCTCTAGGGTCTATTGCTTCTGAGACTGAACCATAATCCTAGATAAAACCCTAGGAATTGATGCTGGAATTAAAGCTCTTCTGATTGAAGTAACGCTTCAGAATCAGATGAAGGAACCTGGAATAGTAGCCAATCCCCTTCGCGAGCGACAACGGGATAGGGGATCTCAGGATGCCAATTTTCCTGAGTTAGGACATAGTCAGCCTCGAACTCCTGAGCCAACATGACCAGTTGTTGCAGGCTGTGTTGCCGATAGGTTGGGGCCTGCTCCCGCATCTTCTGCCATCGCTTGAACCACTCCTGTATACCCGCGTCGCTAAAGGGCAAACTTTTGATAGTAAAGACCACGGAGCGTTTAGAATAGGCTCGAAACTCGTGACTTGAGTCCGGCACTAAAATCAAACTATCCTTCGGGGTTATATCCTGAATATGATGTCCTAAACGGTAGAGATCTGAGTTGTGGAACCACTGTCGCTCTACGCGACCATCAAAGGGATTTTGTAAGGGACGCGGTAGCCACCCCCCTAATCCGAAAATCAGAATCAATAATGGAACTAATCCGATACTATACATCAAACCCGGAAATAGTCGAGAAATCCGTTGAAATTTATGGAGATTAGACTCAAGTTTTTGTACCCCTGCCGGAATCATTAAACATCCCCAGAGAATCGCTAACCAACCTAGATCGCGAATCGATTGACTGGGGTTGTCTTGAATCTGGATAGTTAAAAGACTGGCGGTGATCCCTAAGGCGATCCAGCTCTGAATTTTAAGAATCCTGGGAAGCCAGAGATTCGTCAGAATCAGGATAAGCAAAATTGGAGCCAAGGCTAAGTTCGGCAGGACTAAAAGTGTTGCCATCAGGACAACCGAGCCAACACTTTTTTTTCGGAACAACTCTTGTGCTAACAATCCAAATCCCAAGAATCCAAACAACTGCATAAATGGGGTGACTCGTGCAAGTTGCAATTTTGCAAAGAAGGTAATTGGATAAATTTCTACAAAAATATATCCCAGGGGTAATATCAAGAGTCCGGCTAGAATCGGTGATAACAGTTTATATTTTTCGCTTAATGTGACGGGTTTTAAGGTAATACAATTGAAAATAGCTAAACTTGAAAACGCCCAAAAATTTAGCCATTGTGGATGTTGAAACTGAGAAAAAATAATGTGATGTGGGTGGCGTATGACTCCATAAATATTTATAAATTCTTCATGGCTCAAGGCTTCGCTGCCTGTGAGTCCAGTCAGTTTCATAGGGATATAGACCGCTCCAGCACCTATCCCTAGGATGAGCAGTGGTAAAATCAGCTTTTGAAGCTTTCGCTGGCTGTAAGCGTCTTTCAGAAGCCATGGAAGGATAAGAATGCCTGGGAATACTCCGACCAAAATCTGAAATAGGCTGGCTAAACCGAAGAAAAAATATCCTAAAATCCAGCGGCGAGAAACACAAAACACGAATCCCCAAACAGTAAGGCTAATTGCCCAAATTGCAGGGACTGGTTCAGTCTTGAAGAGGGAGACAAAACCGACTGTTCCTACAGGAGAATTCAGGCAGAGAAATGTGACGAGTGCGGCAGTTGCTAGAGAGGCTCGAAATTTTTGAGCCAGGGTAAATAGACCCAGCACAAATCCACCATAAGTGCAGGCATAGACACTCAAATAAATCCAGGATAGGGGAATCCCCAAGCTCATCAATCCTACGACACAAAGTTGGTAATAGTATCGAGGTGAGAATCGAGTAAACTCCTGAACATAAAAGTCATGAGGATATAAATCTCGATCAAGTAAAATGTCAATATAAGGAAAATGATTCAGGAGATTATCAGAGGCTAACTGATAACCATAAGCAATGAACGATGTAATCAAAAAGCCAAGATAGACAAAAAACTTGGCTTGAAATACAACGGATTCTGACTTGATCATGGTGTTTTGGTTTTAATTACTAAAAACAAGCAGACTCGGTTGTCATAATTCAAGCTGATGGGATAGAAAATAGCCTGAATTAAACTGAGTCAACGATGAGCAAGAAGAACCGCAAGACAAAAATCTTATATTAGGGGTTCAGGAGATACGGAGGAATCAGTGACTAGAGAACTTGGGCGCGCTCTGATCTAAAGACATGAACCTAGACCGAAGTGAAACAAAGATTTGACGTTTCTATCAACCTGGCTGATTCCCTCAACTCCTGATTACCCTCTTAATGACGTGATGATGATAAGCTCTAGTCCGTTGTAAGCGAGAAAAATTTAGATGTCAAGATGCGTCTGGCTAGATTGCCGACAGAAACCGCGATATACTCCAGACGGATATGATTTACCTCAATAAACGATTCAAGAGACGATTATGGTAGCGGTAGCAATTCTGGCAGCCGGACGGGGAACCCGCATGAAATCTTCACTCCCGAAAGTCTTGCATCCCCTGGGCGGACGTTCTCTAATTGAGCGTGTGTTGGGGAGTTTAGACCCCATCGCCCCCGATCGCATCTTCCCCATCATTGGCTACCAGGGCGATCGCGTCCAAGAGGCCCTCAGCCACCATCCCAACCTAGAATTTGTCCAGCAATCCCAACAACTCGGAACTGGCCATGCAGTTCAACAGCTTCTCCCCTACCTAGAGGGCTATGACGGGGAACTGCTCGTTCTCAACGGCGATGTTCCCCTACTGCGGACGAGTACCCTGCAACAGCTTCTGCAAACCCACCGCGATCGCCGCAACGCCGCTACCGTCCTCACCGCCCAACATCCCACCCCCCAAGGGTACGGACGCGTCTTCTGCGATCGCCGCAACGTCTTTGAACAGATTGTCGAAGATCGCGACTGTACCACCGCCCAGAAACAGAACCCCCGCATCAACGCCGGAATCTACTGTTTTGACTGGCAAAAACTAGCCCAAATCCTCCCCAACCTCAAAACCAACAACGATCAGGGGGAATATTACATCACTGACGCCGTCAACTACCTCAACCCGGTTACCGTCGTTGACGTGGACGACTACCAAGAGATTTTTGGCGTCAACGATCGCAAACAACTCGCCATCGCCTACGACATCCTACAAACCCGTCTCAAAGACGAAGCCATGGCCAGCGGCGTCACCCTCGTCGATCCCCACAGCATCACCCTTGACGACACCATCGTCCTCGAACCTGACACCATCATCGAACCCAACTCCCACATTCGCGGAACCAGTGTCATCCAAACCGGAAGCCGCATCGGGCCGGGAAGTCTGATTGAAAACAGTCATATTGGCGAGAATGTCACCGTTCTCTATTCCGTCGTCTCCGATAGTATTGTCGCCGCCGACAGCCGCATTGGCCCCTACACTCATCTACGAGGCCAGGCGGAGATTGGCCAAGGCTGTCGCATCGGGAACTTTGTCGAAATCAAACAAACCCAGGTGGGAGACAAGACCAATGTGGCCCACCTGGCTTATCTTGGCAACGCCACCCTCGGCGAGAACGTCAACATCGGGGCGGGAACCATCACCGCCAACTATGACGGCGTCAACAAACACCCCACCCACATCGGCAAAGGCACAAAAACCGGGTCCAATAGCGTCCTCGTTGCCCCCGTGACCCTCGGAGAAGATGTCACCGTCGCCGCTGGTTCTGTGGTCACCAAAGATGTCCCAGACGACAGTCTCGTCGTCGCGCGATCGCGGCAAGTGGTGCGTCGCGGTTGGCGGATGACCCCGAAAACCAACCCCGAAGCCCAAAACGCCTAAACCAAACCCCCCTGATTGAAGGCGTTTCAATCGGGGGGGTCTCAAAGGTTTTTTAAAACGGAGAGGGAGGGATTCGAACCCTCGATGGCTGTGACACCATAACAGATTTCGAGTCTGCCGCATTCAACCGCTCTGCCACCTCTCCAGGAGCGACCCCCATGGTAGCAGGTTTTGGGGGGAAAAGGCAAAAGAAGGCAATGGGCAAGCTAACGAGATAACCGGGTTAAACTCGGATAGCCCGGTTGGAGGTGCCTCGGGTTTCCATGTCGCGGGGCTTCTTCCCTCGCCAGATGAGTCGCATCGGGGTTCCTGTGAAACCTAACTGTTCCCGCAGTTGACGTTCAATATAACGACGATAATTGTCATTGAAGCGTTTGGGGTCATTCACGAATAGGGTAATCGTGGGGGGTTGGCTGCGAACCTGAGTCCCATAATAGATTTTTCCCTGGCGACCTTGACGGTTAGTGGGGGGGGACTTCCACGAAATCGCATCTTCGAGAACCTCATTGATGACAGAGGTCGTCACCCGGCGTTTATGTTCCGCACTAGCGATGGTGGCCAAATCCAAAATATTTTGTAGCCGTTGTCCCGTGTGGGCACTCACATAAACCCGTTGCGCCCAACTGACATAATAGAAGCGACTATCAATATGTTGGTCATAGTCATAGATGGTGTGGGAATCCTTGTCGATCGCATCCCACTTATTAATCACCAACACACAGGCCCGTCCTTCCTCGACGATACGGCCCATCAGCTTCTGATCCTGTTCCGTCACCCCATCGACGGCATCAATCACTAACAAGACCACATCCGATCGCCGAATGGCTTTGAAGGCCCGGTTGATACTGAAAAACTCAGCCCCGTAATCGACATGTTTCTTTTTGCGGATACCAGCGGTATCAATCAGGCGGTAGCGGACTCCCTCTCGTTCCACCAGAGTATCAATGGTGTCGCGGGTGGTTCCTGAGATGGGGCTAACAATGGCGCGATTTTGCCCAACAAAGGCGTTGAGGAGGCTGGATTTACCCACATTGGGCCGACCCACGATCGCCACCTTGATTTCCTCGATCTCATCCTCCTCCAAGGTTTCCGGGAGATAGGCGATCACCGCATCGAGGACATCTCCAATGCCGCTACCATGAATCCCAGAGACCGGGAACGGTTCACCGATGCCCAACTCCCAAAATTCTGCCGCTTGGATTAAGCCCTGGTCAACAGATTCACATTTATTGACCGCCAGAATCACCGGAACCGACTGCTGACGCAACCAATCGGCAATTTCTCGATCCGCCGCCGTCGGGCCCATTTGCCCATCGACGACAAAGACCGCTACCTGGGCTTCTGCGAGGGCGAGGCGGGCCTGTTCTCGGATTTCGGGCAGAAATTCGCTGTCGTCATCGAAGACGAGACCGCCCGTGTCTACCACTTGGAACTCGCGATCGCACCAAAAGGCTTGTTTGTAGGTGCGATCGCGGGTAATCCCCGGTTGATCATGGACAATGGCTTCTTTACCGCCGGCCAGGCGGTTAACAATGGTCGACTTCCCCACATTCGGGCGACCGATAATAGCAACTATAGGACGTGGCATATAGTAAAACTGAGCGATTTAGCTTGTTATAGGATTGAAATCTAATTATAGCTTTAGAAGAAGCGGCCACCCGATGCGGTCTTGAGGCGAGGAAAAGGGGAGAGAGGTATGACGCGGTGAACCCAGGCTTCACCACATGACATACACGACCCAGAGACTCTCTCCCCTTATACCTATCGGAAAAAAAACGCGAGTTTTACGGCGTTGGTCGAATTCTGTAACATAACTTTACAAAAAAGCCCGTATCGTCCTAGTGCCGTTCACTCTTTTGCCGTTTAGATTGCCCATCCCCTGTGTCTGATCCCTCTCCCGATATCTCTCAAGTCATTGATTACCGTCATCGTTCTCTAACCTACTCTCTCCGCATCTGGTGGCGATGGGGTGGACTGTCCCTGGGAACCCATCTCCTACTCTGGGGACTTCTCAACAGTTGGCGGGTGATGCCCTCTCCCCCAACCCAAACTACTGAGGAGGCGATTGTTCCCATTGAATGGGTGACCTTAGAGACAACGCCAGAGACAACAGCCGAGGAGTCCTCGGAGTTATCACAAGACCCGGATCAGGAGTCTGCCTCTCCAGACACCGCAAGTTCTGATGAGATTGCCACAATTCCCCAATCTCCCACGCCGCAACCCACCCCGGTTCCCACCCCGGTTCCTACGCCTGCCCCCGAAGTCACGCCTGCGCCTGCCCCCGAACCTGCTCCCGAAGTCACGCCTGCGCCTGCCCCCGAACCTGCTCCCGAACCTGCTCCCGAAGTCACGCCTACTCCCGAACCTGCCCCCGAAGTCACGCCTACTCCCGAACCTGCCCCCGAACCTGCTCCCGAACCTGCTCCCGAAGTCACGCCTACTCCCGAACCTGCTCCCGAAGTCACGCCTACTCCCGAACCTGCCCCCGAAGTCACGCCTACTCCCGAACCTGCCCCCGAAGTCACGCCTACTCCCGAACCTGCCCCCGAAGTCACGCCAGGCCCTTGGCAAATTCTAGTGGTGGGCAATAGCCCCGTTGCCGACCGTGATATTCCTGACAATCCCTCTCAACTCATAAGTGCCTCAAGCGAAACCATCCCCCGAGATCTCGCCCCAGCGGACTTAGAACCCGGAACCCTCCTCAACGTTCGCCTAATCATTGACACCGACGGACGGGCCGAAGTGGAATTAGTCCTCAAACAGTCTGAAGATCAGCCCTTAGGCCCCGACTATCAACGGTTTGCCCAGAGAATTATCAATAATTGGCAATTCTCCCCAGCCAGTAACGACGGCTTCGGGCCAGTGGTCTCTAACCATGCCGTAGACCTGCGAATCGAGTCTCCCTAGCCCCCCGCAAAAAAAAATCGCCCAAGGGCTTGCTTTTTTCAGTGACTGTGCTATTCTAGTTAAGGTTCAAAACCACGCGGGCATAGTTTAGTGGTAAAACCTTAGCCTTCCAAGCTAATGATGTGGGTTCGATTCCCACTGCCCGCTTTTAAAAGAGTCATCGTCTCCCAAGCAAACGGGGATTGTGAGTCTCCGATCGCAAGTAGTCGTCCCTAGCTAGCAACAGGCAAGGAACGACTACCGAGAGATCCGCAATTCGCAAATGGACTTAAACCTCTTTTTCCTCAAAGTCCAAAGCAGCGGAATTCATGCAATAGCGTAACCCCGTCGGTTGAGGGCCATCATTGAACACATGGCCCAAATGGGCGTCACAGGTTGAACAAAGGACTTCAGTGCGTTTCATAAAGAAACTGAAATCAGATTTCTCAGCGACATTTTCTTCATTGATAGGCGCATAGAAGCTAGGCCAACCCGTCCCAGAGTCAAACTTAGTTTCCGAGGTAAATAAAGGCGTTCCACAACAGATACATTTGTAAATCCCCGTTTTCTTGTTATCGTGGTACTCTCCGCTAAACGCTCGTTCCGTACCATGTTTGCGAGTCACCTTGTACTGTTCCGGGGTGAGCTGCGCCTGCCACTCAGCATCTGTTTTTTGAACTTTGTTAACCATTTCTAAACCCTAGTAAACTGCCATGATAGGATAATCTATTAGTCTGAGCTTAACACATATTTACAAACTGATCATCCCCGGCATTTGCCTCTGGTCATCCCCCCCTACTGCCTATTGCTGGAAGAGGGCGACCATAAAGGTACGCCCCTACGTCTTTTCTACTGCCTACTGCCTCTTGCCTCTTGCCTTTTGCCTCTTGCCTTCTCCCCCCCATGCTAGAAACCGAACAAACCCTCTTAAAGCGAGTTGGACTCATTGAAGACGCGATCGCCGATCGCCGGGCAGTCCGCCAGGCCCTCTACGCCATCCGCCCCCATTGCGACTATCAAATCTTCGGCATCTGTGCCGAGAGTCCCCAAGAGGCGATCGCCGCCCTCAACCGTTACACCGATGTCCTAGGCTATCCTCGGGCCCCCGAACTCGATAGTCTCGACCTCGACGGGCCCGTTTATCTCAAATACAATCCCAAAACCGACCTCTATTATCTCAACCCCTATGAAGGCAACGAGCGAGGAGTAATCATCTCCTGTCAGTCCGTCTATGACGATGGCATCCGGGACACCTATGGCCATTTTCCCTTAGATTTATTTGATGAGATCTCCCCCGAAGAGATTCCCGAGGAGATTCCCTCAAAACTGCACCCCTAAGCGTTTTTCAGAGAGTATAGATCCTGTGAACATTGCAATTCTCGGCTGTGGTTATGTCGGCGTAGCCGCTGCCCAACATTGGCAAGCCGCCGGCCATCACGTCACCGCCACCACCACCAGTCCCGAACGAGTTAAAGAACTAGAGGCGATCGCCTCCCGAGTCGAAGTCATCCAGGGGAACAACCCGGACGACTTGAAACGACTCTTACAAGGACAAGACACCCTGGTGATGAGCGTCGCCAGTAAAGGACGGGCCCCCTATAAAAGCGTCTATCTCGAAACCGCTCAAACCCTCGTCTCCGTCCTCCCTGAAGCCCCGGAATTACGACAAATTATCTATACCGGCAGTGGCAGCGTCTACGGCAATTGGGGCGGCGGTTGGGTGAATGAAACCACCCCACCTCAGCCCACGATGGAGAATTACGAGATTTTAGTCGAGACAGAACAGACCCTATTGAACGCCGCTCATGACGACTTGCGAGTCTGTATCCTGCGTCTGGGGGGGATTTACGGCCCCGGTCGAGAAATTGCCCGTATTTACCGCAACTGGGCCGGACAAACCCGTCCCGGAGATGGCAATCGTCCCAGTAATTGGATTCATCTCGATGATATTGTCGGGGCACTGGCCTTTGCCCAGGACAAGCGTCTAGAGGGGATTTATAATCTGGTGGATGACGACCATCAGCCTACCCGGGCGGTGGTTGAGGCTGTTTGTCAAACCTATCAGTTGCCCCCCGTCACCTGGGATGGCTCAGAACCGGCCACTGTTCGCTATAGCGGCAAACTCTCCAATCAGAAGCTTAAGGATGCCGGTTATCAGTTCATTCACCCACAACGGACAATCTAAGCAGCGTGTCTGTGCAACTTGAGAAACCCATTGGCCAGGAGGCAGGATTACGCTTTCTCGATGCGGCCCTGGCCCGCGATCGCATCGCCCCGGCCTATCTATTTGTCGGGGCTGAAGGAATTGGCCGGGGGTTGGCGGCCCGCTATTTCGCCCGGCGACTGTTGGGAGACTCTCACCCCAATCTCACCAATCACCCAGATTTCTTGCGAGTAGAACCCACCTATCTGGACAAAAAAGAACTTTATACCGTCAGCCAGGCTCGGGAGAAGGGACTCAAACGGAAATCCCCCCCACAAATCCGTCTGCAACAAATCCGGGAGTTAAGTCAGTTTCTCGCCAACCCCCCCTTAGAGGCCTCCCGTAAGGTCATTATTATCGAACAGGCCGAACGGATGGCCGAAGCGGCCGCCAACGGACTTCTGAAAACCTTAGAAGAACCCGGACGGGCCACGTTAATCCTCATCGCCCCGTCATCGGAGAGTCTTCTGCCCACCCTCGTCTCCCGCTGTCAACGGATTCCCTTCTCTCGCCTATCGAGTCAACAGATGGCTGAAGTTCTCCAGATGACGGGCCATGAGGAGATTCTCAACCATCCGGCCATTTTGGCGATCGCCCAGGGGAGTCCAGGAGTCGCCATTGCCGCTTGGGACCAACAAAACGCCATTCCCCCAGAACTTCTCGCCAAAGTCCATCAGTTGCCCCGCAGCCTGCGTGATGCCTTGGAGTTAGCCAAGGAGATTAGTAAAACCCTGGATACTCCTGAACAACTTTGGTTACTGGACTATCTGCAACAAACCTATTGGCATTCGAGTGGTGGGAGTCTCTCGCCAACAGTTCTCGGGGCCTTGGAGGAGGCCCGACGGCATCTGGGCCGTTTTGTCCAACCCCGTCTCGTTTGGGAAGTCACCCTAATGAAAGTTGCTTCCCCTCTGGGCAACGTTTAAGTGTTGAGACTTCTCTGGCATGACCAACCAATGTTTAGAGGCATCCAAAAATAGCCGATTTTGCCGTTTAAACTCCCCTAAAATGCGAGTGACGGTCACCCGATTGACCCCGATCGCATTGGCTAAGTCTTGATGCGTCAGTCTTGCTTTGAGGCGGATTCCCTCGGCGGTGGGTTGGCCCATCTCCCGAGTTAGCAGTCGTAGGAGGTTGTCGAGGCGATCGCTGGCTCGCTTTTGAGCTGTGATACTGAGTAAATGTTCTAACTGATAGAGTCGCTTGGCTTTTTGCTGAAGCAAGCTATAGCCATGTTTGGGGCTATGTTGAATCTCATCGAGGGGATACCAGGTCATCAGAACCCGCGATAAGGCTTTCATGTGATGATTATGGCGGGTTGTTAATCCTTCTCCTAACCACATTGACGGGCCCACCCAACCGAGGACTCGTTCTTCACCCATAGCCATGTAGGTGTTGAGTTGCACCCAACCCTGGCAAACTTGCCAAATCCCACTGGTGACTTGCGGTAAGAGATCCCCGCGATCGTATATCCGACTGACTCGCTGACTGGTGAGGGTCGATTCCATAATTTCCTCCCCGTAGGGGTTGTGGCAGTTAGGACTTGGAGATAGACCTAATCTTCTCCAACTTGCCCTAGGCCTAACCATAGGGACTCAACGTTAAGCTCCCGTAAAGATTAGGCAAATTCTGAGAATCGCATCCTCGACTTCCACGGCTAGACCCTAAGACATTGTGAATATTTGCTGACAATTTCTGAGTAATTTAGGTGCTAGAATGAGGATGATACAGACTATGAATCCTATCGTCATTGTTATCAACTTTCTGTAAATCCCAATTCCTATTTAGTAGGTAACTCTATGCGAACTATTCCTTGGGATGAGTCATTGCGCGTTGGAATTGATACGATTGATCAGCAACACCAGCAACTAATTGAGCAATTGAATTTACTCATGATAGCGCTGCAAGAAAATAAAGCCAAGTCCGAAATTGAAAAAATTATTGATTTTTTAGACCGGTATATTAACCGGCATTTTGGCTTTGAGGAAAACTGCATGAATGCCTATCAATGCCCGGTTGCCTGCGATAATAAAAAGGCGCATCACCATTTTCGGCAAACCTTTGAGGAGATTAAACAGCAATTTCGCGACGAGGGTGCGAGTCTATCGTTGGTCTTAAAGGTTAACCGTAATCTTTTGGATTGGTTTATCAACCACATCCGTAAAATCGATATGCAGATGAAACCCTATACTAGCCCTGAGATCGGGTCTTCGTCACAAAGTCAGGGCTAATTTGGGGGGAGGACAGTAGCCGAAGCCCCACAAGACGGCCGTGGCGATGGCAAATTTTGTACGATCATTAGGGATAACTCAATCTGGACGTTGGCAGATTAGACCTATGATCCGTTTTTTGGCGATCGCCCTAACAATTCCCCTCCATCTCCCGCTGGCCCTGGCCCTCGCCACGGTACCCAGCCAAGCTGACTGCGGCTGGGTTAACCCCATCGCCGCCCCCACCTCTTCAATTTGGGGACCCTGCCATCGTCAGTTATGGCAGGGACTAGCAGACTCAGCCATCTCGGTGTATCGCCAGGGAACCCTGAGTCAAACCCCCCAACCCTCTCCTAGTCCCACCACGGAAACCATCTCCTTTGAAACCCAGGAACAGGGGAATTACAGCGGTTTCAACGACTCCTTTGAACGACTGATTACAGAGGAGTCAGAATGGCAAGGGTTCTGGCAACAACTCCACGGGACTGTCTCTCCTTCGCCGAACGTCCCCGAGATTGATTTTGAGAATTACAGTATCATCGCCGTGGGATTGGGCGATCGCCCCGATGGGTCTTACGGTGTCCAGGTCGACCGAGTGCGACAAGAAGGGGAGGAACTTGTCGTTCACTATCTCGAAACTCGTGGCTGTGGCATGGCCACTATGGCGATTACTCAGCCCTATCACATCGTTCGCATTGAGCGCACCAGCCGTCCCGTAAGTTTCCAACATCATCAGGCCCCCCCAGACTGTTAAGGGGAAAAGGGAACAGGCAATAGGCAATAGGGAAAATTCTGTAGGGGCGAACGGCTGTTCGCCCTCTTCGGGAAATCAGGGGAACACCGGAACAGGGGACTCTAGACTGTTAGGCCTTGCGAGAACCTGGAATAATGGGATTGATGCCAACCGCTCAATACCATTATTTTTATGAGTAGCCCGAAAATCATCGTTCTCGACGACGATCCCACCGGTTCCCAGACGGTTCACAGTTGCCTCTTGCTAACCCAATGGGATGTCGAGACCTTAAAACTGGGACTCGTTGATGAGGCGCCGATTTTCTTCATCCTCACCAATACTCGCGCCTTAGCCCCCGATGCCGCCAGTCAAGTCACTCGTGACGTCTGTCAGAACTTGAAAACGGCGATCGCCCAAGTAGGACTCGAAGACTTCCTGGTGGTGAGTCGTTCTGACTCCACCCTACGAGGTCATTATCCCATCGAAACCGATGCGATCGCCGAAGAACTCGGCTCCTTTGACGCCCATTTCCTCACCCCCGCCTTCTTTGAGGGAGGACGTGTCACCCGAGATAGCGTCCATTATCTCCATATCGACGGCCAACCCGTTCCCGTCCATGAAACGGAATTTGCCCAAGATTCCGTCTTTGGCTATCACCACAGCTATCTCCCCGACTATGTGGCCGAGAAAACCCAGGGGACGATTGCTGCTGAAGCCGTCGAACGGTTTACCCTCGATGACGTGCGATCGGGCTGTTTTGATAGACTAATGGCCCTAGAAAATAACACCTGTGGCGTTGTCGATGCTGAAACCCAAGCCGATTTAGACCAATTCGCCGCCGATATCCTCAAAGCCGCCAGTCAAGGGAAACGCTTTCTCTTCCGAAGTGCCGCCAGTCTTCTCACCTCCCTAGCCAACCTCGGCCCGCAACCCATCGCCGCCGAGGACATGGCCCAATATGTGCGCGGGGGTAAACCGGGGGCTGTTTTAGTGGGATCTCATGTCAAGAAAACCACCCAACAACTGCAACATCTCTTACAAGAATCGGGCGTTGCTGGGGTTGAAGTGGATGTTAGCCACCTGGTGGAGGATTCTCCCCAACAGCGAGAATCGTTGTTAACGGGAGTGTTAGAGAACGTTCACGACATCTGGACTGATGGCAAAACCCCCGTCATCTATACCAGTCGTGAAGAACTGCAATTTCCCGACAGCGACACCCGCCTTAAATTTGGCGTGGCTGTCTCCCAACTCCTCATGGATGTAGTGCGAGGATTACCGCCGGAATTGGGCTTCCTGATTAGTAAAGGGGGCATCACTTCCAACGATGTTCTCAGTCAAGGGTTAGCCCTACGCACCGCCAACCTCTTGGGACAAATCCTGGCTGGCTGTTCCGTCGTGCGAACGCCCGAGACTCATCCTCAGTTTCCCAATTTACCTGTCGTCCTCTTTCCCGGCAATGTAGGCGATGAGCGGGGCTTGGCCACCGTCTATCGTCGTTTTTGCGGCGATTGAGAAGATTCGCCATAGATAAAGGTGAAGACACTGGCGGGACTATGGAGGGGATGGGCCGTCTCTTGAGGAATTAACATTGCTTCATTGGCGGCGATAATGTCTTCATAAAAGGCGGCATCCTCGGGGTAGTAGTGTTTGGCCAGGAGAAACAGATAGAGGGTGTGATATTTGGGGTTTTCCCCGAAATAGGGTTCATAGGCGATGGGACAATCGCCATCATAGGGGTCTGGGGAGGGGTCGAGGTCTTCGATGTCTCGGCAGTCGTCTCGTCCCCAGGGATAGTCTAGGTAATACTGGCCGTAGAACCGCAAGGCATTACGAATCGATTGATTCTCCACATCCATTAACCGCTGTTCTGGGTATTGCAGGCCGTTGAGTTCCGCCAGATGGGCCGTGAGGATGAGGCCTTCGAGGTGGAAGACACTATAGGCAAATCCCACTCCCTGGGTAACATCTTCATCCCACCAGCGATGGCGATCGTAGATGTCGTTTTGGGCGGGGGGATGAGGGAGGCTGCGGTGGCGATCGTAGATTTCCCCGGTTTGGGCCTGGATGGGAAGATGGGAGAAGTCCCGGTTTTGGCGAAAGAGATTATCGGGGTTGTCTTCTTCATAAATGGCATCCCGCACTAAGTTGGCGTAGTTCCAGGGACTCTCATTGAGGGTATAGTCCAATCGGTCATCATCTTGGCCAATCAGGGCGGTGATCATCATGCCATAGAGATGGCGAGAGAGATGGTTATTGGCCCCCTCGCGGGAGAGGTGATGAATCCAGTAGTCATGACTGGTTTGGATGCGATCGCCCAGGGCCAGAAACCAATCCCGAACCTGTTGCTGTTCGGCTGGGGACATCTGGGGGGCAACGAGTTGAAAGGCTTGGGCGTAGTAATGCAAGAGGCGGCCAATATCGAGTCCGGCCCCGATGAGATCATCTCGGTTGCCTTGTCCGACTTGGCTTCCTCCTTCTGCGTCGGCCCAAGCGAGTAGGGTGTCGATGGTGGTTTGGCAATAGTCGGGAATCTCTTCGATGACGCAAACGAGGGCGGTGTAGAGGGTTGGGGTGAGTCCGCTGGTGGCGGCTTGGCGGTAGTCGTCTCGTTGGGTTCCGGTGTAGGGGGAGGTTTGAACTCGTTGTTGGAAGCGATCGGCTTTGTCGCGAATGTCCTCATAGGCGGCGTGGGTGAGGGGATAGTCCTCTGGGGACTGTTGTAAGCGGTGTTGGGCGTCTTCTAGGGCCTCTGGATGGAAGAGGATATGAGGGCCGGTTGGGGAGGATTGCCGTTGTGAGTGATATTCGGATGTGGCTCCTGATGGGTTTGAAGCCGGGGGAGTTTGGGGGGAGATTCGGGCCGAGGCATAACAGCCGGAGATCGCCAATGCACCCCCCAGGGCCAACAGGATCGCTTGGATTTTCGGTTGATTGGACATCACAATAAGCGTTAATTCGGTTTGGTTAATTGGAGTTGCCCTGTTTCTGGTTTCTAGCAACGGTGGGAATGGTCTAGCAGGTGCTCAAATGGGAGCGTGCGTCAGTGACTTATTGGATCGGAAATTTTGCAGAACATCCGGATCAGGCTTGAGGTTTGGGTAGATCCGATTAGTACGCCCACAGCAGAGAACTTACGGTTCTATGAGCACACCTCCCGGCCTCTTGGATCTAACTCCCCTTTTTGCCTCCAATGCTGAATTGGATGATTTAACCCTAATGCCTCCGGATACGGTTGTGCCTTCGACTCATGAGGGGCAACAGGAGCCTTCTAAACAATTTGCCATGGGACAACCCAAGATCATGGGGCCGGAAAAGATGACTCAAAATGGGGACGCTTCGAAAGAGTTTGAACAACCTGAGACTCAGACTCAATTCACTCCACTTCAAGAGATAGAGGCCAGCTCTCGGGAAGAATGGTTAACTCTGGCTCAGCGGCTGAAGGCGGAAGAACGTTGGGGAGAGGCGATCGCCGCTTACAAACAGGCAGTCAATGAAGACAGGCAACCCCAGACTCAGAAACAGTCTGGGCAGGATTCCTTGAAGCAGGAGATAGCAGCCTCCCCCCAAAGTTTTGAACAGTTACAGGCTCAAGCCTTCACCTATGGGCAACAGCGCCAGTGGCAGGCTTGTATTGAGACTTGCGAACAGGCGTTAAGGCTTCAACCTACGGCAAGCCTCTACAAACTTCTCGGGGATGTTTCACAAATCACGGGACAGTTGACGCAGGCGCAGCGGAGTTATCGGGAAGCCCTACGTTTACAGCCCGATTTTGCCGAGGTGTATGGGAATCTAGGAACTCTCTATGCCCGAGAACGGGAGTGGCAGCGGGCGATCGAATGTTTCCGACGGGCGCTGCGATATCAACCGCAACGAGCGGCACACCATCGCGCCTTAGCTGGGGTTTGGGAACAGGTGGGTAATGAGGTTGAAGCGGTGCGTTGTTGGCATCAGGTGTTGAGTTTGGAACCGGAGTCAGGGCAGGCTCAGGATTATTTCAGCTTGGGCAATCGCTGGGTGCGCTTAGGAGAGTGGCCCATGGCGGAACGCTATTACCGAGAGGCGATCGCCCGTGATGAGCAATTGACCGATGCTTGGCATAATCTGGCGGAGGTGTTGGCCTATCATCAGCAATGGCAGCCGGCCCGGGAGATTTATGAGCGGATTTTGCCTCGGGAACCGCAACGAGTGATGTCTCGCTTGGGTTATGCTCGGGTGTTGACGAAGTTGCAAGACTGGCAAGGGGCGATGGCTGAGTATCATCGTCTGGCCGAATCTGCCCCGGAACAAGTGTTGGCGCAACAGCGTTTTGCTCAAACCTTGAAGGAACAGGGGTTACTCGAAGAGGCGATCGCTGTTTATCGTCGTGCGCTTAACTTTGCCCCAGATGGATTTGAGTTACGGTTGGGGTTTGCGGAACTCTTGTCTGAGCAGGAACAATGGGAAGAAGCGTTGCCCCAAGCGGAGGCGGCGATCGCGCTGAATCCGGAGGTGGCGCAAGCCCATTATTATGCAGGACGCGCTCAGGTAGCTTGTGAACAGTGGCAGGCCGCGATTCCCCATCTCGAACAAGCGGTGAGGTTGGATTCGCAATTGTTCTGGGCCCGCTATTTCTGGGGAGAATCCCTGCTTGCCCTGGAAGATTGGCAGGGAGCGGCAGCGGTATTGGAAGCGGCAATGCCCCTGAATCCCGAGTATCCTGGGGGCTATTGCCATTTAGGGCAGGCGTTTTTAGAACTCGAACGGTATTCTGAAGCCGTGCAGGCCTATCGGCAAGCCATTTCTTTCGGGTCTAATTATCTAAGCTACTCTCTCCTCGGGGTGGCGTTGCTGAAGTTAAAAGATTCGGATGGGGCGATCGAAGTCTTAAATCGAGGATTAGAGTTAACGCCAGATTATTACAAATTTTATTTACTTCTGGGTGAAGCATTCCTTGAAAAACAGGATTGGCAAGCCGCGATCGAAGCATTAGGGCAGGCAGTTGCCTTAAAGCCTGAGGGACTAGAATTTAATCTACAGTTGCAGCAGTTATTGTGCCGCCTGGGACAGTCTCAAGAACCTGTCAAGAATTTGCGGCAGGCCTTGGATCTCAATTGTGATGACCCCCAACTCCAGTTGGCTTTAGGGGTAGTCTTACTGGAGGGAAGAATCGATCTAGATTGGGCCGAGGCTTGTTTAAGGCAGAATTTGGAGTTACAGCCCAATCAGCCGCAAGGCCACTTTTATCTGGGAAAATGCTCAGCGCGACAAGGGCAGCTTGATGAGGCGTTGGGGTTCTATCGTCGCAGTTGGGAGTTGAGCCAGAGCGTTGACTGTGGCTTAGCTTTAGGTGAAGTGTTGCAGCAGTTGGGTCGGTGGTCTGAAGCCGTCCAACAGTATCGCCAAGTCTTATTGGAGTTTGGGGAGTCAGGAGAGGCTTTATTTGGCTTAGGACAAGCTTTGGCAGCGTCCGAACGCCCCATGGAAGCCGTGGTGGAGTGGCGGCGAGCGATGGGGCTGGGGTGGAACAGTCCCGAGTTGTATCGCTGTTTAGCTGAGGCTTTAGTGAGCCTAGAGCGTTGGGATGAAGCGGTGTTGGAATGGGGGCGACTGTTGGAGCTTCAGCCTGGGAATGCCTTGGTGAGACGGCAGCGAGCCTTGGCGTTGATCGGCTTAGGTCGCTGGTCCGAGTCCGCCCAGGAGTGGCAGCAGTATTGGCAAGTAGCTCCGGGGTCAGGTCAAGGTACAGTGCTCGATTTTCGACCGCAGTTGGGGATATATGGGGAAATTCCTCATCATCAGGAGTTAAGTCTTACGGGAGATTTGACCATTGAGTTTTGGTTGCGTTTGAGGCAGTGGCCGCAGGATTGGACGAATCTTGTGGGTAAATTTGTCAGCGATGAGCAAAATGAGTTCTGTTTACGCATCAAGGATGGGGAGCGAGGCCAGTGGTACTATGGCCGGGGGGAAGGCTGTGCTACACCTCTAACTTGGGTGCCCCAAGAGACGATTCCCTTGCATCAATGGGTCCATATTACCTGTGTCCGCAAGTTCGGGCAGTCTGGACAGCTTTATATCAATGGTGTTTTACAGGGAGAACAGGACTGGGGGAACGAATCTGGTGCGACGCCGACTGAAGCTCCAGTGCGTCTGATGGTGAGTTCTCGTCTCCATCAGTTCTCGGATGGTCAGTTATCTGAGCTGCGGATTTGGAAGGTAGCTCGCACTGGGGATGAGATTAGAGGCAGAATGTGTGAGCCACTGACGGAGGGAGAACCAGGTCTAGTTGCAGTTTGGTCAGGGTCGGAAGACGGCGGTTTGGTCGATCTTAGAGGACAGTATCAGGGACAGATGAGGCAGGCTGCGGCCGCCGGAACGTCTCACCCTCGGGTGGGGGTCTGTAGTTGTGATGTGTCCCAGAACGGAAGGGAACAGGCCTATACTTTGGCGCAGTTGTATGGCAGTTGGGCTGAGGTGGAGTTCATTAGCTGTTGGTTTTCTCAGGCTGAAGGGCAGGTTTCGCCAGCCAATCAGGAGACGGAGATTCCCTGTCACACCATACAGGTTGAAGATGAGGAGCGGTTTCTTGAGCAGGCCCTGGGTTTGGTTTTGGCCCATCCCTATGAGGTAGTGCATCTATCCAAGCCTCAGATGCCGAATGTGATTTTGGGGCTGTTGTACAAGCTCCTGTGGGATGCGCGGGTGATTGTGGATATTGAGGATGAGGAGTTGAGTTTTATTGAGGCCGAGGCGGCTGTCAATTGCCGGGACTTGCCTCCTCTGAAAAATTTGGATAGTCAGAAGTGGACTGAAATTACGGCCAGCCTGGCGCGGGAGTTCGATCAGATTCGGGAGTTAAATAGGGCTGAGGCTGGGGAGTTGTCGGTGCTCCTGGGTTGTGAAGTGTCGCGGGGGTTAAGTTTGTTTTTGCAGAGGTTGCCTGCTGTTGAGTTTGTGTTGTCTAAAAGGGTAACTCATCAGGTCTTGGCTAAATTTCATCAGGGCGTTTCTGTTGTTATTTTAAGTTGGAATGGTGCAGGTCATCTTCAGCGACTTCTATCTAGTTTTTTTGACACAAATACCTATTTTCCGATCGAGTTAATTATTATCGACCATGGTTCAGAAGATAACACAGCTGAGGTAGTTCGACAGCAGGCAATTAATGAAAATATTCGTTATATTAATCGAGGTGCTAATTTTTCGTTTTCTGATTCTTGTAATTATGGTGCGAGTTTGACAAAGTATCCTTACTTGCTATTTTTAAGGAATGATATTGTTTTTAGTTCGGATGTGTTGCCTTTGGCGGTGAGTCGGTTAGATGATGCCACTATCGGGGCGGTGGGGGTGCGTTTGGATGATGATCCTTCATCGCTACCAAAGGGAAAAAATCCGGGGGTACAGCATACGGGGATTGAGTTTGTTTGGAATGAACAGCGAGGTTATTTCCAGCCTGAACAAATTCGCTATGGGAGTCTGAATGACTATTTGGCTGTTTCGGCTACTGAGGGTAATTTCTCTCCGGCAGTAGCGGGCGCCTTTTTGTTATGTCGGAAAGGTGATTTTGAAAAGGTTGGCCGCTTTTCTACGGATTATAATTATGGTTTAGAAGATATTGATTTTTGTTTGCGTTTAGGGCGGGATTTACAGAAGGCATGCTACTGCATTAATGGGGTAAGTTTACAGCTTCAAGAAGGAGCGACTCGTCAGAAAGGGGATCAGAAAAAGCATCGTGATTTCCAGGATAATAATCATCGATTATTTAAAGAGAGGTGGGATTTTTATTTGCGTAATTTAGATAAATCTTCTTTGACAAGTGATGTTTTACTTGGAAGAGATGATCGGGAAGAAGTGAGTACAGCCTATCCTGTGAAGGGAAAGATAAACAAAACTCAAAACAAGCAATGTATTGATGGTTGGTTAGCTGGTATTGGTGATCCAAAGCCCAGGACAGCACTTATTAAAATAGATGATGCTGAGTTTTTTATTCTAGCCAATAATTTTCGTCCAGATCTACAAAAAAATAATGTAAACCTTGGTTATCACTCTTTTTCCCTTTTTGTACCTGAAAAATTTTTAGATGATTCTTTGCATGAAGTTTCTTTATATGATGCAGAAACTAACCAACTTCTTGATAAATCTGATTGTGTATGGCCACCAAATCGCCGATTTATAGATTTTCAAGGGATGTTGAAATACTCAATGACTAATCCTCTGATAACTTTACCTTTCAGGGAGGAAGATAAACGCTGCTTTGCATTCATGGAAAACCTTGCCAATCAACTATCTCAACGAGCTTTAGCATTACAAGACAAGCCTTTAGTGTCTGTAATTATGCCTGTTTTTAATCGCAGTAAAATTATACGAGAATCTATTTTCTCGGTTTTGAGGCAAACTTATAAATGGCTTGAATTAATTGTGATCGATGATGCTAGTACCGATGATACCGTAAAAGTTGTAAGTGAAATAGAAGATCAGAGATTGAAGTTACTAAGACTGCCTACTAATCAAGGCCATTCATTTTCAAGAAATGAGGGGCTGAAGATTGCAAATGGTGAAATTATTGCATATCTTGACAGTGATAATACATGGGAAACGAGATATTTATCTGCCATAGTAGGAGCTTATGACAGGCTACCTTTAGCTGATGCAATATATAGTGGAATGCTTTTGTATAGTGGCTCAAATTCTCAGCTTTTTGCAGTACGCTATGGACATTTTCATAGGTCACTCCTAGAAAATAGAAACTATATAGATTTAAACGTTTTCACCCATAAACGCAAGCTTTTTAACAAGATAGGTGGGTTTAATGAAAACTTACGTCGATATACAGACTATGACTTAATTTTGAAATATTCAGAGGTTGCCACGCTATATTCTGTTCCCATATTGCTAGTAAATTATTTTTACAATAAAGATAAAAACACAGTAACCAATGACAGTACCTATGGTCAGCAAATTAATCATGTTTGGAGCAATATGAATGTTCGTTATACTCAGATCATTTCTGGTAAATCAAACAATAGCTTGAAACATCATGTAACGGTGGTAATACCCAGTTTTAACGCTTATCAAGATATTGAACAATGCATAAATACCCTAATTTCAAATCATTGGAATGACAAATTAGATATAATTTGCATCGATAATGCCTCTGATGATGCTAGGGTATTAAGTTTTTTAATAAGTCATGCTAATAACGGCAATATAAAACTTATTGAAAATCCCAAAAATATGGGCTTTACTTATGCAGTTAATCAAGGAATTAAAGCAGCCCAAACTAAGTCTGATATTTTGATTCTGAATAACGATGCCATCTTATCCAAATCGGCATTGCTGGAATTGCAAAAATCATGCTATGATCTTCCTCATGCAGCAATCACTGTGCCACGTCAAGTTTTACCTGGTGGTACTAAGACAATCAAAGATCACGTTCCCTACGCCAATCCAAATCGTGATTGTGATGTTAATCTGTCTGCTCATCATAATAATATTGCAAATCTACCATTATTCCATAATGGTAAAGAGGTTGAGATTTCTTATGCACCTTTTTTTGCCACGTACATTCGCCGAGATATCATAGAAGCTATTGGAATGCTTGACTCTGAATATGGCCGGCATTATCGTTCTGACAGAGTTTATTGTGACTTAATCCGCCATGTACTAGGCAAAAAGATATATTATATTCCCGAGGCTATTGTCTTCCATAAGTTACAAAAGTCTACCGATGAATTACGTGAAAGTTCTGAGAAATCAGCAGAATTCAATTTAATGTTTGTCAAGAACCAATGGGATGAAAAATCAAAATTTACTCTGGGATATTGTACGGCGGCTTGGGATGTATTTTAATACCATTTTTCTATAAGCCCGCTAAAGATAGTAACATCAAAATCTGGGTAGTACTAAAGAGGTAATGATGCGTTATAGTGGTGAATAAAGTTCCACACGAGTCCAATATGATTGCGTAGACTCTTGGAGAAGCCTAAACTACGTCGGACAAAGCGTGGAACTTTTTGCCTCAGGGTATTGTTGAACCGCTGAATGTAACTGACCTTGCCGCTCGACTTACTAACGATTCGGTGTCGTTTGCTCGTCAGCACCTGCCGGTAAACCTCCCAGGCATCAATGTAGATCACAGCACATTGCCGATAGACTTTGAGTCAGGAATCCCAAGGTTTTTGCGCACTCTCGGCAGAGTGAGAACCGACATAAGCACCGATAATCTCGCGGGTCTCGGCATCGAGAGCTAACCAGACCCATTGTTTGTTGCCCTTGTGGTCCACAAACGACCAAAGTTCATCACGTTGCACCGTCAGCGGCCCTTTTTTTGGACTGACAGCGACTTGCCTCGGGGTCTGGGCGACTTTACCGTTGACATAGTCTTGCAGCCATTGCTCAGACACCTGAACTGCCCGAGCAATTCCAGCCATTGGGATTCGTTCTAGCAGGAGCCGATCAATTAGTTCGCGAGTCGGGTTGTCAATGACCTTCTTGGTTGGATTTTTAACAAACTGACGACCACAGTTGCGGCAAAGATACCGTTGCTTGCCAGTGTGGATGTGGCCATTTTTGACGGTTCGCGCTTGATTCGCAATCAGGGCAATGAGGCATGGGGGTTGTTCCATCGCTTCATGAACATCTTAACAAATCCATCATTACTTATAGAGTTCTACCAAACTTTTGTCAGTCAATCAGAGATACACCCTCTACAAACATATTTTCGATCACAGCCTGCCAATTATTATCTACAACAGAAAACATAGCAAATCGTAACTCTAAGCTATCTACCCAACTCTTATTCAGGTATTCCCACAAAATGTTATCATAATGCTTGGATAAAATTTGTGAACTAGAGTCCAGATTAGTTACTATGGTTAATCCCGTTGGTCTAGTCGCTACTGTAGATATTCTTAAATCCGGTCTATACTTCTTTAAAATCAGAGCTATTTTCCAAACATCTCCACTCCAAAAACTAGTTGTGCGATCGCGTCTAGCTGTTATCTCATCTAATGGAAAAGTATCATGAAAACAAATAACTGTATTTGAATGACTGTATTTTTCAAGGTTGATAAAATCTTTCAGCGCTTGCTCAAACAAATGCAATCCATCAATAAAAGCGAAATCAACTTTATGTCCGTGTAGTTCTTTTAGTAGATTATGGTTTTGAAAAAAGGCATTGCTGGTCATCTGAAAAATTTTGGCACTAGGTGCAATTTTACATTGCAGTTTAGGTTGTGGATCAATACCAATAGAAACCGTTGATAAACTCCCTAATTTAAAAGATTCACCTCTGTCCACACCGATTTCTACATAATTTTTTGGGGTCAGAAATAAATGCAATCTTTTTAAGATTACTAAGTAATTTACTCCAGGCAAAATCAATCCACTAATGCAGTGATGGAATTGACCTAGCTGGCGTATTTTTATTAGATTTTCATTTGGAGATACTTCCGAATACATTTTAACTAAATTCAAAAGTTTTCCTAGATAATAGTTAGAATCTTGAGATTCTTGGATATTTTTTGAATTCTTTACAAGAAAAATACCGACCTTAGATTGAAATTTATTTATGATATAAAAAAAATCAGAATAACGTTTAGCTTTTGGTTTTTTGGGGTTCAACTGAATTACTAAATTTATATAATTTTCAGCTTTTTGTAGTTCCCCCTTGCAGATATATGATGCACAGCATCCCAAGTAAGCATCAACTAATTTGGGATTAAGTTGAATAGCATGGCTGCAATAATTTAGAGCCTCATCAAATTTTTTGTTTTGGGTCAAAACCCAGCCTAGTCTACTATAAAATTTATAGTAGCAATCCGGTTTTAATTCAATAGCTTTTTTGAAGTACTTAATGGACGAATCTAAATCTCCAAGTTCTGCTAAAGATTTCCCTAAATCATAAAATAGCCAAGCCGACCGATTGTTTATTTTTAAGCCTTCAGAATAAAAAGCAACAGCCTCATCCAACTTACCCTGTTTAGCCAAAGCATCGCCCAGGTTATGATAAGCCCAAGCAAGAGGATTAATGTCAATGACCTGATGATAGAGGGCGATCGCCTCATCTACATTCCCAGACCGTTTCAACTGATTAGCCTGCTTCAGCAACTTACCGGCACTCATCCCTTGACTACTCCTCATAAACAAATCATCAATCCATTCTAAATTTCCATGAAGTTGGTCATCGCTACGATTGTATTAATCGACCAAACCACTCGGAAGTTTGACCAAAATCAGCCGCATTAAATCCCCCCCCATACTCAGCCTCATACTGCTCAAACCAACGCAGCCAATCCAAAACAGTTTCCGTCCGAGATTGATGACCATACGCCAAAGATTTCCTCAAATAATCAGTCATGAGCGAAAACTCACCCGTCGAGTACAACCGCCACGCACTCCAAACCAGATTGTTATAGCGAGCCTGAGACTCAAGCGCCCGCACCTCTGGTGGGAGATGAGGATCTGCAAAAATCTCATCTAAGATTTGCTCACATTCACACACCTGTACTCGCGTTTCCCGCGAAGCATTGGTCTGATGTTGGCGATAGGAAACCGTTGGCCGAGAAACCCAGTCCCCTTGGCATCCTTTTAGTATTAACTGCAAAACCAACGCCACATCCGGAGTTTTTTCCAACGTTTTGTCAAACCCCCCCACCCTCTCCAAACCCGATCGCCGAAACAACATCGCCCCCAAAAACACCGGCTTCCACAACAGCCAGGCCGCCAAATCCAACTCAGGAATCCCCTCCCTGGGATTCACCGTCGACAACCGTCGTCCCTCAGCATCCACCACAAACCAGCCACTATGAACCATCCCCAGATGAGGCGACTCCTGCAACGCCGCCACCTGAACCCCTAACTTATCCGGCTCAAACCAATCATCCTGATCCAAAAAGGCGATAAACTCCCCCCGAGCCAGCTCCAGTCCCCGATTACGAGCCACCGCCACCCCCTGATTCTTCTGGCGACTATAGTGCAACCGCGAGCGATAAGGCGCAATCACAGGCTCGATCGCCTCCGTCGAGCCATCATCCACCACAATTAACTCCCAATCCTCATAGGTTTGCGCCAAAACACTGGCGATCGCCTCCCCCAGAAAGCGCCCGCCATTATACACCGGAATAATCACACTCACCCGAGGATTCACCACAGACATTGATTTAACCCCATCAACATCTGCTCTCTTCAGCCCATCTCCCGCCGCCTCAGGATTCCCGCACTACACCGTATCCGGGTCAACCCCCAACGCTCGCAACTGTTCCGCCAACCGCTGGGCCCACTTCTTCGCTCGTTCCGTCCGTTGATTGGCCTGCAACAACTGCGACTCAATCCGTTCGGCCCGTTTCTCATACTCCTCGCGATCCAACAACTCCTGCTGGGCCAACTCATACCCCGTCGGCAAAATATTCCCCTGCTGATCACACCAACGCAACCAGAGACAATCCTTATCCTCAAACTCCCCTTGCCAGAGCATCAACCCCAACCCCACTTGATCCAACCAAATCGGCTTATCGAGATCATTGAACTTGGCAATCTCAAAATAGCACTTGCCCCGCAACTCAAACGCTCGCAACCGGGGCCCCCCTAGCACCCTCTCAGGATCGAACAGCACATAGTAACTCACCCGTAACCGCTCATACACACTCAGCTTCGCCCCCAACTCATCCCCAGTCGTCGTTGAGACGATTTCCATCACCAAATCCGGAGACTTGCCAAACTCCCACAGAGAATAGGGATGATGACGGTGAGTCCACCAATCCTCACCAATATCCAAACTCAACATCAAATCCGGGGCCACCAGAGGCTGTCCCTGAGTATGGAGAATGCCGATATTGCTCTCAATCAGGAACGGTTGTCCATGCAGCGACGTATACAGCGAATCCGTCAACAGACGCTTCTGTTTCGCCGTCACAAACGTATCGATCGCAACCTCCGTAGCCGCGATCGCCTCATGGGGAGTAAAATTCGGGGACTTATCCATCTCTAATCTTGCACTCTAATCTCGCAACGATAAACGGTAAACACAGCCAACCCTATTGGCGCCAAATCCGAGCAAACTCAGCCAAATCCTCATGACTGAGGCGCTCCTGGAGCCATTGCCAAGCCTGTTTCTGATGACTCATCCCTTGATAATATTGCGCCGCATTCGCTAACACAATCGGAGCCTCCCGGAACTCCTGGGGCGATCGCCACCGCTGAGCAAACTCCTTCACCATCTCCGAACTCAGTTGTCCCTCCAACCACTCCAACGCCTGATTCTGGCTGGACAGATTGCGATAAAACTTAGCCACATTGACCAACTCAATTGGGGTCGTACTCGTCGAATCATTGCGCCAACGACGAGCAAACTCCAGCAACACCCCACTCTCCAGTCGCCCCTGTAACCAGTTCAACGCCTTCCCCTGATGGGGTAAATCCTGATAGAACTTCATCACATCAATCAACTTAATCGCATCCGTGGGGGTAGGCATACTCTTCTCCGAATCCGGTGGCTTAGGGTCCACTCCTTTGCCCGTTATCGTAGCATCCATCAGATAGGCCCAGGTTCGCGGCGTAATCTCACCCGTCGCCGTCAATCCCAGCGCCGTCTGAAACTCACGAGTCGCCTCTTGGCTTTTCGCCCCAAATACCCCATCGAGCGACCCAATATCATAGCCCTTCCCTCGTAGAGACCGCTGTACCTGAACCACCATCTGGCTCTGACTTCCCGCCTTAATCACATTAAACGAGTTCACATCCACCGGCCCCGTCACCCCGCTCACCGTGCCACTATCCGTGAATTGCCACATCGTCCACGTGCGCCAGCCCCCAGGAACCCAGGGCCGCTCAGCCGTCGTGTAATGGGCAATCCAGAGCGGATAGTCCGTAAAATCTTGCCAATTCCCCAACCGTTCCCAAAACGACGGATAGGTATACAGAATCGGCCGACGCTGCGTCGCCTCCTCCACCCGCACCAACCAACTCCGGATACCCGCGCGAATCCGCTCCGGTTCCACCCCATCATCACTTTCAATATCCAACACCGGCGGTAAATCCCCCGGTTGCAGCTTCACCATATTCAAAAACAAATTCGCCTGAGCCAGCGCATCCGTGCGGGGACGATAGAAATGATAGGCCCCGCGAACCAACCCCGCCGAGCGAATCCCCGACCAATTACGAGCAAAGGAGTCCGCCACAAACGTTCCCCCCTCCGTCGCCTTCGTCACCGCAAACTCAATTCCCGACTTAGCCACCGCCGGCCAATTAACGGTTCCCTGGTAATCCGCAACATCAATGCCTCTAACCATATCTCACCCCTAACCCCTCTCTACTGACTTGTGCTGGCGATTCTGTACTTACTGCCGATTATCCCCAAACGTTTTTCCATCAGGCATAATGGTTTGCGACAGTTCTGCATCTCGAAAATTCGTCTTATAAATCTTAGCACTCATCAGAATCGCATCATTGAGAATCGCCCCCGTCAAATTCGACCAACTCAACTTAGTTCGATATAAACTCGCCCCCGTCAAATTGGCCCCTCGTAAGGTTGCCCAACTCAAGTTTGCTGCACGTAACTGTGCTTTGGTCAGATTTGCCCCTGCCAAATTTGCACCACTAAGTTTAGCAAAACTCAAATCAACTGCTGTTAGGTTCGCCTGACTCAAATTGGCACCATTCAAAATACTTTTCATCAAGTTAGCATTCTCTAAATCCACTTCTGTTAACACGGCGATCGTCAAATTGGCCCCCTCCAAAATAGCGCCTCGCATTGAAGCACGGCAGAGATTAGAGCGGCTTAAATTCACCTCTCGTAACGTCGCAGCATCGAGATTGGTTTGACTAAGATCCGCTTCATTCAAAATAGCCTCCGTTAAATCTGCCCCCTGTAACGACACCCCCACCAACTTCGCCCCCCGTAAATTCGCTTCACTCATCTGGGCCTCAGACAGATCAGCATGGAGCAACTTGCTAGAAATTAAATTGGCATCCTGTAAATTGGCACGATGCAGTTTAGCCTCCCGTAACTGAGATTCCCGTAGGTTTACGCCACGTAAGTTCGTCTCCCGGAAGTTTACCCCCGTCAAATTGGATTGTCGTAAATTAGCCCCGCTGAGGTCTTGCCCAGATAAATTGGCCTGACTGAGGTCTATTTCACGAAAATCCCGTTCTCCGTCTGCATATCGCTCTAAGAGTTCATCGGCTCTCATCCTGGGTGACTTGCCCCCTCAACTATCATCAACTTGATTAAATATATTCTGGCATCTAGCACGACCCCCACGTCTTATGAAACAATCAAATGAGACAAAGATCCCAGTATGATTGAGTTTCCTCAGGGGAACTCGACCATTCCCCCTCGGGAGGCGCTTGTTCCGCTCCAGGGCGATCGCCTATCCTCGATACGCTTTCATTGAGAGAACATCAGACCATGTCCGACAATCTTCGCAGTCACGTCGTTACCCAAGGCAGTTCCCGGACTCCTAACCGAGCCATGTTACGGGCTGTCGGCTTCGGGGACGATGACTTTTCCAAACCCATTATCGGCGTCGCCAATGGCTACAGTACCATCACCCCCTGCAATATGGGACTCGATGGCCTGGCTCAACGGGCTGAAATTGGGGTGCGCCAAGGGGGGGGAATGCCCCAAGTCTTTGGAACCATCACCATCAGTGACGGCATTTCCATGGGAACTGAGGGGATGAAATACTCCCTTGTCTCCCGCGAAGTCATCGCCGACTCTATTGAAACCGTCTGCAACGGCCAAAGCCTTGATGGCGTCTTGGCCATTGGCGGTTGTGACAAAAATATGCCGGGGGCCATGATTGCCATGGCTCGCCTCAATATCCCGGCTATTTTTGTCTATGGAGGAACCATCAAACCCGGTCACTACAAGGGTCAGGACCTGAACGTTGTCAGTGCCTTTGAAGCCGTGGGGCAACATAGTGCCGGTAAAATCGATGATGCCGAACTCAAGGAAGTTGAACGCCGCGCCTGTCCTGGGGCCGGGTCTTGTGGTGGGATGTACACCGCCAACACCATGTCCTCCGCCTTTGAAGCCATGGGGATGAGTTTAATGTACTCCTCCACCATGGCCGCTGAGGATGCCGAAAAAGCCGAGAGTACGGAAGAATCCGGCAAAGTCCTCATTGACGCCGTCCGCCACCAACGCCTCCCCCAACACATTCTCACCCGCCAAGCCTTCGAGAATGCCATCGCCGTCATTATGGCCGTGGGAGGCTCAACCAACTCCGTCCTACACCTCCTGGCCATCGCTAACGCCATCGGCGTCGACCTGACCTTAGACGACTTTGAAACCATCCGTCATAAGGTTCCCGTCCTTTGCGATCTCAAACCCAGTGGCCAATACCTCACCGTGGACTTCCACCAAGCCGGAGGCGTTCCCCAGGTGATGAAAATGCTGCTCGAACAAGGCTTACTCCACGGTGACGCTCTCACCATTACCGGTAAAACCATCGCCGAACAACTGGCCGATATCCCCAGCACTCCCCCGGAGAACCAGTCAGTGATTCGTCCCTGGGATAACCCCGTCTATCAACAGGGTCATTTGGCCATCCTCAAAGGGAACCTAGCTGAAGAAGGGGCCGTAGCCAAAATCAGTGGCGTGAAAAACCCCAAAATGACCGGGCCGGCGCGGGTGTTTGAATCGGAAGAAGAGAGCCTCAAAGCTATCCTCGACGGCAAAATCCAGGCCGGGGATATCATGGTGATTCGCTACGAAGGGCCCAAAGGGGGTCCGGGAATGCGCGAAATGCTCGCCCCCACCTCTGCCATCATTGGTGCCGGTTTAGGAGACTCGGTGGGCCTGATTACCGATGGCCGCTTCTCCGGAGGAACCTATGGCATGGTCGTGGGTCACGTGGCCCCAGAAGCCGCCGTGGGAGGTGCGATCGCCCTCGTGGAAGAAGGGGATATGATCACCATCGATGCCCATACGCGATCGCTCGATCTGCATATCTCGGATGCTCAACTGAGTCAGCGTCGGGCCAACTGGACCCCTCGCGCCCCTCGCTATCGTCGGGGTGTGTTGGCCAAATATGCCAAACTGGTCTCATCGAGTAGCCTCGGAGCTGTGACGGACTTGCCCGAGTCTTAAGGATTGCCAGTTAGCCGCCGGTCCTGAGTACTCCGGTTCTTCTGAATCCCTGGATACTCGGGACATCTACATACCCTCTAAGGACAAGTATGGAACCGTATCGTATCCTCGTGGGGTTAGACCAAACCGATCTAGCCGAGAAGGTGTTTCAGCAGGCCCTGGCCATCGCCCGAGACCGCCAGGGGGAGTTACGCTTAATCCATTGCCTCAACCTAGAGTTCCACGATCAACTCGGCAGCCTACTCGACGCAGGTGTTGGCTTGCAAAGTCGTATCCACCTGGATGACCTCCAACAGTCGGACCAGGTCAAACATCTCAAACAGGCCCGAACCTGGCTGCGAAAACTCTGTGAACACGCGGCTCAAGCGGATGTGTTCTGTGACTATCGCCTCGATCGCCGCAGCCCCGGCCCCCTCCTAAGCTACCTAGCTCAAGAGTGGTCGGCAGACCTCATCGTGGTAGGCAATGGCAAAAAAGAAGGCTGGCAAGCCCTGATTTTAGGCAGCGTCAGTCAGTACGTCATCCAAAACTCCCCCTGTCCAACTCTCGTGGTTCCCGCCGGCAATCAGGAGCAACAACAGTTCCCCCCCCAAGCAGACCTCCCCCCAGCCTCCTCGGAAACCTAAGCCCAATTGGCACTCAGACTGGCCCCTGACTCTCCTCCGTCGAGTCTCCAGTCTGGGAACTGGGGTCAATCTCGTCGGGAATCTCTAAGGCCTTGAGCAAATCCGGGCGGCGCGATCGCGTGCGTTCCCACTGCTGCGATCGCCGCCATTGAGCAATCTTGGCATGATTCCCCGACAACAACACCTCAGGAACCTGCCAATTGCGGAACACCGCCGGACGAGTGTAATGGGGATAGTCCAACAACCCCTCCTCAAAACTATCCGCCTCCAGGGAAGCCGTCTTACCCACCGTTCCCGGCAACAGGCGCACCACCCCATTCACCAAGGCCAGCGCCGGAATTTCCCCCCCTGTCAGCACGAAATCCCCCAAGGACACCTCCCGAGTCACCAAATGAGTTACACGCTCGTCCAGGCCCTCATAATGACCGCATAAGACCACGAGCTGATCGCAGTCCCTAGCCCAATCCTTAAAATGCTGCTGACACAGCGGTTCCCCCTGGGGGGTCGTTAAAATCACCTCCCGACGGGGCAACACCGGTAACGACTCCACCGCCGCAAAAATCGGCTCCGGCTTCAACACCATCCCCACCCCGCCGCCATAGGGTTCATCATCCACACGACGATGTTTGTCCTGGGTAAAATCGCGAGGATTCGTACAGTGAACCTCGGCAATTCCCCGGGCGATCGCCTTCGACATTAACCCAACTTGTAGCGGGGTCTGAAAAAACTCTGGAAACAGCGTAACAATATCAAATCTCATACCGGGACATCAGCCTTGGCAAAACTCGCACCTCATCGGAACGATCAAATCAGCAAACATCTCACTCTAGCAGCTCGCCCCATCTGATTTTCATGACCTGCGAAGACTCCCCTGACCTCCCACCAACCCTTGACCCCTGATAACCCCATGCCATCCAAGATGGTATTATAGGAAGATGCGAATGGCTACCCCTTGTTACGCCAAAGATCAACGGTTGTCGCGCTCATAAAGCATCCCGAGCAAAGCGTCCCGAGTTTTTGTATACTATTGGCGCTGTCGACGCGAATCCATCCGATTACAGCCGGGGTTAGACAGCCCACATGCTCCTTCACGTCACCCCGATGCCCTCGTCGCTCACCCCCATCCGCGTTGACCCCCACGTCACCGGAGGGCAGGCGCTCTGCCGTTCGCGTAGCGTCTCGAAGGGACGGTGAACGTTTAGTGCCAGAGTACCCTACAGACAGCCCGTCTCGTAGGAATCCTTGACTCGAAGTCCATTACGCCCTAATTCCCTATGATCCAAACAGATGCTCAATCTCTCGAACCGACGATGTCCCATTCCCCTCAAACAACGATTTTGGTAATCGGCGGCGCGGAAGATAAAGTTCACGGGCGCGAAATCCTGCAAACCTTCTTTAACCGTTCAGGGGGTCGGGATGCCCAAATTGCTATCATTCCTTCAGCCTCACGGGAACCGGCAGCCATCGGTAACCGCTATCGAGATATCTTTGAAGAAATGGGAGCCAAAGCGGTTCGCATCCTAGATATCCGAGAACGCTATCAGGGAGAAGACCCCATTTGGCAAAACGACCTCGAAAACTGTACCGGTGTCTTCATGACCGGCGGTGACCAACTTCGCCTCTGTTCCCTGTTGGCGGATACCCCCTTAATGGAGAAAATTCTCCTGCAAGTGCAACGGGGAGAAATTGTCCTCGCCGGAACCAGCGCCGGTGCAGCCGTGATGGGATACCACATGATTGCCGGTGGCGGCAGTGGGGAGTCTCCCAATCGCTCCCTCGTGGATATGACAACGGGCCTCGGCATTTTGCCCCAAGTCATTGTCGACCAGCATTTCCACAATCGTAACCGCATGGCCCGGCTGATTACGGCCATTTCCGCTAACCCCGATCGCATTGGTGTCGGCATTGATGAGGATACCTGCGCTCTCTTTGAAGGAGAGGGCCTGATCCAAGTCTTGGGGAAAGGAACCGTCACCATCATCGATCCCGGTGAAGTCGACTACACCAACGAACCCTATGTCGATGCCATCAATCCCTTAAGTATCTTTAACTTACGAGTTCACGTCCTCACCTACGGCGATCGCTATCACATCCCCACCCGTAGCCTGCATGTTCCTGAACAACGTCTGAGTGCTTAACCGCTCCTCTTGGCGTTCTCAGCCGCCCCTATGATTCCCAATAAAAGCCGATTGACGCAGTGGATACTTGCAATTTTCCTGGCCATCGCCATTGGAACTCAGGTCTCCCCTGCGCTGGCTTTGGATGACTCACGGATTAACCGCCTAGAATCCCAGGTTCGGCAACTGCAAGCTCAACTCCGACAGCTCAACCGACAACTCAACCAGGTTCAGTCCCGAGATCGCCCGGTTTCTCCCCAAACTCGACCGGAACAGCCCTCCCAGCGCGATCGTCCCAACGGAAGCACCCCCATCCCCGATCCTCGGTTAGAGCGTCTGGCGACTCTCGTGATGGAACAAAACCGGCGTCTCGACTCTCTAGAAGCCCAGTTATCTCGCCTAGAATCGTCCCTAGATCCCTCCCAGCCCGATTTAAAGTCGTTCTAGGGTCACCTGGCTCCCGTACCTTGGTTGCCATCCTCTGTTGCCATCCTCCAAGTTTTCCGTGAAGTCTTCCTTCCTCCCTCCCCCTCCCATCCGGAACCTGCATCTACTGAAATGGGTGATTGTCGCCCTCCTGTATTTCACGACCGCTCAACTTTCCCTCCAGTTTGCAGGACTCCCCGGTAATATCTCCTCCGTCTGGTTCCCCACCGGCGTAGTCCTAGGGGTCAGTCTTTGGCAGTTCCGCTGGCACGCCGTACCCGGGGTCTTCCTCGGGTCCATGGCCTCAACCAGCTTCGACCTATTATCAGACAGCTCCCCCCAAGCCATTCTCCCCGCCCTATTTTGCGGCGTTATTCACGGTGCCGGTAGTGCCTTGGACCTGGCGATCGCCCTGAGCCTATTGCGAGCCTGGATACCCCAGGGCAACATCCTGCAACGAGTGCCCCACGTGGGGCTATTCATCCTCAGCCTACTGCCCGCCTCCCTAACTGGGGCGATCTTCGGCGTTTTTCCCCTCATCCTCCTCGGCTTAGTCCCTATCACAGACAGTCCCCGCTCCCTACTCATTTGGTGGTGGAGTGGCGTCTTAAGTCAACTGCTCATTGCCCCAGTGTTTCTCGCCGGAATGGCCGCCCCGAAACAATGGCAACCCAAGCCAGGCCCCTATCGCCATTTAGAAGTGGGCCTGTTTTTAGCCCTCATGGTCGTGATCCTCATCAGCACCTTCGGCCTCGGCTATCCCGCCGAATATGCCCTAATTCCCCTCTGTGTCTGGTCAGTCCTGCGTTTCGGGAAATTTGAAACCCCCCTATTTGTCTTGGGCATTTCCCTCATTGCCATTTTCACCACCGTTCAGGGCCTAGGCCCCTTCGCTGACCATTCTCCCTATCTCGCCTTTCTACTCCTACAATCCTTCATGGGAGCTGCCATTCTCACCTCTCTGGTTCTCTCCGCCAGTCATGACGAACATCACCAACTCGAACGCCAACTGCGAACCAGTAACCGAGAGTTGCACAGCAGCCAAAATCGCCTCTCTCAACTCCTAGAAGCCATGCCCGTGGGAGTTTGCGTTCACGATCGCCAGGGGCAAATGCTTTACCGCAACCAAACCGCTCAACAGCTCCTAGGGAACCTTGAAGCCGATTTAGAGCAATTCGCCCAACGCTATCATCTCCACAAAGCCAATAGCCAGCAGTTGTATCCCCTCCCAGAACTCCCCGGCCAGATTGCCCTCTCAGGACAGTCCGTCCGTCGTGATGACTTAGAACTCCATCGCCCTTATGGCATCATCCCTTTAGACATGGCCAGTACCCCTCTCCTCGATGATCACGGGCGGGTAGATAGCGTCATTGTGGCCTTCCAAGACATTCGCGAACGCAAGGAAGCCCAAAAGCTCTTAGCCGACTATAACCAAACGTTAGAAAATCAGGTGGTTCAACGGACCGCAGAACTGCAAACAACCCTCTCTCAATTGCAACGAACCCAAGCCCAACTCGTTCATACAGAAAAAATGTCCAGCCTGGGACAACTGGTGGCTGGAGTTGCCCATGAAATCAACAATCCTATTAGCTTTATTTTTGGCAACATTCGCTATACAAAAGAGTATATCAGTGACTTGCTGCGTCTATTAGATGCTTACGAAACTGCCTATCCAAATCCAAAATCCTCCATTCAGAAACTGGCAGATGATATTGATATTAACTACTTAGTTGAAGACATTCAACGCATTTTAGAATCCATGAATTCCGGTGCTGAGCGCATTCGCAATATCGTCTTGAGTTTGCGTAATTTCGCCCGTTTGGATGAGTCGAAAACCAAAACTGTCAACCTTCATGAAGGACTCGATAGTACCTTAATGGTCTTACGCTCTCGACTAAAGCCCCAGCGTGATCGTCCAGCCATTCAAGTCATCAAACACTACGGAGAGATTCCGAAGATTAATTGCTATCCCTCGGAACTAAATCAGGTGTTTTTAAATATCTTCAATAATGCCATTGATGCCTTAGCCAGCCAAGATAATCGCCCTATCGGAACTCGCCTCGCTGCTCCACCAACCCTTACCATTACCACCCAAGTTAACCCAGAACATTACGTCAGTATCAAAATCCAAGATAACGGAGTGGGGATGAGTTCAGAGGTCTGTAACCGTATATTCGACCCCTTTTTCTCAACCAAACCTGTTGGCTCAGGAACAGGATTAGGACTCTCGATGAGTTATCAGATTATTGTCGAAAAACATCGAGGTAAACTCTTTTGTGAATCGAAATTAGGACAAGGAACAACATTTACCATTCAACTTCCTTGCCGCCGTGAAACCTCGATATCTCCTGGTTTAGAAACCTCAAATACGGGTAACCTCAATAACATCGCAACCTCCGGGACAAGATATCACATTAACCCATCTCCTCCTTACTGAGCGGTCATGCACAACTTCATCCCTCCAGAGCGTTTTTTTGCCTACCTCACCTGGACTGATATCGACCAACTCCCCGACAAAGCTAACACCGTGTTAGTGCAACCCGTAGGGGCGATCGAACAACATGGTCCCCACTTACCCTTACTGGTTGACAGTGCCATTGGCTTAGGAGTTTTGGGAGCGGCCCTAACCCGGCTAAGTTCTGATATCCCCACCTATGTCTTGCCCCCCCTGCACTACGGCAAATCCAATGAACACCGCCGTTTTCCCGGAACCATCAGCCTCTCGGCTGGCACCCTCCTCGATACCCTGATGGAGATTGGCGACAGTGTCTATGCCGCTGGCTTTCGCAAATTGATTCTCATGAACTCCCATGGGGGACAGCCGCAAGTCATGGAGATTGCGGCCACGGATTTACACGCTCGCTATGAGGATTTCTGGCTGTTTCCTATCTTCACCTGGCGAGTGACTCAGGAGCATAAACGCCTGCTGAGCGAGCAAGAAGTGCAACAGGCCATGCACGCCGGCGACGCGGAAACCAGTTTGATGTTGGCGTTACTCCCGGAACAGGTGCGGATGACCCAAGCCGTGACGGAGTATCCCCCCCAACAACCGGGACGTTTAGGCTGTAAAGGCCCCCTGACCTTTTCCTGGCTCACCCACGATATCAGTGCCAGTGGCGTGGTGGGGGATGCCACCGCAGCGAGTCGGGAGAAGGGGGAAGCCATCTTAGATTTACTAGCCACTGGCTGGTGTGAGTTCATTGAGGAGGTTTATCACTTCCAAAATTGCTAGAATAGGGGTAGATTCCGTAACCGATTTTACAGACAGGAGGTCAACAATGGACAGGTCTTATGGCGAACGTCTTAACCATTGGCTGCAACAGATTCCCGGACTGGGGCAGTGGCTGCGGCTCTCCCAGCAAGTGTATCAGGCTGAAGAAATTCTCCACGATCGCCGTCGCTACCTCAAACGAGCCTCGTGAAGGGGAGTTAGGGCGGCCGCTGGAGAATCAACATAACCCAACACTGCGATCGCGGAGAGTCTTCGCGATCGCAGTCCTACGTTAGCCCCCTCCTCGATTTGTAAACAAATGTAAATAGCGTTAAGATTGTAGGCGAGTCGGTAAACTATTATTAAATTATGAGTCGCCCCCATCTCCCAGAGCCAAGTTTACTCAAGAAAGTCCTCGAACCCCTGCTCGAAGACTTCCAGTATTGGTTCGAACGTTCCCGAACGCTTCTGGAAACTGAGACCATTGATTTCCTAGGACCGGAGGAACAGCAAGATCTCCTGGCTCGGGTCACCCAGGCTCAGGAAGAGGTCAGTTCAGCCAAGATGATGCTCGATGCGACGGGCTGCCAAGCTGGGGTAGACATGTCAGTGCTGATGCCCTGGCATCGCCTGCTTACAGAATGCTGGCAGGTTTCAATGCGATTCCGCACCCAAAATTCTCAAGCACTCAACGTGAGAGAATAGCACCGGGTGGGGTGGTATCTGCCCCAAGCCAGTGACTCAACTTAAAAATCTGTTTTAAAGCTTTCATGGGGAGTTCCTCAGGTTTGACCGTGAACTGCCCGAGACAACCGATCGATCACCCCTGATTTATCTATCTGAGGACAAGTTTATGTTACATCTGCTCTATATTCTCGCCTTTACGTTTCTGGCCTTTGTCGCCGTTGGCAATCTCGTTAGAAATCTCTTAGCCTTTAGTTCCGAGTCTCAGAAACCCCGCCCTTTGAACAATTCTGAGTTCAGCCGTCGTCCTCAACCGAGTCCTCACCCGGAACTCCTCGATGATCACGGACGGGTTGTGGAAGAACCCTTGCTCGTCATGCGATCGATTGGCATCGAAGATGCACGGGAAAAACTCGATGCTCTCTACAATTCCTCTCCGAGCGGCAAGAACAACCTCAGTGATGACGATGATACGCCCCCGCCGGCACTGATTTAACCCTGAGTTAGACCCTTTCTCGATAAAACCCTTTCCTAGCAGACGTTCTGTTAACGCACCGTTCCCCCATGACGATCGCCATCGACTTCGGAACCACCAATACCGTGATTGCCCGGTGGAATGCCGCTACGGAACAGCCAGAAGTGGTGTCCCTACCGGGGCTAAGCCGTCAAGATGGTAATAACCCTCCCCTGGTTCCCAGTTTGGTCTATGTGGAGGATGCCCAAGTCGGGGCAGTCACCGCCGGCCAACAAGTCCGCGATCGCGGCTTAGACTTAAAGGGAGACTCCCGTTTTTTCCAGAGCTTTAAACGAGGGATTGGGTCTGAGGTTCAGGGGTTTCTCCCCCAATTGGATGACCAGTCCATCCGCTTTGAACAGGTCGGAGAGTGGTTTTTCCAGCATCTCCTCTTAGCCGTGACCCAGATTCCCCTCCCTCTCGACTCCCTCATCCTGACCGTTCCCGTTGATAGCTTTGAAACCTATCGCCATTGGCTCGGGTCCGTGGTGGAATCACCGCAACTTCCTCAAAAAATTGAGCAAGTTCGCCTCCTCGACGAACCCACTGCCGCTGCCTTGGGCTATGGTGTTGCTGCTGCCGATCTGCTGCTGGTCATTGATTTCGGCGGGGGAACCTTAGATATGTCCCTGGTGGAGTTAGGCCGCCGCGTCACCCCGGATCGCAATCCTCTCGGCTTTATCCTCAAATGGGGGGATAAGTCCTTTCGTGAGGAATCTGGGCAAAAACTCGAAACCGCTAAAGTCATTGCCAAGTCCGGCCAGAACTTAGGGGGAGCGGATGTGGATAACTGGCTACTGGATACCTTTGCCGGTCGTCAAGGCTTGCCGAGAACCCCCCTGACCCAGCGTTTAGTGGAAAAGCTCAAAATTGAGTTATCCTCCCGGCCTCAAGCTAGTGAGGTCTATTTTAATGAGGACACCTTTGAGAGTTACGAGTTGAATTTAAGTCGCTCGGAGTTTGAGGAGATTCTGCAACAGCAGCAGTTTTTCAAACGCCTCGATGAATCCTTAACCCAAGTTCTACAACAGGCCCGACGACAGGGATTAGAAAGTCCGGATATCGATGCGGTGGTTCTGGTGGGGGGAACCTCGCAAATTCCCGCTGTGCAAGATTGGCTCAAAAACTGGTTTCCCAACGAGAAGATTCGCTGCGATCGCCCCCTCGATGCGATCGCCACGGGAGCCTTACAACTCACCCAAGGCATTCAGCTCAAGGATTTTCTCTATCACGGCTACGGGGTTCGCTACTGGAACCGCCGCAAAAACGCCCATGATTGGCATCCCATCATCCAGCCAGGACAACCCTATCCCTTAGAGCGTCCCATCGAACTCTCCTTAGGCGCATCTATTCCTGAGCAGCCTAAATTGGAGTTAGTCTTAGGGGAGATGGGGTCCGAAGCACCTCAAACAGAAGTCTTCTTTGACGGCGATCGCCTCATCACCCGCCAGGTAAACCAAGAGGCAATGGTCATTCCCCTCAATGACAGCGACCAGGGACGCACCATTGCCAACCTCAACCCACCGGGGTCTCCAGGGAGCGATCGCGTCAAAATTCAATTTCGCATCGACGAGGAGCGATTTCTACGCATCACCGTTGACGATTTGCTCACCTCGGAACGACTCATTGATAATCAGGTGGTCGTGCAATTGAGTTAGAGGGTTGAGTTAGAGGGTTGAGTTAGAGGGTTGAGTTAAGAAATCTCTTAAATCTGACTCAGCATCGCTCGACAGGTACTCAGCACCTGCTCATCCACAGGGGAAAGCGTCTCCAACGGTTGGAAGCCGGGGATATTCGCATTAGTCGCCGACTGGCCATCGGCCACCAACGTATCACGGCTCACCGCGAGGTTAAAGGGATAGACATCGTTGCTGTAGCTATCTTGGATATTGAGAGCTAACTGGCCCTCATTGAGGTGGCCATGGAAGCAGTCAAAGGAAGACGAGGGCATATAGAACCCTCCCACCACGCGATTTCCCTCTGCTTCAAAAACCATATAGGTTTCGCCCACCTGATTCGCCTCAGATGCAGAACTATAGACATGTTGGCCATCAGTGAGATTCGCGGGAGCCGTTTCTAGCCGGGCCGCCACCGAGACCGACTCCGCCACCGCCATCCCCGTAAAACCGAGCGTTAAGAGTAGTCCAAGGATAATCGAGGTGGCTTTACCTTGGCGAAGTAACCACTGTTGGGGGTTGACAGTATGATTAAACATAAGTAGTTATCCTTGGTTCCGAACTTAATGGCCCTATTGTCTCGGATTAGGGGGAGCCAAGGCAGTGACCCTAGGACAGATTTTCAGGCGATCGCATCACGACCCCTCGGTGATATCACGGACCCTTCAGAGGTGATATAAATCACCTTAATCAGTATTATCAGGATTCTAAAACGGTTGCAACTGGGCCGCCTCATTGAAGAAACGTCGCCCTAAGCCTGTCACCAAGAGCGTTGTAGCGATAAAGTCCGTCAGGGCGATCGCAAACATAATCAGCATCTGATAGGCAGCAGCATCGATGGGACTGGCCCCACTCAACAATTGCCCCGTAACAATACCGGGTAAGGTCACAAGCCCCACCACCATCATCGAATTGAGAATACTGACCGTTCCCGCACGAATCGCCTGTTTATGATAAGCCGCAAGAGCCTGTTGGGGCGTGGCCCCAAGACTGAGATGGGTTTCAATCTCTAGGGGGTGATGTTGCACCAGACTCACAAACCGTTCCCCGGCGATGGCCGCCGCATTCATGGCATTCCCCATCATCATGCCCCCCAAGGGAATCAGATATTGAGGATTAGACCAGACCGCCGGCTGACGCAGAACCAAGGTATTGATATAAATTAGGGTGACGGCCGTACTCAAGCCGATGGCGGCCCAAACCAAGGGCAACAGTCTCGGGAGTTTACGGGTGATACGATTACGGGCCACCACCGCCGCCAAGCTCAACATCACCAGCAATACCCCCAGTAACAGCAGGGGATGCCGCCAGGTAAAGACCACCTGAAGAATTACCCCCAACATCAACAGTTGCACCGTGGTGCGAGCGGTTGCTAGAGATAACTGTAGCGTTAAGCCCAACTGTTGCCAGGCGGCAATGGCAATGGCAATGGCCGCCATCCCTAGGGCGATGGCTAAGTCAATTAAATCGAGTTGAATATAGTCCATAGTTGGCGTGACGGTTTGATCACAGTCCCGAGCCAGACATTCTCGGCTCAGCGATGACGGTTCGAGTGCGGATTGTCATTGGGGCCGGTTAGGTCTTGATTTTTCGTAACGCCCCTACCAACACAGGTTTTCCGTAAAAGCGAGTCCGAACTCCATACAGTTCCACTAAAACGGATTTGCCATTTTTACGTTTTCCCTTAAAAATACAAGAAACACAGCTTGTTTGACCCCGTACACATTTATAAACCTGCTCGGACACGCGATCATAATGCCCTTCACTCACCAGAGAAAACATACTTTTTAAATCGGCCAGTTCATGTGTTTTATAGCCAAAAATTTTCGCAAGCCTCGGATTAGCGTAAATGAATTTACCGTCCCAAACGACAATGTATAATCCTAGCTGATGTAAACGACCTAAGGGGGACGGATCTCGACGACGAGGTGGAGAGCTAGGGCGAGTACCATTTGGTTTCGAGAGCGGCGGTGAGGAGGAAGGGGAAGAACTGGCTGCTGGAGACGGTAGCGGGGAACCGGAGGACGACTGGGACGGTTTGGGCGATCGCACCTGAGAGAGAGAGGAATTGGGCGGGCTAGAAGAAATGCGCAGCGTGGGCGGTGGTGGTGGGGAGGGCAAAGCAGGCTGAGGGGTCAAACAATGGAGCACATCCAAGACTAAGGCAATACGAGTCGCCACCGCTTCCATTAACTCGGCCATCTGAACGCGAAAATGACCTGGTTCTGGGTGCATGAGGGTGATAATCGCTAAGACAGAGGTTTTACGCAGTACCGGGATACAAAGCGCCGAACGCACCTGGTAGGGTTCACCTGGCAGTTGCAGCCAGCGATCGTCTAGGGTGGTATCGGCAATAATGCCAATTTGTTGCTGTTGATAGACCCAGCCCGCTAGACCTCGATGTAAAACCTTACCCACTAGGGAATCCCGCTCTTGGCGGATGATGGCCCCTCGGGCCAGCACTGACTCAATCACTCGTCCCGTCTCATCGAGCAGAAAGAGACTACTCTCGGCCACCGAGGTTAAGCGGTTGGCACTGCGTAAGATTTGTTGCGCCAACGCTCGTAGTAAGAGGCTAGAGGAGGGATGTTCACCGCAGGCGAGGACTGTTCGTAATAATTCCGTCTGAACCTCATTGGCCTGGTTTTCAAGCCGAGCCTGTTCAAACTCGTGGCGAACCGCCTTGAGTTCTTGAATCAGTTGCTCTTTTGTCGGTTCGAGATCGTCCATAAGAGGGTTCAGTGACGGGACAGGATAACCGAAGAAGCTGCCACGGTAACATGGTAATGGATGGCAGAAGGAGACGGGGATCTGCTCTCGTCAAAGGACTCCCGTGGACGTGCCGCCTCTAGACCTCGGCCGTGATACAAAGGGCATTTCTGGTTAGAATTGCCCTAGATATTGCAGGAGGGATTCCGTCTCTTGGGAAAACTGGTGTTAGTCACCGGAGCTGCCCGCTCTGGAAAAAGTGAGTTTGCTGAACGGCTTGCGAATCAGCACAAGGGTATTGTCACCTATATTGCCACTGCCCGCTGCAATTCCCAAGACCTAGATTGGCAGGCCCGCATTGAACGGCATCGTCAACGTCGTCCTCCGGGTTGGCTGCTTGAGGAAGTGCCTCTGGACATCTCAGCCCCCCTCGAACGCTGGGGCCAACCTCAGGCCTGTATCTTGCTCGATTCCTTAGGAACTTGGGTGGCCAATGGCTTGGAGGAGGGGGATGAGGTCTGGGGCGATCGCCGCGATCGCTGGCTCGATACGGCGCGAAACTTTCCGGGAACTTGTATCGTGGTTGCCGAAGAAACGGGCTGGGGTGTGGTGCCGGCCTATGCGTCTGGCCGTCTCTTTCGCGATCGCCTAGGGGAGGTGACCCGTCGCGTAGGGGCGATCGCCGATGAGACCTATCTAATTGTGGCGGGAAGAGTCCTAAATTTAAGTAAAATCGCAGATCCTCTCTAGGAAATTCTGGATATGACTCCATACCTTAACCTCTGGCAAACCAGAAGCCATGACATGCCAATCTTAAGAATGAATACAACATCTAGGATGCCGTGTTTCTAAAAAATTGTTTAAAATAAGGGTGGCGTCCTCTAAATTTAAAGTTTTATGGCTTCCGAAACACAAGTTAAAAAATACTTAGCCGATTGGTTTCAACTTGGCAAAAGATTGGTGGTCGATCAGCAACCACAACTCCCATCTCCCCTGTTTGAAAGCGGCCGCTACAGCGATGCCTTTGAAACCTGTTGGCGTTCCGTATCTTGTCCTCAACACTGTCATAAATCCTATTTAGAAGGCACGGAGATCAGCATCGCCGAACTCCTCAATGACCGCTGGGATATTACTGACTGCGCTCGCTGTGCCATGCCCATTCCCCTGCCGATTTCTGGGGTTGGAGGAGCGGTCTGTCCCTGTCATGACCTGCCCTCCTGGCCCAATACCGATCTTCCCAAACCCCGACAAGCCGTTAGTACTCAAACCAGTTTGCGAGAGATTTGCCGTCGCCTGGTTTCGAGTCATAACTGACACGCAAAACCAGCCGTCATCTGTCTTCGGCGCGGAGACCCCCGCTCTAGTCGGAGCGCCTTAGGAGCGGGGGGAGTGTTTAACGGGATATCGCAACAGCCTGAGATGGCTTGGGAACCTCATAGGTTAGAAAGTCATAGGCGAGGTCAGTTTGTGGGAAAATTGCCCGAGCCTCACTTAACAAATCCGTTAAATCAAGATCATTCCCTGGGGCATATCGAGGACTAAAGTGAGTCATGAAAAGTTTTTTGACCCCAGCGCCGAGAGCCACCTGTGCTGCCATGGTGGACGTTGAATGTAACCGCTGTTGAGCCAAGGTTGCATCTCGGTGTGAGAATGTCGCTTCGTGAATCAACACATCAGCCCCTTGAGATAATCGCACCGCATTCTCGCAATAGATTGTATCCGTGCAATAGACTAACGTCCGTCCCGGTTGGGGATCGCCACAGAGATCCCGACCCTGGATGACTCGTCCATCCTCTAACGTCACCCGTTGTCCTTGTTTGAGTTGGCCATAGATAGGGCCGGGGGGAATACCGATGGCCTGGGCCTTGGCCACATCAAAGCGTCCTGGGCGATCGCGCTCCTCAACTCGATAGCCATAGGCCGGAATCCGGTGATCGAGGCGATCGCACAACACCCGATAGTCCTCATCCTCATAAATCAGCCCCGGTGTATGCTTATGCACCGTGATCGGATAGTGCAAATGGGTATGGGAATAGCGCGCACAAGCATCGAGATAGGTTTCGAGTTGTGGGGGACCATACAAATCAATGCGATCGGGCGCTCCCGCTAGGCCAATGCTCGCCAAGAGTCCCATTAAGCCAAACACATGATCCCCGTGCATATGGGTAATAAAAATACGGCGAATCCGCCCCACCTTGAGATCACTCTGGAGGAGTTGATGTTGCGTCCCTTCTCCACAGTCAAATAACCAAACTTCACCTCGCTGTTTCAGCCGTACGGCCAGACTTGATACATTTCGCGATCGCGTTGGGACACCTGAACTGGTTCCTAAAAAAACGATTTCCACTCGCTTGACTCTCGTTAAGGAAATTTTCAAGGCAAACCGGGTTTGAGCCATCTGTCTTCAGTCTCAGGACAGAACAAACTTCAAGACTCCGAGCTTCCTATGGTATCCTAGCATCGACCTAGGTCTATCTTCGAGTCATCGGTCATCTTAAGGAGAACCACAAGGATGCTGCTACTGAAAATTGCCGCGTCTGTCACGGGACGATCCAGCAGAACGGCTCAGCAGGGATCAGCAAAAAATACAGATAAACCCCATCAGTCGCCCAAATTGAGCCAGGAAAGAGGTCGAGGCTTTCTGCCTCTGCTTCGGGGTATGACAACCCTTTGTCTGTGGGTATTTTCCATGGTTCCTGGCCTGGCCCTGGAACTGCGGGTTGCCGTAGAAAAAAATGTCGGTGAACTCACCGTCGGCAGTTCTACCCCAGCCCGAGTCCGCAGTCGTTCAGGAGATGTCCTCGGCAATGTCAGCCAGATGAATGCCTTTGTAGCTCGCTCACGGGGAGAAACCATCTCCCTAGACCGTTGGCAAGGGCAACAACTCTGGATTGAACCCACCAACCATGGCTACGTCTATATAGGCGATCGCTGGTACCGGGGCAAAGTCCTCATCGTTCAGGGCCGGCAGGGCATCACAGCCGTCAACTATGTAGACATTGAATCCTATCTCTACAGTGTCCTTGGGGCAGAAATGGGAGGCACCTGGCCCCTCGAAGCCCTCAAGGCCCAGGCCGTCGCCGCTCGCTCCTATGTCTTGTACCAGCGAGAACGCTACGGCAATCGTATTTACGACGTGGGGAACGACACCTTTTGGCAAGTCTACCGGGGAATGCAGGAAGAATCGAGCCAAACCCACCGCGCCACAGAAGCCACCCGCGGCCAAGTTCTCAGCCATGACGGTCAAGTCATTGAGGCGGTCTTTCATTCCTCCTCTGGAGGGCATACCGAAGATGTCGAGCAGGTGTGGGACGAAGCCAAACCCTACCTGCGAGGCGTGCCCGACTTTGATCGCGACTCTCCAAGCTTCTATTGGAGAGAGTCCTTTTCCCAATGGGAATTAACTAGGCGACTCGGAGGAGTGGGAACCGTCACGGGCATTTTCCCCGAACGAGAGTCTCCCAATGGTCGCTTAGTCACGGCTAAAGTTGTGGGGACTGCCGGAAGTGCCATTGTCAAAGGGGACGATTTACGCTCGGCCCTGGGGTTACGCAGTAGTTTGTTCACCGTTGCCTCGGGTGGGGGCTATTTCACCCTCTCAGGGCGCGGATTTGGACATGGAGTCGGCATGAGCCAATGGGGTGCAAGACACCTTGCTGAACAAGGCTATAGTTATCGTCAAATCCTCTCCCATTACTATCGCAACACCCAACTCGCCCAACTCCGCCCCCAATCTTGAGGCCGGCAGTGGGGTCTCCAGGTGAAATCAACGGTCATCCTCGTTAAGATGGGGGTAACGATAGATTGCTCACAAACCAACAGGACATTAAACTATGCCCGATAAGAACTACTCCTGGAAAGGAAGCCCCAACGCTGGAATCGTTCTAACCATTCTTGCGGGTTTAGGGGCCCTGGCAATTCTCTTTGTCGGTTTTAGCGGTTAGCGTCCTCTGAGGGTGCCTCTCTCCAGACGATGGGCACCCGTTGGGGGTCAAGATGTTGCGTTTCTTCTTCGATCAGACGGTTGACCTGAGTCGGGTCAAAGTAACGCGCAAAGTTTCCTTGCAACAGACGAACCTGCGATCGCGTGGTTTCCACTTCTGCTTCGAGTTGCTCAAGTTCCTGATGACTGCTTCGGTAACTCGGGACTAAATGGGCCAAGGCGATGATCGCCCCCAAAGAGACCGTGACATTCGCCGCCAACTGTAACCCGGTTTCCACCGCCACAGCCCGAGACACCGCATCCCAACGCCGTTGGGGGCGAGGAGAGGGACGACGGCGAGAGCGGCGGCGGGCTTCGGAGCGAACGTGAGGGGCAACGGAAGAGCGGGGAAGGCGATCGGGGGCATTCATAGTCAGTTCTCAAATAGGCTCGCTTATCGTTGACGTACAGTCGATGCAGTCGAATACCGGGACTTTCTCCAAATTCAACCGAAACGGCGGTAATTTGGCAAGCCGAGTGACACACCCCAGGTCTTATCCCAGTTTAGCGGAACCAGAGTCTTTAGATCCCAGCGAGAGACAATTTCCTCCTCACCCGGTCCACAAGACCCCCACCAGAATAACGAATGGGAGTTCCGCAGTAACCGAAACTCCCAAACACAGACATACAGACAAACAATGGTTTGTCAAGTCAAAAATGTTACTTATAAAGTTCCGTCGACAGGCGGAATGCCAGAATACCCGGAATGATGGCGACAACCAAAGCGGCTAAGACTTGAACGTCAGACATAAGATCTGAAAACTCCTTTATATTTAGTTCAATCGTTCACTACTCTCGCTCAAAGTCAACGGGTTTGAACAAAAGTGTAATGATTTTTCATACTTTGAGGACAGACGCACCACCGTTTCGGTACGCCTATCCCCTATCACCCAGGGGCTAATCTACTCTTCTAACCAAGGTTTCATAGCCGGAGTCCAGTTGACCAGTTCACCGTCGGAGAACCACAGCTCAATCTCGCGATTGGCGGTTTCGACAGCATCGGAACCGTGAATGAGATTGCGGCCAATATTCAAGCCAAAATCGCCGCGAATCGTACCGGGATCAGCCGTGAGGGGGTTCGTTGCCCCGATCACAGTCCGGGCCCCGGCAACCACGCCGTCACCTTCCCAGACCATCGCCACCACAGGAGAGGAGGTAATAAAGTCCACCAGTCCTTTGAAAAAAGGCTTATCCCGGTGAACGTCATAATGTTGTTCCGCCAGTTCCTTACTCACGGACATCAATTTCAGCCCAACCAGGGTAAAGCCCTTGGCTTCAAAGCGGCGAACGACCTCACCCACGAGTCCCCGTTGTACACCATCGGGCTTAATCATTAAAAATGTTCGTTCCAAGATAACCTCCTCAAAATTACATTACGGTACACAAACACAAACCTTAGGGTATCGCACCCTGTCCCCCTTGCGTTCCCGTTTACGGGCAAAATTCTGACGAACTGAGGCGATTGAGGGTAGCTTCCATAACGTCACGAGTTTGACCTGAAACCGCATAGACCAGGGCTTCTCGATACACCCGTTGGGCCGGATGTCCCGAACTATTCGCCGCACCTCCCCAAGCCGCCACAGCAGCATAGCTACAACGGCCGGCTAACTCGATGGCCCAGGCCCGCAGCCTCAGGCGATCGCCATAGGAGGTTACCCCTTCTCCTTCACTGTCAAAGAAGGCTTGACGACAGGCTTGCAGTTCAGAATCCAAGCGAGTCCAGGTGGTCTTAAGGAAGGGCAAGTCTTTACGCTCGGCTGCCTGATTGAGGAGATCTAAGCCCGCGCGAGCGCAACCTAGGGCAAAAAAGCCATGATGAAGCACATTCGTCTGACTGTTATGGTGCATCCAATTGGGGGGTTTCAGGAATAGCACCTGGTCATCGGCTAAAAACCAGTTTCTCACTTCGGCGGTGACGGTGTTGGTGGAGGTCAGGGCCGCCATCTCTAGGGGGGAACTAAGTGTCAGTTCTCCCCCCCGGTCATCTTGAGTGCTTTCAAAGGGCATCATGCCAAACACCGAGGTTCCATCCGGCAGCATGGCCCCGAGAATAAAGGAGTCAAACAAAGTCCAGCCGGTAATCCAGGGAACAAAGCCTTGTAGGTGATAGCCACCGGGAACGGCATGAGCTTGCATGGGGGGCGTTCCTGGCCGACGTAGGTGGGAAAAGCCAACACCAACCCGTCGTTCTCCCTGGGCTAGATAGGGCAAATACTCCCCCTTTAAGGCAGTATTAGGGCTGCGGGCAATCATCGCCGCCGCGCTTTGATGTTGGGTTTGTAGGAAGGCTAAAGCACCCGAATAGCGAGAAATGGTTTCTTGGAAGCGACGGAAGAGGACTTGGTTATCCGCCCGTAAGGTGAGGATAGCGCGATCGCCGAGTCCCTGAAAGGCCGTCTGCAAGGCTTGAGGATCGTGATCAATGAGATTGGCTTGAGGGGAGACAAACTCATCTAAATAGCGTTCTGTGACATCAAGGGCAGAGGAAGTAACAGTCATCGGCACGCCGGCATGAACAAGGACAGGTTGGCTAGAAGTTGGGGCAGGGGCATTTGATTTATTCTAAGCTCATCAAAAACTCCTTGTGGAAACCCCCACCTCGCACCGCAGGTGGGGGAGGAAACAAGTGTCAGCCAGCAGGGTTCAATACCCCACTGACGGACAATCTCTGCGGGCAACTGACTAAAATGCCCGTGGCGCGATAGAGTAACGTAACTTTGCCAGCACTAAACTGGCCAATGCGCTTCCAGGTCAACCCAGAAACAGAAACCTGCCGAGCGGTATCCCCACTGACATAGCCAACCGAGACACGACCGGCCATTTCAGCCCGCACCAGATCCCCTTTTCGGAATCCATGCCGAGTCACCGTTCCACCATACTTACGACGGACTCCATTTTTCCTCGGAACCATCAGGTGCAGTTGCCGACGACTGATGGGTGGGCGTTTAATCACCACAAATGGGGCAGATGTGAGTTTAACCTGGCCAAATACCAGACAACCGTGACTCCGTTTTCCGTAGAAAGGGCGATACTGAATGAAGTATCCACAAGCTAAGGCAATACCATCAACAGCATGGGTTTGGGGGATTGGCCTGGCTTTATCCTGAGATTTCGTTAATCCCAAAATCGAGCGAAGTTGAGCCGTGCCATTGCCATCACTCTGCCACCCATAACGAGTATAAACTGGGGCAATCTGCTCCATTTTCTTGATGGCGTAGGCTTGCCCCACCATGACCGGTGAGAAACCCTTACCGGATTTTGCCCCTTTTCGACCTGAGGTTAGGTCCACGTCGGCGCGGACTTTCTCGTAGCCAATGGCAGCAATGGGGAACAGTCGGGATAGCTCCTGAACGACCCGAAACTCTAAGTCTCGGTTCGCTCGGATGCTGGGGGCGACTTTCTTCTGTCTACGGTTGTTAAATCGTTTTTGGCGATGATTCCGTAATGGGAAGGGTAACTCTCGATTGATTCGCCGACTACGGCGAGAACGCCGAAGCATTCTACGATTGTCCATCCGCTCCCGTACCTTGAGATAGGGGAGTTCTAGGTGGGACTGAAATAGGGTCGCTTTAGACGATTGAACGGCAATCCCTGAATAGAGTTTGCCGGGATCGACTCCAACCACAATGGGTTGAGTCTTACGACCCGATGGTTCGGCTTTTAAGCGCACGGCCTTAAGGCGGAGATTCGTTTTCACCCATGTTGCTCTGCCTTGCTCGACCCATCGCTGCGCGCGATGGCGCTTGGTGGGCATGGCGGGAGTCCCATCAGGGTTTTGCACCGGGATACGTTGCATGGAAGATAATTCCCAAACTACAGGTCTCTTAAGCCAGTACATACGGTGTGTCTGGGTTAACCCCACTCCCTGAGATTCCAGGGCCTTACAGATAATCCGGTTTAGAGAAGCAACCGGACGTGTTGCCGTATGCACCTCAATGGCCGATTCGCAGCTACGACCGGGTTATCTCCGGTCACTCCCCTACCTCGGCAAATGCCAGGTGGGGGTCATTGAATTTCTAACAATCAACCTGAGGAAGGCGATCGCCCTCCTAACAAGACAACACCCAGCCAGAAACGAGATCGCCTTGGCGCTCAAGAGTCCGGCTGAGGGTCTCCAGGAGAGTTGGGGGATTACACCAACGACGACAGGGCCGCTGTAAGAATCTCCAGAGCGCGATCAATCTCAGCCTGGGAGACAATCAAGGGCGGCACAAAACGCACCACCTTGGGCCCAGCGGGAACCAGTAGTAACCCGGCTTCCATCGCGGCTTTAACAATCATAATTGAGGTTAACTCCAGGTCTTCCTTGAGTTCGAGACCGCGAATCAGTCCCCAACCGCGTACATCGACAATGATGTCTGGGAACCGACGGGCGATCGCCCCTAAGCCTTGGCCCAACTGTTCCCCACGCTCACATACATTCTCCAAAAATCCCGGTTGATCCAACATCTGGCACACCGAGAGAGCCACCCCACAGGCGAAGGGATTGCCCCCAAAGGTACTGGCATGATCTCCGGGTTCAAAGACATCACAGCTCGACTTGCACAGCATCGCGCCAATGGGGATGCCCCCTCCGAGGCCTTTGGCACTGGTGAAGATATCCGGTTCAATGCCTAGATTTTCATAGCCCCAGATTTTGCCTGTACGGCCCACTCCCACCTGCACTTCATCGAGAATCAGCAAAATACCCTTCTCATCACAGAGTTGGCGCACCCGTTGGAAAAAGGCCACATCTCCGGGACGAACTCCTCCCTCTCCCTGGAGGGCTTCGAGGAGAATGGCCGCCACCTGTGGGGTTTGGGCATCTAACTCATTGACGGTCGCTTCTAGGGCCTCAATGTCGTTATAGGGGCTATAGGCAAAGCCAGGAACCAAGGGGTTAAAGTTCTTTTGATATTTGGGCTGGCCGGTGGCAGTAATGGTGGCCAGGGTGCGTCCGTGGAAACTAGCTTTGGCGGTAATAATGGTGGGATTGTCAATTCCTCGAACGGTGTGAGCGTACTTACGAGCCAGTTTAATGGCCCCCTCGTTGGCTTCTGCCCCAGAGTTACAGAAAAACGCGCGATCGCCACAGGAATGCTCGACTAGCCATTGGGCTAACGCCCCTTGGGGGGGGATGTAGTACAGGTTCGAGACATGGTGTAGGGTCTGAATCTGCCGATTCACCGCCTCAATCATCGTCGGGTGAGCATGGCCGAGGGTACAGGTGGCGATGCCGGCCACAAAGTCTAAATACTCCTTCTCCTGAGCATCCCAAACCCGACAGCCATCTCCATGGGTGAGCGCAATGGGGAAGCGCCCATAGGTCTTCATCACATACTGGTCAAAGTCAGCGGGATCGTAAGAGGCTGGGGTGGGTTTATCAAGGGTCATATCTGGACTCACAGTGTTAAATCCTCGTAAGGTAATCAGGAGCAGGGGGAACAGTGGCCATGCGATCGGCAGCCCGCCCTGACACGATAATCTCGATTGTAGATCGCTGCCCTAGAAGATGCGACATCCCTAGATGGGGATTACATAACATCCCGTTAAAATCGGGGTCATTCATCTCGTTTAATCCCCAACCTCAACCACCTGACTGAGATATTGTTCTAACTTATGTGCCCAAGCCAATCGTTAACTGCCAGAACTTCAGCACTCCCGTATCCCCGGCCGCGCGATCGCGAACCTGTAATTGCCAGGTTCCGTCGGCGGGGGCTTTAAACAATCGCTGCAACTGAGGGGTTGTCGTAAAATCATAGGTGCGTGAAAACGTGCCCTGGCCGCGAGTCCCGCGCCCTTGTAGCATTACAGCCGGACGGTTTGGGACTAACAGGAGAATTTCGAGATCGCCCCAATCTGAATGCTCAAGTTCGACTTTGATCTCTAACTCCAGAATCGACAGATTATCACGAACCCGAATCGGACTGGTGACTCCCTCCGTCGTATTATCGGGGATAGACATCTGACGATCATTGCTGCCGCGAAGTCGCCGTGTGATCGATAGGGGAGATTGAGCTTTCTGTTGAGCGGCCAGAACCGCCTTATAGGCATTCACTTTGCCATAACCAAACCATTTTGAGTGACCGTCACCGTCATATTGACCAAAGCGAGTGCCCAACTGAGGATCAGTCCCCTCATCGACAATTTTATCGGCGGTCTCCTCTAAAATTTGCTTGACTTCAACTGCCGTGAGATGGGGATTGACCGATAACATTAACGCCGCTACCCCAGCCACCAATGGACAAGCACTGGAGGTTCCCCCAAAGCCACTGGTGTAGTCTCCGGCACTATAGCCTTTGTTGCCGACGCGATCGCTCGTAAAAATCCCTTTCCCCGCCAACGCCTTGTTAATCACAGGAGCGGTACTCACATAGCCAGTTTCCTGAAGCCAAATCCCCGGAGGAGCATTGTTGCTGGGGGCACAGACCGAAATTTCCTGCCCCCAATTACTATAAGCGGCCTTCTGATTCAAACTGGTACAGGCAGACACCGCAATCACCTCAGAATGAGCGGCAAAGCCACTGAGCCATTTAGTCGTTCCCGAGAGAATATTCTTCGTCCAACCCTGTTCATTGATCTCACCCTGAGTGGGGCGATTGGCATTTCCCGCCGCAAAGACCACCACGCAACCTTTCCCATTGCGTCCCACCCGAGCGGCACGACTGAGGGCCGCCTGCTGCCGCATCGAGAGGCGGAAATAGACCGCACTGGCTCCCCAACTACAGGAGATGACAGAGGCTCCCCGGTCGATGGCCCAGTCAAACAATTCATCAATGGAACGGTCATCTAAATAGCCCGTCGTTGCCAAAGGCATCAGGGCGCAACCATGGGCAATTCCCACAATGCCTTCACCGGTTTCTTCGGCTAAACAGACCCCGGCACAAGCGGTGCCATGATTATCTGTGTCTCGCACCGGTAACGGCAGGAAATCATCAGGATTACGGAAATCGCGGGGGGCGACGATTTTACCAATTCCTTGAAAGTCCGGGTGGTTTAAATCAATGGCATCATCGGCCACTGCCACCACCACACTGCGATCGCCCCGTGTGATATCCCAGGCCGCTTCGGCCGAAATATGAGACCCCTGAGCCAGTCCAGGACCGCCACTATGGTTGAGATACCACTGTTGGGGATAATAGCGATCGCTCGGTCGATAACTCGGGGCACTACAAACGACAATGTTAGGCTCAGCGGCTAGAACATCCTCCCGTTCAATGAGACGATTGGCAATTTTAATCGGGTTTTCGGTCGCATTTCGGGTAACCCGGTAGATAAAGGCATTCTCTAACCCCACCAGATGGGTCTCATCCCCAAGTCCCAACTCTTGGGCCAGGGCATGACGGGCCTCATCGCTCACTGAGTCCGCAAACTGAACCGTCAGGTCATCGGCCAAATAGACCAGGGTTCCGGGATTGTCCACCAGAGCATACACATGACTGACAAAGGCCACATCCGGGCGATCGCGCGTCTGATCCATCACCGCCGTTAAGCTGGCCGAGTCCGGGACTTCAAACTCTAGTAACACCGCCTCAGGACGAGATCCCACAGGAACCTGATTTAAACACTCGGCCGCTACCTGTTGCGCTAAACTCGACATCACTTCGGGCTGTTGCGGACGGGCAGTAAAGCGAGTCTCGGTTTTCTGGAGGGCGAGGGTTTCGCCTGAGCGTTGCAGTGTTAAATCATCTGCCACTTGGGACACCTCCGGCGGGTATGAGTTTGGCCAAAATCCACCGTTATCTTAGCCGACAATCTACCGTCCCCGTGAGACAAGTTCCGGATCGATCCCCTCTGGCAATGAAATGTTAAGATGTGCCTGCATCGGCAAACCTCCTCATGGCCTTGGACTGCTCCGGGGATGGGGCGTGGGATTCCACGGTCGTTTTTTCGATTGTTCTGCACCGAAACCCTTTCTATTCTAAGCAGGTAACTCTGTCCATGTTCCTCCAATCCACACATCGTTTCCGGCATCTGTCATCTATCACCGCTCTCCTAGCGGCGATCGCCACCTCGATGCTTGCCCCGGCCATCGCGATCGCCCAAACCGAACCGACCGACTCACAAACGGCGATTCGGGTGCCTATGGATAACAGTATTCTCAGTCTACCGGGAATTGAGTCTCTGATTGAGGACGCCACTGCTGCCGTCTCAGCCCGAGACTATAGCCTCGCCATCCGCAAACTGCAAGAAGCACGAGAGGTGAGCAACCAACTCTCTAACTTCTATCAGCAACTGTCGACTAACTTCTCAGGCATCGACAATCGTATCTTCCAGCGGCAACGCAACCAAGCCTTAGAAGCAGCTCAACTTCGAGATACTGCCACCTATCAACTGGCCCGACTTCATCGCACTCAGAACAACCCAGAACTGGCGGTTCCGCTCTTGGTGCAGGTGGTTCGTTCTCAAAATCCCACGCGTCCTCTGGGCAATCAGGCCTATCAGCAACTCTATGAATTAGGGTTTGCTAACTCACAATTTCGCCTCGATTCTGACCAATTTGAGCCAGAACCCCAGGAGGAAGAATCCGTTGAGTCTGATCACGGCAACGAACTGGCTGGGGCGCGGGAAGACTTAGAAGCCTCCACCGAGCTGCTAGACCAACAGGAACAGGAGCAGGGCGAACCCCTAGCAGTTTTGGCGGCGGACTCACTCCTAACCTTTGCAGGCATTGAGCGGTTGATCGAGCAGGCTAATGCAGCGGTCTCTAATGAAGATTACAATGGGGCAGCCTCCACCCTACAAGAGGCCCGCGAGTTAGGCAATCAACTGTCGAATTTCTACCAAGATTTAGCGGCGGCGTTTTCGGGACTGGATGGCCCTATCTTTGAGGAACAGCGCAATTTAGCCCTAACCGCAGCCCAACGGCGTGATGAAGCCACCTATCAGTTGGCACTTTTACACCGCTCTCAGAATAATCCTGAGTTAGCGATTCCCCTGTTGGTGCAAATTGTGGAATCTCAGAACCCCACCCGAGAGTTAGGCAAGGATGCCTATCGCCAACTGTTTGAGTTGGGGTTTGTTAGCGATGCTTATCCCCGCAGCCGCAACTAGAGGTTAAGAGGCATCTCTCCCCCGGACCCTTCCCTTCCTGGGAGGGGAAACCACGGAGTCACAGAGGACACAGAGGAAGAAATGGAGAGGGTCCTACTACCTACTGCCTACTGCCCAGGGCGACCACAAGGGTACGCCCCTACGTCTTTTCTATTGCCTACTGCCTCATTTATACCCCTGAATAATTTGTAAACTCCCGCCGCCATGTAGGTGACGATCGCACCGCTGGAAGCCAACTGCCGATAGTAAACCCAAGAGGTCAGTTTCAATAAACTGCCAGGCGGTTTCTGTTTCAAAGAGCCAGAAAAAGGGAGCGAGTCCTAGCCAAAAGAGGGGATTCGTTGGTCGATGGAAATCGGCGATGGCAAAAACGCCTCCCGGTTTAAGGACTCGGAACACTTCCCAAACGATGCGATTGAGGGTGTCCGAGGTCATCTCATGTAAGGCGGCACTGGTGTGAACGAGATCGAAGCGATTATCCTCAAAGGGGAGGTCTTGAGCAAACGCTTCGACATATTGGGCTTGGGGAACGTTGACTTGGGCCCGTTCCAGGGAGCGAGGGGAGGCATCTAAGCCAATGACGGCATCCGAGGACTGCACTAAATACTGAGTGGTTTGTCCGCTGCCACAACAGAGATCTAAAATGGCGGTGTCGGCGTGAATTTCTAGGTCTTTAAAGGCTAACGTTCGGAAGCGAGCTTCTCCGCCGACGCTTAAGGCGGCTGTGCGGGAAATACTATCATAAAGCCATTGATGTCGGTAGCTCAGCTGACGAAGAAAAGTTGCCATGGGTTTGTCAAATGACGGATAGATCTCAACAAGATGTCTCAACAGGAATTCAGTGGGGTTCCGCTTTTTTAGTGGTGTTTTTACTCTTAGGATACAATGAGATAGCTAGCTTTGTCCTCGCCAGCGCTGGGGGAATTGCCGCCGGGACGGTGACCTCTGCCTGGCGCGATCGCACCCTCCCTGATATCCCCTCTCCCCAACATCTGTCCAATTCGTTCCGCCGCTTTGGCACGGAGGAGCCACCCCATCACCTCAAGGAGTTAGCACAACGCCAGGCCAACTATGAGCACCAGCGAAAGGTCATCCGCCGGGGTCGGCCCTCCCCCATCTGGGAGGTGATCTTGGCTCGACTAGGACTCACTCAACTGTTGGAATCGGATTCAGAAGGAGACCCCGAGGAGGAGGAGGATGCGTCGAGTAACTGACAGACTTCGTCATCAGAGGTTGGGGCAAACTGTTGGTACCAGAGTCCTAAATAACGGAAGGGATGGGGAGTTGCTCCACAGATCACCTCGTCAACCCGCTCATGCAAGACTTCTACAATCGAGGCAGCGGCTAGGGGAACTGCCACAATAAGTTGTCGGGGATCTTGAGACTCCAGACTGGCGATCGCCGCGAGCATGGTCGCCCCCGTCGCCACGCCATCATCTACCAGAATAACTGTGCGATCGCGGACTTGTAGAGGCGGGCGATCGCCCCGATAACGCTGGGCCCGACGTTCTAACTCACGGCGTTCTTGAGCGACAACTGCTTCAAACTCCTCAGGGCTAATCTGGGATGACCCTAAGACCTGAGTATTGCGGATAATCTCCCCGCCCCAAGCCATAGCCCCCATCGCCAACTCAGGATTGTTAGGAAACCCCAGTTTACGAACCAGACAGAGATCTAACTCCACCTCAAGGGCCTCAGCCACTGCCGCAGCCACCGGAACTCCCCCTCGGGGCAGTCCTAAGACCAAAACATCGTGACGTTGACGATAGGCCATTAACAGCTCCGCTAAATGCCGTCCGGCATCGAGGCGATCACGAAAGATGGCAGTAGTCATGGACAAATCCTCGGCGATAGCAACATCGAAGACACTCACCCCTGGGGTCTAGCCTCGGGTGATCCCCAAGAGACCCGCCCAAACACATCCCAGAAGACAATTCCAGAAGACAATTGTTGTGGAATGCTGATATTCCCAATTTTCTCACATGGAAGGGATAGGGAAACGGTACAGTAGTGCTAGCCCAAAGAACCCCCCTGCAACAGGGCCCTGTCCCGTTCCCCGAGAGTTTGCAACCGGAGCCTAGGAACCTTGACACCATCTTCTGTCCACCACCAACTCCTTGAAGCTGCCAAACATGGCGATATTGAGACCGTAGAATGCTGCCTGAAGCAAGAGGCTGATCCCAACTGGGGCGATCTCCAGGGCACAACGCCTCTGATGTTTGCTGCCTGCGGAGGGTCTGTCAGACTCATTCAGATGTTGATTGAGGCTGGGGCTGACGTGAATCAGCAACGGGCCACCTTTGGGGTGACGGCCTTAATGTTAGCAGCGGCGAGCCATCAACGAGAGGCTGTGGCAGCACTCCTCGAAGCTAAGGCCGATGTTAATATCGGCAATGAAGACGGCAGCACGGCCCTGATGGCAGCGGTCATGAAAGGCGATACGGCGATCGTTCATCTACTCCTAGAAGCGGGAGCGCAGGTCAATCACCGCGATAAGCAGGGCGATACGCCTCTCCATTTGGCCTTTCGGCAGAACTCTCCCCCCCTAGTGGAAACCCTATTGAAAGTAGGGGCAGACCCCAATAGCCTAACTCCCGAGGGCATCCCGATTCTGGTTAAAGCTGCCGAGCAAGGCCAGGGGGCGATCGTGGAGCCGCTGATTCAGTCCGGTGCTGATGTGAACGCCTCCAGTGGGGATGGGGCTACCGCCTTAACCTTAGCCACGGAAGCCGGCCATAGTGGTATTGTGCAAAAACTGCTCGATGCCGGGGCCAACCCCAATCATCGTAATCACGATGGCAGTACCCCCTTAATGGTGGCGGCGGCGACCAACGATCGCGCTATTGTGGAAGCCTTGCTGAATGCGGGGGCCATGTTGGAAGCCGAGGATGCTGAAGGGGAAACGGCCCTCAACTGGGCGGTGGTGGAAGCCCAAACCGCGATGGTCGAGGTCTTGTTACAACGGGGGGCGATCGCTCAACGCAGCAACCGTCTCGGTGATACCCCATTATTTGTCGCTGTTCTGCAACAGCAACCGGAGATGGTGCGTCTCCTCCTCGATGCCGGGGCGGATGTGAACAGCGCTCCCCCTCATGATTCTCCCCTATTAGTCGCTGCTGCACAGCAAAACTTAGCTATCGTGCGCCTCCTCCTCAACGCTGGAGCCGATCGCCTCGCTCAAGATAGCCATGGCCAAACCGCCCTACATCTCGCTGCCCGCTACAATAACAGTGATCTACTCGCCTTGCTGCTGGCCGATGACAGTCCCTGCGATCCTCAGGATGACACGGGGTCAACGCCCTTAATGTGGGCAGCCCATTTTGGCCACTTGGCGGCCCTGCGATCGCTCCTAGAGGCGGGGACTAATCTCGACCTAAAAAATAAGGGGGGTCACACAGCCCTCTCCATTGCCGAGTACAATCACAATCACGGGGCAGTTGAGATCCTCAAACATCCCCCATCGACCCGCTAAACTAATTCCCCTACTGCCTACTGCCTACTGCCTACTGCCTACTGCCTTCTTCCCCCCTGTTCCCTGTTCCCTATTCCCTATCATGACCAAGCGATTGATTTCGCTATCCCTACCGAACATCATTGTGATTGCGGCCGTTGTTCTGGCCCTGTTTGTGCTTTGGCAACTGCAAAGCCTGATGCTGATCTTAATGATCTCCGTTGTGTTGGCAGCCTCCCTGGCCCCAGTGGTGGATTTTAGCGAGAAGATGCTACGGCTTCCTCGCTGGCTGGCAACCATTTTGACCTACGTGAGTCTCATCTCTGTCTTAACGAGTGTGGTGTTGATTATTGGGCCACCCGTCTTTGAACAGATTGAGCGTTTGGTGCGACAGTTGCCAAAACTCTCGGAAGAGGTCTTGTCAGCGGTTGAATTAGCAATTATGCACGTCACCGATGCTCGCCCTGAGTTAGTGTTGGAACTGTTTGATACCCAGTCCATTACGCGCTGGGTGATCGGCTCCTCTCAACAACTGGTGTTGCGGTCTTACAGTATTACCCGAGGGATTCTTGGGGCAGCCTTTAGTCTGATTCTGGCCCTATTTATTTCCGGCTATATGGTGGCTGACAGTCGCAAGCTGGTTCGTAGTGTGGTGCAATTGTTCCCTCAACCCTGGGAAGATCGACTGGCGGATCAGTCGAAAGTCGTGGGACAACGGATGGGAGGTTATATTCGCGGTCGAGTCCTCGTCTCGATTATTTTGGCGGTGGCAACGTCCACGGTGTTAACGATTTTGGGCTTGAAAGATTTTGCCTTGGGGTTAGGGGCGATCGCCGGCGTGACGAACTTGATTCCGTTCGTGGGACCCATTCTCGGAGCCATTCCCGCGTTGATTGTGGCGATCGCCCAAGGAGGATGGTTAGTCCTCTGGGTGTTGCTGCTGTTTGTGGTGATCCAAAACCTGGAAACCTATGTTTTAGATCCCCTTCTAGTGGGCAATTCGGTGGGAGTTCATCCCCTGTTTCAACTGCTCTCAGTGCTAGGGGGGGCCCAAGTCCTGGGCATTATTGGCGCCTTGATTGTTCCCCCCTGGTTTGCGGGAGCTTCGGCCTTAGTGGAAAATCTCTATTTACGCCCGAAACGGATTGCAGAAGCCCAAAATGAAAGTGCGGCGATCGCAGTCTCGGCGGCCCCGGTTCCCAGTCAACGGTCTTAGGGAAAGGGGTATAGCAATAGCAGGGATGGATAGGACAGAAACTACGTAGGGGCAATCCCTTGTGGTTGCCCTTTTCCGGCAAAGATTGTCCTAAGCGAACCTCCACTTGCTATAAAAGAAAAGACGTAGGGGCGTACCCTTGTGGTCGGTGAGCGATAGCCGAACCGTGGTCGCCCGAGGCAAGAGGCAACTATATGGCAGAAAAATCCCCTTAGATTGGGATCAATCCAAGGGGGGTAGGCTTTTTTGTTAGAATCAGGCGTTAAGAGGATGCGTCTTGTTGACGTTTACGGCGTTGAGCGGCGACAACTGCCCCGCGCGTTACCGGAAATCCTGCAATGGGAATCACCTGATGGCGGCGTTCCGCCTCCAGTTGTTTTAACTCCTCATACTCAACCCAGTGAATACAATTGACTGGACAGGTATCAATCGCCTCTTGGATCACCTCTTCCGACTCACCATCCTGATTGACCACTCGTGCGCGTCCGTAATCCGGCTCAATATAGAAGGTATTACGGGCAACATGGGCGCAATGCTTACAGCCAATACAAGTGACTTCATCCACATAAACGCCCTTTTCACGGAGCGCCCCACCTAATTCTGGCTCAAATCCAGACCGTTCCGGATACTCTCGCAGAACTCCTCCGAGTTCCGGTTCTAAGCCGGAACGGTCTTGAGATGATTGCTGTTTTGGATTTGGGGCATCCATCATAGTTAACTCCAGCGTTGCAACACAAGACGGATTGAACCGTCTGTTTGGGTTTGATGTTCTGAAACTTGGAATCCTTGTTTGGCGGTTTCCTGCATCACCGTCGCGAACGCGTACTGTTGGGTGATTTTGCTCAAAAACCGTTCTACGGGAATGGCTTGATTCCAGAATTGTAGATCGGCCACCAGGTCATAGGCCTGGCCATTCCAGCTAAATCCAATGTCGTAGCCATTGTCCTGTTCGACAACCACCGCCGCCTGGTGAACCTGGCCGCGATAACCTCGAACATCTTTCGGACCTGCCTTCCAGTCAATCTTCAGTTCCGTCAGGGCCTGTTGTAAGGCATTGAGGTCACGGATTTGGGTTTTGATATGGCTAAAGTGAGACATAGCTTTAGGGAGGGATTTGTTAACGGTAAGAACAAGAAATGGGCTAAAGAAAACGGCAGACAACTACCACTGACTGTAGGATTGAACCTGAGCGGTCGTTGTTGCCGAATTTTCCTGGGTTTGTTGGTAAAACTCAGAGGTTTTCTCCTGATTGAGAACAATTCCGAGCTTTTCCTCAATTGCAGCCGTGACCTCGGCACAGGAGGCTCCGGAAATACCGGTCACCTGTTCGACCACTCTGCCATCGGGGTAGATCGTAAATTCGAGTGTTTCCATAAGAGCCGGATAACCACGAGGGGGAACATAGATGCCTTGAGGTCGATAGCCAGAACCTACACCGGCAGCGGAATATAACCACCGGGAGCTTCTGGACTCAATCGGTCTTGGATAAAATCTTAATAAATTGTTTTGTTACGATTCAAGGCTTTGCGTAACTTAACAACTGTTGAGCCACGCACGTTGACTTTTACTAAGTTTGTCCCAAATTCCCAATTCCGTCAAGGCGATCGCCCCAGCAATTGCTAACTATTCTCAGTTGGATTCTGGTGGCGAGGACGGCTTAAGGGCCAGGGATGTCAGGGTCACCTCAATCTGAGACCGATAAATCAAGGGATTATCCGTTTCAAAGGCAATGGACTCCACCGCAGCCGGAAGGGGGAGATTGGGCAGTTCAAGCCCTTGCCAAAAGGCCAAACCTTCCTCAGCGGAGCGGGGGAGGTGACTAAGGATCACGCCATTTTCTGAGGTGGTGGGGAGAATCCGATAGACCCCATCGCTACCATCCTCATAGGTAACCCGCATTCGTACCGGGGCGGCTCTTAAGAGGGTTTTAATGATTTTGCCCAGGAACGACTCTTTGATAGCGATCGCCCCTCGCAGCATCTGTCCCTGCATCTGTGGGAGTGTCATCGGTTCATTCCAGGAGAGCGATCGCCGCTCCCCCTCGGGAGACTCCAGCCAAGGCCGGGGCTGCGATCGCGGTTCTAGGAGCATCAAGTTCGGGTACAACTCCGTAGGAATAAACTCAGGAAACTGAGGGGAAAGCTGATACTGAGAGAAAACCTCAAACAAGGTTGCCGGTTCTGAGACAAAGGGATGTCGTCCATCCAAATCGATAAAATCATAGAGAATTGCCGCAGGAGGCTGCTCTCTTAACCCCTCAGCCGTCCAGTTATCCAGATGCGTGGTGTAAGCCGTATAAGACTGTAACGTCCGCCGGGGTTGCCAGTTGAGATCATTGGCGGGAATTAAGGCAATCTCCCAGGGCATGACATCGACGGTTTTTGGCTCTAAATAGGCCTTAACCTCTTCACTGAGGCGAAGGGGCCAGATAGCATCGTTCGAGGCCACCTGGACTTCTTCGAAAACCCGCGAGAAATTTAAGTGAGCTACACGGCTTAATACCAGTCGCGGTTGGTGAATCAGAGAGAGGTTCCAAGCGATTCTAGGATGGCCAAACACCCCAGGAAACTGCCAATATAAGCCCATACTCGCCAGCATCAGCAGCATCACGACACCGCCAAAACGGCGTGTCTGACGGCGAGGCCGCTCTTGCAGCGCTAAACTCAGCAAAAATGGGATCACGAAAAAGAACATAAAGACATGGGCATCCTGACGCACAAACCCATGTTTGAGAACAATCCAGAGACTAAAGGTCAACGCCAAAAAGAAGCCCAGGGAACGACCGGTGACGGAGCGAGCAAAGAGGGTTAAGAGGATGACCACCATCGCGATCGCCAGGCCCAACTCCGCCGACGGCCCAATGAGACTCATGGCACTAGAGTAGCCCGAGGACACCTGCAACGACCCCAGAACAAACCCCAACATGGAGGGCCGCTGCGTCATCAACACCACCCCCGTTAAGGTCACAGCAAACACCGCTAGACTGCTGAACCAGCCGAGACTAGGGCGAAAATTAGACCAACGGGGATTCGCCTTGAGATAGCGTTGCGTCCCCCAACCCCAAACCAGGGCGATCGCCGCCGAGGGAAGCAGTCGTAACATCCCCTCTCCCACATCTCCATGTAAGCCAACAAAGGTCACTGCCATGGCACTTCCTGTCGCCGTCAACAGGATAACCAGAGCCTCCTGAAGTTTCTGGCCAGATTGCTTTGAGTGATATAGGGGGTACAGATGACCCAGCCAGTACATCAGGAAGGCCCCAAAGGTCATCGCCCCCGCCGTAAACTTCACCAGGGCCGACAATCCGGCCCAGCTGCCTAACAAGACGGCGATCTCCAACCCCTTGCGACCCCGTAACTGGGGAACCCAAGACAACACCAATAGATAGCCCAAGACCAACAAATAGTCTAACGCCACCAAACTATGGTAGACACCAAGAAGACTAAACACCCAAAACAGCCGTCGAGTCAGAGACTTAATTCTCCAAAATTGCACTGCGGCTAACCCCAAAAATAGGGTATGAACGATGGACTTAAACCAAGCGATTTGTTGATAGTTTTCCGGTGATAATGACCCTGAAACCAAATACCCAAGGGGGCCATAGGTATAAATTACATCTTGACCAAAACTAATATTTTCTTGGGGGAGACGACTTAAGGCATAGACCCAGGAATCAACCCCTATAAAAATACCGAAGTGCAAAACAGGAAAGCAAAGGCAAAATAAGTAGAATAATCCAGCCAAAAACAAGAGTCCAATAATAAGTTTTTTGGGCTGTATTTTCTGCCAAGTGGTAGGTATTACAGGGGATTTTGTCATTGCTCTAAAATTCCCAACATCAAAATTGCACTAATTCGATAATCCTTCACAATTAACGACTAACTTGAACCCGGTTTTCTAACGGAATAAACGTGGTCTCACCATCATAAATCCAGGCACGAATTGTTGTGACACCTTCAGGGAATGCCGTTCCCGGCACATCAATTTCCCAGCGAGCCTGATTGTACTCAGGCATCTCAAAGACCTGGGCGAGATCAGGACTTTTCTTATTCACTAAGGTGGCGGCAAAAAAGGCAGGACGATCATCTTGAGACAACAAAACAAGCTCCGGAGTTTCAGGGCGACCGGGAAATATAGACCATCCTGATAGGCGCAAGACAGATTCAGGGGTTAAGGGGATCACCTCTCCGGGGGGTGGTTCATCAATGATTCCATAGGAGGTTTCTAGAATTTGGGAAAACTCAACATCACGAATAAATTCAAAAAAACCGAGTTGATCAAGCTGAGGATACCAAATTTGTTGAACCATCTTTGGATCAACATAAACATGCAGCAGGCAGCTACTGGGAGACGGTTCCATATACTCAATTAAAGCTAAGCACTGTTGACCTAAACTCCGGTCTTCATAGAACCGTTCTCCAGCCTTTAGGGCATCGAAGGACTTGGAAATAGAAAATACTGCAAAAACAACAGCCATAGCCCCATAAAAAAGCCGCCAGGGCTGGCGTTGACAACAAATTCGCCCAATGTGAATTAAGCCAATTAAAATCAGGACTGTCACCGTTGTGTAGCGTGACGCTAGGGCCCCATAAATTCCCAAGACCGTTCGCCCCACTGTCGTCATGGCCGCGAATCCTAAGGGAAAGATTAATAGCGGTAGCCAAGCGGCTAACTCATGCCGTTTATCCCGTTGTTGCCAAAATAGCCAAAGGCTGAGAATACAACCGACTAAAACCATAGCACCGACCCAACTTACCGTCCCCGGTTCCGTCGCAAAGGTACGGCCCAAAATTGCCAAGAAGAAGGGGATAGCTTCATCGGGATGTTGTAAAACATAGGTGCGATCGGGATTATTAGCCGGTTCCTGGTAGCCGCTGGCATATACAACGACAGACCCCACAAACAGTAACAGCCAGAGAAGCCGTTGTAGATTAGGATGGGTTGAGGCCCGACTGCGAACCCAAACCAGGGGAAACACAGCCAGCCACACTAACAAGCCATGGGCCCCAGAAAAACTAGCGAAGAGGGCAAAAAGGGCACTTAACATAAACCCTTTATCGAGCCAACGGTGTTCTTGGGGATATTGTAATAGGGCGATCGCCAACACCAAACAGGTCGTCTTCCAAAACCAGGCCAGTTGAAACCCCCAAAGCCAGTTCTCATACTGAACCAAAGAAAACAGTAAGATGACTGTAATAATATCGGCAAACGCTTGCCAATTTCCGGTACTGGGGTTATGGAGACGCTGCTGTCGTGAAATCCAGTACAGACCGATAGCTGAAAAAACCGTCAACAGGACACTAAAATACTGTTGAGCCTTAACATTCCAATCCGTTGCGAAGGCTAAAGCCGCCATAAAAAGGCGAGGAATTAGCATTCGGTGCTCATTATGAGCGACCCAAAAATCGGCGAATGTCGCCGTTTCCAAGTGAATTTTATGAAACAAGCTAGTTAAGGTCAATGAATCCATAAAGGGGACATTGACCCCAAAACGATGAATGAAGGCTAAGGTAGCCAAAACTGGCAAAAGATAGAGTAAGTTAAACCAGTTAAAGGCTTTAAAAAACTTTGAGGTCATCATGTCACGAACTCCTGAGAGTCCAATCTCCGCTTGTTTCTAAAATAAGGTTAAGGCTTGGGCTTAGACGCAATGACTAAAAATTGCTTACCTAAAATTTCCCAAGCAAAAGGAAGGGATAAGTACAATGACACAGTCCAGAGAGGAAGTTGCCGTCCATTCGCCATGGTGTAAGGCAGAAACCGGGGAATACAGGTCTTAACCACAAATCCCTTCAGTTCCAGAATTTCTGACATCGAAGCATCCGTTAGGGGCAAATGATGATCAAAGAAATCCCAGTAAGATCCCCCGGTATATTTTAAGTTGGGTCCTAGGCAAAGTATCGTACCTCCTGGTTTCAGGCAGCGATAGGCTTCTGAGAGGGTTTGACTCAAACTTTCTTTGGAAAAGAGATGTTCTAGGAAATTGCTGGTAAAGACCACATCCAAGGACTCATCAGGGATCTCCCAGGCTTGAGAACAGTCTTGATGTAAGAACTCAATATCTGGACTGAGATGGGTTCCGGCATCGGGGTTGAGATCCATGGCATATTTGCGTTTAGCCTCAACCTGATTAATAAACTCCCCCCAACCACAGCCGAGATCTAGAATATCCTGATTCTTGCCAACTTTAGCTTGAAAGTAGGATTTGACCAGGACACGCCAAACCCGACGACGGTACTGAGCAATTTTGACAAAGCGGCGTTGATATTCCTGTTGTAGTTCTTGCGCTAACATGATTGGGTCTCTATCCTAAGGGTTCTGGAGGTTCGTCCTGAGTATAGCTCCATTCACTCCGAGAACCTTAGAGAAAAATGCCCTTAACTTGGGTTTCCTCACGAACAATCCAATCATAAATATCCTGAAGGGTACGCTGAATCCCCCGTTTAGGGGTCCAGTCGACCTGAGACATCACTTTACGGGAGTCTGTGATAAAAATGGGAATATCACCGGGACGTGTTTCGGGAACTGGGGTAATTTCGATCGCCCTCCCGGTGATCTCCTGACAAATCTGGGTAGTTTCTAAGAGAGACACCTGATTCTCAAAGCCTCCCCCAACATTAAAGGTTTCTCCCTGAAGGCGATCGAAGTTCTGAAGCTGTAAATCCAGCAAATCCAGCAAATCCTCCACATGGAGGAAATCCCGAACCTGTTTACCCGTCCCCCCATAGCCGATATATTTCAGGGGTTTCTGGAAATAATGGCGGGCCACCCATAAGGCGAACACCCCCTGATCGACTTTTCCCATTTGCCAGGGCCCCGTCAAGACTCCACAGCGATTGACGAGGGTTCGCAGATTATAGGCATCCGCATATTCAGCAATCAGCAGTTCCGAGGCTAGTTTCGTGGTTCCATAGAGCGATCGCGCGCGATCGAGGGGGAAATCTTCGGCAATCCCATAGGGGGAAACTCCCGCAAACGGCTGTTCCTCCTGTAGCGCAAAGCCGGTCTCGGTTTCGTCGTAGTTCAGTTGGCTGAGATAGGAAATGGGATAAACCCGACTGGTGGAGAGAAAGACAAAATCGGCTTGAGTCTGACGGGCCAACTCCAAACAGTTAACGGTTCCCACTAAATTGGTTTGTAAGAGATATCCCGGCGAGCCATATCCCGCCAACACCGAGGGTTCAGCGGAACATTCGAGAATTAAATCGGGGTGCAGTCGCTGGGGATCTAAGTCTTCCGGGTTGCGGATATCTCCATGGACAAACTCAATTCCCGCCGCCTTGAGACGGGGAAGATTCAATTCTGATCCCCGCCGCTTCAGGTTATCTAAGGCGGTAATTTGCCAGTTGGGATAGCGTTGTGCGAAGCCTAAGGCCAGGGAACTGCCGACAAATCCGGCACCTCCGGTAATTAAAACATTCTGAGTCATGGGACTGGGTAATCGATGCAGGATTAGGGATTCTGTTTTCCAGAGGAAACGGCTTCGGCTGGGGTGGGTGTGACGACTCTCGCAGTGGCTTGACGGCGGTAGTCCCCCCGTGATAGCCAACGTTCGAGAAGCACGTAGAGGACGATAAACAGGTAACGACTGCCCATTTCTTTGATTTTTAGCTTGGAGACGCCCGCTTTGCGGTTTTGCCAGCGAATGGGAGTGGTGACGTAGCTATATCCTCGGACAATGGATTTTAGGGGAAGTTCGACGGTGAGGTTGAAATGGTGGGAGAGAATCGGGTGGATACCCTCAATCACTTCGCGACGGTAGGCTTTGAAGGCGTTGGTGGTGTCGTTGTAGCCGAGGCCAAAGAGAACCTGGATAAAGAGATTGGCCAGACGGTTCACCACTAATTTGTGACGAGGATAGTCGATCACCTCTCCTCCGCGCACAAAACGAGAGCCAAAGACGCAATCGTAGCCTTCTTGCAGGAGGTGATAGTAGGTGAGGATGTCCTCGGGAGAGTCCGAGGCGTCGGCCATGACGATCGCCACCGCATCGCCGTTAAACTGTTCTAAGCCACAACGCAGAGCAAAGCCGAAGCCGTTGGGGTAGTAGTTGTTGACGTAGCGAACGCGGGGATTCTCTTGGCTGAGGTGTTGTAAGACGGTTTCGGTGCGATCGCGGCTATTATCATTGACCACGACAATTTCATAGGGAACCTGATGTCGCTCTAGTCGTTCGGTAATGGCGGTGACGGTTTCTGTGATTGATCCCTCTTCGTTATAGGCCGGAATGACAATGGAAAATAGGGAAACCGGGGCCTGGACACCCTCCTCAGTCCCCTCGTGAGTCTTTTTTGAATCTGGGAAGGCCGCTTCTAAGCCTTCGGGCCGGTAGAGTTGAGCATTTTCTGAAGGGCGATCGCGGAACACCAGGCGATCGCTAACAATGTAGTTAAACACCGCACTCACCAACACCCCCACCAGGGTATTCACCCCATAACTCACCCCCAACCAATCCAGGAGGGGGAAGATGGCAAACACCCGCAAGACCACAGATGCCCCAGCGGAGAGATGATAGAGGGGAAGTTGACGCAGTAGCACCTCTCGCCATCCCCAAGTCCCCCCCCGCCAGACCCAAATCCGGTAAATGACGAAGCTAAACAGCAGCGATAACTCAATCGAGATGATATTGGCGGCATTACGTAGTACCGTGGTATCCCAGCCAGCGACCTCAATGAACAAAAACATCAACAGCAGATTGAAGGCTGCGGCTACCCCTCCCCCAAATAGGAAGCGAACGGCACGTTTTTGCCAGACTCTTTGAACAACTTTCATATCATCCTTAATCTCGTCACAACAAACCTAACCCAGCAGCCTTTTACCAGCGATCGAGGTTTTGACTATAAATTTCTTTGAGGATTTCCGGGACTCCGTAGGTCAACTCCCACTCCGGGTAATGGGACTTAAAGCGACCCAAATTGCCAATCCACCAAATATGATCGCCACTGCGATTGCTCTCTTGATACTCCCAGTTGAGCTGTTTCTCAGCGATTTCCTCACATTGAGCGATCGCCTCTAGCATTGAGCAGTTGCTTTCCCGTCCGCCGCCAATATTGTAGGTTTCCGCCACCCGGGGCTGTTGATAGAAGTGATAAAAGGCATTCACCAAGTCGTAGCTGTGAATGTTGTCCCGGACTTGTTTTCCCTTATAGCCATAGACCTTATAGGGAGTTCCGGTGACCGTACATTTCATTAAATAGGAGAGAAAGCCATGCAACTCTGCCCCGGAATGACTCGGTCCCGTGAGACATCCCCCTCGGAAGCAGGCAGTTTTCATTTCAAAGTAGCGGCCATATTCCTGAACCAACACATCCGCCGCCACCTTGGAGGCCCCAAACAGGGAATGCTTACAATGGTCAATGCTCATCGACTCGTCAATGCCATTGTAGAAGGGATGACCCTCTTCAATCTCCCAACGGCGCTCAAGTTCCACCAGAGGCAGCCGGTTGGGATTATCGCCGTAGACTTTGTTAGTCGAACAAAAAATAAAGACCGCCTCGGGACAATGTTGGCGAGTCTGTTCTAGGAGGTTCAGGGTTCCGTTCGCGTTAACGGTGAAATCTGTAAAGGGATCTCGCGCGGCCCAATCGTGGGAAGGTTGGGCCGCCGTATGGATAATCAGGCCAATCTCACGATTATAGGTTTTAAACAGGCTCTCCATGGCCGAGCGATCGCGAATATCACTGTTGTGATGGATATAGTGGTCGCCATACTTCTGTTGTAGGCGATCGCGATTCCACAGGGTTGAGGCACCCTCCCCGAAAAACGACTCCCGTAGATTGTTGTCAATCCCAACCACGGTAAAGCCTTTCTCACAAAAAAAACGAACCGACTCCGAACCAATCAAGCCAGCCGAGCCAGTCACCAAGACAATAGACATAAGAACTCTCTTACACAGACCACAACAACACTACTGTCCAGGGGCTGTCCTAAAACCGCAAGACTTGGACGACAAACACCCCAAATTGGGGGGATCGTAACACAAATTCCCTCACTTATAGGGGCATAACCCACCCCTAGCCCCTCCCAGGAGGGGAAATTTTTGCCCCTACTCTTGTCCCAACCGGGTATCGAAACCGACCGCAGGGGGAGATAATGGGGAATTAGTCTGTTTTCAACGATGAACGTCCTATGACTGTTAACCAAACTTCCCCCCTCTCCGTCGGCATATTAGGCTTCGGCGGCCTGGGACAAGCGGCCTGTCGTCTTCTGAGTCCTAAACAGGAGATGCGTTTTTGTGCCGTCGCTGATGGCCAAGGCTACGCCTACACCCCCGAGGGACTTGATGCCGATGCTCTCATTACTGTAACCCGCGATCGCGGTTCCGTCGGATACTTAGACAGCCAAGGGGTTCTCAGTGACCAAAGTATCCAGGACTTAATCGCCGCCGCACCCCAAGTTGATGGCTATTTCCTGGCCCTTCCCAATCTCCCCAACACCTTTATGGCTACGGTGGCCCGTCAATTTATCGCCTCTGGCTGGAAAGGGGTGTTAGTGGATGCCTTAAAACGAACCAGTGCCGTAGAACAACTGCTGGGGTTACAAGATGAGCTGCAAGCCGCCGGAATCACCTACATGACCGGCTGTGGTGCCACCCCAGGACTTCTCACCGCCGCCGCCGCTTTAGCCGCGCAAAGTTACGCCGAAATCCATCACGTGGCCATCACCTTCGGCGTGGGGATTGCCAACTGGGAGGCCTATCGCTCCACCATCCGCGAAGATATTGCTCATATGCCAGGCTACGATGTGGAGACGGCCCGGGCCATGAGTGATGACGAAGTGACCGCACTCTTAGACAAAACCAACGGCATTCTCAAGTTAGAGAATATGGAGCACGCCGATGACATCATGTTAGAGTTAGCCGGCATTGTCGATCGCGATCGCGTCACCGTCGGCGGCATCGTCGATACCCGCAACGCCAAAAAACCCCTCAGCACCAACGTCCAAGTCACCGGCCGCACCTTCGACGGCAAAATCTCCACCCACACCTTCACCCTCGGCGACGACACCAGCATGGCCGCTAACGTCTGCGGTCCCGCCTTCGGCTACCTCAAAGCGGGGATTAGCCTCCACCGTCGCGGCCTTCACGGACTCTTCACTGCCGCTGAAGTCATGCCACAGTTTGTCCGCTAATTTGTCCGCTAATCGCTGTCGCCAATCACAAATTCGGGGAAATTTGAAGTTTTGTGACAAAAAGCTGGTAATCTTTGTTACAATCCCCTTAGCTCTAATGAGATTCTTTCGACTCCCCCAGGGATGCCGAGAAGTTTCCTCATGGTTATCAGAGCTAACGTGATTGGTTTTGGTTGGTTTTCACTGGGTCGGCATTACGCCGGCTTTTTTATTGCGCCAACGTTGATTTTTAAGTCAATACTTTCTCGGAGATCCCTTAAATATGTCTGTGATAGCAAAAATTGGTCTGAATAGGACAAAAAAACTGGGGAAAAGAAGGCAACAGGCAATAGGTGGGGAAGTCTTTCCCAACTCAGAGTCCTAAGTCAATCTTCGATTGCTAAAATTTTCATGGCTATACTTCCGTGTTATTACTTGTTGGACTGTGGGATTTAGGATAAAATCTGCCTCGGTATGAGAGTTTTCCTCTCCTCTGTAATTCGACTGACTCTGCTTAATGGATTGGGAGCATTGCACTCAGAATTTAGAGCGTTCAGCATCATCACATTTTTGACTCTGTATTTTATTTTGATGACAGTCAACTCTAAACCAGCTAGATGGCAGCAAATTCGCCTGATAAACCTGGCACTCTTCACGGTTTTATATCTACTCAGACGGCCGGCTGATGCCCTTTATCCCTCCGTTTGGAATGAGGATGGAGTGTTTAATATCCCCCAAGCCATTGAACATGGCTGGTCAAGTTTATTAATACCCGTCAACGGCTATCTAATTATCCCGTCTAAAATTATTACCCTCTCCAGCTTATCAATCTCAGGCTTATTTTATCCTGAAATCGCCTATTTACTAACGATGACCATTACCATTTTAGTCATGGTCATTCTTACGTCGAGTCTGATTGAATTACCCAAGAAGGAGTATTTGCCGATTATTATCGCCTTGCTACCCTACGACCCTGAAGTTTTTTCAACCCCCCTCTACATATTTTGGTGGACATCGTTGTTGCTTCTGGTTCCGTTACTTGCGTCATCAAAAGCCAAAAGTAAAACATCAAAATTCATGATTATAGTCTCGACTACTTTAGGCTGTCTCGGTTCACCAATATCGATTGTTCTCATCCCCACTATGATAATCAAAGCCTATATTACCCGAGCTAGGTTCAACTACGTCATTTTAGGTTTATGGTCTGCACTGTCGGCGATTCAGATGTATTTCTCCCTGAGTCAGGTCAGTGAGAAGATTGATAGTTCTAAGTTTTACATGGCTTTACCTCAATTGATTGGAACTTATATTACGTACAATAGCTTTTTTTCAAGACCCAATTTCATATCCTATATCCTGAGTCTGGCGTTTGTATTGATTGGTAGCTTTGCCCTCTATAATACGTTACGTTTGAGAAAATCGGATTTTTTTAATACATCAATCGCTTTTTTAGCGGTTTTAAGTACAATTCTAGCCTCATGGCTAAGGACGAATTTGGAAATTCATCCATTTCTCGCTGGCCCCCGATATTTCTTTTTTCCTTATATATTTATCTCTATTTTTCTGATAGCAATTTATGGGATACCCTCACAAAGCATTGCTCGCCTAAAACCTAGCTTTCTCAAAGGACTTTGCTTTCTAATATTAATTATTTCTTGCACGACAACTTGGATTCAAAATCCCTCTCTTTTTTATAGAACTCATCACCCCTTGAATTGGAGAGAGGAACTATACAATTGCATCTCATCTCCAGATAGCTATGACTTAACAATTCACTTTGATGGAAATATTTCACAACCATGGAGACACAAGTATTCTCGTGAAACCTGTGTAAAAATCACTCAAAGTGGTCTGTTTGCCCAATGGTACGAACTCGATAAAACCTGGCTCCAAGAGTTCAAAAGCAACCCTGAAACTCACCCCTAAATCGCGTCTCAGAAAATTCTCCACATCCCTGGGCGCACCAGTTGCAATACGCCCCTCCGTTTTCGTCCCCCTACTGCCTACTGCCTACTGCCTACTGCCTTCTTTTCCCTATTTCCCAAACACCAACGAGCGATTATTCGCCGGCATCTCCACCATTTCCTGAAACTGGAGGCCGCGGTCCTTAGCCGCCGCAATGACCGCCTCTTGGTCACGCACCCCCCAACTTGAATCACGATCGCGCAGCATCAAATCAAACCCCTGATTACTCGGCGAGGTATGTTGGCCATTTTCCTTATAGGGGCCATATAGATAGAGAACACCCCCAGGAGGCAAAAGCCGTTCCGCCCCCGCCAACAGACCCAAACAGGCCTGCCAAGGGGCAATATGAATCATATTGATACAGACCATGGCTCGAATTGGCTGGTCCTGTAACTCTGGAGGTGGTGTCCGTTCCAGCGTCCATTGAGCCTCACGGGCATCCAATTCTAACGGAGGCAACAGGCGATCGCATCCCGTATCTTGCCGCCAGGCCTCAATACTTTCCAGGGCCAGAGGATTAGGATCTGAAGGTAACCAGAAACGGGGGGCCAACCGAGGCGCAAAAAACGCCCCATGTTCCCCCGTTCCGCTGGCCAACTCCAATACCGTCCCCTCGGGCGGTAACACCCGCTGAAGAACCTGCAAAATCGGCTCTCGATTCCGTTGCGTTGCTGCCGCAAACTGACGGCGATCGCGCGGCTGTTCTATCATTGAGACCCCCAGACTTCAGTATCCACTCTTATATTCTCCATTCTCCCTAGCTTCCCTAGACATCTGGCTGTAACGTCGCCGACACTAATGAAATGACGGCATCGAGTTGCTCAGACTCCTCTTGCGTTGCCGAAACCACCAACATCAAGACTTGAGAATCAACTTGCCGTAAAAAGATCCGTCCTGACAGGGGTGTTCCCCCCGAAGTTGCCGTCCAATTAACCAGTAGCAGTCCCGTATCAAGCGGTCTAACGGTTCCCAACTCAAAGCCTTGCCCCCGTTGCAACCGATCAATGGCAAGTTGCACCAACTCATCATCAATCAGTTGTCGGTCATTGGCTCGCTGTTGCACCTGAACCGTGTAAGCCAACTCTCCCGAGGGAGACTCAATCAGCGCAACACCGGCATGTTCAGATGTTCGATAGTCCTCCAACACCCCGACCTGGAACTGTCCTGGCTGCTGATAGACATTTTCGCTCAGTGTTAACCCCGCCGTATCCACATCAGGTAGAACCGGTAATTCTTCGAGTTGAAACTCAGCCGGTTCTGTGGATAACACCCCTTCATCATTCACTACCGGTGTGGGAGGGGGGGAGGTGTCCGGGACAGAGGGGGGTTCCGGTAAGGGATTTCCCGTTGCTGGGTTCCCTTGAGCTACCTCACTGACTTGGGCCGGGACTTGGGCGATCGCCAAGCCTCCACTGTTAAGACTCCTCTCCAACAGCGACCCGTTCCCCATCAAGTTAAGGGAAAGAGTCACCAACAATCCCAAAACCAGAAAGCCAAAATAACCTTTCATAGACCCTTGCGAGTAAACAACACCGACATTACGGAGTCGGTAAACCGAGAATCGAATCCGCATTCCCTGTAAAGAACAGTCCCGCAATACAACCGGTCATCAACGTCGCCAGGGTGGCGGCCCATAAGGCCTTAAAGCCCAACGCCGAAATATCCGATCGCCGGTCCGGAACGAGGGTGGCCAACCCGCCCACGAAAATGCCATAGGAAGCAAAGTGAGTGAAACCGCACAACACATAACTGACAATCAGCAGGGCCCGAGGGGTCAGGACCCCAGTTCCCGCCAATTGAGCTAGGGAAATGTAGGGCGGGATATTGGTTTCAAAGAGCCGTCTCCCAATAATCACAGAGCATTCCCAGAGTACTTGCCAATTCTCCCCGAAGGTCTCCGTAAAGGGAATGGGTAGAGAGACTCCCGTTAAGAAGGTCAGAGGTAAAAAGAGTGCCCCTAATAGGTTTTGCAGGGTCACCACTTGGAAAATCTCCCCCAAGACTCCGGGAAGTTGCGTTAGAAAAGCAAAAAACTCGTTGACCAGGGCAACGAGTCCCAGAATTGCGATAATCACAGCCGCAATCCCCACCGCCATCCTGACCCCATCCAAGGCCCCGCCAATTAGACTATCGACCGGATTAGGCTTCGGCTTATCGGGGTCTTTAGGGTCTTCGGGGTCGTCAGGAACCTGGCCGAAGGTTTCGGGAATCGTGGTCTCAGGAACTAGGAGTTTAGAGAGGACGAAACAGGCGGGAATCGTCATAATCGAGGCCGAGACCAGGTGCCCCGTGATGGTGGGGAAGGTGGGACGCAAGAGTCCCGCATAGAGTGCTAAAACAGAAGAGGCGATGGAGCCAAAACAACTGGCCAGAATGGCGCAGAGTTCACTGCGGCTCATGTTGGGCAGAAAGGGTTTAATGGCGATCGCCGACTCAATCCCCACAAAGATATTGGCGGCCCCGGCCAGGGATTCAGCCCCACTGGTTTTCAGGGTACGCCGGAAGACTTTAGCGAAGACCTTAACAATCGGCTGGATAATTCTGAGGCGGTAGAGCAAACTGACAAGGCCTGAGAAGAAAATGACCTGGGGTAATGAGCGAAAGGCTAGGATAAACCCCGGATTCAGGTTATCGGGACCGAGGCGATCGCCCGGAACCGGTACATAAGGATCTCCAAAAGTCCGCACTAACCAGCGTCCCGCGACACCCGGCCCTGGACTACGTGCTGGATCGGGGACAAAGGGGGACATCTCCCCACCAAAGAGAAACCTCGCCCCAGCTTCTGATGCGTCCAGAAGGACATTCAACAGGTCGTTAATCCAAACCACGACATTACTGCCGATCCCAAAGACGATGCCACCCACGACCAGTTGTAAACCAATGCCCCAGAGAATAGTCTTCCATGAGACAATCCGTCGGTCTTCGGACCCGAGCCAGGCGACAAAGCACAACCCAGCGAGTCCGAGCGCAGACAATATATTCAACATGCTCGTTCACTCCTTCGGCATCGCCAGGGGATGAGATATCCTGGGACTGCCCGATCAGTTGAGTCTCCTTGCCCGTCCAGGTAGGAGACTTCACCAAGACATTACCTTAAAACCGACGCGATCGCATCTAACCCCGATGAGAAATTATGAGAAACGGAGATAATCGCCATTAGATCCCCCCATCGATGCCATTCTCTTGGCAAAACTCTCACCCCTGAGTTCTAGCGATCGCCCCAGGCTTCCCTTTAAACTGAGGATTCAATCATTACCGAGGTGTGGAATGGACGTTGACGAACTACTGCAACGCTACAACCGAGGCGATCGCCGCTTCGATAAGCTCCAATTACAAGAATGTGAACTCCTCAATGCTCAACTCAATGAGGCTCAATTTGATGGGGTAGATTTCCGCCAAGCTCGTTTAGGCCGCAGTTATTTCCAACGCTGTCAGTTTCGCCGGGCCAACTTGAGCGAGGCCATCCTCTGGGGAACGGACTTTACGGACAGCGACTTATCGGGGGCCCTCTTTCGCGATGCCGATTTGAGTGCGGCCCGTCTGACTCAGGCAAACCTCAAAGACAGCAATTTTCTCAAAGCCATGCTCTGTGGGGCGAATTTAAGTCGTGCTAACTTAGAGCGCGCTCATCTGATTTTTGCCGATTTACGCTCCACGTCCGATCAGCGTACGAACCTCGATGGAGCGATTCTCTGTCAAGCGGATTTTAGCTATGCTCAACTGAGCCAAGCTCAACTCCATCATGCCAATTTTCAAGGGGCAATTCTCACCCGAGCTAATCTCGCCACTGAACCCGGAATTGTTCCCACTGATTTAACTGAAGCTGATTTACGCGGCGCTGACCTCAGTTATGCTGACCTCAGTTACGCCATTTTGCAAAATGCTAATTTGGAGGGGGCAGATTTGACCGGAACGATTCTCGATCACGCTGACTTGCAGGGGGCAACCCTTCCCCAAGGCTTCCAAGCGACTCCTTATCATTAATAGATGATGGGAGCGTCGCGACTCGAGTTTCTGGAGAGTTGATGGATCGTTGATGTCTGAGTGATACGTACGATTTAATCATAGCTACTATAAGCCAAAAGGGACACTTCTCTAGGTTTAAGAAAGTGTCCCTTTTTAAGTATTCATATTAGAACGCAAACGCATTTTTAAGGTGCGGTAGCGTTTAGTCATCACGATTATAGGTTGGTCAAGAAACCAATCACACCATGGCCGGTAGCGATTTCTAGGGCGATCGCACTGATGAAGCCAATCATGGCCAGGCGACCGTTGAGCTTCTCAGCATATTGGTTGAAGCCAAACTGCTGTTTCTCATCAACGTAGATCTTGGGTTCAACGGCAAAGTTGTTCATCAGGCCGCCTTCTTCGTTTGTATATCCGCGAGAAGTCATAAAGTTTAATATCCTAGTGCGTTAATCTCTGTTGGCTCTATTGTAACGCAATGTAAAGAAAAATTGCAAGTTTTTTACAAAAATTGTCAGAGTATGGGGCCGATGCGATCAAGGGCATCGAGCTGTAAGCCCCGTGCAATGCGGAATAGCTCCTGTCCTACATGGAGGTGATGGTCGTCATAATTGAGGCTGAAGTACTCCAACTCTTCGATGCCATCCCCCACCTGATTGAGACAGTGATAGAGATCTGCCGCCACTCCCGCCAACACTGAAGGGTTCCGTTGAGACTCAAAGGTGGACTGGGCCCGTTCGAGGACAACCCGACAGGCACTGATATAGTCGACAAAGTTTCCCATCAACTCATCATCAAAGGGATCTCCAGATAACTCATCAATCTGCTCATCGAGGGCATCAATAATGCGATCAAGTTCCAGGTTGAGGGGATGATAGACCTGAGTCACCCAACGATAAATCCGCTCATCAGCGGTTGCGGCCGTCTGACGAGCGGAGCGTTGGCGAGCCGAACCCTGACGGCAGCCGCGATCGCCGGCCGAGGGAGTCTGAGAATAACGTCCCTGACGACGGTCATAGGATTGACGGGCCTGGCGATCGCCGAGGACTTCATAGGCGGTATTAATCCGAACCATCTCTTCCCGGGCCTGGGCATCAGGGTTGCGATCGGGATGAAACTCCTTTACCAGCCGTCGATAGGCCTGTTTGACCTCAGCCTGTGTCGCCGCTGAAGTCACACGAAGAGTTTGGTAGTAATTCGGCTCACCCATGAGAACTCAGAGAAAACAGTTAAGTCAACACCGCTTCCATGGTCAACTGAGGATCTTGGAAGAGGGGGGTACTGAGATAGCGTTCCCCAAAACTCGGTTGAATGACCACGATGAGTTTACCGTTATTTTCCGGACGTTGCCCAACCCGAATCGCCGCCGCCAAGGCTGCCCCCGAGGAAATCCCCGAGAGTAACCCTTCCTCCGCCGCCAGACGGCGGCCATAGGCGATCGCCTCATCATCGGTTACCGTCACCACCTCATCAATCAACGAGGTATCAAGAACCTCCGGCACAAACCCGGCCCCAATGCCCTGAATCTTGTGAGGGCCAGGATTTCCCCCGGAGAGGATGGGGCTATTGCAGGGTTCAACGGCGATGGCCTGGAACTGAGGTTTACGATGTTTCAAGTTTTGGGCGATGCCGGTAATGGTTCCGCCGGTTCCTACGCCAGAAATCAAGATATCCACATGGCCATCGGTATCTTGCCAAATTTCTTCCGCCGTGGTTTTGCGGTGAATGTCCGGGTTGGCCGGATTTTGGAACTGCTGCAACATATAGGCATTATCCGTGGTCTCGACGATTTCCGAAGCCCGCGAAATTGCTCCGCGCATTCCTTCTGCCCCCGGAGTCAGTTCTAACTGGGCCCCAAAGGCCCGTAACATCGCCCGCCGTTCCAAACTCATGGTATCGGGCATCGTCAGAATGAGCTTATAGCCTCGGGCCGCTGCCACCATCGCCAAAGCAATCCCCGTGTTTCCGGAGGTGGGTTCAACGAGAATCGTCTCGCCTGGGCTAATTTGGCCGTCCCGTTCCGCCGCATTAATCATATTGACCCCAATGCGATCTTTGACCGAGGCGGCGGGGTTCATCCCCTCCAATTTCATGACAATTTTGGCAACACAGCCCTCCGCCTGAGGGATACGATTCAGTTGAACTAGGGGAGTATGGCCGACGAGTTCTGTGATATTGTTGGCAATTTTCATGGGGAATGATCCTCTAGGAGTTAACGTGGATGTGGCTTGGGGACAGTTAAATGTAGTACATGATATTGAGCTGCGATCGCGCATCACGCTGTTCTCGCAAGTCTTGAAGCGTATATTTTTTTAACACGCTCTGGGTCGCTTCTTGGGCTTCCTTCCAAATATCTTTAATAATCCCGCTCTCAACTGTCGGGGGACTATCTTGGGGCGTGGTACTCTGTTCGTTTGTCCCTTCGATACATTCGAGAGCTTCGAGCAAGGTGATGTTCCAAGGCTCCCGAGCCAGGTGATAGCCCCCTTTCGCCCCTCGCAGCGATCGCACTAGCCCCCCTCGCCGTAGGGTTGCCAGGAGTTGTTCGAGATAGCGATCGGGAATCCCCTGCTGGGCAGCAATTTGCCGAATTTGCAGGGGTTCCCCTTTACTATGATGAACGGCCAGTTCAAGTAAGGCCAGTAGGGCGTATTCGCTTTTGCAAGAAAGTTCCACAGTGGAAGCGTTCAACCTCGAGAACAGCGTGTTGAGGGATGGAGTTCCTCAAACAGGTCTATTATACTCCGGTTCTCCACTGTAGTTTGGGGGAAGAGAAGAAAGGCAGCAGGCAGTAGGCAGCAGGCAGTAGGGAACCACAGAGTCACAGAGGACACGGAGGGAGAGGAGGGAGAGGAGGGAGAGGAAGGAGAGGAGGGAGAGGAGGGAGAGGAGGGAGAGGAGGGAGAGGAGGGGAAATGCCGTGGAGTCCTTAGGAGGGGTTATTCCAGAGTTGGCTGATGGGGGGGAGGGGGCGTTGTTGGTGTTGGGCATTGATGGTACTGGCGGCGGCTAGGCCTGAGCGTAGAGCGGTTTCGACTTGACGAGAACCGCACCAGTCTCCACAACAGACTAGGGGAAACGGGGTCTGGAGAACTAAACTATCTTGCGACCAAACCTGGCGGGGAATGGCATAACGCCAACGGTGGAGATGGGTGGTTTCAGGGGTTTTTAACCAATCGCCGACGCGGGTGGCCGCTTGGTTCAGTAACTGCTCGATGACTGGGGTAAATTCTCTGTCCTCCAGATGCGATCGCGCGAACTCGGGGCTACTATTAATGACCAGTAACGGGCGATCGCCCCTCGGTTCTGACGGGGTCCCTTTACTACTATCGAATCCCAGCCAAGATAAGTCAGGATCGTCGGGAAACTCCAGAGAACACCAGGGAATCTCTGCCGGAACCCCATTCTGAGGATATTGAGCCAGTAGGGTTAAACAGGGATCATAAGTCACAGCTGCTAAGGGGGTGAGCCTCTCTGGTGTCATTCCGGGCAGAGTTTGCACCAGGGGAAGGGCCTGGGGAGCAGGAATTGCCAGAATTACTGCCTCAGCCATGACCTCCAGAGGGTCCTCAGACCCCTCCACAACGGCTTCTAACCCCAAACGCCAGCCGTCAGCTTGGGGGATAATCTCTTGAACCCGGCGACTGTACCAAACCGTTAACCCCTGGCCCAACTCCTTAGCAATCTGACTCATCCCCTGAGGGGCAACATAGTGAGTACGAGGCGAGTCGGGAACCAATCCCTCAGCCCTGTAGACATGACTCTGCTCAATCCAGGGTTCAAGCACCCCCCGCTGACGTAGCGATCGCACCAACCCGGACAACAAGCGGCCCTCCTCCGTCAGATAGCGAACCCCGCGATCGCAACGAGAGCCATTCAGACGATAGGAGGCCAAGCGTCCCCCCAAACCACGAGACTTTTCCAACAGCAGTACCGAATACCCCGCCGCCTGTAACGGCAAGGCGGCCGTCAAGCCTGCCAATCCAGCACCGACAACAGCAACATCAACCCTCATGGCGATCGCCCTCCAACTCCCTAAACCCTTCTCAGGAGGCAGTCTAACAAAAATGCTAGCCTAGTGCTTGAAGGGCATCCCCCCAAAGCCTCAACCTCCTCCTATCCAACCTCTCCTATGCTGGCCCGTTCTACCCCCATTTCCCCCAATCTCTACGAGAGCGACTATCACCTGTGGCTCCTCGAAACCCGGCAAAAACTGGAAACCCAAGACTTTAACGCCTTAGATTTAGAGAATCTCATTGAGGAAATCACAGACTTGGCTCGTCGGGACAAACGCGCAATCAAAAACCTCTTAAAACATTTAGTTGAGCATCTCCTAAAACTCAAGTATTGGAAAGCAGAACGAGAAAGAAATCAAGGACATTGGCAACGAGAAATCCTTAACTTTCGCCAACAAATTCAAGACTATCTCAAAGAAAGTCCCAGCCTAAAACCCTACTTCCAGGAGATTTACCACCCATGTTACCGTGACGGCCGGCAACTGGCCGCCAACGTTTCTCAACTACCTCTAAACACCTTTCCCGAAGAGCCAATCACCAACCTAGAGACCCTTCTCAACCCCGACTGGCTCCCCTAACGCCTCTCTCCCCCCTCTCCCCCCCCTCTCCCCCTCTGTGTCCTCTGTGACTCCGTGGTTCCCCCCAAACCTCCTTATATCCTCTCCTATGCTGGCCCGTTCCACTCCTATCTCCCCCAATCTCTACGAGAGCGACTATCACCTGTGGCTCCTCGAAACCCGGCAAAAACTGGAAACCCAAGACTTTAACGCCTTAGACTTAGAGAATCTCATTGAGGAAATCACAGACTTGGCTCGTCGGGACAAACGAAAACTCAAAAGTCTGCTTATTGTTTTAATCGAGCATCTCCTAAAACTAAAATATTGGGAGGCAGAACGAGAGAGAAACCAGGGACACTGGCGGCGAGAAATTCGAGAATTTCGTCGCCAAATTCGTGGATTACTCAACGAAAGTCCCAGCCTAAAAGGCTATGCCCAAGACATTTATCACCAATGCCACAGCGACGGACGAAACAACGCCGCCGACCTATCCCAACTGCCTCTAAACACCTTTCCCGACGAACCTATCACCGACCTAGAGACCCTTCTCAACCCCGACTGGCTCCCCTAACCCCTCTCTCTCCCCCCTCTCCCCCTCTGTGTCCTCTGTGACTCCGTGGTTCCCCTCTCTAAACCTCCTTCATCGACAAACCAATCCGCTTCAACCGTTCATCCACCGATAACACCTTCACCTTCACCACATCCCCCACCTTGACAATCTCATTAGGATCGCGAACAAAGCGATTCGCCAACTGAGAAATATGGACCAAACCATCCTGATGTACCCCCACATCCACAAACGCGCCAAAATTAGCCACATTCGTGACAACTCCCTCTAACAGCATCCCTTCCTCTAAGTCCGCCAAAGTTTCAACCCCCTCCTTGAAACTGGCATAGGTAAACTCATCCCGAGGATCTCGTCCCGGTTTCTCCAACTCCTCCAAAATGTCTCGTAACGTCGGTTCCCCCACCTCCTCCGTCACATAACTGCGTAAATCTCGCGATCGCATCCCCTGAGCGATGCCTTCAGGTTGCGCCAACGATAGCCCTAAATCTTTGGCGATCGCCCCAACAACTCCATAGCGTTCCGGGTGAACCGCCGTATTATCCAAGGGATTCTCCCCATCGCGCACCCGCAAAAACCCCGCCGACAACTCAAAGGCCTTCGGCCCCAACTTGGGAACCTTCAACAACTGGCGACGATTGCGGAACGCCCCCTGTTCATCGCGATAGGCCACGATATTGTTGGCTACCGTCTTCGACAACCCCGACACCGACGTTAACAACGCCGCCGACGCCGTATTGAGATCCACTCCCACATAGTTGACGCAACTCTCCACCGTCTCCGCCAGTTTCCGCTTCAGTAACGTCTGATTCACATCATGCTGATATTGCCCCACCCCAATGGATTTAGGGTCAATTTTCACCAACTCCGCCAGAGGGTCCTGTAACCGCCGCGCAATACTAATGGCCCCACGAATCGTCACATCCAGTTCCGGGAACTCGGCGATCGCCACCTCACTGGCCGAATACACCGACGCACCCGCTTCATTCACCAACAGGGCGATCGGCGGATTCTCCACCCCCTGCAACCCCTCCTTAACAAACCGTTCCGTCTCCCGACTGGCGGTTCCATTGCCTATGGCAATCAACTCAATACCATAGGTATTCACCAATTTTCGTAGCGTTTGCGCTGCCTCCTGGCGGCGTTTACCCGACTGATGGGGGAAAATGGTTTCATAAGTCAAAAACTTACCCAACTCGCTAATAACCGCCACCTTGCAGCCCGTGCGGAATCCTGGATCAATGCCCAGAGTTGCCTTGCGGCCCGCCGGAGCCGCCAACAGCAAGGCCCGTAAATTGGCCTCAAACGTCTCAATCGAGGCCTCATCGGCCCAATCTCGTTTTTCCCCAATTACCCGATTGGTAATGGAGGGCTGCAACAGACGTTTATAGGCATCTTGAATCAAATCCTGATAGAACTGACGTAAACGGCGATCGCCCGTGCGAATGAGGCGGTTCGACAACTGCTGCAAAAACCGCTCATCATCATGAGTCAGCTTGAGATCCAAAATCCCCTCCCGTTCCCCACGCAACAGAGCCAAGAGATTATGAGGGGCAATCTTACGACTCGAAATCTGATAATTGCGATAGGTTTCGTACTTCGTGCTTCCTTCCGGGTAGTCTTTCTTAATCCGCGACTCAAAACTCCCCTGTTCCAAGAGCGTCTGACGTAACCCAGCGCGAATCTCCGCATCTTCAGCGATCGTCTCGGCCAAAATATCCGCCGCTCCCTGAAGGGCTACCTCAGTCGTCTCCACCTCTCCCTCTGGGTTGACAAACTTCGCCGCTTCCCCCTCCAAATCAAAGCGGGGAGCTTGGGGACGATTATGAGCGGCGATCGCCTCTGCCAACGGTTCTAACCCTCGTTCTCGGGCGATGGTAGCCCGAGTGCGGCGTTTGGGGCGATAGGGAAGATAGAGATCCTCCAAATCGGTTTTTTGCTGACAGGCCAAAATCTTCCTCTCTAGGGCCTCCGTCAGTTTCCCCTGAGCCGAAATCGCCTCTAAAATCGCAGTTTTGCGCTCCTCCAACTCACTCAAATAGCCATACCGCTCAAATAACTCCCGTAACACCACCTCCGTCATTTCCCCAGTGCGTTCCTTGCGGTAGCGGGCGATAAAGGGAATCGTTGCCCCATCAAGCCAGAGTTCGAGGGCATTCGAGACATGATGGGGAGTCAACGAGAACTCCCGAGAGAGAAGTTGAGCTAGTTGTCGATTCAGCGTTGCCATATCCAATTATTGATATATCGAGCCATCGGGAAGAATGGCATCCGTTAGTTTAGTCCCCGTGAGTTTCACCAACAAGCGATTACTCGTCCCCACCTTGGCCCCCCGTAAATCCGCGTGACTCAAATCCGCCCCGCTCAAATCCGCTCCAATCAAGTTGGCATTACGTAAAATCGCATAACTGAGATCCGCTTCCAACAGATTGGCCCGAAACAAATTCGCCCCCGACAAATCCGCCCCCGTCAGATTCACCCGGTGCATGAAGGTATCACTGAGATTAGCATCCACCAAAATCGCCCCTTCCAGATTGCGGCCAGACAAGTCTTTTTCGCGAAAATTCACCCCCCGCAAATCCGCATGACTCATATCCCGGGAGGGGCGACGGGGTGGGCGATTCTGGGAATAGGGCGCTCTGGGATCACGATGGGGAGGGGGCGGAGAGGGCGATCGCCCCTGAGGGTGTCGCGGCGGCGATGCGGGCGGTTTCCGAGGTTCTCGATGGGCGGCCCGCAGAGAATCACGAGCCTCATTGATCGATTTGAGCTTTTGCTCGGCCTTCTCTTGTAGACGGCGATTATCACCGGGAATGCGATCGGGATGCCAGATAAACACCAAGTCTTTATAGGCTTGATTCACCTCTTCCATCGACGCACCCGGTTCAAGGCCGAGGATGTGATAGTACCGATCCAAATTTTGGGTCACGGCATTTTTTTTGGCAGCAAGGGGACATACAGCAGGGCTAAAATCATTGTAGCGGAGGCTCCAAGTTCCCTCACGTCCCCATTAACCCCAGCCCAAACCATTCACCGCGATCGGCCAACTCAATGAGTCAAAACTCCCAATCTCAAGTTCCCACATCAGACTTAAACGGAAAAGGGGGGGAGTCCCAACCCGTGCCCCCAGCCCCGGCCCGCCTCAACGCCTCCACATCCGCCCCAGAGGTTGTCCCCGAGACTCGTTCGGCCACCCTCAACTACCTAAAACGCTATCCCAGTTTCATTATCATCTCCGCCATTCTCCTCACCATTGTGGGTTTGGCCGTTGATAGTGTTTGGTTAGCCTTGACGGGGTTATTAGTCACCCTGGTGGTGTCCCTGATTCTGATTCTGCCGAGTTGGTCGAACGTCTGGCAACAGGTTATTCCTGATCCCTGGCGTAAGTTAGTCATCGCCACCCTGGGCCTGTTGGCCTCCGCCACCGGCTTATTGGTGCTGAGTACCTCCAACCAGCAAGGAACCCGGGCCATTCGCATTAACTGGGATGCCGTGGGAGCGTTGGGGGAGATTGTCGGGGCGTTGGGACAAATTGCCATTGCCATTTTGGCGGTTTATGTGGCTTGGCAACAATATGTCATTTCCCGAGATTTAACCATTCAACAGAACCGCATTACCCAACAACAAACCATTGACGCCTATTTTCAGGGCATTTCTGACCTCACCGTCAACGATGAAGGTTTACTAGAAGATTGGCCCCAGGAACGGGCGATCGCCGACGGACGAACCGCTGCTATTCTCAGCAGTGTCGATGCAGCGGGGAAAGCCAAAATCCTGCGCTTTTTATCTCAATCACGGTTACTCACCCCCCTACAGCGCGATCGCCGTCTGGGCCGGCCCATGCTTGACGGGGCCGGCGGCTACTCCGAAGATCGTCGCTACGGAACCCGCGTCATTGATCTCGGCGTCATGTTAGCCGCCACCGATTTATCCAAAACCGATTTACGCTGGACGGATCTCAGTGATGCCAACTTAGTCCGCACCAATCTCAGCGACTGTGACTTAGTCATGGCCAATATGAGTCGTGCCATTCTCTATGAAGCCAATCTCACCGGTGCCGATCTCAAAGGAACTCGCTTTTTCTACGGGAAAGCCGAAACCGCCACCCCCCGCACCCGCCATGATGTCCCCAACTATGAAACCGGCGAATATACCGGCACCGTCGTCGAAGATGCCAATTTCAGCAATGTGCAGCGATTATCCGAGGGACAACGCTATTATTGCTGTGCCTGGTGTGGGGAAAACGCCCGTCAGACGATTCCCGGCGGCTGTGAGGGGATTCCCAACAAACTCGGCCGCTAGCCGTCGTTGGGCCATCCTGTGGCGATGATTGGGGATGCTCCCATCAGGGCGATCGCCCAACAACTTTGCTATCCTGTTAACCGTTCTTGGATTCTCCGAAGTTATGTCCGATGCCATTCGTCTCGAAGATGCCGTTGAGTTTGCCGAAAACCCAGAACCCCGTTGTCCCTGTATTTTGCTACTCGATACCTCAGGCTCAATGTCAGGACTACCCATTGAGGCCCTCAACGAAGGCCTAGAAACCTTCCGAGACGAACTCAACCAGGATGATTTAGCCCGTAAACGGGTTGAGGTGGCCGTGGTATCCTTTGACTCCAAGGTAAAAGTGGTGTTAGACTTCGTCACCGCCGATCGCTTCGAGGCCCCTGTCTTAACCGCCCAAGGCCTAACCAGCATGGGAACCGGATTACAAAAAGCCCTAGAACTCCTCGACGAGCGCAAACGCCAATATCGAGATAATGGCATCACCTACTATCGCCCCTGGATTTTCACCATCACCGACGGCGAACCCCAAGGGGAACCCAAACGGGCCATCGAAGAGGCGATCGCCCGTCTACGGGATGACGAAGCCAACAAACGCGTCGCCTGTTTCGCTGTCGGCGTCGAAAATGCCAACATGGAACGTCTCGGGGAAATCTTCCCCCGCACCCCCCTCAAACTCAAAGGGTTAGACTTCCGCGAGTTATTTGTCTGGCTATCGGCCAGTATGCAGCGCGTCTCCAACTCCCAACCCGATGATCAAGTTCCTCTCCCCCCACCGGGATGGGGTGAGGTGTAGGGGGGGCAAGAGGCAAGAGGCAAAAGGCAAAAGGGGGGAAGAAGGGAATAGGGAACAGGGAACAGGGAACAGGGAACCCTCCTCCTCCTCTTCCTCTGTGTCCTCGGGCAGCCACAAGGGCGTGCCCCTACGTGGTTCCTCCCTTGCCTCCCTTGCCTCCCTTGCCTCTTGCCCCTTGCCTCTTGCCTCTTGCCTTTTGCCTCTTGCCTTTTGCCTTTACCTATTCAATTATTTCTTATGAACTGGCGTGTTTTGGGGGCTTCTGTATGTGGAACCAGTCATCAGAAGCGATCGCAGCCCTGTCAAGATGCTTGGGCCACTCGGATTCGTGACGATGGCCTGCTGCTGGCGGCGGTGGCTGATGGGGCAGGTTCTGCGACGCGATCGCAGGATGGGGCCGAGTGGGCCGTGCAAGCGGCGATCGCCTATCTGGCAAATATCACCCTTCCACCCTTGACAAAATCCAATAATTGTGATATGGAAGACCCAGAACAGGAGGACGGGTCAGACGAGCCAGACCTCACCCAGCTCTTGCAGCAAGCCCTAGAAGCCGCCAGAACCTGCGTCATTGAACAGGCCGAAGCCGCAGGATTGCCGCCGCGAGAATGTGCTAGCACCCTGATTTTGCTCGTGGCCAGCCATGACGGGGTGGCAGTGGCTCAGATTGGCGATGGGGCAGCAGTTATGATAGATGAGACCGGAACCCTAACCGCCCTCAGCCAACCCCAACAGGGAGAATACGCCAATCAAACCACCTTCCTCACCTCCGAGGGGGCGATCGCCCAAGCGGAAATTTTCATTTATCCCATTGCCCCCCAAGGAATCGCCCTCTTTTCCGACGGCTTGCAGCGTTTAGCTTTGGAAATGCCCCAAGGCACACCCCACGAGCGGTTTTTCAGCCCCTTATTCCAATTTATTCAACAAGACAGCGACGAAGCCGGGGCCAACGAGCAACTTCAGGGCTTCCTCACCTCCCCCCGCGTCAGCCAACGGACCGATGACGATCTAACCTTAGTATTAGCGGGGGCGATCGCTCCATCTCCCTCAGACCCCTAACCCCACAAACCTGTGCAAGTTCAACGGCAGTCTAACGGTTCCCTCCTCCGTCTGGGTGTGGCCATCGCCGGCGGTGGCGAAGGCAAAATCTACAGCGTCCACCAACATCCCGGTTGGGTGGCCAAACTCTACCACCAACCTACCCCGGAGTTGGGGCGCAAACTGGCCGTCATGGCCGCCAATCCCCCCGACGATCCCACCGCCGCTGCGGGCCATGTTTCCATCGCCTGGGTTCTCGATCCCCTCTGGCAGCGAGGGCGAATCGTCGGCTTTCTCATGCCCCGCGTCGGAGAAGGCTTCCCCCTCCACGACTTCTACACCCCCAAATCCCGACGCGATCGCTGTCCCTTCTTCAACTACCAATACCTCTATCGCACTGCCCGCAACCTCGCCGCCGCTGTCAGCCGCATCCATTCTCGGGGCTACGTCATCGGCGATGTTAACGAATCCAACATCCTCGTTAGTCGCACCGCCCTCATTACCCTCGTAGACACCGACTCCTTCCAAGTCAGCGACGGCAATGCCCTCTATCCCTGTCCCGTCGGTAAACCGGAATTTACCCCCCCCGAACTCCAAGGCAAAACCCTCCGCCATGTTCGCCGTCGCCCCGAACAAGACTGTTTTGGCCTAGCGGTTCTCATCTTCCAACTGCTGATGGAAGGAACCCACCCCTTCGCCGGGGTTTATCTCGGTTCCGGCGATCCGCCCCCCATAGAAACACGCATCGCCGCCGGCCATTTCGCCTATAGTAGCCGAGGGGTTCCCTATCGCCCCACCCCCATCGCCCCACCCGCCAATCTCCTCCCTCCAGAACTGCAACGCCTGTTTAGCCAATGTTTTGAAGTGGGCCATCGTCAACCCCAGCAGCGTCCCGATGCCCAAACCTGGGTTAAAGCCCTCGAAGAGGCTGAAGCCCAACTCATTACCTGTTCGGCCAACCCCCAACATCGCCATGGTAGTCATTTAAGCCATTGTCCCTGGTGCGATCGCGCTCGTAAACTGGGCGGCCGGGACCCCTTTCCCCGCAGTTCCCAAGAAGTCGGCCGCTTGCAACGTCAGCAACCCCGCAAACCTAAGGTCAAAAAACGTCCCCTCCCCTCCCCCGTTCCCCAAGCCGTTGGCTATACCATCTCCTTCGCCTCACCCCATAGCCTTGGCAAAGTTCGTCCTTCGGGGAATGGCTTAAGCCAACTCAAAGCCGATATCAGTCAATACTTTTGGGAATATCGTTATGACTTTCTCGGCGGGAGTCTGGTGATTGCCCTGGCCCTGTCTGCGGGCCTCTACCTGTCCGACTGGCCCGGCGATCGCGCCTCTTCGTCCAATCCCACCCGCCAAGCCTCAACCACAGAAACCCGCCTCGACTCCCCCGACAACGGGGCAACCCCCCTAACCCTAACCGAGGATGCCGCCCCCAGCGACGCAGAGATCGCGGAGACGGACTTCAGCCTGACGTTAAGCGATCGCCGTTACGATCACCGCGATCGCGTCACCTCCATCGCCGTCAGTCCCACCGGGGACTGGTTCGCCAGTAGTAGCCAGGATGGAACCCTGAAAATTTGGTCCTTTCCCGATCGCGTCTTACTGCAATCGCGCCGCCTCTCCTCCGTGTTGGGCCTCCCCGAAGACCAAGTGCAAGTCCTGGCCGTCGGGGCCAACGGCGATCGCCTCGTCGGGGCCACCTCCGGGGGGCTACAAACCTGGAATCCGGCCACCTTTGACCTCATCAATGCCCTACCCCTTCCAGTCACCCCCAACGCCCTCTCTCTAGCCAACCAAGACCATCTGCAAATGGGAGGAACCACGGGGGGGGACATTGCCATTTGGGACATCGACGGCTTGCGAGAACGTCGCCGCTGGCCCGGAAATGCCCAAGAGGTTCTCGCCCTCAGTCCCGATGGTCAAACCCTTGTCACCGCCGGGGCTAGAGACATTAGCCTCTGGAATGTCGAAACCGGCCAACGTCAAGCCACCCTCTCCCAAGATCCCCCCGATAACCTAGTGGTGGCCCTAAGTCCCCAAAGTCGCCTGTTGGCCATGACCGTTCCCGCTGATAACGGTGTGATTCAGATTTGGGACACCACCACTGGGGCCTTATTACATTCCGAAACAGCGAGTCATATTAGCACCCTAGCCTTTGGCATCAATGGCAAAACCCTGATTGGTGGAGATATCTATGGCGGAATCGGGATTTGGCATCTCCATTGGTCTGAAGATCTCTCTAGTCCGGCCCAACCGGAATCTCCCCAAACTTAGCTGAATCCCATTGGACAAAAGGCTTTTCTTCTTGAGGCTCAACAGGACGATTTCGACAGAGACCGAATCCATGAGTTAAATTGGATATATCTAAGTCCATCCCCCGACTTGACCTTCAGGGTCTTGTGCTCGCAATGGTTTCGAGTTCTCTATCTTATGGCTGTTCATATCCAGAATCAAAACTATTAGACATTTTTTATAGCAATTCCCCCATGATAATGGGGATTGTCGAGCTGATTCAGGACGATAATTATGCGGATCTTCGCTTCCTGAGTCATAACTCAGCCACTGCAATATTTTTTAATCTACCTGGACAATCTCTCGAAGGTAAAACACTATCTGAGCTACGTTTAGACTCTGGTATCATTCAAGATATTGTTGGCTATTATCAGCAATGTCAAGAAAGTCAAGACTGTATCTCGTTTGAATACGAGCAACCCACGGAGTTCGGCTGTAAATGGCTCTTGGTTACCCTTAATTATTTATGCGTGGGAAACCAAGGCAACCCTGAATTTTCCTATTTAATTCGAGATATTACAGGACGCAGGCAGGCAGAAATTAAGCGCCTTGAAGCTGAGCAACGTAATCGAGAATTACAACTCATTGAACCTATTTTTGAGGTGATTCTGGCGGGGTATTGGGACTGGAACCTCCGAGATAACACTGAGTATCTGAGTCCTAGTTTCAAAAAAATGTTTGGCTATCAAGATGATGAACTCGAAAATCATCCAGATACCTGGAAAAACTTGGTTTTTCCAGAAGATTTACCCGGCACTTTAGAGGCGATACAAAATCATCTCAATAGTCCGGCGACAGTTCCGTTTTATCGCGAAGTTCGCTATCGCCATAAAACTGGGTCTACGGTCTGGATTCTTTGCTCAGGACAAGTTATTGAATGGGATGAACAGGGGAAGCCCTCACGTATCATCGGCTGTCACATTGATATAACTAATCAGAAAGAAGCAGAGCTACGCTTGCGTCAAGTTAATCAAGAGTTAGAAACCTTTTTAGAGAATGCTCCAGTTTTGATTAGTCGCTTTGATACCGAAGGTCGATATTTGAGAGTTAATCCTGCTTTTGCAAAAATCCTTAATCAAAATCCGTCGGAACTTCTAGGTCAATCTTTTTTCGATATTTTCCCCGAGTCAGTCATTCATCTCTTCAAACAACGCTTGCAGAAAGTCACAGATACCCTAGAATCGCTACAGGTTGAGGATGAAATTTGTATTAATGGCCGGACTAAAAATTTTCAGACTATTTTATTTCCTATTCTTGCGGATCAGGCGGTTGCAGGCTTTTGGGCAATTTCAGAAGATATCACCGAGCAAAAACAAAAAGCACTTGCCTTACAAGACAGTGAGCAACGCTACCGAACTATTATTGAAACAACTCTAGAGGGGGTTTGGCTACTTGATACTGAAGAAATAACCGAATTTGTCAATGACCGGATGGCCAAAATGCTAGGTTATACCTCATCAGAGATGATTGGTAAACCCCTAACAGCTTTTGTCCCCCCAGATGAAAAAGAAAGTATCCGTAAACAAATTCGTAATCGACGCAAAGGGACTGGGTCACAAAACATTTATCGTTTTTGTCATAAAGATAACTTTGATGTATGGGTGATGGTTTCCACGACCCCATTACAAGATAGCCAGGGCAACTATCAGGGCTGTATTGGCCTCCTGACCGATATTACGAACATGATCCAAATTCAAGACGCTCTGAGGCTATCTGAGCTACAGTTAAGTAGCCTCCTCAATAGCTCTCTGGATGGGATTATGGCCTTCCAGTCCATTCGGGATGTTGAGGGAACCATTATTGACTTTGAATATCTCATTGCCAATCCAGCAAGCTGTGAGATGACCGGAAAAACTGTTGAAGAGTTGATCGGAAATCGGTTACTCTCAGTCATGCCCGGTCATCAGGAAGATGGACTATTTGATTACTATGTTCAGGTGGTCGAATCTGGGGAACCGGCAACTCGTGAGTTTTATTATAATCACGAGGGACTTGATAGTTGGTTTGAAAACATCGCGGTTAAACTTGGGGATGGCTTTGCCGTTACCTTTCGAGATATCACTCAAATTAAAACCTATCAGGCGACCCTAGAAACGACGAATCAAGAACTCCAGAAACGACTCCAGGATTTGCGGGAGCGTCACTCGGAAATGCAAACCCTTAGCAAAATCAGCGATTTTTTACAAGCTTGTCTGACCGTGAAGGAAGCCTGTCAAGTGGTCGCCACTTTTATGACATCCTTATTTCCCGATTGTTCTGGAGGGATCTTTCAACTGAAGGAGAGCCGTTATAGCTTGGAAAACGTGGCTCAATGGGGAGAGGATCTCTATTCCCAACTAGAGTTTTCTCATCAAGACTGCTGGGGACTGCGACGGGGACGACTGCATCGGATGGCTGAACAGCATGGAGAGTTACGCTGTAATCATTTAAGCTCTATTCCCGAGGGGGCGACCACCTACTGCCTTCCGATGGTGGCTCAAGGGGAAACCTTGGGTTTATTTTATCTGCTGGTTCCGCCCAACTTGGAATTGAGTGGTAGTAAACGTCAGTTAGCGCAAACTGTGGCTGAGCAGTTAGGACTGGCGATCGCCAACTTAAACCTACGCCAGACCCTACGGCAACAAAGTATCCGTGATGCTCTCACCGGACTGTATAACCGGCGTTATTTTGAAGATATCTTGGATCAAGAAATTGAACGAGCCAAGTCTAATCAGACGGCCCTGAGCCTGGTGATGCTAGATGTGGATCACTTTAAGAATTTCAACGACACCTATGGTCATGATGCAGGAGACCATGTTTTGCAATCCATTAGCCAATGTCTCAAGAATCATCTGCGTGTCTGTGATATCGTCTGTCGCTATGGGGGTGAAGAGTTAGCCGTGATTTTACCGGGCTACGACTTAGAAACGGCCCGGGCCATTGCTGAACGCTTGCGACAGGAGATCGTCCAACTCAGTCTCTACTACGAGAATCAACTTCTCGGGCCGGTGAGTGCCTCATTTGGCCTGGCCAACTTCCCTGAGGCGGGTGACTCTCATTTAACCCTGTTTCAAGCGGCAGACAGGGCGTTATACCGGGCTAAGACAAGGGGTCGGAATCAGGTGGTGCTAGCGAATCCGGGTTTTCCCCCGGAGGGGGTTAAACCTGACGTTGAGTGATGGCGATGCGACCGGAGAAGCAGATATCCACATCATCTCCTGGGTCCCGTTTCCGTCCAGAATAGTCCCCAACATAGATAAATTGGTTTCCCTGGCGCTTTAACTGAGTCGGTAGGGGTTGACGGCCGGCCCGACAAAAGACCATCTCCGGGACCGGGGACTCGGGACCGGCCCCCGGCAAGGGAAGATGGGGAAAATTGACATTCCAGAAGCAACCCGCCTCTAGGGGATGAGCCATCAACTCCTGTAACACCGCCACCGCATAGCGACGGCTCACCCGCCAATCTGGGGGCGAAAGACGGCGATCGCGATATTGGGAGAAGGCGATCGCCCGCACCCCCAAAATCGCCGCTTCTCGCACCGCCGCCACGGTTCCCGAAATATACTCATCTACTCCCAAATTGCCCCCAAAGTTAATGCCTGACAAGAGCCAGCTCGCCTCAGGACATAGATGCGTTAAGGCTAAGCGGCTACAATCGGCGGGAGTGCCACTGACGGCAATCTCACGCTCTGACCTCTCCTCAATCGTTAACGGCTGGTGAGTCGTCACCTGATGGCCGCAACCGGACAGATGAGAGTCGGGAGCAATCACCCAAACCGGCTCATCGGTGACTTGGGCCACCGCCTCCTGTAAGGTCATCAGTCCCGGTGCATCAATTCCATCGTCGTTGGTGAGTGCGATCGCCATGACAGGCCCCTCTATCTCAATCATCCTGGGAAAAAACTCCTCTCATCCTACCCCGTTCCCCCCACCCGTGTATCCTGGATCAATTAGGTTATTGTTTGGGACAGTCGAAATCTCAATGGTTACAGAACGCACCCTCCCCACATCCAATCCTGACTCGGCAGCAATTAGCCGTGAAGATGGACTCCGAATCTACAAAGACATGGTTCTCGGGCGCTTGTTCGAGGATAAATGCGCCGAAATGTACTATCGAGGCAAAATGTTCGGCTTCGTTCACCTCTATAACGGACAAGAAGCCGTCTCCTCAGGGGTGATTCAGGCCATGAATCCCGGTGATGATTATGTGTGCAGCACCTACCGCGATCACGTTCATGCCCTGAGTGCTGGGGTTCCGGCCCGGGAAGTCATGGCGGAACTGTTCGGCAAAGCCACCGGATGCAGTAAGGGCCGTGGTGGGTCGATGCACATGTTCTCTAAGGAGCATAAGCTGCTCGGGGGATACGCCTTCGTTGCCGAGGGGATTCCCGTGGCCATGGGCGCCGCTTTCCAGGTTCGCTACCGTAAGGAAGTCATGAAAGACCCCAACGCCAATCAGGTGGTGGCCTGTTTCTTTGGGGATGGCGCCAGTAATAATGGCCAGTTTTTTGAAACCCTGAATATGGCGTCTCTCTGGAAGTTGCCGATTATTTTTGTGGTGGAAAACAATAAGTGGGCCATTGGTATGGCTCACGAACGGGCTACCTCACAACCAGAAATCTACAAAAAAGCCAGTGTCTTTAATATGGCTGGGGTTGAGGTTGATGGGATGGATGTCGTGGCCGTGCGTGCGGTGGCTCAAGAAGCCGTCAAACGGGCCCGCGCCGGGGAAGGTCCAACTCTGATTGAGGCTCTCACCTATCGCTTCCGAGGCCATTCTCTGGCTGACCCGGATGAGTTACGCTCGAAGGAAGAAAAAGAGGTTTGGTTTGCCCGTGACCCGATTAACCGCTTTGAAACCTTCTTGACCAGTCATAATCTGGCCAAGTCTGAGGAACTCCAGGAGATTCAATCCCAGATTCAACAGACCATTGATGAGTCCGTTGAATTTGCCGAATCGAGTCCGGAACCTGACCCCAGTGAACTGCGCCGCTTTATTTTTGCTGAGGACGTTTAACGAGGGTGGGCTGACTCATTGATGAGTCGCTCATGGCTCTAGGGCGTTGAAGAGGCTAGAGAGAATGCTGTTGGAGAATAGGAACCCTTCGGGGTCTGTTAATCTAACAGCATCCTCGCCCCAGTCTACCCAGCCTCGCTTGATGTAGGGGGCGATCGCCCTCTGGAGGTCTTGTCGAGCTTCGGGGGCAAGGTTGGCCTGAAGTTCCGCAAGGGGAATACCCTCCGCCAAGCGTAGGCGCAACATCAGCGTTTCTAGAATCAGGTCATTGCCATCGACAGGAGGCACGTCAAGGCTGCCATTTTGCTTGAGATACTCTTGCAGCCATTTGACATATTCAACGCGGGTTCTTGGGCGAGAAACCCGTTGCCCTTGGCTGTAACTGGTGGCTCCCATACCGAAGCCATAATAGGGGCGATTCTGCCAATAGGTTTGATTATGGCGACAGGCATAGCCCGGTTGAGCATGGTTACTGATTTCGTAATGGGTGTAACCGGCGGCCTGGAGTTGGGCGATCGCCTGACGATAGAACTCGGCGGCTAAATCTCCATCGGGGAGGGGATGGGTTTCCGGCTCATAGCGGCGGGCAAACACAGTTTTCGGTTCAACGATTAGGTCATAGACTGAGAGATGCTGGGGATTGAGGGCGATCGCCGCCCCTAAGGATTCCTGCCATTGCTCTAACCGTTGATGGGGCAGTCCACAGATGAGATCGAAACTCACATTCTCCGCCCCCGCCTCCTGGAGCCACTCATAGGCCCGATAAATCTCCGCCACCGAGTGCGATCGCCCACACACCGCCAGCAGTTCATCCTGGAAGGCTTGGGCCCCGAAACTAATCCGAGTGATTCCCGCCGCGAGAAACTCCCGCACTTTCTGGCCATCAAAGGTTCCTGGGTCCATTTCGATGGAGATTTCCGCCCCTGGATTGAGGCCAAACTGCTCTCGTAGACTCTCCAGAATCTGCCCCAGTTGCGCCCCAGAGAGCAGGGAGGGCGTGCCTCCTCCGAAAAAGACCGTCTCTAGGGATAGCCCGACTTCCGCCCCTAAATTGGGCGTTGCGCCAATCTCCCCACAGAGATGGTCCACATAGCGGGCGATCGCTGGGGAGCTGTCCCCCGATTGGCGATCGCCGATCACCGAGATGGGAAAATCGCAATAAAAACAGCGACGGCGACAGAAGGGAATATGAACATAAGCAGACCTTGGTGGGGCATAGGTTTGAGCCATCCAGGACAACCCCACACCTTCAGCCGGAACCGGCAAAATCGTAGAACCCATAGCCAACGGACATCGGTAAACCTCACCTTAAGCCTAACGGTTCCTGTCCCTAGGGGGGCGATCGCCCTTGGGAATCAGCCATTATAATGGGTAAAACGTTGAAGTTAAGAGATCTAACTCCGCAGCGGACATCTGCCGCCCCAGGAAACAATCCTTAACCCAACCGCTCGCTTCCCCAACCCAATTCGATCCCGTCCTAACCGGAATCAAAACGATGCTCGACGCACTTATTATCATCTCATTCATCATTGCGGGAGCCGGGGTAGGCTTTTTCAGCATTGAACTCCTCCCAGGGAGCGCGATGCAGCAAGTCACCAACGTTGACGGCTTACGCTGGGTGGTGGCAAGTTTTGCCGCCCTCATCAGTGGCGTAGTGGGCCTCTCGGTACAAACCACCTATCGGCGTATCGAAGCCAACATCCGTCAAATGCCCCTAGAAGTCCTACTCACCCGCGCTCTGGGGTTAGTAGCTGGTTTATTGGTCGCCAACCTCATGTTAGCGCCCGTATTCCTCGTACCTATTCCCAAAGACTTCACCTTCATCAAACCCTTTGTCGCGGTGTTGGGGAGCGTTATGTTCGGCTTTCTCGGCGTCACCCTGGCCGATACCCATGGCCGGGCCTTTCTGCGCCTGCTCAACCCCAACAGCGTCGAAAGTCTGATGGTGGCTGAAGGAACCCTCAAACCGGCCACCACCAAAGTCGTCGATACCAGTTGCATTATTGACGGACGGATTCAGAACCTCCTAGAAACGGGCTTTCTAGAGGGACAAATCCTAATTCCCCAATTTGTTTTAGAGGAACTGCAACAGGTGGCCGATGCCTCCAACGACGGAAAACGGGTCCGGGGCCGCCGTGGCTTGGATATTCTCAATCAGATTAAAGAAGATTATCCCGAGCGCATTGATATCTATCCCGCCGATTACGACGAACCCATGACGGTGGATGCCAAGTTGGTGCGCCTGGCGGCAGAAATCAACGCCACCCTCCTGACGAATGACTTCAACCTCAGTAAAGTGGCGACTCTGCAAAAAGTGTCGGTTCTGAATATCAACGAGTTAGCTCAGGCGGTGCGCTTGTCCTATCTCCCGGGTGATGATATTGAAGTCAAAATCCTCAAGACGGGCAAGGAACCGGATCAGGGTGTCGGCTATCTTGATGATGGAACCATGGTGGTGGTTGAAGAGAGTTCAGACCTCATCGGCAGTGAAATTCACGTCATCGTCACCAGTGCCTTACAAACGTCAGCCGGCCGGATGATTTTCGCCCGTCCCCATGCCTCAGCGATGGCGTAGAACCCACCCCTAACCCCTCCGGTGGAGGGGATGACAGCCATGGTAGGGTGCGTCCCGGCATCCGTCCAGCTTGAACCGTTGACCGAAGATCTCAAACTTGCCGGAACGCACCGCCCCCGGAAATTGGGTCAAATCTCAATTGTTCATGGTCAGCTTTTGTTCTCGGCTATCTGGGGAGGAATCCTCCGCTTTCGCCGCTTGCAGGGCATCCACCGTGCGATCGTACTGTTGGACAAGCCGCTCCCATAGCTCATTCACCCCAGTTAAGTCCCCGGCTTTGCCCTTTTCTTCGAGTTCCCGGCTCAAATCCGAGAGCGGATCAGCCCCCAGGGCCGCACTGGTGGATTTCAGAGAATGGGCCGACTCCCGTAGTTGTTGGGGATTCTGAGCGGCGATCGCCGTCTCCACCCCTTCGAGCAATTGTGGGGTTTCTTGTAAATACAAATCCACCAACTCCTCTAAGGCTTCAAGTTCCCGCAAATCCTCTAAGGTTTTCTCATTCAAAACCGGTAGACTCGCTTCCGGGGGCTTCTCCTCCGGCTCTCGTCGTTCCGAGGACTCCGGATCGGCGGCAAACGCTTTCAGGGACACGGTTCCCGTCACCGGACAGCGGGATAAGGCCTGAATTAACTCATTGATGCGAATCGGCTTACTGATATAGTCATCCATCCCCGCTGCAATACAATCCTCGCGATCGCCCTGCATGGCATTCGCCGTCACCGCAATCAAATAGGGACGGCGGGATTTGGCCCATTTCTTGCAAATGCGACGGGACGACTCTAACCCATCCATCACCGGCATTTGCACATCCATCAAGACCACATCATAATGCTGCCGGGTTAGGGCATCGAGGACTTCCAAACCATTCCCCACCACATCTGCTCGATACCCCATCCGGGCCAGGGTTTGGGTGGCCACCTTCTGGTTCACCGCATTGTCTTCAGCCACCAAGATCTTCAGAGGGAAGCGATCGGCCAGATGTCCATCTAACTTGGGCGTTTTCTCATATTCTCGCTCCACCGGCTCCCCACTTAAAACCCCCACCAAAATGTCATACAGTTGGGATTGCTTAATCGGCTTATTAAGCAGGGCCGCCAGTTGCACCTCAACCCCTTGGAGTTCCGTCCCCATCGAGGTCAGGATCATCATGGGGACATCCTTCATAACCGCGAGATTCTGGAGTTCTTGGGCCAGAGTCAACCCGTCCATCGTCGGCATCTGCATATCCAAAATCACCAAGTCGAAGCGAGGTTGATGAGGCACTAACTCTAAAGCCGTTGGCCCGTCAGCGACGGCGAGGGTCTCCATCCCCCAGGCTTGGGTCGTCACGGTCAAAATTTTGCGGTTGGTGGCATTGTCATCCACCACCAGGAGACGTTTGTTGCACAGTTCCACCCGATGCCGTAGAGACTTAACCAGGGGAACTTGGGGAGCTTGAGGGGCCGTGAGGGTAAAGTAGAACACCGAGCCTGGGTCTTCGGGAGCGGTGGTGAGTTCAAAATCACTGGGACAGCCTCCCGTGGCATAACCCATACTTTCAACCCACATGACTCCACCCATCATCTCGGCCAGACGTTTACTAATGGCTAACCCTAAGCCGGTTCCGCCATATTGACGGGTGGTGGAGGAGTCCACCTGGGAAAAGGAGCGGAATAAACGGTGCATTCGATCGCTCTGGATGCCAATCCCCGTATCACGCACCGCAAACTGAATGCGATAGTAGGGAAGCTCTAGGGGGTCTGAGGACTCGGCCTCAGCTACCTCGCCGGAACCGTTATCCTGGTAAGGGTCGGGGCGATCAACCGGTTCGGCCATAATCGAGATGACCACTTCCCCCTCGTCGGTAAATTTAACGGCGTTGCTGAGCAGGTTAACTAAAATTTGCCGCACCCGTGTCACATCCCCACAAATATGTTGCGGGGTGTCGTTGCTCATCAGATAAGCCAGTTCTAGGCCCTTCCCGGTGGCTTTGGAGGCCAGCAAGTCTAGGGATTGTTCGACGCAGGCCCGTAAATCAAAGGGATGTTGTTCGAGTTCGAGTTTGCCGGATTCGATTTTCGAGAAATCGAGGATGTCGTTAATAATCGTCAGCAGGGTATCGCCACTACTGCGGATGGTCTCGACAAAATCTCGCTGTTCCAGGGACAGTTCAGTGTCCAGGAGTAAGCCAGTCATGCCGATGACGGCATTCATGGGGGTGCGAATTTCATGGCTCATGGTGGCCAGAAATTCGCTCTTGGCTTGGGTGGCGGCTAGGGCGCGATCGCGGGTTCGGGCTAGGTCGGCGGCGGTCTCATGTCGTTCAATCTCACCGCCAATCCATTGGGCCATCAATTTGAGGATTTCTCGGTCTACGGGTTTGAAGGGGTCATGAAGTGGCGTTCGGCTCGAAAAGCTAAGGGTTCCATAGACGTCCCCGGCAACAATAACAGGAGTCCCAATATAGGCTTGAATGCGGAAGGGCCCATATTTAGGCGGCACATTGGTGCCATACATTAGGAGAAATTCAAAATATAAGGGGTCGTTGGCTTCCACGGTCCGGAAGCAATAGGTTTCTGCCAGGGGCAAACGCTGTCCAGGCATCAGGGGATGGGTGACCACCATTCCCGGAGGGGTTTGGGGACATTGAACCTCCATCACTTCAAAATCTTCGTCCTGAATCCGGGAGAGGATGGCGATTTCCATGCCGAATCGCTGCCGTCCCAGTTCTAGGAGGCCCTGCAACCGCTGGCGAAAATTTAGTTGACGGGAGGAGGTGACTTTGTAAATCGCCCGAATCGAGGCTTCACTTTCTCGGAGATCTTCTTCGGCTAGTTTCCGTTCGGTGATGTCTCGGGAGACGCTGACGATTTCCCGGATGGGGAAGTCAGGATTGGCCATATCCTTGCTCTTGCCCTGGTTGAAGGCGCGACTGGTGGTTTCAAACCAGATGTAATGGCCGTCTTTGTGGCGAATGCGGTAACTGAGGGTTAAAGAGCCGTTGGTGGTGATGACTTCAGCGGTGGAGTAGTTGAAGTTGTCGCGATCGAGGGGGTGGACGAGGTCTCGGGCATAGCGATCGATGAGTTCTTCGGGTTTGTAGCCGAGCAGCACTTCGCAGGCGGGAGAGGCATAGAGAAATTGACCGTCAAGGTTCTGTCGGGCAATTAAGTCGGTGGAGTTCTCGGCCATGAGCCGATAGCGTTGTTCGGTTTCTTGCCGTTCGAATTGGGATCGCCCTAAAGCGTCGAGCATCTTGTTGATGGTATCGGCCAGACTTGAGAGTTCGTCTTCTCCGATGCTGGGGAGGCGTTGCTGGGGATCGCCGGTCTGTTTGAGTTGGTTCATGCTCTCACTGAGCTGAGACAGGGGCGATAAGACCAGTTTTTCGATCAGCAACAGGGTTAAACCACTAAAGACAACCCCCACGCTAATCAGGGCCAGGGAAAAGTAACGAATGCTAATCTGACCCTGTTGGTAGATGGCCCGAGGGGCATTCACCCGCAGCAGGCGAATGGGATTTTGATTGAGATCTTCTAGGAGGGTATACCCAGCAATTCGTTCTCCTGGGGGGAGGGGAAGATAGGGCAAACGAACCCCAGGCTGGGACTGCTGGCCGTTCTGGTTAAAGGTATCCAGGGTCAGGTTCAGGGCAAAGTCGATGGCTGACTCCCCAGGATTGCGACGAGTTGCGGGGGGTTGAGGTCGAGCTTGGGAGGGGTTGAGCAAGTCCTGCCAGGCCCGTTGAACATCGGCCGGCAGGTTCTCTCCCTGGCGGGGATAGAGATCAAGGGCGAGTTGGGTTTGTTCAGCTAGCCGGGCGATCGCCTGCTGATCGAAGTAGCGGCCGACAATCAGGGTTCCTCGCAGGGGGCCGGTAATTTGACTGGTGACGATGGGACGGGCCGCGACGGCGAATGGCTCCCCTTCGAGTTCGAGAAGGCCCTGGATGCCGTCGTCAGGATGCTCGGTGATTAGCAGGGAATGCTCAGGCTGCTCGGGGTCTAGAAATGGCTCTAGTCCCTCGGGTAGGGAAATGCTGCGGCTATGAGTCCGGTCATAGGCTTTCTCGAAGCGAATCTGACCTTGAGCATCGACAAAAACCATGAAGTTTAGGTTCAGGTAGGAAAATGTCGAGTCAATCAGGTTGGAGCGCACATAATCGGGGTTACCGGTTTTGATAAACTCATAGGTGTCATCCCACTCGGCATAGTCTCGGGCGATGGTGTTGAGACTTGATAGCTCATGGTCGACGGCACGTAGGGCATGGGTCACGTCTTGGTGGACGTACTGCTGCTCCAGATGCGTGAAATCTCTCAGTAAGATTAACGAAGATATGGCGTAAATCGTAATGTTCAACGCCACCAACGCCGCACCGACGATGAGTAAAGTTTTCGTTCGTAGTTTCATGCCGGAGTGGAAGAAAATAATCAACCGATGTTCCCAGGGGAATTGCTCAATGGGGGCAAGCTATCATCTCTATTTTGCCTGACCTTCGGCTGTCGAGTGAGTCCGCCCTCTTGGCCTGTTTAGACGTTACAACGAGTTCCTGGCAAATCTCTATTTTTTTAAAGCATTTTCACTAAGTGAATGGACGTTGACCATGATTGATAATCGTAACCTTCCTTCTAATGTACAAGCTTCTCGCCGTTGGCGATTGATTTTGGGGACGGATGCTACGGCAGCAAACCCTTCTGAGGATGGCTTGGATGAGCGGCGAGTGCGATCGCTGGAGGCACTCTATCAGCCGTCTCCTTCTGGGGGATTAGGACGCTCCACCCTCAGTTTAGTGCGCTGGTTGGATGAGATTCGCGGCCATTTCCCTGAGTCGGTGGTTCGGGTGATGCAACAAGATGCTATCGAACGGCTGAATTTGCGATCGCTACTGCTCGAACCTGAATTGAGCGATCGCCTCGAAGCTGATCCGATGTTAGCGGCGGAGGTGTTAACGTTGATGTCCACGTTACCCGATTCCAAGTTAGAGCGGATTCGTGAGATTGTCCGTCAGGTGGTCGAGGAATTAGAGCGGCGATTACGTCCGGCTACCCAGCAAGCCCTATTGGGCCGTCTTCGCCAGCGATCGCCCCGGCTCCATCCCCGCTACCGAGACATTGATTGGCAACGCACCCTGTATGCCAACCTCAAACATTATCAACCCCACTATGGCACGATCATTCCTGAAAAACTAATTCATCGAGGAACGCCGCCGCGTCTCCTGTCAGATGTTGTTCTCTGTTTAGATCAAAGTGCCTCGATGGCCATGTCAGTGGTCTATGCTAGCGTCTTTGCTTCCGTTTTGGCGTCTGTATCTTTACTGAATGTGCGTCTGTTTGCCTTTGATACCTCGGTGGTCGACTTAACCCCCCATATCGGGGAGCCAGTTAACCTCTTATTGGCAATGCAGCTCGGGGGGGGCACGGATATTTCAGCCGTCTTACGCTATAGCTTACAAGAGATTGAACAGCCTCATGAGACGGTTCTAGTTCTCCTGAGTGATTTATATGATGGGGGCGATCGCCCGCTACTCTGGCAATCTTTTGAGCAATTGTTAGCATCGGGGGTACGGGTTGTGAGTCTGTTGGCCCTCGATGAGGCTGGCGTTCCTCGCTATGATGTGGCGAATGCTGAGCATTTGGCTCAATTGGGGATTCCCAGCTTTGCTTGTCACCCGGATGAGTTTCCAGCGGTGATGAGTGAGTATTTATTGGGCTAAAATCAGTCCATTATAATTGTTGTTCATCAATCAAGTTTAGGGTCATTTCATACCATGAAGGTCGATGTTAAAATACGCCTGTTTTTATCCCATCTTTTAGTCATGTTAGTTGGGCTGGGCAGCTTTATTTTAATTAGCAAAATTTACTCGCCCCGACAATTTATTATTCAACTTGAACAGATGGAAAGCACAGAGTTTTTCAGTGTTCGTTCCGTAAAAACTTATATTGTTAAAGGATTTGAGACGACCTGGAATCGCAGTACCTTTTGGTCTGTTATTAGTGGAGCTTCAGCAGCAGTTGTCCTGAGTTATTGGCTTTCACGACGGATTACCCTACCGCTAAGACGAATGCGGCAGATTACACAACGGTTTGCAGCAGGGGATTTTGATGAGCGAATGCCGATGAGTGAAATCCCGGAATTTTACCAACTTAGCCTGAGTTTTAATCGCATGGCGGATAGCATTCGTGAGATTGAACATCGCCGCCGAGAACTCATTAGTGATATGACCCATGAGTTGCGAACTCCGCTGACAGTAATGCGGGGGTATTTAGAGGAACTGGCCGATGGTCGTCTAGAACCGACGCCAGAAACCTATGATAAGTTGGCCCGTGAAACCCGTCGCTTAGAACGGCTAGTCAATGACTTACAGGAGTTGTCGAAGGCGGAGGCGGGCTATTTAACCATTGACCCCAAACCGCTGTGTTTATGCAGCCTGCTAGAGGGCTTAATTACCCGTTTGTCGGAGCAGCTCATCGATGAGTTAACCCTGTCTCTCGACTGTCCCGAGGATTTACCAAAGGTCTTTGGGGATTATGATCGCATTGAGCAGGTGTTGATGAATCTGTTGGGCAATGCGGTACGCTATTCGGACTATGGCACGATTTCGGTGCGAGCCTGGTGTGATGAACCCTATATCTGGACTGCCGTGAGTGATACGGGGATTGGCATTGCAGCGGAGGATTTGCCCTATGTGTTTGATCGCTTCTGGCGAGCGGAGCGATCGCGATCGCGACATTCAGGGGGAACCGGGATTGGCTTAGCCATTACCCGGCGCTTGGTGGAACTGCATGGAGGAACCATTGAGGTCAAAAGTCAGCTGGGCCAGGGAAGTACTTTTTTCTTCTCCTTACCAATGCTGCCGTGAAGCTTGTCCTTCATAGCCTTATAGTGGTATTGGTTAAGCAAAGTCACTTAGGATAAACTGATTCATGCCTTACGTTGATGAAGAGGGGGGTCGCCTCAATAACTACGCCATCGAACCCAAGATGTACGAGGCGAAACCTCCCACCACGGAGGAGAAGCGCAATTATGCCATTCTCGGGGCGTTAGCCGCCTTGTTCGTTGCCGGAATTATTGCCGTGGCCTATGCCGTCTCAACGGTTAGCTGAAGACGTTGTCTTAGATTGGGCGATCGCCCGCCAGGCCCATAACACTGAGGCCACGGCTGCCCCGTGAGCAATACAGCCTCGGGGCAGTAGGGGGTCGTCTCCATCAAAAATTTCACTAATCTGTCCGAGTCCAGCGCTTTGGAGATGGTCGGCAATGGGACTGAGAATACTCAGGGCCGTGGTGGCCTCCCCATAGACGCGATAGTGGGCGAGGCTATAGATTCCCAGCCACCAGGCCCAAGTCGTCCCTTGATGGTAGGCGCGATCGCGTTGGCTGAGATTGCCTCCATAATAGCCCTGATAATCCGCCTCATCGGGACAGAGCGATCGCAGGCCATAGGACGTGAGCAAGGAGCGACCACAGACCTCAAGCATGGCCCGGCGACGCTCCAACGACAATAGGGGCCCCGGAAGATACGCCGCCAAGAGTTGATTGGGGCGTAATCGGCTGTCATCGCCCCCAGGGCCATCCAAGACGTCGTAACAATAGCCGAGACTGGGATTCCAAAATCGCTGAAATCCGGCCTGAATCTGTCGTCCCAGAGCGTGATAGGGTTTGGAGCGTTGGCCGAGCTGTTCGGCAAACTGGGTCATGGCCATGATCGCGTTGTACCACAGGGCATTGACTTCAACGGCTTTCCCCTGACGAGGGGTCACGGGAGTTTCTCCCACCTTGGCATCCATCCAGGTTAGCTGAGCCTCCGATTCCAAGAGACCGTCTTGGCGGTCCAGACGAATCCCAGGACTTACACCACGACTATAGGCCTCCACCACATCAACCAACGTGGGATAAATTTCTTCAAGAAAGGGGCGATCGCCGCTGACCTTCACATATAACCGTACTGCTTCGATGTACCACAAACTAGCATCCACGGTGTTATACCCTGGGGGGCCTCCATCATCAGGAAAGACATTGGGCAGAATCCCCTGACGAAAATACGACGCGGCTGAGGTTAAGACCGATCGCATCAGCTCAGAGCGGCCCGTGGCCAAGGTCAACCCCGGTAGGCTCATCATGGTATAGCGACCCCAGTCGCCAAACCAGGGATAACCGGTTAAGAGGGTGGTTTCGGGCTGACCGGGATTCACATATAAAGGCTGGCGAGTGACCACAAAGCTATCCGCCGCCAAGACGAGCTGTTGAATCCAGTCTGGAGGAGCCTTCTCGGAGGCGGGAGGCTCAGGTTCCGGTTCACTGCTCTCCCAAGTCGCCAAAAGTCCCTGCTCTCGGTCCTGATACCGTTGCCAGGCCGCCGCCACATCCAAGTTGGGGAGAGCCATAGTACTGACGGCTACCGCGAAGGACTCCCCAGGCTCTAAGGTCGCCTTTAGGGTGGCTCCGTGGAGGTGGTCTTCATAGTCCCCACTGCCGCGATCGCGTTCTCGGGCCAAATCGAAGCCAGCATACCAGTTGTAGCGTTGTGTCACTAAGCCGCGATCGCCCAAAATATAGCAAGGAACACCCCCTTCACAGGATAACTTCACCCCCCGAGGACAGGGAGCAATCTCCCAGTTTTCCCCCGTAATGCCCCCATGATGACTGCGATCGTTCACCAAGGCCTTAATCGACAACTCCAGCGATCGCTCCCCCCGCAGCAGACGATAACGCACATAGGTCGTATTCTGCCCCCATTCCATCCAAATGGATTTTTCCAGGCGGGCCTCCCCACAGGCATAAATCCAAACCGGAGTACGACCCACTAAACGAAACTGCTCCAGATAATAGTAGCCCCGAGGGGCCACCGTTCCATCAGCCCAGCGATTGGTATACAGGGGATAAGACTTGCCCCCTAACTGGACTGTTTCATCGAGTTTCACCACCCGCAGCCGTCGGCAACAAGGCGGCTCCATCGCCGCCACCAACACCCCGTGATATTGCCGTGTCAGCAGGCCCGCCACCGTGCCACAAGCATACCCACCAATCCCATTGGTGACTAGCCATTCTCGTTGTTGCGCCTGCTCTAGGTCGCCACAGATCTCTCGCCCAAATTGAATCGTCATCTGACTGAGTTGGGATTCGCGACTCTGTAGCCTAGGGCTGTCCGGGTTTGCCGCCGTTGCTTGTTCATCTAATTAGTCCTTGCCATCTGCATGAGAATCTCATGAGAGCCTTGAGCCACCCCATCCTCGCTGGGACGGCGTTGACGGTACGAGCCATCTGGCTGTAGTTCCCAAGCCTGACGATTATCCGAGAGCATAATGCCCAGGATTTCTTGTAAGTCCTTGGCGATGAGGGGATTTTCCACCGGAACCACCGCCTCAACTCGGCGATTTAAGTTTCGGGGCATCCAGTCGGCACTGCCAATAAACACCTGCTCTTGTCCCTCATTATAGAAGTAAAAGATGCGTGAATGTTCTAAAAAGCGCCCAATTACACTAATGACGCGGATATTCTCGCTCAATCCCTCAATACCAGGGCGCAGACAACAAATCCCTCGGACGATTAGATCAATTTGCACCCCCACCTGAGATGCTTCATAGAGCGTCGCAATCAAACTCGGATCGACGAGGGCGTTCATTTTGGCCACAATGCGTCCAGTCCCGCCCTGTTTAGCATGATTAATCTCCTGGCGAATCAGAGCCTCCATGCGATCGCGCATATTGACCGGCGCTACCAAGAGTTTACGATAGGACCGCTGGCGGGAGTAGCCGGTGAGGTGGTTAAACAAATCCGTTAAGTCTGCCCCAATGGCATCGTTACAGGTGAGAATCCCCAAGTCTGTATAAAGTTTGGCGGTTTTGGGGTTGTAATTCCCCGTTCCAATATGGACATAGCGACGGATATGCTGTTTCTCCTGTCGCACCACCATAGAAATTTTGGTATGGGTTTTGAGGCCCACCAATCCATAGACCACGTGAACCCCAGCCTGTTCTAACTTTTTCGCCCAGAGGATATTATTTTCCTCATCAAATCGGGCCTTGAGTTCCACTAAAACAGCCACTTGTTTGCCATTTTCAGCCGCATCAATCAGGGAATGAATAATTGGTGAGTCCCCGGAGGTGCGATAGAGGGTCATTTTGATGGCCAACACATCTGGGTCATGGGCGGCGGTGGTAATAAAATGTTGAACCGTGGCGGTAAAGGAGTGGTAGGGATGATGAAAGAGGACATCGCCCCGTTCCCGAATTTCTGCAAATAGATCGCCGTCGGCATCATTCCCCGATTGGTTCAGGTCAAAATCCGCATCACTAAACCGCTGCAAGCGAGCGGGAATGACGGGGGTCCAGGGAATATCTTTGAGTTCCGGTCTCGGGAGTCCCATAAAGGACATGACATCCCCTAATCCGAGGAGACCTTCGACCTCATAGACGTCTTCGGGCCCCAAAGATAACTCCCGCATCAACATATCTCGGACTTCAGGGGAGAGAGTCGAGGGGACTTCCATACGCACCACAGACCCGCCCCAGCGTCGTTTCCGCAGTTCCTGTTCAATGGCCAGCAGTAGGTCGTCGGCTTCGTCTTCCTCAACGGCAATATCGGCGTTACGGGTAATGCGGAAGGGGTGATATTCTTGGATGTTCATCCCTGGGAACAGGGCTTCTAGGTTATGGGCGATGACTTGTTCTAGGGGAACCCCAATCCAGGTCATATCCTCGGGGTTAGAGTCGCCATCGGAGTCATTGGGAAGTTCAATAAAGCGGGGAAGCACTTTGGGCACTTTAACGCGGGCAAAGTGTTCTTGATCGATTTCAGGATCTTTGACGACGACGGCTAAGTTCAGACTGAGGTTAGAAATGAAGGGGAAGGGGTGACCGGGATCGACGGCTAGGGGAGTAAGGACGGGAAAAATTTTCTCCTCGAAGTAGGTTTGTAGGTAGGCCCGTTGTTCTTGGTTGAGGTCGATATAGTCGAGCAGATAAATCCCTTGTTCGGCCAGTAGGGGCCGTAGTGTCATCTGAAAATGCTGATGTTGTTCGGCGAAGATGGGATGGAGGCGATCGCTGATGTCATTCAGTTGCTTTTGGGGACTGCGGCCATCAGGGGTCAGTTTGCGGACTTCGGCTTTGACCTGTTGTTTGAGTCCTGCCACCCGCACCATAAAGAACTCGTCTAAGTTCATACTGACGATGGCCATGAACTTGAGTCGTTCAAGCAGGGGAGTGCGATCATCGAGGGCTTCGTAAAGAACCCGATAGTTAAATTCCAGCCAGCTCAATTCCCGGTTAAAGTAATGCTGCGGTTGTTGCAGGGCTTCGGCTTTAACGGGACTTGCTTTGGCGGTTTTACTCGATGAATCTGAGACGGATTTCTTTGTCTTGGCCATGTCGAAGGTTTGGGGGAGGGACTACGGGAAACGGATGATGCGAGGATGGCGGGATGGCGCTGATTGAGGATGGCTTAACGACCTTGGCGAAACACCTCATCTTCTCGACCAACCCACCAGTCGCCCAATTGCGCTAACTGGTCTTGGATTTGGGCGAGTTCTGCCACATAATCGGCGTCAGAGAGGCTAGAACGGCGTTCTTGCAGCTTTTTCAGGCGCAGTTGCGCCAAAAGCCAGGGTTTGTGGAGTCCATCGACGGTTTCAATATACTGTGCCAGGTCCCGACTATCCATCAATCCTATCTCCGTAAGTTTAACTTCACCTTAACGACTCACTGCGAAAAAAAACAGCCACGCGGGGCGTGGCTGAGGCGTTTCGGGATTGAAACGAGAATAAGCTAAGGCTGACTGGCCCGAGTCTAGCTCATTTGGCTGGCGACGAAGTCCCAGTTGACGAGGCTGCTGAGGAAGGTGTCTAGGTAATCAGGACGTTTGTTTTGGTAGTCGAGATAGTAGGCGTGTTCCCAAACATCGATGGTCAGCAGAGGCTTGAGTCCTTGGGTGATGGGGTTCTCAGCGTTGAGGGTTTTGACCACTTTCAGGCTGTCGCCATCTTGTACCAGCCAAGCCCAACCGCTCCCGAACTGACCGCCACCAGCGGCTTTGAGTTCGGCAACCAATTTGTCGAAGCTGCCAAATTGGGCGTTGATTTTTTCAGCGAGGGCGCCGCTGGGTTGACCACCGCCACCGGGTTTCATGCACTGCCAGTAGAAGCTGTGGTTCCACACCTGAGCGGCGTTGTTGAAGACTCCAGATTTCTCAGGATTGCCGGCGGTGGCTTTGATGATATCTTCTAAGGATTTACCCGCAAGGTCCGTTCCTTCAATGGCGGCGTTGAGTTTGTTGACATACCCAGCATGGTGCTTGCCATGGTGAAATTCTAGGGTCTGCGCGGAAATATGGGGAGCTAGTGCGTCTTTAGCGTAGGGTAGTTCAGGAAGTGTGAATGCCATTGATGTTTCTCCTCTAATGTCTTTATGCTAAGGGGTGCTGCCAGTCGTGACAGCCGCTTAGGCTATTTGTTATTTTCTGCCGAGGCGAGCCTCGACCTCCCGCTACCCGGCGGGTTTGACCGAACCGGGGGCGGCAATGAAACTTAACACTTATGATCCTATCCCAAAACCTAACACAAATCCAGACTGATTATGAGAAAGCTGGGAAGGATGGCTTGTATGTCTGATGCAGGGGGGGATTGCTGGATTTCTTGAGTTGGGCGATCGCCGTCGGCAGATCCATGTTGGAAGATTCATGTTAGGTTTCGGGGTAGGAGGGGAGAATCTTCCCTATCTGTAGCCCGTAATACAGAAAACTCTAGGGTTTGGTGAGTTATGACACTCAAGGATATGCTGTTCGCTGTTTCCCTATTTCCCTATTTGGGGTTTCTCTACTTTCTGACGCGATCGCCCGAAACGCCTCGTTTGGCGCTGATTGGCTTCTATCTGTTACTGTTATTCGTTGTGGTGACGATTCCAGCGGGGATTTATGCCCAGGTGGAGTTGGGTGAAAGCCTGGCGAATGTGGATTGGCTCCATGGTAGTGCTGAGTTTTTCCTGACCCTGTCCAACTTGGTGGTGGTATTGGGATTTCGCGAGGCCCTCAAGGACACCCTGGGAACCACGGAGACCACTTCTTCCCCGGATGAGTCCTAACTATCGTTTTCCAGTTTTCTATGCAATCCAATGTCATTGGCATCGATCTCGGCGGAACCGCCATTAAATTAGGACAGTTTACCCGTGAGGGAGACTGTTTACGCCAGTTACAGGTGGCCACACCGCAGCCGGCGAGTCCTGAAGCGGTGTTGGGGGCGATCGCCGCAGCGGTGGCAGAACTTGACCCCACCGGAACCAGTCTGGCTCTGGGGTTGGGAACTCCTGGGCCCACGGATGCCGCCGGACGTATTGCGCGGGTGGCCATTAACTTAGCCCGTTGGCAGAATGTGCCGGTGGCTGAGGTGTTAGAACAGCAGACGGGACGGCCGACAATTTTGGCGAATGATGCCAATTGTGCCGGATTGGGAGAGGCCTGGCTCGGTGCGGGCAGGGATGTGCAGAATTTGATTCTCTTGACCCTGGGAACCGGGGTGGGGGGAGCGATTATCCTTGATGGCCAGCTCTTTGTGGGGCGTCACGGGACGGCGGGAGAGTTGGGGTTGATTACCCTCAATCCCCAGGGTCCCCCCTGTAATAGCGGCAATCAGGGGTCCTTAGAACAATATGCTTCAGTCCAGGCGATTCGTCGTGAGACGGGGTTAGAGCCTCATGAGCTAGCTGCTAACGCTGAGGCGGGGGATGGGGGGGCGATCGCCTATTGGCAGCAGTATGGACAACGCTTGGGGGCGGGCTTAGCCAGTTTAGTTTATGTACTGACCCCCGAGGCGATTCTCCTCGGGGGGGGCATTGCAGCGGCGGCTCCCTTGTTTTTAGGGGCCACCGAGGCCGAATTACAACGGCGAGTCTTGCCCAGTTCTCGGGAGGGACTCAGCCTGCGACTGGCCGAGTTGGGCAATCGGGCGGGGATGGTGGGAGCGGCCCAACTAGCCTGGCAGTTGTTGGCGAGGAACGCCTCCTAGAACGCACCACCACTGGGCATAATCGTTACCTCCTCCAGCACAGCTCCTTGTGGGAGTTGTACCGCTTGTAGGATGGCTTGGGCGACGGCTTCGGGGGTGAGCATACTGTTGCGATCGAACCCGGCTTGATCCATGGTTTCCGTGTCCCAGATGGGGGTGTTGACGGCCCCTGGACAAACGGTGGTGACGCGAATGCCATGCTCCCGTTCCTCGGCGGCCAGGGTTTGGGAGAAGCCCATCATGGCAAATTTACTGGCGGAATAGGCCCCCCAGTTGGGAAAGGCCTGTTTTCCGGCGATGGAGGAAACATTGATGATGATGCCGCCGCCATTGGCTCGCATGGTGGGGAGGATGCCGCAGGTGGACTCAACAACACTGGTGACATTGAGGCGGAAGACCCGTTCCCAATCCGCTAGAGGGGTGTCGCTGAGGCTATTGATATAGCCAATTCCGGCGTTGTTGACGAGGATATCAATTTTGCCTAACTTCTGGGCCAGGGTGGCGAAGCGATCGCGCAGTTGTTCGACTTCGAGCAAGTCGCAGGGGAACACATCGGCTGTGACGCCGAACTTACGGGCGGCGATCGCCACCTGTTCGAGTTTATCCTGGGAGCGACTGAGCAGGGCCAGATTAATCCCCGCTTCAGCAAAGGCCAGGGCGGTGGCTTTACCAATGCCGCTACTGGCTCCGGTAATGAGGGCAAGTTGTCCTTGGCTGGAGGTCATGAAATAGCTGATTTCGATCGATTGCCTATTTAGTTTATCGGGAGTTTAGCGTTGTGGAACCTCGACGACCCAGTTAGGCTGTTCGACAAAGTTGGGAATTTGCAAACCCTGCTCTGACTCACTTTGGCTCACCAAGCAGGTTTTGCCGGACAAAGCATCGAAATTGGAGAAGGCTAGAATCGCCACTTCCTGACGAGCTGGATTTTCCCATTGCCACAAGAGTCCTTCTGAGAACATACTATCGGTGGGAACCATCTCCCCTGGGGACCCCAGACGCTGTCGCACTTCCTCTAAGCTCATCCCCATTTCCACTTGAGCGCAGAGTTGATGATTGTCTTGGGACTCTGGGGTGGCGGGGCGAACTCCAAAGCAGGAGAGTTGAGCAAGTTGCTGATTACGTAGTACCGCCAGTAACACCGCTCCACTGTTGTCGTCCATCCAACGCCAGAGACTATTTCCGGGGGAGCCGGGGTCTCGTTCTGGCTCAATGTTTAATTCCTGCAAAATGCGATTGAGTTCCGTTTCGCTCATGCCGACTTCTAAGCGTCGGCAGTCTTCCGGGGTTAGACGGGGGGAGGATTGGGCGATGACGGCTTGGGGGATGAGTCCGAGGACAAGGGTTAGGAGGGGAATCCAGGTTTGATGGTGCATGGTAGGGGAAGGCAAGAGGCAAAAGGCAAGAGGCAAGAGGGGGTTTTTGAGTCAATTATTGATCAGTTTGAAGATGAAGTCGAGATCGTTCATTTCGCCGACAATGCGTCGGATGGGTTGGGGCCAGATGCGGATGAGGGTGGGGGTGGCTGAGACGCGATCAAGTTCCGTTTGTTGGGGGTGCTTGAGAACATCAATCACTTTGAGGGTATAGGGATGACCGAGGGCGCGATCGAGGGTCTCATGTAGGCGGAGTAGGGTCTCTTCGGTGGTGGGACTGTCGCCACGGATGAAGAGACGGAAGACGTAGCCACTGGTGTCTGCATCGGCGGGGTTGAGGATCGCTGGGTCATGGCCCTGACGTCCCACTTGCAAGACGAGATCATGATTTTGCCAGAGTTCGGGAAACTGTGGACGGTAACTCTCCAGAGCTAGGGGGTTACAGAGTTCGAGGGAACTGGGTTTTAACTCCCAGGAGACGGACTCTAATTCAAATAGCTGGTTGAGTAAGCCTCGATACCGCCAGACGGCGAACATGGCTTCGGCAATGGTTTCGAGGCGTTGGGTGTGCGGGTTGAGATAGCGATCGACGGTGGCACTATAACAAGGCACGAGAAAATGTGGCGGCTCGGGAAGTCCTAAAACCTCCTGAACCGCCACACAGAGTTGGAGATGCCAGCGATCGCGATGGTGGGGGTCGACGGCATAGACGACGTCCCCACCGGGTGTAAAGAGGGCTAACCCCTTAAATGGTTCGGCGCTCCCCAAGGCTCTCTAAACCCGACCTCGGAGGAACTGAGCCATTTCATTGGGAGTGGGGGACTTGTCAAGGGCAATTTCTTCGGTAATTCGACCTTCTTGATAGAGTTCAAACAGGGCTTTATTCATGGTGGTCATACCATCAAACTCAGAGCGCAACATTACATCGGTGATTTCGTCGAGCTTGCCTTGAATGACGTATTCTTTGATAGCATCGGTAGCAATGAGAATATCGTGGAAGGCGGCCCGTTTGCCGTCGGTTGTTTTACATAAACCTTGGGCAATAATGGAGACTAAAGACTCCGCCAGAGCGACTCGGAAGGCTGGCTGTTCAGCCGGGGGGAACATCCCCATGACCCGTTCGATGGTTTTTACGGCACTGTTGGTGTGCAAGGTTCCCATGACTAAGTGACCCGTTGAGGCAGCTTTGAGGGCGATATTCATGGTATCTTTATCGCGAATTTCTCCCACCAAAATCAAGTCTGGATCTTCCCGCAGAGCAGCTTTTAGGGCATTAAAGAATTTATGAGTATGGGTTCCAACTTCCCGGTGTTTGATGAGGGACTTTTTACTTTTGTGGACAAACTCAACCGGGTCTTCAATGGTGATAATGTGATAGGCCTTATTACGATTGATATAGTCAATCATGGCCGCCATGGTAGTGGATTTCCCAGATCCAGTTGGTCCGGTGACCAGAATCAGCCCTTTGTGATAGTCCAAGCTGATACTTTTGAAGACTTCCGGGAGTCGGAGTTGTTCAAGGGTGAGAATTTCGGCACCAATTAGACGTAGAACGATCGCTGGTCCGGCTAGGGTATCAAAGGCATTAATCCGTACCCGAACAAAGCCTAAGTCCGCTGCACCGTCGAAGTCGAGGTTTTCTTGGAACTGACGGATTTCTTCATCGCTCATCAGTTCCCGCATCCAACTCATGAAGGTGTTGAGATCGGTTTCGGGCCATTCCGTAGGGGCGATATCGCCCCGGGCGCGATAGCGGGGAATTTCACCTACACCCACGTGAACATCGGAAAAGCCTTCCTTCTCTGCCCGTTGAATAATCTCACGGATGGTAGGATTACCCGGACTCGGTCCGGGGGCACGGCGAGGGCTGGCCTGTTGGCCGGGTCCGGCCGGTGCAGCAGGAGGACGCTGGCCGGGGGCTGCCCGTTGAGCGGGGGGCGGCGGGGCTGTGGGGGGGCGTTGGCCGGGTGGCGGCGGTGCAGCGGGAGGACGCTGGCTTTTGGGAGGAGCGGGAGGACGGGGGGGACGACGGCCACCACCGGGTGGGGGTGGGGGAACTGGGGGGCGTTGAGATTGTGTCATAAGTGCTAGAGTCTTTTAGGAATCAGGTGAATTGGGCCTGGGTTGAACGGATGAGAGGATGGAGTTGACTGATACACCATCGCTCTGGGTCTGGTGTGACCAGTTCGTGGGAGACTCAACTGGTCTATTGTCTCCCCTAGAGGGGGGAACTTGTAAACCGTAAATTCCTCTAACATCGTCCCGGGTTCAGCCCCAAGCTTAGGGGGCCGTGATTTTCAATAGTGCTGTTTGCTATACCGTCTTGTGCGATCGCCGCTTATGTCGTCTCCGTCTCTCCGTGTCTGTATCACTCTAGGAACTCGCCCTGAAGCCATTAAGCTGGCTCCGGTGATTCGTTGCTTTCAACAATCTACTGAGTTTGAAACTCAGGTGATTTTGACCGGACAACATCGAGAAATGGTGCAGCAGGTGATGGATTTGTTTCAACTATCTGCCCAGCGAGATCTCGATATCATGAAACCTAAACAAACCCTCACGGACATTACCCGTCGCAGTTTGCAGGGATTGGAATCGGTTTTCCAAGAGTTACGGCCCGATTTGGTGGTGGTTCAGGGAGACACAACAACGGCATTTGCGGCGGCTCTGGCTGCATTCTATCAAAAAATACCGGTTGGTCATGTTGAGGCTGGGCTAAGAACCGATGAGTTGTTTGATCCCTATCCTGAGGAAGCCAACCGCCGTTTAATTTCTCAACTAACGACGTTGCATTTTGCGCCCACCACTCGGGCGGTGGAGAATTTACGCAAGTCGGGGGTGGTGGGGACGATTCATCATACAGGCAATACGGTCATTGATGCGCTGCTGTCGGTGGCAGAGCAAACTCCGCCCTGCGAGGTGGCGGGACTGGATTGGACTCAGAGGCGGGTGTTGTTGGCGACGGTACATCGGCGGGAGAATTGGGGCGATCGCCTCAAATCCATTGCTGAGGGCTTTTTAGGGATTCTTGATCGGGTTCCCGATGCGGCTGTGTTACTGCCATTACACCGCAATCCTACGGTACGTGAGCCGTTGCAGCGGATTTTGGCTCAGCATGAGCGGGTGTTTCTAACAGAACCCTTGGACTATACCGCCCTGGTGGGGGCGATCGCCCGTTGTACCCTTCTGTTGACCGACTCAGGAGGCCTCCAGGAGGAAGCCCCGGCCCTAGGAAAACCGGTATTAGTCCTTCGAGAAACCACAGAACGCCCCGAAGCCATTGAAGCGGGGACAGCGAAGCTGATTGGAACCGAGAGCGATCGCATCGTCTCGGAAGCGGTTACTCTCCTGCAAGATTCCCCGGCCTACGCCACGATGGCTAACGCGGTGAATCCCTTTGGGGACGGTCACGCGTCCGAACGGATTTTGCAAATTGTGTCAGAGTATTTTCAGGACCTCTCGATTCCCTAACTTGATTGCGGAATATCTCATGCACCGTGCTTTTAGACAGATGCTCTTCGGCGGCGTTGTCTTTGTTTGCACGATCGCCGTCGCCGTGGTGGGCTATGTTCTCCTCGGTTGGGAGTTAATTGATGCGGTTTATATGGTGATCATCACCATTTTTGGGGTGGGGTACGACGAAGTCAATCCCATCGAATCCAACGCGGAAAAAATTTTTACGATTTTTGTCATTATTGCGGGGACATCATCGGCTGTTTACATCGTGGGAGGATTTATCCAAATGGTTACAGAGGGCGAAGTTCACCGGGCCCTGGAGGCTCAACGGAAAACGAAGGGAATTGAGCAATTGCACCATCACTCAATTATTTGCGGCTTTGGCCGCATGGGGCAAATTCTGGCCAAACGCCTCTATCAGTCCCGTAAACCCTTTGTGATCATTGACCGCAATCCTGATTTACTAGAAACGGCCGAATCCCTGGGTTATCTGGTACAAGTGGGGGATGCGGCCGAGGAGGAGGTGTTACTCTCGGTCGGGATTGAACGGGCCCTGTTTCTAGCCGCTGTCCTCCCGGAAGATGCGGTGAATGTGTTTGTCACTCTCACGGCTCGGGGACTCAAGCAAGACATTACCATTCTCGCCCGTGGGGAAAAACCCACTACAGAGAATAAACTACGCTTAGCGGGGGCAAATTTGGTGGTTCTGCCAGCGGAAATCGGTGCTTTGCAGATGAGTAACTATATCACGCAACCCACAGCCTTTGAGTTTTTTGAGCAGGAGGAGGGGGGCCATACCCTGAACGAGATGCTGGCCCAGATTCAACTGAAACTGACGGAAGTCGATATTAGCCAGAACTCTCGCCTACGGGGCCGTTCAGTGGGAGAAGTTCAGATTTGGGGCAAGGGGTTGTTTTTAGTGGTCGCCCTACGCTATGCCAATGGGAAAACTTGCTCCCACCCCCCAGCATCGCAGACCCTTAGCCAGGGCGATACCCTAATGATAATTGGACATGTCGAAGACTTGGGTAAGTTTACCCGCTATGAATCTAGGTAATGATCTCAACGGAGGATGCCTCATGACTATGGATCGTTGGATTATCCATCTGATTTGGGAAAATGTTCTCTTTTTGCTACTTTCGACTGCTATCCTCGCGGCAATTGGGTTGGCCTGGAGAAGGGCCGAACCCTATCGTCTGCCCCTCCCGTTCCCCCCTTGGGTGAAGTGGTGGTTTGCGACGGTTCAGGTCACTGGGGTGTTGCTACCCATCCTAGCCTGGTTAATTTGGGGAGTTTGGGGGCAATTTAGCACGGTGTCGTTGGTCTGGATTCCTATTTTGGGGATGTTGAGCTGGCAAATCCTTGCCGAACATCTAACCCTACGATGGTTTTCCTCCGTGGCATGGGTTGCTGTCCCCTATCTTTATCTCCCCTACCGTTTTTGGCAACTGGTGGAGGGGCTACGAATTCTTGACCCTGATCCGGCCTTGAGTTGGGTTCGGGGGCTACTCTGGTTGAACATCGGGGTCTGGCTGGTCAATTATTGTTTAGATCTGTCGCAGTTACCCCGATTGTTCCATTGGCCCGACCCTCTCAAGGCGGAGGAGTTGTCAGATTAGGCGAAGACGCGATGTTGGAGGGAGGGCATTTGGCCGCGAACTTGCTCTAGTCGCTGGGGGTTGATTTCGGCGATGGCAATCCCCACTTTTGTGCCAGCATCGGCGATGACGGTTCCCCAAGGGTCAATAATGACGGCGTGGCCATGAGATTGACGAATGCCATAATGGCGACCGGTTTGGGCGGGGGCGATGACATAGGCGGTGTTCTCGATGGCCCGGGCCTGAAGCAGAACTTGCCAATGGTCTTTGCCGGTGTAGGCGGTGAAGGCAGCCGGGATAAATAAGACATCTGCCCCCTGGCGCGACAGGTGGCGGTACAGTTCCGGGAAGCGCACGTCATAACAGACGGATAACCCCAGTTGACCCAAATCAGGGGAGGGATAGACGGGGGGCATGTCGCTCCCGGCGCGAACGGTACTGGATTCTTGATACGTGTTACCGTCAGGCAGGTTAACATCAAACAAGTGGACTTTGTGGTAGCGGGCTAGTTCTGTACCACTGGGGTCAATGAGTAGGGCTGTGTTGTAGGCCTGAGTCTCGCTGACGGGAATGGGAAAGCCGCCCCCAAGAAGGGTAACTTGATACCGTTGCGCCATGGTTTTGAGGAACAGTTCACTCTCCTGAGCAATTTGGGGCGCTTGGGCGATTTTGTCGGCTTCTTCTCCGAGGAAGGAGAAGTTTTCCGGCAATCCGATCAGTTCGGCTCCTCGGCGCACGGCAAGGTCGATTAATTCTTCAGCTTGTGCCAAGTTTTGATGGAGATCTGGCACGCTCGTCATTTGAATTGCCGCAGCAAGGTAGGACTTCATGGATTCTTCTCGAAAGGACGGTCGATATCGGGCTTCAATGGTCTTCGCGATCGCGACCTTAACGATTTTAGCGGCGATCGCTCCCCGGGCAAATGGTCAGGAGTCATGCCGACGCACGGATGACTATACGCTCTGTTTTGACCGGGATTGGCTACGGTATTATACCCAGCCTCAGTCCGATCTCGATTGGCAAACCTATCTCCGCAGTCGTGTCCCCCCGGATGCGTCGGATTATTACCCGGAGATTAACCGCATTTACCGGGATCTGCTGCAACGCACGGCCACGGAACGGGAGCTAGAACATTGGTCTCATGCGATTCTGGCGGGACTGTCTGTGACGGAATTTCGGCGCACCTTGGTCTATGGGGAGGAGGTGAGGACTCGGATTAATGGGATGTATCAGGCTATTCTAGGACGAGATGTGGATGAGAGTGGCTTAGAGACCTGGAGGCGCAAGCTCATGGATGGGGGAACCCTGGAGGATGTCTATGAGGAGGTCTCTAACAGTGAGGAAGCTTTACAATTACAAGATACTTCCCCTTAATCTAATCTTGTCTCTCTTGTTTTTTAATTTATATATTTTTTAGCTTTAGAGACAGTTGAGTTAGGACATACAGCCAAAGTAAAAATAAGGTCATATAAGGCTTGCGAACATAATGAGTTGCCCATTATCAATTGTCCATTATAAATCTGTAAGGTATGACGAGACAGAAGTTTTCCATCGCTAAGCTCTATCATGAGCGCACCAAATATGACCCGAAGACCATCAATCAACGGGTTCCTAATGTCGATTGGGATCGCCCACCGGTTCCCTTTAAGGATTATCCCATTGGGACTCGTATTGATTTAAAACCCCATATCGGCGATCGCCAAACGGTGCTTTCGCGGTTATCTCATCTGCTGTACTGCACCTATGGGGTGACGGCTCGGATTCCTCAAATTGCTCAACAGGATTTATTGCTACGAGCGTCTCCCTCAGCGGGGGGACTCTATCCGGCGGAAGTGTATGTGCTGTCTCGTGGGGGTGACGATTTGCCCGCAGGTCGCTACAACTACCAGGTGCGGGATCATAGCCTGGTGCAGTTCTGGGATGGTGACCCCGGTGAGGCTCTGGAGGCGGCCTGTTTCGGGCATCCGGCGCTGAAGGAAGCTCCGTTTGTGATTGTGACGACGGCGGTGTTTTTCCGCTCTTCCTGGCGCTATCAGGATCGAGCCTACCGCCGCATTCATTTGGATACGGGGCATCTGTTGGGAAATTTGGATCTGGCGGCGGCGTTGACGGATTATCGCCCTTACCTGATTGCTGGGTTTAATGATGGGGCGGTGAATGAGTTGCTGTATCTTAATCCAGAAGAGGAGGGGGCGATCGCCGTTGTAGCCCTTCAGGAACGGCAAAATGCAGCCCTTGAACTCCCCTTAACGACGGCGTTAGCGTCCGATGCGGATCTCGATTATCCAGAGTTACCCGATGGTTCTCTCCTGGGATATTTACACCAGGCCAGCGCCATTGAGGGCGCTCCTGAGTCTAGTTCTGCCTCTAGTGCTGAATCGGAGTCTCAGTTGAGTTCTCAGGGCATTGAGGATAAATATAACTTTCCCTTTTGCACCAAGGTGAGTACCGCCAGTTCTCCTCTGGATTGGGGGGTAGGAGGAAAGGCTCTAGAGGCGACGTTGCTGCAACGCCGTTCAACACGGGCCTATGACGGAGGTGCTGAGATTGAGTTAGAGCAGGTGAAGGCGTTGTTGAATTTTGCCTATCAGCCGCAACCCCTGGGCCAGCTTAGTGGCAATCCTTCGGCAGATTCGGCGGCTCAGGAGTGGGAACAGCCCGATTTGTGCGATCGCAGTCTGATTCAAACCTTTATCGCCACAACAGCGGTGGCGGGATTGGATGATGGCTGTTATTACTATGCGCCTCAAGCCCAGGAATTGCGGCAAATTCGCTTTAAAAACTTCCGCCGTGAACTGCATTTTCTCTGTTTGGGCCAAGATTTAGGGCGAGATGCGGCGATGGTGTTGTTCCATACGGCGGATTTGCAGGGGGCTATTGCTCGCTGGGGCGATCGCGCCTATCGTTATTTACATTTGGATGCGGGTCATCTTGGGCAACGTCTGAATTTAGCGGCAACGTATCTGCGCCTGGGTGTGAGTGGGATTGCTGGCTTTTTTGATGATCATGTCAATGATGTGCTGGGGATTCCCCCCGATGAAGCGGTGCTGTATATCACCACCATCGGACAACCGCGAACCACCCGACGTCCTTAAGTCCTGTTTTCGTTTTCCTGAACTGACGGTATGCCAATTCACTATCCAACTCATCCCCCAATTCCTCCCCATACCTGGCAACGCCCTCTGGGACAGGGCTGGGAGAATCCCTATCGCGTCCGTTATGCCAGTAATCTCGATGATGGCCCGGATCATGGAATGCCCCTGGGAGGGTTTGGGGCGGGTGCGATTGGGCGATCGCCCCAGGGAACGTTTAATCTTTGGCATCTCGATGGGGGGGAACATATCTTTAAACCCCTCCCAGGTTGTCAGTTCTCGGTGTATGAGGAAACCGAAGGGGGACAACGGCAGGCCTATGCTCTCTCGACGGTTCCCCCGGAGGATGGAACCTTAAGCAGTTGGACTTGGTATCCGGCTGAAACGGAGGCGGGAGAGTCCACGGGAACCTATCATGCTCTCTATCCCCGCAGTTGGTCGGTGTATGAGCGGGTGTTTAACTGTTATTTGACTTGTGAGCAGTTCTCGCCGATTATTCCTGATAATTATCAAGAAACCAGTTATCCCCTGGCGATTTTTGAATGGACGGCTCATAATCCCACCGATGCGCCAATTACGTTGAGCATTTTATTAACTTGGGAAAATATCGCCGGTTGGTTTACGAATACTCTGAAATCCCCGGAGGTGCGGGTACGGGATGATGGCAGTCCAGTTTATGATTATCAGTCCCGCTGGGGTGACTCTCAGGGGAATGTGAACCGTTGGTTAGAGGATTTTTCCCGTCTGGGCTGTTTGCTCAATTCTGGGGCCATGGGGCATGAGGCGATCGCCGAGGGAGAGGGGCAATTTGCCCTGGCGACGGTAACGAATCCGGCGGTGAAGGTGTTTTATCATTCTCGCTGGAATCCGGCGGGAGATGGCTCGGAAATTTGGCGCTCCTTTGCCGAAGATGGGAGTTTAGAGAATTGGGAGGATGAAACCCCGGCGGTGGCGGGGGAACGGATTGGGGCAGCGATCGCGGTGCGCTTTACGGTGCGTCCAGGCAAAACCCGCAAGATTCCCTTTATTTTGGCCTGGGATTTCCCGATTACGGAGTTTGCTGCTGGAATTACAGCCTATCGCCGCTATACGGACTTTTTTGGTCGCAATGGGCAAAATAGTTGGTCGATGATTCGCACGGCCCTGAAGCATTCGGATATGTGGAAGGAGGCGATCGTGGATTGGCAAATGCCGATTTTAGAGGATGAGTCCCTGCCGGGTTGGTTCAAAATGGCCTTGTTTAATGAACTGTATGACCTTAGTAGTGGGGGCAGTTTATGGACGACAGCAAATCAGGACGAACCGAAGGGACATTTTGGGGTTTTAGAGAGTTTTGATTACCGCTGGTATGAAAGTTTAGATGTTCGTTTGTATGGGTCTTTTGCGCTGTTAAAACTTTGGCCGCTGTTGGAAAAATCGGTGATTCGCTCCTTCGCGCGGGCCATTCCTACGGGAGATGAAACGCCCCGGGTGATTGGCTATAATGGGGCGGCTGCAATTCGTAAGGCGGTGGGGGCAACGCCCCATGATTTGGGGGCGGCCAATGAACATCCTTGGGTTCAAACGAATTACACGAGCTATCAGGATTGTAATCTTTGGAAGGATTTACCGTGCGATTTTGTGTTGCAAGTTTATCGAGATTTCTTGTTTACTGGAGCCAAAGATATTGAGTTTTTACAAGACTGTTGGCAGGGGGTGGTTCAGGCGATCGCCTATCTGAAAAGCTTTGATACGGATGGGGATTCTATTCCCGAAAATGGTGGCGCACCGGATCAGACCTTTGATGATTGGCGTTTGCAGGGGATTAGTGCCTATTGTGGGGGCTTATGGTTAGCGGCCTTGGAGGCGGCGATCGCCATTGGGGAACGGCTAGAAACTGCTGTAAAACCCTGGAACACCAGTAATTCCCACCAGAATATCCCCGAACCAGCGCAGGTGTTACCTGAGTATCGTGTCTGGCTTCAGGAGGCGAAACCCCGCTATCACAATACGCTCTGGAATGGTCGCTATTATCGTCTTGATAGTGAGAGTGGTTCAGAGGTGGTGATGGCGGATCAACTTTGTGGCCAGTTTTATGCGCAACTGTTGGGGTTGGAGGACATTGTGCCGCGCAATTGTGCGGACTTGGCTCTGAAAACGGTGTATGAGAGTTGTTTTGTCCAGTTTAATCAAGGCTTAGAGACGCCGATTGGGGCCGCTAATGGGGTGATGTTGGATGGTTCCCCGGAAGATCCCCAGGCGACGCACCCGCTGGAAGTTTGGACGGGGATTAACTTCGGGATTGGGGCGTTTTTGGTTCTGATGGGGTTGAAGACGGAGGCGCTAATGATGACGGAGGCGGTGGTGCGACAAATTTATGAGGGAGGACTTCAGTTTCGCACACCTGAGGCGATTACGGCGGCCCGGACGTTCCGTGCGGGACATTATCTACGGGCGATGGCGATTTGGGCCATGTATGAGGTTTGGTGTCGAGATGATTCGTTGAGGGGTAGATAAGGACGATGGTGGCTGTACAAACTCAACCGCTAGAGTTTGAGGCGTTTCTGGCGCAGTATCCTGACGATGGCCGGCGCTATGAACTAATTGAAGGGGAAGTGATTGCGGTGTTACCGACAGGGCCTCATGAGGAGATTGCGGGGTTTTTGCTGGCGGAGTTTAATGTGGCGATTCGTCGGGGGGGACTTCCGTATACGATTCCCCGGGCCTGTTTGTTGAAACCGCAAGCGCCGCGATCGGGATATCAGCCGGATGTGGCGGTGTGCGATCGCCGTCAATTGCGTCAGGAATCTCTCTGGAAGACGGCTTCTGTGATTGAGTCGGGGGCGACGGTTCCCTTAGTGGTTGAGGTGGTTAGCACGAATTGGCGGGATGATTATGGCCATAAACTGATTGAGTATGAGGCGATGGGGATTCAGGAGTATTGGCTGGTGGATTATCGGGCCTTGGGTGGGGTGCGATATATCGGAAGGCCGAAGCAACCGACGATTACGATCGCGAGTTTGCTGGAGGGGGAGTATCAGTTACAACAGTTTAGGCGGGGGGATAGGTTGGTGTCAGGGGTTTTTCCGGAGTTACGGTTAACGGTGGATGAGGTGTTGGGAGTGATTGAAGAATCCCCTCAGTAGGGGCGAAAAATTTTTCGCCCCTACACTGGTAATTTTTCGCCGTGGCTGGGCGATCGCAAGGGATGGATCGCCCATCGGGATTTACTCGTCACTGCTGAGTTGTTTTTTCAGGCGGGCGATCGCCGCTGCATATTTTTATGCATATTCTATTTCATATCTTTTTTTTAGGTTTTCATAAAAACGTGATGCTTGATCGATTCTCGTTAAAAAATTTTCTTCGGAGTCAAACGGTCTATTTTCCAAGATTTTGTTGATAGTTTTCGGTCCAATACCTTTTATAGACCTTAATTCTCGACGTAAACTTTCTTCGGGTTCTCTATTGATAAAAATCTTTTCTTTTCTGTCTTCAGATACCTCAGACTTACAAATATGATTTTTACCATTTTCTGCTGACAACAAAAATAGTGAGTCTTGAAACACTTTTATTTGTTTCTTGGTTTCTGGATTTTCATCTATTTGAATGCAGTGAACAATTTTCAAGCCTGCAAGTCTTGAAGCTTCCAAAATGATTTGATTTTCTATCAAATCGTAACTATGAGTCTCAAGCTCTTTGACGTAAATGGGTATCCAATTTCTCCGAGTTTGAGAGATGCTTTTTGCAAGACTTTCTGCAATCGCTTTTTCTTGGGGATTCAATGATTTGGATACATGAATATTTTTAATTGCCGTCTGAATCAGTTTTCCTTCTTCATCAATAGACATTTTGCCACCTAGAACTCAACAAGTTTAAAATATTTTGATTCACAACACTTTAGAAAATATCATTTGCTATCTTAATAAACAATCTAGGGATACTGTTTGATTTTGATTCTTCAAGTTTTTCCAATTCAGAAAGTTTATCCCAGCTTGATTTAGCATTATAGTAAGTTTTTACAATCGATGTCTGAATTTCCTGCAATTTAGCAAGGTTTTTGATTCGAGCTAATACAGGCTCATCTAAATTTTCTCTTTCAAGTTTCCGCTCAGTATTTGCAAAAAAAGCCTCTTCAGTCTCAGATCCTCTAGAGCGAGAGTTTAAAATATAACCTTCAATCGTTGGAGGCTTTGGAGAACGTCTTATATTCCATTTTCCCTTATTCCGAAAACTTAAATAAATTGATTTAAGCCGTTTCACTGCCTCGATGGAAAAATCAGAATTATCTATTATAGGAAGAATAATATCGGAAGCTACAGCTGCTAATTCGCCCATACCTCGCCAAGATGGCGAAGCATCAATAAAAATATAATCATAGTCCTGATAAAAGCCAGCTTTTTCTAATAACATTCTTAGAGAGTCGACGCGATTATTCCACTCACCAGCTTCAACTTCAAACATCGAAAGTTCCCCAGGTATAACATTAATACTAGCCTGTTTGTAAGTCTTAGAAACAACCATTTTGGGGTAATCATCAATGTGCTCATAATTTCCAGTTCCAACATCGCAAAGCGCATCGTATAAATAGAGTTTTGCCTTGGAATGATAATCACTCATGCGAGATATATTAAAAAGACTATTGAGATCCGCCTGCAAGTCAAAATTTAGAACTAAAACTTGAATATTTTTACGAACAGAAAGTGCGGAACTTAGGTGAGTGGTAATAGTTGTTTTGCCAACCCCACCTTTGTTGTTCCAGCACATTACGGTTAAAGCTCTTCGAGGGGAATCTAAATTTTTCCTGATTTCTTCTATAATTTGATTAATCGGAGTTTTTCTGAGTTCAAACCGAGGTGTTCGAGGAACCGATATCTTACCATGCCTTTGAAATAATTGTAAATAGATGCCATTCGTTGCTATCCCAAATTGAGCAGATTTGCTCACCGTTTGACCCGACATCGATGGAGTTGCGACGACCTGAAGAGATTTTTTAATTTTATCGACTGCATCGCGCCAATACTCCGAATTTACTGCCTTATTCTCAACAACTAAATATGGATGTGAGTTTTCGGCTTCTGGAACCCCAGACCAACATACAAAATCAGGTTTAACCCGATAACTTTTATTGTTATAATACCCGGTAAATTGACGGCTTCTATCTCGGGTTCTGCGATCTCCATCAAATCCAACTTCTTCTAGAAAAGGGATAACAAAGCGATCTTCAAAGTCTTGTTCGGCAGTTCCATCGGGAATACTCTCAAGAATTCTTTGCCAATTTTTCATAAAACTGTTTAGTTAGTGGGAATATATTTTTGAATGTATGTAAACAGAGATTATCTTATCACATAAAATGTAAATAGTCAATAGTCAACCCTTAGCAACTCAACCATTGCCAACCCAATACAGAGACTATGACCGTCAATCCCCCCGTAGAATTCCAAGATGAATTTGATGGGGTCGTCATGTGGCGGTGTGCGATCGCCGTCAATTGCGTCAGGAACCTCTCTGGAAGACGGCTTCTGTGATTGAGTCGGGGGCGACGGTTCCGTTAGTGGTTGAGGTGGTTAGCACGAATTGGCGGGATGATTATGGCCATAAACTGATTGAGTATGAGGCGATGGGGATTCAGGAGTATTGGCTGGTAGGTTATCGGGCCTTGGGTGGGGTGCGATATATCGGAACGCCGAAGCAACCGACGATTACGATCGCGAGTTTGCTGGAGGGGGAGTATCAGTTACGGCAGTTTAGGCGGGGGGATAGGTTGGTGTCAGGGGTTTTTCCGGAGTTACGGTTAACGGTGGATGAGGTGTTGGGAGTGATTGAAGACTGAGAGTCACGGCTCGTCATAACTGGCATCCTCATCGTTATCCCAGACGTCCTGAAAAGCTGGGTTGGAGAGCCTCTTACTGGCTTCCACAAGCTGTCTATCTTGATAACGAAGACTCAAGAAATCTATGAAATTTTCGATTTTATGGAGATTATCTGGAGGGATTTTACGTAATTTCTCTACAATTTCTCGTTCTTTTTCGGACAAAGATAAAAGCATGATGTTTGAGTGTTAACTGGGATGATATTGCCGAATGGATTGGGCGATCGCAAGGGATGGATCGCCCATCGGGATTTACTCGTCACTGCTGAGTTGTTCTTTCATGCGGGCGATCGCCGCTGCATCGAGTTTAATTTTGACTTCGAGTAATTGAGGTTTGTCCCGGAAGACGAGCAGGCCCTTCTCATTATTAACCACACATTGAACCTCGGGCTGAGTCAGTTCCACGGTCTCAAACTTAACTTGGGGTAAACTGACCCGAATGGCAACGTTGGGGCGAGATTTGGGATAAACAAACAGTTGCTGCTGTCGAGTTTCGAGTTCTAGGGTTCCGGCGGTAATGTTGCGGGGGGCCTCTTCGTCGGGTTTGCGCCAGTATACCGTGATGCCTTTCAGTTCCGGTTCGGCCATGGCAAAGCGTTCGTCAAACCGCTGGGGTTCCCAGTCGAGTTGGCCCACCTCCTCGCCGTCGGGAACGATGCGTTGTTGCCAGAGAATGCTTTTACCACTGAGTTTTGACCACCATTGACGAATGGCATCGAGATTGGCGCTATTCTCAGGATGTTCGCTGCCGTATTGCCAGGTCAGTTTGGAGTCCATAGGGATATCTCGCTTGTGAAAATTTGGGATAATTATCTATCTGTATCTTACAAATTTTTCCCGGAATACCCGTTAAGGCTCGTTTATGGTGTTACCGATTGTGCATCATCCTGATTATGTGGCCCCCCTGCCGCCGGGCCATCGTTTCCCGATGCAGAAGTTCTCGCAACTCTACAGCTATCTGTTGCGCCAGGGAATCGTCACGCCGGATCAGGTTCACGTTCCCAGTTTACCGCCTCGGGAGGTGTTGGAATGGCTCCATGAGGGGGAGTATGTGGAAGGCTATTTGACGGGAACCCTCCCGGAGAAGGCGCAACGGCGGATTGGACTTCCTTGGAGTGCAGAATTGGCGCGACGCACCTGTTTGGCGGTGGGGGGAACGCTGTTGACGGCTCAGTTGGCTCTGGAGACAGGGTTAGCTTGTAATACGGTGGGGGGAACTCATCATGCGTTTCCAGGGTTTGGTTCGGGATTTTGTATTTTTAATGATTTGGCGATCGCGGCCCGGTTTGTGCAGAAGCGGGGATTGGCGCGGCGGGTGTTGATTGTGGATTTGGATGTGCATCAGGGGGATGGAACGGCGGTGATGTTCCAGGGGGATGAGACGGTGTTTACGTTCTCGATGCACTGTGGGGCGAATTTCCCGAGTCGTAAGCAAGTGAGTGATTTGGATGTGTCGCTGCGGGAGGGGATGGAGGATGATGAGTATTTACAAACGTTGGCTGAGTATTTGCCGGATCTGTTGTCTCAGGTGAAGCCGGATTTGGTGCTGTATGATGCTGGGGTGGACCCGCATTTGGGCGATCGCCTGGGGAAGTTGGCGTTGACAGATACGGGGATTTTTCGCCGGGAGATGCAGGTGTTGGGGACGTGTTTGGGGGCGGGGTATCCGGTGGCCTGTGTGATTGGTGGGGGCTATAGTACGGATTTTGCGGCGCTGACGTATCGCCATAGTTTGTTGCATCGGGTGGCTGGTGATCTGTTCCGTCAGTATCGTTTGGGTTGAGGGGGCGATCGCATCGATTCAAGCCACGCCAGTATACTGAAGGGATAACGATACTAAGGATGACTTTATGCAATTGATGAGTAGACAAGGACTGATCGGGGCGATCGCCATCTGTTGGGGGCTACTGATGTTCCTGGTTCCGGGATTAGCCTGGGCCGATGAAGCCCCCGCTGCGACTGAAATGCCGAATTTGGGTATCTCTGAAATTACTGACTCGGGGGCGATTTCCTCGGAAAAGGTGAGTCAGTTCGCCAACGCCTATATGGGGATTGTGGATCTCATTAGTGGCCGCAGTGAGGAACTGCAACAAGCCGAAACCGCTGAAGAGTACAACCAACTCGAACAGGAATTGGAAGCGGCGGCGATCGAGATTATCCAAGAGACGGGATTGACTCCCCCGGAATACTTGCAATTGTTAACCCTGGCTGACACGGATGCCGAGTTTAGTGAACGGGTGGCCACGCAAATTCAAGATATTGAAGAGTGAGGTTGGTTGAGGCTTGGGGGGAAATCCCCCCAAATCCTCTCTTGGAACCTCTTTTAACGGGCTGAGGACGATTGGGCTAAATCATCGATGAGCCGTTGTAAGTCGTTGACATCGGCGTTATAGACCTCTTTACAAAATTCACAGGTGGCCTCGGCCCCACCATCTTTGTCAATCATATCCTCCAACTCACTGACCCCCAGAAGTTTGAGAGCGCCCAGCATCCGATCCCAGGAACAGCCGCAGTGGAAGCGCAACATCTGCACGCCGGGGAGGATTTTCAGGTCTAAATCCCCCAGGAGTGTCTCGAAAATGGCGTTGAGGGTTTTTTTCTGTTTCAGTAAGGGCGTAAAGCCCGAGAGGCCCGCTAATCTGGATTCCAGGGTGGCGATGAGGGCATCGTCGCGGGCGGCTTTGGGGAGGACTTGCAGCAGCAATCCCCCGGCAGCAGTGACCCCTTCTGACCCTACGAAGACCCCGAGAACTAGGGCTGAGGGGGTTTGTTCGGAGGTTCCGAGATAGTGGGTGACATCGTCGCCGATTTCTCCAGACATCAGTTCAACGGTACTGGAGTAGGGGTAGCCATAGCCGATGTCGCGGATGACGTAGAGAAAGCCATTGGAACCGACGGCTTGGCCCACGTCGAGTTTTCCTCGGGGGTTGGGGGGCAGTTCGACGTCGGGATTATTGACGTAGCCGCGTACGGTTCCATCCATCCCGGCATCGACGAGAATCCCCCCGAGGGGACCGTCTCCTTTCACCCGCAAGTTGACGCGGGAGTCGGGGTTTTTCATGTTGGAGGCGAGGAGTAGGCCGGCACTCATGGTTCGACCGAGTGCAGCGGTGGCGACGTAGGAGAGTTGATGGCGTTGTCGGGCTTCTTCTGTGAGTCGGGTGGTGATGACCCCGACGCAGCGAATGCCACCATTGGCTGCGGTTGCGCGAATAAGCTGGTCTGCCATGAAAGTCTGGATTGATGAACTTCACTTATTGTAATGATTCCTGGCACTCGGACGGGGGCGATCGCGTCTTGGGGGAGGATTGACCCCCCACGGAGGTCTGGATGAGAGATAATAGGGGGGATATGGTTTGATGCCGCTCGCAAGACATAGGGTTAGTATGTTTGGAAGCTTCCAACAGAGTCAGTTACGAATTGAGGTGGATGCGTCAGCCGAGGCGATCGGCCAGAGTTTATTGGAACCGGGTCAGATTCAGAAGTGGCTGGCCCCCCAGCAACTCTCGACGGGACTGCCGCCAAAACTTCATTCGGATTTAACGTTCACCAGTTCCCTCGGCCCGATTACGATTCAACATCGGGTTGAGGTGGCGAATGACCATTGTTTACGGATGATTCTCAGTCAGGGAATTGACGGATTTCATGAATGGTATTGGGGCGAGGGTTGGGTGCAATCGCGCTTGGAAGGGGTGTCTGTATTGCCGTTGAATCTTGGGCAAACTCTGAGTTTATGGCGGTTGCGGGAGTTTTTAACGAGGACAAAAGTGGAGGCGGGTTCTTAGGTTTTGTTAACGCCGGGTTAATGTTATGTTAAACCCAGTTTTACCCTCGTAAAGATTTGGCGATCGCCCGGAAGATTGGCGGTGAAATCAGTTAGGATGCAACTAAGTCTGTATTCAAACTAACATTAGCCAATCTTTAATAATCTGAAACCGCCATGTCTGTCCTTCTACAGTCCATCTCCCAACCGCAACTCCCGGAAGAAACTCCGGTTGCACATCTTAGCTTAGACTCAACCTTAGATGAGCTGGAGTTACATCAATGCAATGTTCCCGTCTCCTGTCGGGGGGAGGAGGTGATGGAGATTTTCAACCAAAATCCCCTACTTCCGGGGGTGATTCTGACTCAGAACCAGGAATTTGTGGGGGTGTTATCGCGGCGGAGACTCCTCGAACACATGAGTCAGATTTATAGTATAGAGTTGTTTTCCCGTCGTCCCATCGCCTCTCTCTATTACTTTGCCGAGCGAGAAGTATTTTGTTATCCTAGCCACACCTTGATTGTCATGGCGGCGCGGCGGTCTCTACAACGTCCCCCAGATTTACTCTACGAGCCAATTTTAGTCGAAGTTGATTCAGGAGAGTATCATTTACTCGATGTTCATCAGCTTTTGGTGGCTCAATCTCATATTCATCAACTGACCACTCAGTTATTACATGAACAAACTCGTCAGCAGATGATGCAGACGGAAAAAATGTCCAGTTTAGGACGTATGGTGGCGGGAGTGGCCCATGAGTTTCGTAATCCAGTGAACTGCATCAATGGGAATATGAACTTTCTCCAGAACTATTTTCAGGATTTACTGGAGTTGGTGGAGGCTTATGAGGCTGAAGGCGCGGTGGCTGAGGAGGTTCAGGAACTCAAGGAAGACCTAGAATTTGAGTTTTTGAAGGACGATTTACCGAAGATTTTGCAAACCGTTCGCGAAAGTGCGGAACGCTTGACGAAAATTGTGGGGAGTTTACACAGCTTTTCTCACATGGGAGAAGATCGCTATGAAAATACAAATTTAGAAACCCATCTTGAAAATACACTTCTAATTTTAAACAACCGCTTAAAGACAGGAATTACCCTGGAAAAGCATTATGGACATATTCCTCCAGTTTATTGTGCTTCAGGGCAGTTAAATCAGGTATTTATGAATTTGCTTAGCAATGCGATCGATGCGGTGGAGGAGGTGAAACAACTTGGCAAGGAGCCAATTATCACTTTAACGACCCAGCAAATTGATGAGAATTGGGTCTCCATTATCATTGAAGACAATGGGCCGGGAATACCCGAGACGATTCAGAACCGGATTTTTGAGAATTTCTTTACCACCAAGCCAGCGGGGAAAGGAACTGGCTTAGGGTTAGCCATTAGCCATCAAATTATCGTCGATAACCATCATGGACAGTTAAGTTTTTCGTCAACCCCTGGGGAGGGAACGGCCTTTGAGATGCGTTTACCCATCAAGCCGGTTCAAGCTTAACTGGCGGGTCAGTCTTTGCTAGAATGCCTCAGGATCTTGCAGTGACTAGCGGCCATGACGGCTGACGTTTGTGAAATTATGGTGGGTATTGATGAGTCTCGTCAGTTTTGTCCGGTCAACATTGCCATTTTGACCATCTCGGACAGTCGCACCTTGGAGACAGACAAGTCGGGCCAGGTGTTAGTGGGCCGTCTCGAAGCGGCTGGACATCGGCTGATGCAGCGGCGAGTGGTGAGAGATGACTGTGAGGAAATTGTGGCGGTGTTGCGGGAGTGGGTAGCGAATCCGGAGGTGGATGTGGTCATCACGACGGGGGGAACGGGGGTGACGGGCCGAGATGTGACCCCGGAGGCGTTGGCCCAGGTGTGGGAGAAGGAGATTCCCGGATTTGGGGAACTGTTCCGCCGCATCAGTTATGAGAAGATTGGCCTGTCGGCGTTGCAATCCCGGGCCACGGCGGGGGTGGCGCAGGGAACCTATTTGTTCGCGTTACCGGGGTCGTCGGGGGCCTGTGGTGATGGCTGGGATGAGATTCTGCGTTGGCAATTGGACAGCCGCTATCGTCCTTGTAATTTAGTCTCGTTGATGCCTCGCTTGTCGGAGGAGTGAGTGGGGGGGGTGACATAGCCGTTCTTCTCTGGTTCCATTACGTCACAAGCCTGCTTCACTGCTGGTGACAAATTTTTTGGGTCTAAACTCCACCAAATCAAGGCAGGGTTTTCAGGGTTCATGGTGATAAGGAAAATTGATGGCAGATTATGCGCCTTGCCGTAGGAGCGAAAAATTTTTCGCCCCTACAATTTGGTATCCAATGCAACAAATCACACCGCATATCCTGAAGACCCTCAAGGCACAAGTATCTAGGACAATGCTTAACTGTCTTGCCATTCGTCTAGTGTGGGTTGAGTTAAATCTTCAAAATACTGAACGTTTCCCCTCATGTTACCAAATAGTTCTGCTGTTTTTGGATATTTTTGGTAAGGAGAAATTTTGAGGATGGGTTTATTATCTTCAGTCACCAAAATTTCTTCTCCTTTTAATTTGACTTGCTCTAGAATTTCTAGGAAGTTACCTGCAATCTGGTTCTTGTCAATAGTTTTCATGGTTTAACTCCTAACCCCCATAGAGGTACATCCTTGTGGTCGGCGAGCGATAGCCGAGCCGTGGCTGACCTCTCTATAGCCTCGACCTTTAGAGAAAACTCAACAACTTTTAAAAAATATTTAGTCTGTAATTATATCATGATAATTTTAATATATCCCTACAGGATAGACAACTTAATTTTATAAAAAAGGCGCTGCGCGCCGAAGGGAAAAGAGTACAAAAAACAAAGAGCAAAGAGCAAGAGGACAAGAGCTCCAGGAGCTACAGAGTCCGCGCCACGGAACAACACACTCGAAAACCGACGCCGTATTTGTCGAGCCGAACGTCCAAGATATTCCTAGAGCGGTCTGCACAACGACAGTTCCTAGGAGGATGGTGCCACGAACCACCACGCAGGAGCCGTAGATTTTCTGTCATCCTATCATCCGACCAGGGATGACCATCGCTGGGCGCACCCCGATAGTTATTATGCCACACATCTAAACACCACTCATAAACATTGCCGTGCATATCGTACAGCCCAAAGCCATTAGCGGGAAAACTCCCCACAGGGGTTGTTTGTCTACGATATTTTCCTTTGGGACTTTGACCATAGGTGTAATTGCCATCATAGTTGGCTATGTCAGTGGTGATAATATCCCCAAAAGAGAAGGCTGTTGTGCTTCCGGCACGACAGGCATATTCCCATTGCGCTTCACTGGGCAGTCGATAGTCCCGTCCCGTTGCTTGGGAGAGGCGTCGGCAAAACTCCACCGCCTCATCCCAACTGACTCGTTCAACAGGACGAGTTTCCCCCTTAAACCGTGATAGGTCGGGGTCTAGGTCATGCTCAATCTTGGGCAGTCCGGTGGCAACAGCGCGCCATTGCGCCTGAGTCACGGGATATTTGCCCAGGAAAAATTCGTCAACTGTCACCGGATGCTGGGGATACTCAGCATCATCGGCGTTTTCTTCACCCTCCGCTGCTCCCATGAGGAAGCTTCCCCCAGGAATCTGCACCATTTCTAGCCGCACTCCCTCAGCCAACTCTTCGTAATACTGCCAGGCGGTTCGGGGACGACGACGGAGGCGATAGAGTGCAGGTGAAGTCATAGTCAAGAGGGTGGGGAGAACAGATACAACAAGGCGCTGCGCGCCAAAAGAGAAAGAGTCCAGAAAATAAAGTGCTAAAGGTCAAGAGAACCAAAGTGCCAAGGCCTTAAAGAGTCCCCTCCATGGAACAACACACCCGAAAACCGAAGCGGTAATAACGAGCGATCGGGGGATACATGCTGCGGTTGGCAGAACGGCAGTTCCTAGGGAAGACGTCCCAAGAACCACCACGCAGGAGTCGCCGATTTTCTGTAGCCTCCTCATCCAACCAAGGACGACCATCGCTGGACATAACACCCTGATAATTGTCATGCCACATATCTAAACACCACTCATAAACATTGCCGTGCATATCGTACAGCCCAAAGCCATTAGCGGGAAAACTCCACACAGGGGTTGTTTGTTCACGATATTCTCCTTTGGGACTCTGACCATAGGTAGAGCCGCTATTATAGTTCGCAACGTCAGTGGTGATGATATCCCCAAAGGAGAAGGCCGTTGTGGTTCCGGCCCGGCAGGCATATTCCCATTCCGCTTCACTGGGGAGTCGATAGTTCCGTCCTGTTGCTTGGGACAGCCGCGAGCAAAACTCGATTGCGTCATGCCAACTCACCTGTTCAACAGGAAGGTTCTCGCCTTTAAACCGCGAGGGATAAGGTTTTAAGTCCCGCCCAATCTCGGTTAGTCCCGTGGCAACAGCGTACCACTGTGCCTGAGTGACGGGATATTTACCTAGGAAAAACTCGGACACTGTCACCTCATGTTGAGGAAATTCACTATTTCGAGCTTCTGCTTCACCCTTGGCGGCTCCCATCAGAAATGTCCCTCCGGGAATCTGCACCATTTCTAGGGTCAACGCCATCTCGGCACTAAACAAAGACTCCAGAAACTGCCACCCTTGACCCTGAGAAGACTGAGTCACCACTTCTGACTCAACCTTTTTGAGTTGTACGGTTTCAAAGGCAAAGGGTTCGAGGTCAACCTCATCAGATGCCGTCACTGGCTCAAAATACCCTTGCCTAAACTCAAAGGGTTCCAGGGGTGGAAAGCCGTCATAGGGGGAAAACGGTTCAGCAGTAGCTGATATTCCCAGCATTCCATCCATACTACTATCAGCCATGGAAGTCTGAAGTTCCAATAAGGCGGGTTCCAATCCCAATTCCCGCAAGACATCCTCCTGGTCTTGAGCTAATTCAATCCAACGCTGTCGCTCCTCATCCCGTCCCTGAGCCACCACATCGCGTAGGCGTTGACGAAGTCGTGCTGAGGCTTCATCAGGACGTAGACAAGCCAAGGCAAGCCAGTCAAAATCTCTACCCAAATCCCGAATTGCTCTGGGATTGTTCGGTAACTTCGCCGTCACATAAGCGGTCATAAACCCGGCCAACTCCTGAAGTCGGACTTCTCCAAAGCGGCTGTCCTGCCCTAACTCTCGTAATAAGACGGCCCGCACCTCCGGGTCCATTTCATAGAGGTCATCACCCACACTGTCAAACCAGGGAAACAGCAACACCTCAGGAACGGCAATCCAGGGACAATTGGGGAGAAAGTTTTCCCGCAAGCAATAGAGCAGTTCCGAGGTCACGGCAAAAGGAAACGCGGCATGATAGGCCAGGTCAAGATGGCGAAACCCATAGGTTTGCCGAAAGCTGCGGATAATACGGGGGAACGAGGCAATAGGCAAGAGTTTTTTTAGTGTGGATTGTTCGTTGTCAGGGTCATCAGGCGGTGGTTGCGGAGTTGGGCCAGGGCTTGGCTAACTCCGGCTTGGCTGAGTTCAAACATGGCACTGCCCAGGTCTTGGAGGTCTCTGGCGATGGCTTCGGCTGTCGTGCCTTGCCAACGGTCTTCGGGCATAGGGTTAACCCAGACTAGGGCGTGCAGATGGGGGTGAATCTGGTGCAGAAAGTCATGGGTTAGGGTCACTCTATCACTGTTGTATCCTCCCCGTGCGGCTCCCCCATCACTGAAAATCAGGGCAACGCTGCGGCTGGGGGAGAGACTGGCAAAGAGGTTATCGAAGGGTCGGATATCGGCCCCTTTGGGAGAGCGATAGACAAATCTCTCGGGGACGTTACGAAAATAATACTGCTCGACGCGCTCAAAGTGTTTCGGTTCAATGGTGGCCAGAAGACAATCGCGGGGAAAGCGAAAGGGAACCATCGACCCCTCTACATCAATGAGAAGGAGTAATTCCAAGATATTGACTCGTTTGGCTTCTAGGGGAGGGCTTAAACAGCGTCCCTGGGTTGCCAGTTGGCTTAGGGTGGCGGCGATATCCACCTGACCTGTGGTGCCTCGTCGCAGCAGTCGTCGCACTTTCCGCCAGCTTCGGCGAGTTAGGCGAGGCTGAACGGGACTGTCTCTCGGTTGCAGGCGATAGCCTTCATCGGAGGTCTCTGGGGGTGGCAAATCCCCGCCTCGAAACGCACTGAGGGTTCTGGGACCCCGACGGGGTGCGGGGGGCTGCGGAGGCCGAGGAACGGTGGGGGGAGGAGGGGGAGGGGATGCCGAGGTTGAGTCGTCCGGAGTGGTGGAACCTGTGGCCGTTGCGGCGGCGGTTGAGTCGTTTGGAGTGGTGGAACCTGTGGCCGTTGCGGCGGCGGTTGAGTCGTTTGGAGTGGTGGAACCTGCGGTGGTTGGGGCGGCCGTGCAGTGTTGTTGAAAGACACCCTCAAAATAACGAACTGTTACCTCATCCTGAGTTTTGAGCCAGAGGAGACGACAAAGCTGTTTTAAGGAATCCTGACTATTGGCAGTTTGAGGTTGCCCGAATCCCAACTCCAGGGCAGAGAGTAGGAGATGATAGTCTTCGGGAGATAATCTCAGAGGTTCACGGAGTTCTAAGAATAATTCAAATAGAGGAAAAGACATTATAGAGAAAAAATATAAGGTTTTGATATCTGAGTCGGGCGCATTCGGACATGATTTATATTAACCCCGTATTAGGGCTGCCACAAAGACTCGACAATGTTATTGGCAAATTGTGAGATTTTATATATTATTTTAGCTAGGTTAAGAAAGACGGTCATACTCTCCTTTTGATTTCAGCAAAATTCCTGCATAGGCGGGATTTTGGGCAATCTCATCGATTTTAGCTAAAGCATCTTCCTGCCCGATTAAAACAGTGAGCCAATCGAGAAGTTCGCTGGTGCTAGGTTTCTTGCCATAGGGAGGAACCTGGGCGCGAATCTCTAAAAACTTATCAGTTGCTTTATTGATAATCTCCTCCTGTTCTGACTCCGGGAAATGACATTTGACAATATTTGTAAGATGAGGTTTATCAGGGAAAGGCAAATAAAAGAACAAACAACGTCGTAAAAATGCTTCGGGGAGGTCTTGCTCTTGGTTACTGGTAATAATCACAATGGGTTTTTGGGCTTCATCGTCCTCAGCCGGAACCCGCTTCTGTGTTTCATCAATCGTAAAATAATTTTCTTCGAGAACTGAGAGCAAGTCATTAGGAAAGTCAATATCTGCCTTGTCAATTTCATCAATCAGAAGAATGGGACGGTGTTCCTGATGTTGTAAGGCTCGACCCATTGCCCCTGGAATAAGATAGCCTTCGGGGTCAGAAAGACGCTTAACCAGTTGTTCTCGTTCTGTTTCATTCAGGAAGCGGTCTAAGGCAGGAGTTCCGATAAGTTGAGCGTCCCGTAATTTACCCAAGGCATCGTAGATATAGCAGCCTTCTTTGGCGGTAGAGGTTGATTTAATGTTCCAGCGGAAGTAGGGCCAAGTTTGCCCCTTCTTAAGATAGCGTTGTCCAAATTCATGGGCAATGGCAGGAGCGAGGAGAGTCTTGCCACAACCGGGTTCTCCCTGGAGAAAGAGGGGACGTTCTAGGGCAATAGCCAGGTTGACGGCTTCGACTAAATCCCTGTTAGGGAGATAGGGAAAGATCCGTTTTTGGCGATTGGCTTGAGGTTGGTACTGGGGTTCTCCCAGGTATTTGAGAGGTGGAGTAGTCATTTTTTTAAGTGATTGTATTAACTACGAAATAAATTGACGAGCAACATCTTCCCACTTTATATCAAAGCGCTTACAGAGATCCTCTAAAACTTGTTTCGGCTTTGTGTCAGGTATTTGATTATAGTCAATCATCTCTTTTTTGATATCCTCAAGTGAGACATTTTTCAAGAAAGGATGCAATTCAGTTTTGTTGTCGATTAACCAGCGAAAATCTCGGACTTGAAACTTCTGGATCACTAACTCTATAAACTGCTCAGGATGTTCAGCATTATAGTCTGAAGAATGATTAAAAGGACAGGTGCGATCGCCTTTGTTTCCTAAATCTACCATAAACAAAAGCAAAGGATTATCTAGTGAATGACTTGAATAAGTCTCTTGAGCAGCATTCACCAGGGGCTTCCAAAATGTATTAATTAGTTCCTCTAAGGTTCCATTGTCTAGATATTCCACCCGATAAAAAACAATGGCAACGGTTTCTCCAGTTTTGCAATATTCTAGAATCTCCTTAATTAAGGCTTCTGGAGTTGCTTGAACCTTTAGACAATCTGATAGATCCTCTAAAATCCCTTCCATATTGAGTGGTCTCGTTATCGTCAGCACATTTTTAATCGCTTTTGTAGGGTTCGGAACATTTTGAAACAGTTGTAAAAGCAACCATTTTTGTGCGCTATCCCGTTCTCCTCTAAGCCAAAATGCGCCAATTCTGGGGTCGGCATCCTCTAAAAAAACTTGAAACCTTCGTTTTTGTTGTACATAATTAAACCGACCTAGAATTTTGATGAAATTATTTTTATTGCTTGAATTTACAGGAAAACTATTAACAATATCGATAGCTGAACCTTGAAAGGATGAGTCTGCTGCCTCTTGACCTGTTCCTCTTAGGTTAAGCCCTACTTCGTGAACTAATGCTGCAAAAGTTAAAACTTTCTTTTTTGTATAATACTCATCCATTGCCCTCAAGACTGCTTCAGTAAATAAGCCATGACCACTCACATCAGATTCATAGGATAATTGGCTTTGGCGACAGGACGCTAAAATCCCAAAATTTGGGTACTGAGAAGGGAGACTCATGATTGGCTGAAGACTTTGTTTTTCTAATGTTCCTTCAATGACAGATCCCGCATAACAACAGTCCAATAGAACGACTAATTTTGTTGTTGATTTTTTCAAACGCTCAGCTAGCAGTTCATTAAATTCATTTAGGGGTATGGCATTGTTTCCTTGTCTATCACTATTTGATGCAGCCAGGCACCCGACTGTTTGACCACTCACAACTCTAGATACTAAAAAGCCATGCCCACCAAAATAAATCAAGAGTTCATAACTTGGATCTGTGTTTGTCAAAAATTCACGAATTTCCTGTACCAAATCCTTGAATTTACAGTCATCATCAACAACCTGATAGAATCCTGGCTCACCACTATCTGGGCAAATATATCGACTAGGAACCCTAGTTACCTCGTACCCCCCATATGTTTCCAGGTATTGGGCGATTTTTTCGGCATCACGACACGCATTTGCCAAATTTCGCCAATAGGTCTGTTGATACTGTGAAATTCCGATAACAAGGGCATGGCGTTGGGGCATATCACGTCGCAGTCAGTCCGTTGCAAGCAAATCTAGTTTATAGGATGATGGGGGAATAACGCTATAAATTTATCGAAACTCAGCCATGGCGAATGAACTTCCCCTACAGATGCTGATCTACGAAGATGACCAGGGGGAACCCTACACCATCTATGTCCAGTCTCAAGACGCGGATCTCGTTGACCCCGATGACCTACAAGAGAAACAGCCCTCCGGCGATCGCCCCAGTCGAGGAATTGGCAATATCCCCATCGATGAAGAGACCAAAAAACTGGCGAAAAAACGCGCCGAACAAGCCATTCAAACCCTGCGAGGATCAGCCGGATTAGCCCTTCGAGCCTTCCGAAATTTAGGGGGAGCAGAAGTGGCAGAAATCAACCTAGAATTTGCCCTCAAATTTGCGGGAAAATCTGGAGTTCCCATGGTCACAGAAGGGTCAGCGGAAACGAATATGAAAATTCAGGTAAAGTTAAAGTTTCCTGCATCGGATAAGGCTAATCCCTCCTAACGCATTGAGGTCTCAGATCTACCCAAAAGCCTAGGGGGTTGGTAATTAGACAGCCGCTATCGTCCCTGTAATTTAGTCTCGCTGATGCCTCGCTTGTCGGAAGGGTGAGCGATGGCCATAGCGTGATGGAACTGGGGAAATTAGGTCTAGGTTGAAATTACCAAATGATAGATGAATAGAACTGTGCAATTTTTGTGTCTGCTGTTATTATTGATGAGTCAGTCATTTGGGCGATCGCCACAACAACACGATCTGCTGGGTCTCGATGGTCCCATTCCAACTGCACCGTTTTTAGCCAAATGTCTTCGTTGATGGGTAATATTTTCACAACATCGGACTGTTTCAGTGCAGCAACATAGTCCTGAATGTCAACGCCTAAATCCAGTTTCTTGCGCTTGACCTTAAGAGCAATTTCCCAAATAGAAATTGAGGGGACATACCCGTTTTTCTCTTGTTCCATTACATCACAAGCCTGCTTTGCTGCTTGGGACAGCCTTTCTGGGTCTAAACTCCACCAAATCAAGGCACAAGTATCTAGGACAATGCTTAACTGTCTGGCCATTCGTCTAGTGTGGGTTGAGTTAAATCTTCAAAATACTGAACCTTTCCCCTCATTTTACCAAATAATTCTGCTGTTGTTGGAGATTTTTGGTAAGGGGAGATTTTGAGGATTGGTTGATTATCTTCAGTCACCAAAACGTCCTCCCCTTTTAATTTGATTTGTTCTAGGATTTCTAGGAAGTTACCTGCAATCTGGTTCTTGTCAATGGCTTTCATGGTTATTTACTTTGTTTTAAAAGATACGCTGACAGGGTACAACAAAGCTTAAAGTACAATTTTAACACAACCCGTCTAGCATGAACTTGCTGTACTGAAGAGCCAAAGTCTGTCTAAATCACAATCAAGGAGGAACCGATAAGATTCTTTTGTCTCAACCTCAATTCCAGATTAGTGTCTTATTCCCTCTTTTCCTTCGACATGGTTATGAGTTCCATAATATCGCAGCACCAGTTTGTCATCCTGTTGCTCACAACTAACTCGCTGACTCAGATTTACACGAAAATGGTCAATTTTTTGATTTTTGCTAGTTCCTTTATAACGGGTGTAGTTGAAAGGAAGATTCAAAACGATCGTGTCCCCCTGAGACTCAATTAAAAGTTTGGATACTTTCGCTAAATCTTCTTGAAGCTTTAGCCGTTCAGTGGCGCTCGTGATGGCTTTATAATCTGCCTTAAAAGAATTGCGATAGTCAAGATAGGGGAAGTCCAGTAATTCGGAGGATAGGAGTTGCTTCTTGCACTGATTCCAGACTAACTGCCCCCAAAGGGAAAGCATTACCTCTGGTTCTCCAGTTGGGTAAATCATGGATTCGGGAATCCCCTGTAACTCTTCCATGACAATAGTTGCTCCCGCCGCCATCAATGTCAGTTGTCGTTTATAGCGACTCAGTCCCTCGTAGTCAACGGTAATTGGGAGCCGTGGAATTGTGATGAGTTCTGAGTTTTCTCCTTCAAAAATATAGATGATTTCGTCGGCATAAAACATCCCAATGGTGTTTAAGTATCCCTGAAGGCTTTTGAAGCCTCCGACGAGATTAAAACAAATTTTGGCATGGGGATTCTCTTGCAGAGGCTTGATGTTTTCTTCTAGCCAGCCGATGAGATCATCAACGCCATCAGAAAAACTTTGGCTGCTTGCTGTCGAAAGTTGTCCTGGTGCATAAATATCAACTAAAAGTCCTTGAGACAGAAGAAAGTCTTTGACAATCTGTGCGGTGGTGATTCCCTGATAGGTATCTGTTGCAATCAACCAATGAAAATCGCCTTGCACGGATTCCGCCGATAGGTCATCATGATAGAACCCATAAATTCCGTTGAGTTCAGCACTGGCACGGCGAATGGCTTGGATATTGCTGTTTTGAAGTTTTTGGACGGCTCGCTCTTTCAAGATTGAGATAATTAGTCGGACTTCACTATCATTGGGAAGTTCGGTTTCTTTGAGGTTTGCACTGTCTCGCAGTTTGGGATACCAAGTTTTTTCGTCACTGTCGTTGCGATTGATTTGATTGGTGAGTAGGCTAGTGCCGATGGTGGAGAGGATTGTGGTTTGCATGGTTTTTAGTTCTATAGATTGGTTGAATTGTCTCGTGACTGTTCGGGGATTTGATAGTCGGTAAATCCCATTCCTAGGCGAGTTTTGACCCCAGTTCCGCAAAAGTTAGCGTAGTGAACGAGTAAGTTCGCGACTTGACTAATGAGGGGGTCAGTCCGTCGGGGAATTTGTAGGGTAATGTCGCCGAGAAAGCCAGTGGCAAAGGAGCGATAGATGGGAAAGCGACAGCTTTTGATATTATGGTATTTGAGGGCGATCGCCTCTTCTAAGTAGTCTAACAGGTCATAACTGCCGAGATAGACGGGGGCAAATTCATTCCAGCGATCGAGCCAACTTTGAAAGAGTAAACGGGGAACAGGGAGGGGGAGATAGATACGTTTTTGGGAGAAGCCGGTGGGGGTGAGAAAGCTTAGGTTAAATTGTAGGTCGGGTTTGGGTTCGTTGGCGATGAGTTCTGTATAGAGTTGGTCGTAACTGGTGATATCCTGTTGGCGATCGCCTACCTGAAATTGAGACCCCAAAAACTCAAGTTTGTCCCCTAACTCTAGGTTGAAAATAGCTTTGGAGGTAGGTTCAGTTAAGCCTGAGAGGGAGAGACGATAAACCTGTTCAGGATGGAAGGTGATAAATTCGGAGGTACGAGTGGCGGAACCCACTAATCCGGAAAAGGTCAAACTGGGGGTTTGTTGTCCTGCCATTTCTAACCCCAGTTTTTCATGGAGGTGTTTCACCAGTTCTAGGTGGTGGTTACGGGGGAGAACGGCGGTATCAGATGGGGTTAGGTTCCAGTGCGATCGGATGAGCATTATGATGATAGCGAGTTCACTCAGGGAATTGTCCTAAAATGAATTCAGCACCCATGAAAAATCATATTTTTTAAAATTCACCCTATATTGCATGACATTTTATGTTACGAAGCGGCCAGGTAGCGCAACTTATCTCGAAAGTAGCAGAAACTAGGAGACTGATTGGTATCTACATTCATATAAGGAGAAATGGTCTTAGCCCACTCTGTTTTTTGTTTACCAATTGCTTGCCACCCTTGTTTAGTTAACTGTTTAGAACCACCGGGAAATAAAGCGTCAGCCAACTTTTCCCATGTCCCGCAAATGTCATCACTAATATAATTATTGAGAACAGCATCTTTTGCTTTTGGATAAGCATTTTTAATTGCATTTATATCTCCCAAAAACCAAGCTTCTCCTTCTTCAATAGCAATACAAAAATAGGTGTCTGGTTTTGTATTGCATTTATCTAAACAATCAAATAGTTCTCGACGAAATTCACGTAAGCAACGCTTATCAAGGTCACAGATAACAACCAGCACGGCATGATAATCAGCGGGATAATGAGAAAAGGTCTTGCCAAATCCTTTAATCAGTCTCGGGAGTTGTTCAAGTAATATACGCTTATTCTGATCTGATGAAGATTTTAATCCTTTGGGAATACGCCCTATCCCCTTATAAGACTTGATGTTAAATGTATTTTCATCGCCAATGTTAATTATTTTGGGAATTATGAGTTCAAGAGCCGTTTGTCCAGACATATCTTCAACAAGAATTTCAAAATGCATAAGTCTACCGTTGATCTAAATAGTCGCTATACCAAAGACTCCCAAGTGGTAAGCCCTCGGAAACCAAATTTTGAATCAGAGGGTCTTCACTTGCACGTTTTATCGTTGAGAAACCATCTTTACCTTTCTCAAGTACCCAAACTTCTTCGGGCTGAAGAGCATCTACAAAGTAGGGTTGATGAGTTGTAATGAAAATTTGAGACCCCCCTTTACGCCCTGTTGCATGGTCTCTGAATTCTTGTGCTAATGTTTCTAGCAGCTTATGATATAAGCCATTTTCTGGTTCTTCAATACAGATAAACGGTGGAGGAGATGGGTCTTCCAAAAGTAATAAATAAGCAAAAACCTTAAGGGTTCCATCTGACATTTGTTGAGAATAAAATGGATCTTGAAACCCTCTATCATTAAATTTCAGTAGTAATCTACCATCAGGACTTTTCTCTGTGCTTATTTCATTGATTCCTGGTATTTTTCCGGCAATGTTATTCAGGACAGACTTAAATTTTTTAGGGTGTTCTCTCTCCATGAATTGAACGACATTACCGAGATTATCCCCATGTATGTTCAAGTGTTTCTGAGGTCCCGCAAGGGGTAAACTTCGCGCCGCATCTGGCGTAAAGTAACTGAGATACCAGCCTTCAATGAATTTTTGAAATAACGAAATTCTAGGATGCTGTTTTAAGGAGCCTAAGGTTGCAATTCCCAGTTTTCTTTTATCACTTAACTCGACAATTTCAGTTTCTTTGCTTTCTTCTTCTGTTCCACCTTTCTGTAACTTTTCCATTAAATCAAATAAATCAAATTGCCCCTGATCTTCTTCAATTTCTTTACCTTCTTCTTCCCCTTTCCAGGCAACTCCTTTACCCTCATTCAATAGCAAAAAAGAAAACGGCCAGCCTCGCTTTTGACCTTTCCGTCTTTGTCTTAGCCGTTCTTGCTTAACAAACGGTCTGCCATCTAAATCTAGATCGATAGCAAGTTCATAAGTAATTGGCCTAGCATTTCCATCCTCTTTATAGTAAATCTCGAATTCTATACTACCATCTTGTCCTTGAGAGCGAATTCTCTCAAAACCACCTCGACCACGGGCATCACAAGCCTCTTCAACTCCTCCTTTGAGACAATCTGAAAGAAAGCCAAAAGCATCAAATATCGTACTCTTCCCAACACCATTTTTTCCGATTACGGCTGTCATAGGTGTCAAAGGTGTTCTGTTTTGGCTATTCCACAGTTTTCCCAGAGTCACCTCCTTTAAAGTTCTGTAGTTTTTTATTTTAAATCCTTCAATACCAGCCATATAAATACCTTATTTCGGGAGCAGTTTCTGAATTTCCGCTAACACCAGGTCAGGAACAGAACAAGCGTCCCCGCGAATCCAGGGGCCACTGGTCAGTTCTAGGAAAGGTTGCTCCTGATGGACTGTCTCAGCCCTCTCCAATATACTATGAATCACTGCCACTGGAGTCAAATTACCCCGATCGCGGCAAAATTCATGCCAACGCTCCACCTCCTCCGGCTTAGAACTAATAATCAGATAATGGGTACAAGCCTCTAAAATTGGCTGTTTCTCCGGCTGTACCATCCCCCCCACATCCACAATTGTTAAGTCTTTTTGCCGACGTAATGCCAAAATCGCTCCAGAATGGTAAGGAAAAAAGTCCTCCGTTAACCGACCCTTATTCGCCGCCTTAAACCGTTCCGGATCGTCTCCCGGCGGAAGTTCCAAGGTATAATTTCCCTCCCCGTCCCAATTAGCCCGTTGTAGATAAACATTGGGATTTACTGTTAGTAACGCTTGAAATAAACGATGGGAAAATACACTTTTACCACTATCCGGGGGACCCACCACCATTAACGCCGGATGAAGCCGATCGCCCCCCTGGCCTAACTCAATCACCTGGCCCACCGCCACTCCCTTGCGATGAGTCGCCACCACCACCGCACCCAGCCGGGGATCATTGCAGGCCACCCAAGCCGTCGGATGCAGTTCATGAATGAGGTAGCCATAAAGCCAAATCGGCCCCCGTCCATCGAGAATCACGCCAATCCGAGTATCAATCCCCTGGGGAAGTTCAACAGTCCCCAAATCCTCGGGACTGACAATCTGTTCCGTCAGCTTAATCCCTAAAATCTGATACTCCACCCCATCGGGGGATTGACCTCGACGGAGGCTGAATTGAATACCACTGGCGGCGGTTGTCACGGGACTCATCCTCCCTAGGTGTTTATCTATGCTACTCTAACACCCAGGTTGAATTGGGGTCTTCTAAACTATGGTACAACCGGTCGTCCAAGCGCCCACTCCAGAGGTATTACAAGGCTTTGCTGCCGGACAACTGGCCAATCGCCTGCAACGGTCGATCCGACTCTGGCTGTGGGTCGATCGCCTCTACGGAACTGCCCCGAACTGGTCGATGGACTTACCCAACCCCTTTCGCTATCCCGATGTTCGAGATCGCCTCTTCAGCCCCCGTCACCCCAAAGACGACCACACCGCCGCCGATGCCGTCAGTCAACACTGTGGCGATCGCCATTGTCTCTGTCACAAACAATCTCATCAGCTCCTATTTGCTCCTCAATGGGGTCTCTCAGAACCCCGCTGGCGGGACGAGATCCAATTTCACACCGGACTCAGCCAGGGCGATCTCGACCATATCCTCAAGAGTTGTCCCTTCGCCACCGTTCACCGCTCCCTACGGGACGACCTCAAACAACTGGCCGAGTTAGGATGGCTCAAGGCCTTAGGCTGGGGAAAATTTAAATGCCTATCCCCGGCTAAATTGCCGCAACTCTCAGCCAACACTTCCGTCGAGTCCAACCTCTTAACATCGCAACAAATCCGGCAACTGTTGCCCATCCTCGAATCCGTTGCCTTTGTGCAACCGAACCTAGAACTGGTCATTCAAACCCTTTGGCAACATCTCGCCTCCAATGGCTCCAAACCGAGTTCAGATGACCCCCGTATTTTCATCCATCTCGACTATATTCTCCCTCCTGACAGCCAAGATCGCGTCGATACCTATCAAGAACAACTCGAACAACTCTGGCAACTTCCTTCCTCGGGAGTGATTCAGTTTAACTATAGTCTTAGCCAAAGTAAAACCGTTTCCATTGTCACCTATCCCGTCTGTCTGCACTATGTCCGGCGGGCTAAATATCTCAGTGCCTATGGCTGTGACCCTCATGGCATCATCAATTGGCACAATTACCGACTCGATCGCATCGAAAGCGATCGCCTCACTATCCTCCCTTGGGGCGATCCGCAAATCCCCTCCTTCCTCAAACAACTACGACGCAACGGCGAACTCCCCCAGGCCGATGTGGTGCGTCGAGAACTCGATCGCGCCTGGGGGTTCAACTTTTATCTTCCCCGTTCCCTGCTGTTGATGCGATTTCCCCGTTCTTTCGCTCAACGCTACGTGGACAACACTCTGCGCCATCCCACCTTCGAGGCGATCGCCTATTCGGATCTAATCCCCTTCATCAGCGAGGCGATCGCCGATTCCAAACAGCAGCAAGAAATCCTACAACTGCTGCGCGATCGCTCCCCCGATGATGCCTATTATCGCGGTTGGATTCGTGAAGGAGACATCAATGTTTTGATGCGACTGCGGGATTGGCGACCCAATGGAGAAGTGATTTTACCCCTCTCCATCCGCCGCAAAATGACCCAAGAAGCTCAACAAGAACTCCGACACTATCAACGAACTTAAGAATTGGTCAACCCACTGATGGCAATTTGAGGAGTTGGCAAAGGTTTATCAATCTCATTATAGGCAAAAACTAAATCCTCCAAAACATCTTTTGCATTCTTAAGAGCTGCTTCATAGGTATCTCCATGAGTCCTGGCAAACTCACCCCATTCTGGCAAACTTGCAAGATAACAATTGTCTTCCTCAGACCATTGGATTAAGATGCTATATTTCATCTACTATAAGCGAGTTTTGACACTTAAACCGACGTCGGCGTATTACTCGCTTCCGCCAAGCGTTCCAAACTCTCCTGTTGATCCTGAGTAATACAAGCCTGAACCACTGGTTCAATCTCTCCCTCTAAGACGGAATCAAGATTGAAGTTTTGACCCAAGCGGTGATCCGTGACCCGAGTATCCTTATAGTTATAGGTGCGAATCTTCTCCGATCGCGCCCCCGTTCCCACCTGAGAACGACGCATCGAGGTCACCGCCTCCTTCTGTTCCCGCAACTTCATCTCATACAACTTCGCCCGCAAAATCTGTAAGGCGCGTTCTCGGTTCTGTAACTGCGATCGCTCCTCCGTACAGAAAATGCGAATCCCCGTCGGCTTGTGGAACAAATCCACCGCCGTTTCCACCTTGTTCACATTCTGTCCCCCAGCACCTCCGGAACGGGCCGTCGACATTTCAATGTCCTTAGGATCAATCTTAATTTCCACATCATCCACTTCTGGCATCACCGCCACCGTTGCGGTGGAGGTATGCACCCGTCCCCCGGCTTCCGTCGCCGGAACGCGCTGCACCCGGTGAACCCCAGCCTCAAACTTGAGCTTACTGTAAACTGAGTCCCCTTTAATCTCTAAAATCGCCTCCTTAAAGCCTCCCATATCCGCCGGAGACTCACTCAGGAGTTTGACCTGCCAACGTTGGCCCTCTGCATACCGGGAATAAATCCGCACCAAATCCCCGGCCCAAATCCCGGCTTCATCGCCACCGGTTCCGGCCCGAATCTCCAACATAATGTTCTTATCATCATTGGGATCTCGGGGCAGTAACAACACCTTCAGACGATCTTCGAGGCGTTGAATTTCTCCCTGCAAGTCCTCAACTTCCAGGACCGCCATCTCCCGCATTTCGGGATCGCCCCCGGAATCCTTCACCACCTGTTCGGCTCCCTTGAGTTCCTGCGTCAACTGCTGCCAGTTCTCGTAGGTTAGCACCGTCTCTTCTAGGGAGGCGCGGGCTTTGGCGATTTTCTGAAACTCATCGGGGTCCCTGGCCACATCGGGATCGGCCATCCGTTTGGTTAGTTCCTGAAACGTTTGTTCAACGGATTTGAGTTTGTCTAATAAATACTGTTCAGCCATAATGCCCTTTTGTGCTTTTTGAGAATGTGACGCTCAACAGATGATGGAGTTGGGGGTGCGTCATTGACTAAAAAAAGAGGGCGGCGATCGCGAAGCCTGCGGGAACCGCAATCGCGCCCTAAACTGGAGGGCTAGCTAGGACTGAGACTCTTCCTCAGAGCGAGTGTCGGTCATACCATACTTGCGTAGGAACCGCTCAACCCGTCCTTCCGTATCAATAATCTTCTGGTTTCCGGTGTAAAAGGGATGATTTCCTGACCAAACATCCACATGGATTTCTGGCTGAGTTGCGCCAACGGTCATGACCATCTCGCCATTACAGTAAACCTTGGCTTCGGGATACCATTCGGGGTGAATTCCTTCTTTCGGCATTGTTCTAATGTCTCTTTAATGCTGTGCGTGACTCAAAACCGAGCTGTCGCCGGTTTTACTGAGATTTTATTCGGGGGTGTCCGCGCCATCATTTTAACGCGGATTCTCCTCCGTCGATCACCAAAGCGGCGTTGACAAAGGAGAGACCCATGAAACAAACATCCTAACGTTTGGAGTACTGAGGCGCTTTACGAGCCTTGCGTAAACCGTATTTCTTCCGCTCTTTGGCGCGCGGGTCACGGGTGAGATAGCCCTCAATCTTCAGAGGTTGACGGTTATCGGGGTCGAGTTTGCACAAGGCCCGAGCCACCCCGAGACGAATGGCATCGGCTTGTCCGGTTAAGCCACCGCCCTGAACCGTCACCAGGATATCGTATTCATTTTCCAAACCCAAGGTTTCCAAGGGAGCCTTAGCACTGGAAATATAGGTGGGGTTGAACTGCAAATACAGATCGCCGGGTTTCTTGTTAACGACGAGTTGGCCATCTCCAGGGACGAGACGAACACGAGCAACGGCTTCTTTGCGTCGTCCGGTTCCCCAATACACAACGCGGTTTTGGTCAGTTTCCATTAGTTATCTCCAGTATTGGTGTCAATGACGAGGGTTTGAGGTTTTTGGGCCTCGTGGGGATGATGAGGTCCCCGATAAACCTTCAGTTTCGTGAACAGTTGCCGACCTAGGGCTTGCTTTGGCAACATTCCCTTGACGGCTTTTTCGATAATTCGCTCGGGAAGGCGAGCCTGTAGTTTAGCGAAGGTTTCGACCTTCATCCCACCGGGGCGACCGGAGTGACGGCGATAGAGTTTCTGGGTGCTTTTTTTGCCAGTGACGGCCACTTTCTCGGCATTGATGATAATGACGAAATCGCCGACATCCATATGGGGGGTGTAATTGGCTTTGTTTTTACCCCGAAGGATTTGAGCGACTTCACTGGCGAGTCGGCCGAGGCGTTGGTTCGTGGCGTCAATGACGTACCATTGGCGATCGAGTGAATCAACGGGAGGGATATGGGTTTTTGCAGTCATAGTGAATGATCTGGCGTGATGGATAAGGGGTCGAAGAGAAAGTGAGGCATGGCCTGCGATCGCGCCTCAGGGGGAAAAGGACTGTCGGGATAGCCGACATCTAAGAGGCATAGTCCCTTGGCCGGGGCGGCATATTTGACAGCTTCGCGCCGTTCATGTTTCCAGATATTCTGGAACTCGTCGAGAGATCGCCGTCCGGTCGCCACTTGTACCAACATTCCCACCAGTAAACGCATCATGCCATAGAGGAAGCCACTGGCTTGGACTTCTAGGCAGACCATCGGTCCATGTCGTTGGCACAAGACCTCTTGTACATCCACCCAAGAGTGGGGACGAGAGGACCCGGCGCGACGAAAGGCAGAGAGATGGTGACGACCCAGGAGGGGGGTTAAAGCGGCTTGAATCCGCTGTTCATCGATCGGTTCGTGATAGTAATGCCAGACAAACGGCTCGATAAACAGGTTGGGACGCTCTGCGGTGTATAACAGATAGCGATAACGCCGCCAGGTTGCCGTAAAACGGGCGTGCCAGTCGAAACTGACGGGGGCGGAGGCGCGGATAAGAATCCCCTCAGGGAGGCTATTATTCAGCACCACAGCCCATTTATGGGCAGGAATGGGACTCTTGAGATCCACATGGACGACTTGGGCGGCGGCGTGAACCCCAGTATCCGTGCGGCCGGCGGCGTGGATGGTGACCGGATAGCCTAAGACTTTGGCGATCGCCGTTTCCACTTCTTCCTGAACCGTCCGATGATGGGGTTGTCGTTGCCAACCGTAGAAGGGATGACCGAGGTATTGAACCACCAAGGCTACCCGCTGGGTTGGCACCGGAACGCGATCGCCCATGAACTTAGACCAGTTCGATAATCGCCATTTTCGCGTTATCACCGCGACGATTCACGGTGCGCAAAATCCGCGTATAGCCGCCGTTGCGATTCCCATAGCGTTCATTGACCCCAGCAAAGAGGGCATGAACCAGTTGGGGATCGTACATATATCCTAGGGCCCGACGGCGGGCCGCTAGGGTTCCTTCTTTAGCCAAGGTAATCATATGCTCGGCTTCAGACCGGACGGCTTTAGCCCGGGTTTTGGTGGTGGTAATCCGCCCATGGCGGATCAATTCGGTAGTCAGCGCTCGCAACAGTGCTTTACGCTGGTCGGCTGGTTTGCCGAGTTGAGGGACACGACAAGAGTGACGCATAATACTTTGAGCTAAACAATGAGCGAAATAGTGAACCCAGCCTGAGCCACGGCGATCGAGTCATGACAGGTCGTGGCTTGACTTAGGCTTTGGCCTTCTCTTGAGGAAGGGTAATCCCCAAACGTTCTTGAAGGGCGTCGATCACCTCTTCTGCCGATTTTTGACCGAAGTTCTTAATCTCTAAGAGGTCTTCTTGGGAGTAATCCAGTAAATCGGCAACGGAGTTGATCTGAGCGCGTTTCAGGCAGTTATAGGCCCGAACCGACAGTTGCAATTCCTCAATGGGAATTTGGCTGGTGGGGTCTTCGTCAGGGGTGTAATCGTCTTTAAGCGATTCGAGGGTAATGTCTTGCAGAGGTGTAAACAACTCTACCAAGATTTTGGCGGCTTGGCTGAGGGCTTCCTGGGGTGAAATACTCCCATTGGTCCAAATTTCCAAGATCAGCCGATCCTTATCCAGGGAGCCGCCAATGCGCGCGTCTTCTACGGTGTAGTTGACTTTGCGGACCGGCATAAACACGGCATCGATTTGCAGAAAATCCAGAGAACCGCCTTCATCACGACTGCGATCAACGGAACGATAGCCGATTCCGGTCTCGATTTTGAACTCCATCTCCAGGGTTGCCCCTTCTGCCAGGGTGGCAATGTACTGGTTGGCTGAGGTGGGTTCAACCTCAGATGGGAGATCAAAATTTTCGGCACTGACCATGGCTGGTCCCTGAACCATCAAACGGCCAATGTGCGGTTGACCGCCGTGGTTTTTGAGTACCACCTCTTTCATGTTCAGCAAGATTTCCAGAACATCCTCACGAACTCCTGGAATGGTGGCAAACTCATGGTTCACACCGGCAATGCGGACAGCCGTTACGGCGGTTCCTTCAATGTTTGACAACAGGACTCGCCGCAGGGCATTGCCAACGGTGGTTCCTTGTCCCCGTTCTAGGGGTTCGACCGTGAACTTGCCATATTGTCCTTGGTCTTTTTCAGTGTTACTTTCAACACATTCGATTTGAAACTGCGCCACGGCGTGACCTCCCGAATACTGATTCCCCATGTAAAGCTGTTAGGCTTAGTGCATCTTGGGCAAGGCTTGACATTTACCAACAAGTATGCTACGTGATTGGCGATCGCCGGCAACGGCCCTCGATCGCCGGCTGTGTTAGACCCGCCGACGTTTGGGGGGACGACAGCCGTTGTGAGGAATGGGGGTAATGTCACGGATGAGGGTGATTTCCAAGCCCGCCCCTTGTAAGGCACGGATAGCGGTTTCACGACCGGCACCGGGGCCATTCACCATGACTTCAATTTGGCGCATTCCTTGGTCACCGGCACGACGGGCCGCACTTTCAGCCGCCGTTTGAGCGGCATAGGGGGTTCCTTTTTTAGCGCCTTTGAAGCCACTCGAACCGGCAGAAGCCCAGGAAATCACCTCACCGCGCGAGTCGGTAATGGTGACAATGGTGTTATTGAAGGTGGATTGAATGTACGCCACGCCATTGGGGACGTTGCGCTTTTGCTTCCGTGGACCGGATTTTTTAGGTTGTCTCGCCATAATAGATTGTGGTTAGGAATAGAGTTCGCGGTGGATGGGCCGGACGGGCCCGAGTTGAGGATGGGTTTCCCTGACTCTCCCGACCTCTGCCGAGGCCCTCGGGAGATGGGACTTATTTTTTCAAGCCGGGTTTTTTCTTCCCAGCCACGGTGCGGCGGGTTCCGCGACGAGTCCGACCGTTGGTGCGAGTCCGTTGTCCCCGGACGGGAAGTCCCATCCGATGACGGCGACCACGATAACAGCCAATATCGACGAGTCGTTTGACGTTCATCGTTTCCCAACGACGCAAATCCCCTTCGATTTGGTAGGTCTCTTCAATATGCTGCCGCAGGCTGGCCACGTCACTGTCGCTGAGGTCTTTGACGCGGGTGTCGGGGTTTACTCCGGTGGCCGCTAGGATCGCTTGCGATCGCTTCAGGCCAATGCCGTAAATATAGGTCAGTCCAATTTCAATGCGTTTGTCGCGGGGGAGGTCAACTCCTGCAATCCGTGCCATGGTTTTTCCTTATGATGAAATTCGTCGTGTAATGGGCAATCCTGTTGCCTGGGTGGGGGAGTTCTGGCTAGCTCCACCCTCTGGATGAGTGTTTCGGGGTATGATGGGGGTCAGACCTGAGTCCGATGTGAGTCTGAATTGGCTTTGGGCCTTGAACCTTGAGAGGGGTTAGCCCTGACGTTGTTTGTGTTTGGGGTTGGTGCAGATCACCATGACGCGTCCGCGTCGTCGGATCACGCGACACTTTTCGCACATTTTGCGGACTGATGCTCGAACTTTCATGACTTGGGTTGCAATACTTACAAACTTGATATTATAACTGATTTTCAGTCTTGATGACAGGGGAATCGACTCCAAAGCGGAGCCAGGTGTTGCATCAAGCTGAGTTGGGATGAGGCCGTTGCGAGGGACCCCAGACAGAGATGACGGTTATTTTTTCCGCAACCGGTAGGTGATGCGGCCTTTTTCTAGGTCATAGGGAGTCAATTCGACTTTGACGCGATCGCCGGGCAGAATCTTGATGTAATTGCGGCGAATCTTCCCAGAAATATGGGCAAGAACGTTAAAGCCGTTATCGAGATCCACTCGAAACATCGCATTAGGAAGGGACTCGGTTACAGTTCCTTCCATCTCAATTAGGTCTTGTTTAGCCACGTAGGTCTCCTTTCTGTTCAACAACTTGGGGCGCTCGTGAAACGTGCGGGAACCGCAATCGCTAACCAGGATTTCCCTCGGTATTTTAGCAAAAAGATGGCAAAATACCTTGACAAATTCCTGAATTTAGTATCACGCCGCCAATCCTTGGCTGAGATATTCTGTAACAGCATCCATCTCTTGGCTTCCATCAACGGATAGCAAACGCGACTGCTGTTCATAGAACTCAATCAGGGGAGCCGTCGCCTGGCGATAGACCGTCAGGCGGTGACGAATCGTCTCCTCCTTGTCATCCTGACGACCCCGGGCCCCCAGCCGCTGCACAATGTCATCATCAGAAACCGTGAAATTCACCGCGCGATCGCAGCTTTGATGAATCTCAGCCAACAACTCATCCAAAAACTTCGCCTGAGACAAATTACGGGGAAAGCCATCCAAAATCCAGCCCGATTGAGCATCATCCTGTTGTAGCCTCTCCCGTACTAACCCTAAAATCAAATCATCGGGAACCAAATCCCCACGGTCCATATAGGATTTAGCCTTCTGTCCCAAGGGCGTTTGATTGGCAACCGCCTGGCGGAGAATATCCCCAGTAGAGATGTGGGGGATTCCCAAACGCTGAGAAACCCGTTGAGCCTGTGTGCCTTTCCCCGCCCCCGGCGGTCCCAAAAAAATCAAACGCATAAGTTTTTATTTCACCATTCCTTCATAACGTTGCGAGATGACATAAGTTTGAATTTGCTTTGCCGTCTCAATGGCAACCCCCACCAAAATCAGTAATGAGGTTGCCCCAAACCCTTGAAAGGTTGTGACCCGAGTGGCGCTTTCCACAGCCGTAGGCACCGTTGCCACCACACCGAGAAAAACGGCTCCCAAGAAGGTCAACCGGTTCAAAATTCGCTCAATATACTCGCTCGTGGCTCGTCCCGGACGAATCCCCGGAATACTCGATCCCATTTTTTTCAGATTTTGCGCCAAATCCACAGGATTGAGAATCAAAGAGGCGTAGAAATAACTGAAGAACAGAATCAGAACCAGGTAGAACATGGCATAGAGCCAAGGCGTGGGGCCACCGGGGCTAAGGTACTCCGAAATTCGCACGAGAGTCGGATTGTTCGTCGCACCGGCAATAATACCCGGCAAAATCAAGAAACTGGAGGCGAAAATAATCGGCATCACCCCCCCTTGATTCAGGCGCAGGGGCAGATAGTTGGTGCGTTCACGGTAGAGACGACGACCCACCTGCCGACGAGCGGAAATAATCGGGATGCGTCGTGCCCCTTCTTGGACGAAGACAATCCCAACAATGGTGACCAGGAAAACCAGTAAGAGCAGAATCACCCGTCCGACAATGGCTTGGTCTTGTTGAGCCAACTGGATGGTATCCCCTAAGGATCTCGGCAAGACAGCCACAATGTTGACAAAAATCAACAGGGACGCACCGTTTCCAATACCACGCTCAGTAATCAACTCCGAGACCCACATCACAAACATGGCCCCCGTTACGAGAGCAATCATCGTCTGAGCCACAAACATCGGCCCTGGGTCATAGGCGTAAGCACTGGTCCAGAGGGCAATACCGATGCTTTGCAGCACCGCCACCCCCAGAGCAATGTAACGGGTAATTTGGGAAATCTTGCGTCGTCCCGCTTCCCCCTCGTTTTTCTGTAAATCCTCCAACGTTGGCAACGCCGCCGTCAGAAGCTGAATGGCGATCGAGGCGTTAATAAAGGGCAAAATCCCCAGGGCAAAAATCCCTAAGGTTTGTAACCCTCCCCCCGAAAACGCATCGAGGAGTCCCAAAAAGGGGCTACCCTGTAAATCGGCGGCGAAGCGCACTCGGTCGATGCCGGGAACCGGAAGATAAATTCCCAAGCGGACTACAAAAATCAAGCCAATGGTCACCAGGATGCGGCCACGAAGGCCAGCCGCCTGGGCCATTTGCATAAATGTTTCCTGAGCCGTTGGCGCTTTTTCTCGATTGACTACCATAACGGGAACCTCTAGCTGATACCTGTGAGCGTCGATTGAATACTCCGTGCCCCTAAATCACTCGGCAATTACTCGGCGTTGTCAGCTTGAGCGCCGTTGTCAGAGGTGTTCCCAGTAACGAGTTCACAGCGACCGCCAGCCGCTTCAATTTTTTGACGGGCACTTCGAGTAAAGGCGGCAGCCGTCACGGTTAGAGCAACCGTCAACTCGCCATCACCTAAGATTTTGAGCGGACCTTGTTGAGCGTGAACAATGTTCGCATCAAGCACGGAGGCTAAGGTCACATCACTGTTCGCTGCAAACGAAGCCAGTTGACCCACATTAACAATAGTGTACTGTTTGGGATTGATGACCGTAAAGTGCTTGAGTTTCGGCACTCGGCGGTATAAGGGCATTTGTCCCCCTTCAAATCCTGGTCGGGTGCCGCCACCGGAGCGAGACTTTTGGCCGCGCATTCCTTTGCCGCAGCTTGCCCCTTGTCCGGCAGCAATCCCACGACCGAGACGACGGCGGCGTTTTTTAGAGCCGGGTTGCGGCTGAACGTCTTGTAATCTCATGATGTATAACAGTGAACAGTGAACAGTTTGCTTGGGCCAGGCCCATGGGGTCGCCCGCAAGTGAACAGCGAACCCTGGGGTCAACTGTTAACCGGATTGGGGGCGTGGGTGATGCCGACGGGGTGTTGAGAAATGTCTTTAGGAAAAGACTTGCTCTAAGGGAATATCCCGTTCTTTGGCCACATCGCCAAAGGTGCGTAGGGCCGAGAGTCCGTCGACAGCGGCGCGAGCATTATTTAGGGGGTTACTCGACCCGAGTTGTTTGGCGAGGATGTTACGAACACCGGCCAATTCTAGGACGGTCCGAACGGCTCCCCCGGCAATTACCCCAGTACCGGCAGACGCGGGACGCATCATCACGCGAGCGCCTCCGGCTTCTCCATTCACCCGGTGGGGGATAGAACTGGCTTTATTGAGAGGAACGGTTACGGTGTGTTTTTTGGCATCGGCGACACCTTTCTTGACGGCACCGATGACATCACCGGCTTTGCCAACTCCTACACCGACTTGTCCTCGTTCGTTGCCAACGACAACAATGGCGCGGAAGCTGAGTTTTTTGCCGCCTTTGACTACTTTGGTGACGCGGCGAATCTGGACGACGCGCTCTTGCCATTCGGAGTCTTTTTCGCGGTTACGGTTGCCTTTTTTGCGACGATCGCGTTGTTCTGCCATGTTGGGCTCCTGTCGTGCGTAGTACGTTTGAGGGACGTTTTAGAACTGAAGGCCCGCTTCACGAGCGGCTTCAGCTAAGGCTTGCACTCGACCGTGATAGAGGTTGCCCCCGCGATCGAATACAACTTTATCGATGCCTTTGTCCTTAAGGCGTTTGGCGAGAAGTTCACCAACTTTTGCCGAGGCTTCACAGGTGGCACCTCCTGAGAGGTCGGCCCGTAAATCGGGGTCGAGGGTGGAAGCGGCGGCTACGGTGTGATGTTCGGTGTCATCAATCGCCTGGACATAAATGTGCTGGTTGGAACGGAAGACCGCCACTCTCGGGCGTTCCGTAGTTCCCTGCACTTTACGGCGAATCCGACGATGTCGGCGATGGGTGGACTGCTTTCGGGTCAGTTTCATAGTGACAATAGGGAATCGGCGTTTGAAAAGCCTAGAGGTAAAGGAAAATTAAAAGCCTGAGGGCATTGCCAGAGGAAGTTATTTTTTCCCGGCTTTCCCGGCCTTACGACGGACTTGTTCGCCAGCGTAGCGAATCCCTTTGCCTTTATAGACTTCGGGGGGACGCACGCCACGAATTTGAGCCGCGACGTTACCAACGATTTCATTGTTAATCCCTTTAACAATGACGTTGGTGTTGTTTTCGACGCTGATGTCAATGCCCTCGGGAGGATTGAGTTCAAAGGGTTGACTGTAGCCAACATTGAGAATCAGTTTCCGCCCTTGGACTTGGGCGCGATAGCCCACGCCTTGGATTTCGAGTCGCCGTTCAAAGCCTTTGGAGACTCCATCGACCATGTTGGCCAGGAGAGTCCGGCTGAGTCCATGACGAGCGCGGGATTGACGGGACTCATCGCGACGTTGAACGAGAATTGTTCCGTCGTCTTCTTGGGTGAAGCTGACTTCGCGGGGAAAGTCCCGTGAGAGTTCTCCTAGAGGACCTTTGACGGAAACAGCTTGTCCGTCAAGGTTGACGGTGACGTTCTTAGGAACGGGTATAGGACGTTTGCCAATTCGAGACATTGCGGTTTCTCTGCGGTTGTCTTACGGATGAAATGGGATGAGAGACGCTCAACTAGCGGTTGCGTCTAGTAGACGTAGCAGAGAACTTCTCCGCCAACGCCTTGGCGACGGGCCTCGCGATCGGTCATGATCCCGTGGGAGGTGGAAATGATGGCAACACCGATTCCGCCCAAGATGCGAGGGAGTTCTTTCCGGTTGGAATAAACTCGTAAGCCCGGCTTACTGACGCGCTTAAGCTTCTTGATAGTGGGTTGACGATGTTTGCCTTTGTACTTGAGTGAGATGACGATATGACGGTTGATGCCTTCGCCTTCTTCTGTGAAATTTGAAATGAAGCCTTCGTCTTGTAAGACTTGGGCAATGCTGCGCGTCATCTTGGTGGACGGCACTTGCGTCGTGTCGTGCCGCGCCAAGGTGGAATTGCGAATGCGCGTCAGCATATCTGCAATGGTGTCGTTAGCCGCCATAGTTTCCTCTTATCTAACCTGCCTCAATTACTGCGGAAGGGCATTCCCATTTCCTTAAGCAACGCACGACCTTCTTCGTCGGTGTTGGCTGTGGTGACAATGGAGATGTCCATTCCCCGCAACTGGTCAATACTGTCGTAATCTACTTCGGGGAAGATCAGTTGTTCACGGACCCCGAGGGTGTAGTTGCCTCGACCATCAAAACTCTTGGGACTAATGCCACGAAAGTCACGAATCCGGGGTAAGGAAATGCTGATCAGTCGGTCGAGAAAGGCATACATCCGTTCTCGACGTAGGGTCACCATGACCCCAACGGGCATTCCTTCGCGGACTTTGAAGCCAGCAATGGATTTTTTGGCGCGCGTCACCACGGGTTTTTGTCCGGTGATAACGGCGAGTTCCCGCTGAGAGGACTCTAGGGCTTTGGCGTTTTGGGACGCTTCCCCTAAGCCTCGGTTGACGGTGATTTTGGAGAGTCGGGGGACTTCGTGGATGTTCTCGTAGTTAAACTCGGATTTGAGTTTCGGAACAATGGTCTCTAAGTAGAGGGTTTTGAGTCGCTGTGTCATGATCGTGATGTCTGGATGATGTCCTGGTCTGGGTCAGGACTGAGTCCGGGGTGCGATCGCCCCAGTTGATAGTTAGTCAATGATTTCGCCGGTTTTTTTGAGCTTTCTGACTTTACGACCGTCTTCGGTAAAGGTATAGCAAGCCCGACTGGCTACTTTTTCTTTATTGGAGTAGAGCATGACGTTGGAGCTGTGAACCGGGGCTTCATAGGTATTGATGCTACCGGATTCACCCTCTTGGGTGGGTTTGACATGCTTGGTGCGAATGTTGACGCCTTTGACAATCACCTGACTGGTTTCAGGGATGGCTCGCAGGACTTCGCCCACTTTACCTTTGTCTTTGCCGGCGATCAGTTGGACGGTATCGCCGGTTTTGACGTGCATTTTGTGGCGGACGGGGGTAGTTTGGCGTTGTTGTTTAGCCATTTATAGGACCTCCGGCGCGAGGGATACAATTTTGGTGAAGTTTCTTTCCCGGAGTTCACGGGCAACGGGTCCGAAAACCCGAGTCCCTCTGGGATTTCCTTCAGGGTTGACAATCACAGCGGCGTTGTCATCAAAGCGAATGCTCATACCACTTTCCCGCAAGAGATTTTTACGGGTGCGGACGATGACGGCGCGCACGATGTCAGACTTTTTGATGGGCATATTGGGGAGTGCGTCTTTGACGACGGCGATCACGGTATCGCCAACGTGGGCATAACGACGATTCCCCCCGAGGACACGGATGCACATGAGCTTCCGCGCCCCGCTGTTGTCAGCTACATTGAGGTAGGTTTCTTTTTGAATCACGGTCGGTCTCCCTTATGGGGGGTTCGGTGAACAAGGGAATGGCTCAGGGGAGGGTTACACTCCGCTGGCGTGGCTGAGGGTTTCGACGATTACCCAGCGTTTTTCTTTGCTCAGAGGGCGGGATTCGCGAATACGGACGCGATCGCCCTCTGAGCAGTTGTTGTCCTCGTCATGGGCTTTATAGCGACGAGTTTGAACCATCGTTTTCCCATATTTGGGGTGAGGAACCCGAGTTTCGACAGCAACAACGACGGTTTTATCCATTTTGTTGCTGACGACGGTGCCGATTCTTTCTTTAACTGCCATAACAAATGGGGATGAGAGATGTGTCAGGGGGGTGCAGGATCACAGTCAACTTAACGGGTCCTACTCCTCTTCAGCGGTGGCTTCTTCAGCGGGAGCTTCTTCAGCCGTCGCGTCAGTAGTGGCTTCAGAGGGGGCTGGGGTTTCGCTCGCTTCCACAACCGGGGTGGCTTCAGTCGAAACCTCAGCGTCCGCTTGAGCAGCCGCTTGAGCAGCCGCTTCCCGCTTGAGTTCCCCTTCCACAGTTAGCAGTTGAGCTAAACGATGGCGCAGGTGCTTGAACTGGTGAGTTTTCTCCAACTGTCCGGTGGCTTGTTGTAAGCGCAGGTCGAACAATTGTTTTTTCACCTGAAGAACCTGCTCGGCGATATCCTCTTGGGAGAGGTTACGAACCTCTTCAATTTGGGGTAGAGCCATAGTGAGTTTACTCTCCTTCGCGCTTGATAAACTTGGTCTTGATGGGCAATTTAAAGGATGCCAAGCGCATCGCCTCCCGAGCGGTTTCTTCAGGAACCCCGGCGATTTCAAACATCATGCGACCGGGTTTAACCACGGCAACCCAAAACTCAGGGTTCCCTTTACCTGAACCCATCCGGGTTTCAGCGGGGCGCATGGTCACGGGTTTATCCGGGAACAGGCGAATCCAGATTTTTCCCCCGCGTCGGATATAGCGGGTCATAGCACGACGGCTGGCTTCGATTTGGCGAGAGGTAATCCAGGACGGTTCAAGGGCCTGGAGTCCGAAATCACCGAAATCAACGGTGTTCCCACGGGTTGCTAAGCCGCGCATCCGTCCGCGATGTTGTTTGCGGAATTTAGTACGTTTGGGACTGAGCATGATCAACGGATCAAACGGTGGACAAGGGCAGGATGGGTATCACCAGTGCCGAAGCAATGGGTGAGGTTTATCCTTCGTTGGAACGGTCTTCAAACTGGCGACGACGCTGTTGGCGACGACGGGGTTGAGGGGCGCTCGGAGCGGGTTTATCGGTTTGTCCGGGTAGGATTTCGCCTTTAAAGATCCAAACTTTGACCCCTAGGATGCCGTACACGGTGCGAGCGGTACGGTAGCTATAGTCGATGTCTGCCCGCAGGGTATGCAGGGGAACACGACCTTCGCGCGTCCATTCGGTTCGGGCAATTTCTGCACCGTTGAGCCGTCCAGACACTTGAACTTTGATGCCTTCGACGCCAGCGCGCTGGGCCCGTTGAATGGCTTGGCGCACAACCCGGCGGAAGGAAACCCGACGTTCGAGTTGCTGGGCGATGTATTCGGCGATTAAAGCAGAATCTGCGTCAACCCGAGCCACTTCAACGACGTTGATGCGGATTTGGCGGTTGCTGCCACCGAGTAGGGCTTGCAGATTGGTTCGCAGGCTCTCAATGCCACTACCACCGCGACCGACGACCACGCCAGGACGGGCGGTGCGAATTTCGAGGTCCACTTGATCGGCTTTGCGCTCGATGTGGACTTCGGAAATGCCGGCGTTATTAAGATTTTTACTGATGTAGTCCCGAATTAAACGGTCTTCGCGCAGCAGTTCGGGATAGCGTTTGCTATCAGCAAACCACCGTGAGCGGTGCTCTTGGGTAACCCCAAGGCGAAAACCTGTTGGGTGAATCTTTTGTCCCACGAGTGTCGAGTCCTCTTTTAGTCTTCTTCGTAGTCAGGCGCAACTGCCACAGTGATATGGCAGGTGGGTCGGCGAATGGCATAGGCGCGACCCTGGGCGCGGGGGCGGTAGCGTTTTAGACCGGGGCCTTCGTCGGCGAAGGCTTCGCTCACCACTAGGGTTTGGGGGTCAAGTCCTAGGTTATTCTCGGCGTTAGCAACGGCAGAGCGTAGGACTTTCAGTACAGGCTCACAGGCGCGGTAGGGCATGAACTCCAGGATAATCAGTGCTTCCCGATAGGAACGGCCTCGAACTTGGTCGAGGACACGACGCACTTTTTTGGGGGACATGCGGACGTAACGCGCGATCGCCTTCACTTGTTCACTGGTATCGACAGCCATCAGGCTTCTCCTTACTCGTTTTCAGGTTATCGGCGGACTTTTTTGTCGCTTTTGGCGTGACCTCGGAAGGTGCGCGTTGGGGCGAACTCTCCAAGTTTGTGTCCGACCATTTGTTCGTTGACGTAAACGGGGACATGAGCGCGTCCGTTATGGACGGCGATGGTATGTCCGATCATTTGCGGCACGATGGTCGAGGCACGAGACCAGGTTTTAATCACCTGTTTTTCGTTTTTGGCGTTGAGGGCTTCGAGTTTCTTCATCAAGCTATCGGCGATGAAGGGGCCCTTTTTTAGCGATCGACTCATAGGTATTCCAAACGGGAGTGTAAACGGGGGATGTCCAGCAGATGAAACAAAGCTTGACCCTAAATCTGGCTGATTTGCCAAATTTAGCTTGACAAAAGAGTGAGACTGTGCTAGCTCTCGCGTCCGCCCCGGCTCCGTTTGGAGGTCTTCCGGCGACGCCGCACCACGTATTTGCTGCTTTGTTTGTTTTTCTTGCGGGTTTTCATCCCCAAGGTGGGTTTACCCCAAGGGGTAACCGGACCGCTGCGACCAATGGGGGCGCGGCCTTCACCACCACCATGAGGGTGGTCCACCGGGTTCATGACGCTGCCTCGAACCTGAGGACGGCGACCCTTCCAGCGGGTACGACCAGCTTTACCTAGGGTTAGGTTTCTGGCGTCGGCGTTACCCACTTGACCGATGGTGGCGTAGCATTCACGACGCACCATGCGGACTTCAGTCGAAGGCAGTTTCAGGGTGACGAAGTTACCTTCTTTGGCTACGAGCTGCGCACTGGTTCCTGCGGCGCGGACGATTTGTCCACCCCGTCCGGGATTGAGTTCAACGTTATGAACGGTCGTCCCTAAGGGAATGTTGGACAGAGGCAGGGCGTTGCCCACTTCGATGGGAGCGTCGGGACCGGAGACAATTTGTGTGCCCACGGCCAGTCCCGTTGGATGCAGGATGTAGCGCTTTTCACCATCGAGGTAGTGAAGTAGGGCAATCCGGGCGTTACGGTTGGGGTCGTATTCAATCTGAGCGACTTTGGCGGGGACGTTATGTTTATCCCGTCGGAAGTCGATGAGACGATAGCGACGTTTGTGACCACCACCACGGTGGCGGCAGGTAATGACGCCTCGGTTATTACGACCTTTGGCGCGGTGTTTGGATTTTGTTAAGCTCTTTTCGGGCTTATCGCGGGTAATGGTCTCGAAGTCCGAAACGGTCGCCTGTCGAGTTCCCGGAGTATAAGGGCGGTATGAGCGAATACCCATAGTATTGACCTTGGCTGGGGTTTGCTAAGTAAAGACCGATTGGGTTACAGGTCTCGGTTACGGGTGTCGATTACACGTCGGGGAACAGTGGGATGGTGTCACCCTCCGCCAGACGCACAATGGCCCGTTTGTATTGGCTCTTGTAACCGATGAAGCGCCCGACCCGTTTTTTCTTGCGGGGAGGGGTGCTGGTGTTGACGGAAATGACCTTGACATCAAAGACTTGTTCGACGGCAGCCTTGATTTCCGGCTTGGTCGCTTTGGGCGACACGTCGAAAACATATTGGTTGGTCTCCATCAACAACGTGGCTTTCTCGGTGATGATGGGACGTTTGATGAGGTCGGACAGGGTACGGGGGTCAAGGGGTTTAGTCATTGTAAACCTCGTGAATCTTGGCTAACCCAGCCGCCGTGGTAATGATGGTGTCGGCGTGCAAGAGGTCGTAAACGTTGAGATTGGTCGCGGTGATGACTTTTAACCGCTCTAGGTTACGGGCTGACAGATAAATGTTGTCGGGAATTTCGGGCAAGATAAGCAGTGCTTTTTGCTCGGACTGAACTCCCCAACGCATCAGGGCTGCGGCTAGGTCTTGGGTTTTAGGACGGGGAAATTCCTCGGCGAACTCTTCGACCACAATTAGGTCTTCTGAGCGACTTTGGAAGGCAGTCCTCAAGGCCAGCCGCCGTTCTTTGCGGTTCATTTTCAGGTTGTAATCCCGAGGTTTGGGACCAAAAATGACACCACCCCCTCTCCAGAGGGGAGAACGGATGGAACCGGCGCGAGCGCGACCTGTTCCTTTTTGTCGCCAGGGTTTGCGACCACCGCCACGTACTTCGGCGCGGGTTTTGGTGGAGGCGGTCCCTTGGCGGGCATTCGTCATCTGACGCACGAGGGCGCGATGGACGATGTGGGCTGCGGTTTCTTCTTTGGCAACGTTGAGGTCAAGGGAAGCTTGTCCCACTTCTTCACCTTGCCAGTTGCGAACGACACAATTAACCATGTTGATTGTCTGTGTTTTGTTCCAGGATGGGACGTTTACGATTCGCCAACGATGTTGGCAGGGCTGATGCTCAATACTGTGCCAGGTTTGCCGGGGACGGCGCCTTTGACGAGGATTAAGTTGTTGTCGAGGTCGGTTTTAACGACGGTGAGTTTACGCACGGTGACGCGATTTCCGCCTTTACGACCGGCCATCCGTTTGCCGGGATAGACCCGACCGGGGGTGGTTCCGGCGCCGGTTGAACCGGGCAAGCGGTGGTTTTTCGACCCGTGAGACATGGGCCCACGTTTGAAGTTGTGGCGCTTTTGATATCCAGCAAATCCTCGACCGATGCTGTTGCCGCTCACGTCGATGAGTTGACCATCGCTGAACAGCTCTACGGTGAGGGTTTGCCCTAGTTCATAGTCACTCACACTCTGCGGTTTGTATTCACGGAGGTGACGCAGAGGGGGGGCATCGGATTTTTTCAGATGACCCAGTAAAGGTTGGTTAAGGTTTTTAGGTTTAACTTCCTCGTAACCAATTTGGACGGCTTCGTAGCCGTCGGTCTCTTTGGTCTTGATTTGCGTGATTTTACACGGACCGGCTTCGACGACTGTAACGGGGATGGCTTTGCCATCTTCGCTAAAGATTTGGGTCATGCCGACCTTTTTGCCGAGAATCCCAACAGACACGGTACTGCTTTCTCCTTGTTTCGCCACTACACAGACTGAAGATAGGCGGGCTGCGATCCTGCCCGAGAGTTCAACGTCGCGCCAGACCAACACCAAGACACGCTAGAACAGCACTCCGGGGTTGGAGTGCGCCTGAGGGTGATCTTGGCGATCGCAGATTTGTTGGCTGGGGTCTCGCGAAAGCTGATTCCGAGGCGACCGAATTAAGATTCGGTTGAGACTTAGGAAAATTCAGCACTATGCTAGGAATTGACCCAGTATCCCCGGATTGACCTGCTCAAGTCTCGGTTAGGAGAACCCAAGCAACCCATCTCCGTCTTCCCGCATTGCCTCGAACTTAGAGTCCAAGACGCTGGGAAAAGCCTCTACGCTTGCGACCGGTATGCCTTGCTGGGAAATTAGCCAGTCCCAACCTAGGCGGCGCGATGCAATGAACGACTCAGGTGGAGTCGTATGTGCGCTTCTTACGAGTTTCAGTCGCAACTTCCTAATATATAGTATTTTGCGGCAACTGTCTAGGTAAAGGGGAAATCTTTTTTGAGATGGGGGCAGGGGGGATGGGTTGGGGGGCGATCGCATTTCCCGCAGCACCGATGGATTAGAGTACAGGGCTAGGCTTGGGTCTATACTAGGGGCTGAGCGGTGGTCTGAGCGGCGATTGCGGTTCCCGCACGTTCGCGATCGCACACAACAAATTGCACTCAATAGAATCTTACAGATTAGATTATGGGACTCTTAATCAACGGTAAAAAATTTCTACGGGACTTGGAGAATGCCGGGTCACTGGCGGTCTACGCCCCCCTCGAAGGTGGGTTCGTCGGTCGCTATCAACGGCGTGTCCGAGCCGCTGGCTATAGCAACGTCACCCTCAACGCTCGGGGTTTAGGAGACTTAGCCGCGTACCTGATGGGTGTTCATGGGGTACGTCCGCCCCACTTAGGGAAAAAAGACTATGGCGATGGTGCAGTGGGTCCCATTGCCTATCTCCCCCCAGTGGTCACCACAGAACTGGAGAATCTCCCTAAGGACTGTAAGGGTCTATTGCTTTGGATTATCGATGGTCGAGTTCTTTCTCGTCAAGAATTGGAATACCTCACGGCGTTGCCGAAAATTGAACCCCGCGTCAAGGTCGTCGTCGAAGTTGGCGGTGAGCGGTTTGTCCGCTGGATGCACCTGGAAGAAGCCTTAGTTCCGGCTTAGGTTCATCTAACCCAACTGGGTTCAATCTAATTAGCCCCCTCGGTCTGCTGTCAAATCGGGGGGGCTTCCATTTGAGGAGGGGGGACTGGAAGGAATCGCAGACTCCACCCTGTATAGAGATTTCCTATCTGGGGAGGCTAAATATATCCAGGCAGTAGTATTTTTATTTGTAATACCAATATTCTGATTTTCATGAGTTAATTAACCAGGGCAAAAGTAAGATTATTAAACATTTGTTAAGGTCATTTTGCCTGAATATGAAAAAATCCCTAAAAAGCTCAATCCCCCATATATTCGTCCTTAGCGGCTTGTGAGTCGAGTCATCGATGATCGCGTTCACAGTCTCCCCCCCTTGTAACTTAGGGAACTGAATCGCTAGCATCACAAACAGGTGTAGCCACCAGCTGATAGTCGCTCATTTAAGAGTTGAAATAATACCATTTTTCAATAAGCCAGACATCTGACACCGAGGAGGGCGAACAGCCGTTCGCCACTACAGACATCTATGGCATGACTTCTGAAAATTGGTATAAAACTACAGCGTAATGAGAGTGGAGAACGCGATCGCATCCTAACGAGCTACTGATTTGTTGATAGATTTGAATTTAGAATTATAGCTCCATCATAGTAGGTGTGCATTGCACCACCACTCACACGAGGTCTGATTTGATTGCTCGTTAATGGTAAATGTCCAGCATTTACCGGATTAAATCAGTCTTATGCTGAAACATAGGAGAATATTTAATGGCTAGTCCACAACGCGCCCAAGTTGCTGAACAGCTCAACAACGTGATGGCTCAAGGTATCTCAGATGATGAACGTCAGTCCTTGGCACTGAAGACACGAATTGAAGCGAGCCTGAACGCTTACCAATCGATAGAGGTAACTCAATCATATAGACCCTATCATGGTAGTTAGAAGGCAAAAGTAATGAAAAAAAATACAATTCCTACAATTCCCCAAGAATGTAGTAAGGAGGAAGTACCAATTATGTTAAACACTGAAAATTTATCCGGATTATTATTAGCGTCATCTGTCCTCTTTGGCGCTATTGCTCCCAGTGCTACGGCAGTTGAAATGGTGGATATCCATCATCCCCAACCCAACGATATCGTGACAAATCCAGTCGAGGTTTGCGGTGTTGGAACGGGTCGCCATGGTGAAATTACGATGCAACTGCTTGACGATGAGGAAACTGAGCTATTTCATGATTTTTTCCGAGTCGGAGGAGTAGGAATCTGGCGAGACTTTTGCGTAACGCTTCCCCTATCATCCATTCCTGAAACGGCTCAGGGTGAGTTAGTAGTCTCGACGGGAACAGGTCCCGATGGTGGACCGGATGCGATTATCCCCGTGGTTTTTGGTGAGGCCATTATGGATGATTATGATGGCTTCCGGGCCCATACAGTCCGTGATGGGGAAACGCTCTACTCTATCGCCCAAGAGTACTATGAGAATCCCAATAATTATCAGCGCATTATCGATGCGAATCCCCAACGGATTGATAATGTCGATGAGCTTGAAGTGGGTCAGACTCTGCGCGTTCCCCTATCACGGGACTGGATGGCTCGGTAGGTGAAGCTGATGCAATGACGACAAGACAGGAAAACCCGTTAAACCCGTCCCCGTAGCCGGGCGATGCTCGAAGTCATCACCCGGCTACGGGGACAACTTCCATAGCTACACTGGAGTCAGTGTTAATCCACCCTGGTCTTGAACAATGGTTCAAACTCCGATTTCCTCTGAACGTCTTTACCCTGACTCCGACGGTAAGCCAATGGCAGAAAACACGCTCCAGTATCGCTGGATTGTCCGTTTGGTGAGCAACCTCAAGCAACTGCTTAAGGATGAGATGGCGTTTGTCGCCGGGGATTTGCTCTGGTATCCGGTTCCGGTTGAGCGTCCCCCGGCTCCCTGTCAAGCTCCTGATGCCATGGTGGTGTTGGGTCGTCCTGATGGCGATCGCGGCAGTTACAAACAATGGGAGGAAGAGAACATGGCGCCCCAGGTCGTGTTTGAAATCCTCTCCCCCAGTAACACCATGAGCGAGATGGCGGCGAAACAGCAGTTTTATGAGCAGTATGGGGTGCTGGAGATGTTTTTCTATAATCCTCAATCTCATGATTTTTGGGGCTATCAACGGGCAGCGGCAACGGATCGCTTTGTGTTAGTCACGCCGCTACACTTGCCCTGGACTTCCCCACTGTTGAACATTCGCTTTGAACGGTCTGGGGATGGGTTAGTTCTCTATCATCCTGACGGGGAGCCGTTTAAGGAGCCGGGGGAGTTGTTTGCAGAACGGGATTTGGCTCGACAGGAACGGGAGCAGGCTCGACAGGAACGCGATCGCGCCTTGGCGAAACTGCGAGAACTCGGGATTGACCCGGAAACCCTTTGACTTGGCGGATTAGAGCGGTTGGCAGAGACCCCTGAGATGATGCCATAGCTGCATTTTGAGGCGTTCACCCAGGGAAGTCTCCGGTTCAGTCCCTGAGTCGCTAACGGGGGTCGCCAATCAACACCAACGGCGACCAAAAATAAGGATGACGGTGAGACTGACTTAACTTCGCCTCCCGCAATGCCTCAGCTTTACTCAACCCCTCCTCTATCACCAGACGTTGACACTCCCGCCGTTAAATCAAAGATTATAACGGGGGATTCTTGCTTCATCAGGTTTGTCTAGCCCCAGAGCATTTTTGCCCCGAAACCCCGTCCAGATTCCCCTCCACAAGCATCTGTTTAACGTCCACTGACTGTCCGGCAGCAGACTGCAAAACTTGGGTTACGCTTCGGTTTCTCATTCTTAGACTATGCCGCCCCTGTCATCAGGTACTTCTTTTTGGTCGGACATTCTGGCTGGCGAGAACCACCAATCTTGCCTCTCGTGGCACACTTGGGTGCGTTGGCTCCAAGATTCTACCACATATTTTTAGTCAAAATTCATCTCACCGCTAAGCCTTCGGCTCTAACGGGAGTCTTCTTTTGACATTTAAGATAAAACTCCGTCGTTACCGCCTCCGTGGCCTGGTCATGCACATTCCACAACGTCGCCATCAAGGCCCTGGCCCCGGCACGTTCTCAAACGTAAGCCATCCCCATAATCGCATCCCCATCGATATTGGTCTGTAACGCCGTCTGACAGGCGGTTAAGGCCACCAATTGCGTATCCTGTAACCCCAGTAACGCCGCATCCGCTAGGGGATAGTCCTCATCGGCAAATAACAGGGTGTTGGGTTGCATATCAGTTTCTCGTCGTTCGTCATCCTCACAAATTTCTTGCCCTCGCAAACAACAACCCAATTGCTGAAAACAGCCGTGGGTGGCTAGATGTAGGTAGCGATGACGGGACGATTGACGTTTGAACTGTTCCAGAGTGGCGGCGTCTTGGCGGTAAATCTCGCTGTCTGGGGCCAACTCCAGGAGAGCATCGACTTCGGCTTCGGTTCCGGGGAGATTAAAGGGGTCTTCCGGTCGGGGATTGGCGAAAGCGAGAACTCGGTAGCTGGGAGTCAGTCGCGGGGAGACGAAGGCAGAAACCAGGGCAGCGGCGATTAGGGTTCCTCCCAGTTTGCGATGCTGTTTGATGGTCGCCCCAATGCCCAGGACTCCCAGGAGGAGAGGAATCGTCCAGAGGGGAAAGGTGTCCGACAGTCTCCCCTGCACCAACACCGTCTCTGCCCCCACCCTCGGAGCGAGAGACCCCATCCCCAACAGCAGCGAAACCGTCAACAGCGAACCCACCCAGCGTCCAGTCATCGCTCAACTCTCCCTGTAACTGCCTCTCCTCTATATATTGCCCAACTTCCCCCACTTGGCAGCTTCCTTAGCTTCGCAGAGAGTGATAGCGGTTGCTATCATAGACACAACTTGCCCCTGTTTCTCTACGCGTTTTTCACCGCCCCAAGTTTCACCATTCGGCAATGTTATTACTGAATTAATGAGAAAAAATATGACCCTCAAAGAACAAATCATCAAAGAACTAGACTCCTTACCTGAGTCAACCCTGGAGGTTATATTAGAAAATATTCGCCAGCTTAAATCCCAAGAAAAAGTTGAGGAAGACCCCTTCTTCCAAGCCTATTTAGATACATTGCCGCAATGGGAGGAGGTTTATCGTCGCCTTGCAGATGCCTAAATTCGTACCCCTGACTAGCGTCCTGAAAATCCATCAGGCTCAGATCGATCAGTTTAGTGGTTCCCATGGCATTCGCGATCAAGAACTACTTGAATCTGCCCTAGCCCAACCTCAAGCAACCTTTGGTGGGCAATATCTACATCCAAACATTGTCGCTCAAGCCGCTGCCTACTTATTCCATATCTGTATGAATCACCCTTTTCTAGATGGCAATAAACGAACCGGTCTAGCTACGGCGATCGCCTTTCTGGAGGTTAATCATTATCAGCTACAACTCTCTCAAGATAAGGCTTATGACCTAATGATTCAAGTTGCTGAACACAAAATCAACAAAGATACGCTTATTGCTTATCTAACGGAACATATTAAAGAAAAGTTTTAAAATGTGTTTAAACCTTTATAAATATTGGGTTGGGGAGGGCTTTAATTAAATACAGTGACATTGATTTATTGGTCAAATTCGCCTCTACAGATTGATGGTTGGCCCTTCCCCAATGCGTAAGTCCTGACAGAGCCATGATTTGAGTCTCATCGCCCCTGCCGGTTCTCCACGACTATAATCAAGGTAATCACGCTCTTGCTGCTGCCATGAACCTCTCCCTCACCCCAGAAACAGAACAACGGATTGCGGAGCAACGATCGCATCTTCAACGGTTTACAGTAACCGAACCCCGGTCAATCATGGAAGCCTCTTCTTTCTGTGAAGCGGCCCCTGTTGGCGGCTTCCTTGGCTTCGCTGAGAATGATAGCGGTTGCTATCCGCCTAAAATATCAGATCCGGGTGAGAAAGCCATTGCTGTTCTCCTCTGGCAAGTTGCTTGTGAGTATCTGGCAGCGAGTCGTAAACTAGAACTGTTGAGGTAGGAGCGAAGACCGAACTGGATAGCCGATTATATCAACTCCACTTGATTAAGGAAGTTAGCAAAATGACCACAGAACAACTATTAGAAAAGTGGAAAACCTTAGACCCTGAGCAACAGCAACAAGTTCTTGCTTTTATTGAGGTCATTCATCCAACCCCAAAACCGACTCAATCTAGTTCCCGCTTAGGACAGCAACTCAGAAAAATCCGCCAAGAAATTATAGAGTTGGGACCCCCATTATTAACCCCGGAAGAAATCGAGCAGGAGAAAGCCGAACGTCGTGGGGGATATCTAAACCCATCATGATCCGAACTTTTATCGATGCGGGAGTGCTAATTTATGCGGCTCGGGGTCAAAATGAAATCGCTGAACTTGCTTTACAAGTTTTAGAAGATGACCGGCGAGAATTTGCCTCTAGTATTTTTTTAAAATTAGAGGTTTTGCCTAAAGCCATTTATAACCAGCAAAATAGCGAAATCAAGTTTTATGAAACCTTTTTTCAGGCGGTCACTTATTGGGCCAATGATATCAACAGGATAATTAAAAATGCTTATCAAGAATCGAGCCAGTTTGGACTCGGAGCAATGGATGCTTTACATATTGCTGCGGCAGTCTCCGTTGGAGCCACAGAATTTATAACGAATGAAAAACCTCTCAAATCTATCCATCGAACTCAAAGTATTAAAGTGATTTCTATTCATCCGTCCTCGGGATAATTCATCAAGAGCAATGTTATTCAGGTCAGGGGATACGAATATATTTATTGATGTGAACGAACCAAGAAACCCCATCACATTAAACAGCAAAATGGGGGTTATTTCTGACTTACTCGTCCCGGTGACGACTCACTTTACTCACCACGATGTCCATTTCATCCTCGGATAAGGGGATGATTTCATCTAACACAAACTCATGGTCAATCTGGAGTTCGAGTTTCCCCAGTAAATCATCCTCCTCCCAAGCCTCTGGACCCCGAATCGTGATCTGGGTTTCCTGCCCCGACTGTATGGCAGAGAAGGGAACTCGCCACGTTTCTGGCTGGCCGAGATCCTCGCCGCGAATGTTGGGCCGCCCTCGCAGAACTACCCCCTGATTCAGTTGGCGATCGCGCTGGATGTTCGCCACTTCCGTCAAGGATAATCCCTGAGATAGTCCCGCCAATTGCAGTTGGCGAGTTTCGGGGTTAAATCCCAGCAATTCATGGTTGGCGATGTTCCCGTCTGGCAAGTCAATCTTGACTCTGACGGGTAACATCACTTGCAGCAGTCCCTGTTCCTGCTGTTGATTGACTTGTCCCGGCTCAAATCCTTCCTTAGTTTTCCCCTCCTGGATTATCAATCCTTGCGCTTCGTGCGATCGCTCTTCGATGAAACGGTCATTCTCTGTTGGCTGCTGGCGGACTGTTTCTGGTTGGCCCAAGGCCGGGGAGAGGCCGACGCTTGGCGGGATGCGGTGAATGAAACCTCCTCTCTCCCGGTGGTGACGCTGGTGGTTCGAGATAACAACGTCCCCCTCGGGATTAACCCTGACGAGGTTCACAATCCCCAAGGAATCCGCATCATTGGCGATGATCTCAGCTACCAGCAACTCCTGGGAGGTGCAATCAATAACCCCAGTCAGAATCGCGTCTGGCGGCTGCTGATTGATGTGGATGGAGATTATTACATCTTCCCAGCATTGCCTGAACGGGATGAAACGCGCCGTCCGCCAGTGGTGGTGGTTCCTCGCAGTCAGGAGGGCGATCGCCTAATTCTGGTGCGGCCCACTCTCAGGCGAGATGTTCCTGGCTTAACCCCCTAAAGGGCGATCGCCCAACCCCATTTCCCAGAAGATGTCCTTTGTTATGAATCTTAATCTACGGTTTATCGGTCAAGATACGAGAGTTTGCTATAATCTCGGAACGACAGTCCGAACCTTGACCCCAAGATAGCGGGGAGACTTGTGGGAGACTGTAGCTGATGCAACGATTGCGAGAAACAAGCCAAAAACGACCATGAGCGATCGCCCCCAAGGACAACTCACCCGAGCCAGTCGCCAACCCTGTGTGACCCCTCGTTCCCTCCCTCCGAGTCCCGAACCGACGTTTTACTACTTCGCCTATGGGAGTTGTATGTGTCCGGTGGATTTGCAACGCACCTTAGGGGAAAACACCCGCGATTATGTCTTGGGAACCGCCACCCTACAAGGCTATCGTCTCGCCTTTAACCGTCGCTCTCAACGTCGTAACTGTGGGGTTCTCGATGTGGTTCCCGATGAAACCCATACCGTTGAGGGGGTGCTATATCGGCTTCCCTGGCGACTGAGCGATCGCCTCGATGAGCGTGAAGAAATCCCCACTGGGGGCTATCGTCGCGAAACCATCAGCGTTCAATGTGGCGATCGCCACTATAGCCACGTGCGAACCTATGTGGTGGTGAACAAACTCCCCGCTGAACTGGCTCCCAACGATTGGTATTTCAGTGTTGTCTTACGGGGTGCGATTACCTGTGGACTCTCGGAACCCTATTGCTGGCAGTTGTTTGAGCATATGTATCGCTTACAGCAAGGACAGGGAACCCCTCGACCCCTGCAACCCAATTGTTTTTTACCGCGATCGGCGTAGGGTTGACCTAGCCAGTCCATGACTCTCGCTCCTGGTTTAGATAATTCTCGACATCAATTTGAGTCCAAACTTCTTCTCCCAAACCTTCAAGTTCTAAAAGACTAGATTTCTTTTCATGACTGATGCTGCAACGAATGAGAGCCGCTAAATCTTCAAGCAATAACAGTTGCTCTTGGGGTGAGAGACGTTCTAACTGTGAGCGAATTTCTAAATAAGTTGACATTGAGGGTTTTGCATCTACAACAACAGGTCAGCAACGTTAATCAGACATTAAGCCCCCGAGACACCAAGTGTCTGAGGGGCTTTTGCAGTATCAATTGGCCATTTCGATCGCCCTAAGCCCCCAAACTCACCAAACTCAGTAACAGCTCAACCCGTTGGGCAACCGTATAACTCACCTGTTGCGCCCAGGGAAGACTATCCAGGGCCATGCTGCCACAGAGCAACATCATATAGAGAATCGAATACTTAAACAGCGATCGCGCCACCTCCGTGTTCTCACAATCCCCCAACAACTGCCACGCCTTCTTAACAAACGGAATACTCAGGGCGATCGCCAACAGACCATACACCAGACCACAATTCCCCAACGGATAAATCAATAACACCGTCGAAGCCAACATCAACCAGGTATAAATCCAAATCTGTTTCGCCGTCACCTCATTTCCCGCAATCACCGGCAACATCGGCACATCCACCTCCGCATACTCATCGCGGATATAAATCGCCAAGGCCCAGAAATGGGGCGGAGTCCAGAGGAAAATAATCAGGAACAACACCCAAGCCGACCAACTCACCTCACCCGTGACCGCGGCCCAACCCACCAGAGGCGGAATCGCCCCCGCTGCACCGCCAATGACGATATTTTGAGTCGAGTGACGTTTCAGCCAATGGGTGTAAATCAGGACATAGAAGACAATCCCCGCCTGGGCCAACAACGCCGCCAACAGATTAGTCACCGTATTGAGGAGGATAAACGACAACCCCGCCAGAACCCCAGCAAAGATCATCGCATCGCGAACCCGAACCCGTCCCGAGGGTAATGGACGCAGACTGGTGCGCTCCATGATTTTATCAATATCCCGGTCATAGAGACAGTTGATGGTGTTGGCAGCGGCGGCCGCCAACCATCCCCCCAACAGAGTCGCTAAGAGAACAACCGGGTCAACCTGTCCTTCCGACGCCAGGAATACCGCAGCCCCCGTCGTCACCAGTAACAAGACAATAATCCGGGGTTTAGTTAATTGGACATAACTTTGAATAACTTGGTAAAGATTGCGATTGAGTGGAGTCGAAGTGGGGGGAGAAATGGAATTTTGCATGAATTTGCGTGTCCTTCTGAAATCTCTCAGATGTCTTAGGGAGCTAGAACCGTTAGCTAAGGGAATGAGCCTGTCCTTAAGCCAGACGGCGATCGCGATTCGCCAAGACCGTAAAGGCAACTAACGTACCGAGTAGCAGCGCCCCAACAGTTTGGTGAGCGACGGATAGGGGTTCAACTTGCAGACGGAAATAGAACGTCGCCACCCCTAAAGCAATTTGGGTCGCCACCAGGGCCAGAGATGCGTTCGCTAGGCGGCGCAGAGGATGGCTTAAGGCGGGAGTCCGCCAAGCCCAGATTCCTAACGCCAACACCGCCAAGGTGGGAGGAACCACCCCTAGGATATGGCTATTCATCACCGTACAGAGGCTTTGATAACTTAGGCATTGATGTAAAGCCCATTGAGACGCAACCAGGGCCCCCAATAGACTTTGACCATAGATCAAGATAGCTGCCCCTAAACTCAGCCAACGTAGGCGGTTGGCAGTTCCATTGCCCTGATAGGGAAGTAGGGCAACGCCAATGGTGAGAACCGTCACGAAAAATAGAAGTGCTGTTCCCAGGTGGGCGGTGACAATATCGAAGCGCAACATCTCCGTTACCGTCAGTCCCCCCAACAAGCCTTGCACCAGGACTAAGGCTAACGCCGCTAGGGCAGCCCAGGGCAGCCAATTGGGGAGTAGGGAACGTCGCCACCAGGTTTGTCCCACCAGGGCGATCGCCAATAAACCAATCACCGAGGCATCCAGACGGTGGAACCATTCCAGAAAGACCTGTAGATTCATCTGGGCCGTGGGCACGAGCTGACCATAACAGAGGGGCCAGTCAGGGCAAGCTAAGCCAGCATTGGCAACACGGGTGGCACTGCCGATCGCCATGAGAATCACCGTTGCTATAGCAATTTTCCAGACGAGACGGCGCACCGAGGCGATCGCCTCTGGGGGCGAGAGAGGATCTGAAGAAGTTGGAGTTAAAACAGAGTGAGCCATAATTTTCGCCAAGTCGGTCAAATTGTCAAGTTTTGTTTGTAAAACGTTACATCAAGTGAGTTCCTGACGTTCGGGGTCTCTGGCGACAATACAAAACCCATGAAAGGTCTGGTTTAAGCTTAGAACTCTTATCTTCTAAACCAAAGCGAGTTTTAGAAATGTTTTAGATTAGGCAAAATCCCTAAAAATTTCCCCTTGCATCGTAACATTGCCTTACAAAGTCAGGAGGCGATCGCAAATCCAGAAAAAAAACCTAAAGATTTGGCAAATCTGCCACAGCTTTTCAGAAGCTGTTCTACGGTATAAAGAGATGACACCCCCTGACCGAAGCAGATTTACCCCACATTAGCCCGATTTATCGACTCGTGAAACTACCCACTTCCATTACGACCCTCATCGCCGGCATCCTCGTTACCCTGATTAGCCTTTGGTATGGACAACACCATGGCTGGATGCCCGAAGCTGCATCGCGAGAAGCCCCTCTCGTCGATGATCTCTTCAACATGATGATGACCATCGCCACCGCCCTATTCCTACTCATTCAAGGGGCGCTCATTATTGCCATCTTCCGATTTCGCCAAAAACCCGGAGATAACACCGACGGCCCGCCCCTAGAAGGAGATATCGGCTTAGAAATCGTCTGGACAGCGATTCCCGTCGTCATCGTCATGGTGCTATCTGTCTATAGCTTTGAGGTATACAACGAAATGGGGGGACTCGATCCCGCCGCCTCCAGAGATCCCGGCCCGCAAAAAACCGCCGTTGTTCCCGGAACCGCCATGGCCGCCACCCTCCCCGGACAAGATAAGATTGCTCTGGGCGTGGGGGCATCGCCTAAGCAACAGGGAAACAACGCCATGGTCAATGTTGATGTCCTAGGACTGCAATATGCCTGGATTTTCACCTATCCCGATAGCGGTGTCGTCTCCGGTGAACTCCATGTCCCCGCCGGCCAAGATGTCAAACTCAAAATCGCGGCCCAAGATGTCATCCACGCCGTCTGGATTCCCCAATTCCGACTCAAACAAGATGCCATTCCCGGCCGGGATACCCAACTTCGCTTCAAACCCGAAGTGACCGGAACCTATCCCCTCATCTGTGCCGAACTCTGTGGGGCCTACCATGGTGCCATGCGAACCCAAGTGATTGTGCATACCCCTGAGGAGTATGACGAGTGGTTACAATCTCAAATTGCCGCCAAAGAACATGGAGACGGCCTCACCGTTGCCCAGATTATGGCCAACACCGACAACCGACTCGCTCGTCAGACTCAAGACTGGAACATCTCCCCCGAAGCGATCGCCACCCTGCAACACATGCACCCACAGATGCACCATCATCTGTAAAACCGGCCCCTTACCCCTAAAACGCAAAATCTGGTGCGTGGGCCGCATTGTGACTAGGATTTCTCTGCCATTTAATATGACAAGCACTTCTGTTGAACCCAAGACCTCCCCGCCCAATCCCGAACCCGAACGGCATTGGAAAGACTTTTTCGGGTTTAGTACCGACCACAAAGTCATTGGTATCCAATACTTCGTGACCAGTTTCTTCTTCTATCTCGTGGCTGGACTCATGGCCACGAGTATCCGCATCGAACTGGCCACCCCAAATCCCGACTTCCTGGGGGCTGAGAACTATAACGGCGTTCTCACCCTCCATGGAACCATGATGATTTTCCTCTGGATTGTGCCCACCGGTGCGGCCTTTGCCAACTATCTCATTCCCCTGATGATTGGGGCCAAAGACATGGCCTTCCCCGTCCTCAACGGTTTGGCCTTTTGGCTGGTTCCCCCCGGTGGTGTCCTACTGCTAACCAGTTTGATTCTCAATCAGCCTCCCGTCGCCGGTTGGACTTCTTATCCTCCCCTGAGTCTCATCAGTGGCGAAGTGGGGGAGATGATGTGGATTCTCAGCGTTCTTCTGTTGGGAACCTCCTCAATTTTGGGGGGGATTAACTTCGTCACCACCATCTTCAAAATGCGGATTAAGGACATGTCTCTCTACGATATGCCTTTGTTCTGCTGGTCGATGTTGGCCACCTCCCTGCTGATTCTCGTCTCCACCCCCGTCCTCGCTGGGGCCCTGATTCTGCTAAGTTTCGACCTCATCGCCGGAACCGCCTTTTTCAACCCCACCGGCGGCGGCGATCCGATTGTTTACCAGCATATGTTCTGGTTCTACTCCCACCCGGCCGTCTATATCATGATTCTGCCGGTGTTCGGTCTCATCTCCGATATTTTGCCCGTCCACGCCCGCAAGCCGATTTTTGGCTACAAGGCGATCGCCTACTCCAGTATCGCCATCGCCTTCCTCGGCAACATCGTCTGGGCCCACCATATGTTCACCAGTGGGACTCCCGGCTGGTTGCGGGTGTTCTTTATGGCCGCCACCATGATTATCGCGGTTCCTACGGGAATTAAAGTCTTCAGTTGGGTCGCCACAGTTTGGGGAGGCAAACTTCGCCTCAACTCCGCCATGCTATTTGCGATCGGCTTTGTCTCCATGTTCCTCATTGGCGGCTTAAGCGGCGTCATGGTGGCCTCGGTTCCCTTCGACATTCACGTTCACGATACCTATTTCATCGTCGCTCACTTCCACTATGTCCTCTTCGGCGGTAGCGTCTTTGGTATCTTCGCCGGAATTTACCACTGGTTCCCGAAAATGGTGGGGCGGATGATGAACGAAACTTGGGGTAAAATCCACTTTGTCCTCACCTTCATCGGCTTTAACTTAGCGTTCTTCCCCATGCACATCTTAGGATTGCAAGGAATGCCTCGCCGGGTGGTGCAATATGACCCCGCCTTTACAACCCTCAACCAAGTTTGCACCGTAGGGTCCCTAATTCTGGCCGTGTCAACCTTGCCCTTTTTGGTGAACGCCGCTTGGAGTTGGTTCAAAGGCCCCATTGCCGGTGCCAATCCTTGGAATGCTTTAACCTTAGAGTGGCAAACCAGTTCTCCGCCGATTATTGAGAACTTCGAGGAAGAACCGGTGCTGTGGTCAGGCCCCTATGACTATGGCGTTGACCGCGAACAAGATGATGATAAGTCGGTGTCTGAGTTACTGGCTGAAGTCAAGGCTCAGATGTAATCGACTCCTGCTAACCCCCCCTGACCATCAGCGTTAGGGGGAGGTTTTGGCAATTGCAGAACTTGTCCTTATCAATTTGACTTATGCAAGGTTCCACTGCCGATACGGCTCAAAATACCCTCGCAACGGCATCTCATACTGACGCGGGACATCATGGAGACCATCCCGATCATCGTATTTTCGGGCTTTATATGTTCCTCGTTGCTGAGGCGATGATTTTCCTAGGTCTGTTTGCGGCCTATTTGACCTTTCGCTCGGTGGCTCAAGTTTGGCCACCTCAAGGAACACCGGAGTTAGAGTTGTTGTTACCCACCGTTAACACCGTGATTCTGGTGTCCAGTAGCTTTGTGATGAACCGGGGTAATAAGGCGATTCGTAACAATGATGTGAAGGGGTTACGCACCTGGTTTGCCATTACGGCGGCGATGGGTCTGGTGTTTTTGTTGGGCCAGGGCTACGAGTATTTCACCAATGAGTTTGGCCTCACCGATAATCTCTTTACCAGTACCTTTTATGTGCTGACTGGGTTTCACGGCTTACACGTCACCTTCGGTTTAGGCTTGATTTTAGTGGTACTGGGGCGATCGCTCAAGCAAGGTCGTTATACCAGTGAGAGCCACTTTGGCCCAGAAGCCGCAGAACTGTACTGGCACTTTGTAGATATTGTTTGGATTGTCTTGTTTGCCATTCTTTATCTGTTATAGGCAAAAGGCAAGAGGCAAGAGGCAAAAGAAAAGACGTAGGGGCAATCCCTTGTGGTTGCCCTAGGCAGTAGGCAGTAGGCAGTAGGGAGGGTGTTCTCTCTCCCTCTCTCCCTCTCTCCCTCTCTCCCTCTCTCCCTCTCTCCCTCTCTCCCTCTCTCCCTCTCTCCCTCCGTGTCCTCCGTGACTCTGTGGTTCCCCTCATTCTTAACGAGGCTGCGTCTGACTGGGAATCAGAATCAAGGCCCAGTACGTCGCCTCATCGGGGTTCAACTCCTGAATCGGGATAATCCGTTGAGTGGGTTGGGTGGCCCGTTCAATATAGAGGGCCCGTTCCAGGAGTCCTAACTCCCCTAAAATATCCCGAACTTTTGTGAAATGTCGCCCGAGTTTAATAATCACCGCTGCATCTACCCCCTGAAGGCGATCGCGCAGTTTGTCAGCCTCCAACGTTGCCGGCATAATACTCAACACATCATTGCGGAAGGTAATGGGAACCCCCAACATCGCCGCACTGGCAAACGTCGACGAAATCCCCGGAACTACCTCCGTCGGAAAACGCGGCGCCAGTCGTTGAAACAGATACATAAAACTGCCATACAACATCGGTTCCCCTTCACACAGTACGGCCACATCTCGCCCAGCACTCAAGTGTTCCGCGATTTTTTCCGCCCCCAAATCATAATAGGGTTGAGACGATCGCTGCACACTAAAGGGCAACGGCATCGGGATTTCTTGCTGCTCAGGACGAATAAAATCCGCCACAATGGCCCGAGCCAAGGCTTTACCATTTTCTAACGTTGGATAAGCAATCACCGGAACCGACGTTAAAATCCGATGCGCTTTTAGGGTTAATAATTCCGGATCACCCGGACCAATTCCCAATCCATACAGTCGTCCCACCGCGCTCATAATTCATTCTCCTTAGCTAATGCGTTCACAGCAGCGGCGGCGATCGCACTGCCACCCCGTCGTCCTTGTAACGTAATAAACGGAACCCCAAACTCTCCCCGGGCCAGTTCTGCCTTCGACTCAGCCGCCCCGACAAATCCCACGGGAAATCCTAAAATCAATGCCGGTTTCTCAACCCCCATCTGCAACAATTCCAACAAATAAAACAACGCCGTTGGCGCATTGCCAATCACCACCACCGACCCCGACAAATGGGGTTTCCACAACTCTAACGCTGCCGCCGATCGCGTGTTGCCAATCTGTTCTGCCAAATCAGGAACTTGGGCCTCTCGCAATGTACAAATCACCGCATTATTAGCCGGGAGCCGGGCCCGAGTTACCCCATGAGCTACCATCTGAGAATCGCATAAAATGGGCGCTCCCTGAGCTAATGCCTCTCGTCCCGCCTGAACCGCCCCCTCAGATGCCCTCAAATCCGCCACAATATCGGTCATTCCGCAGGCGTGAATCAAGCGAACGGCAACCTGAGCCAAATCAGCGGGCAACGTCTCTAACGCCGCCTCAGCGCGAATTGTGGCAAAGGATTGTTTATAGATTTCTTGCCCTTCCCGGATATAATCCATCATCGTAGACACTCCTGAACCCCATCGAGCCGTCGCACCCAATCACTCAGGGACTCATCCCGATGATGACGCTCCCGTTTATAGGACTGCAACAATCTACCAATCACCCTGGAGAGGTCGCCAACCGCCACCGGCCCCAGGTCATGTTTCCAGGAATCCACCCCATCCCCTAAATAGAGGTGATAGCAGTCGAGGGAGATTCCCAAGAGAGTCATCTCCGCCGGCCCCGGTTGAGCGCAAGATTTGGGACAAGCGGTGAGATGGATATTCACCGGCCGGCCTAACCCCAACTGCTGCGGGAGTTCTGCCAGAAGACGCTGGGCTTCAACTTGGGTGGCACTGGCGGCGGCTGAACAGCCCGGTTTTCCGGTACAGGCGGCGATCGCAACCTCGGCCCCCTCTCCCGACAGGCCCAACTCCTGCAACCTCTCTAACACCCTTTCCACCTGGTCTTCAGCGATATTTGCCATCATCAAACTTTGCCAAGGGGTTAACCGCAAGACTCCCTCGCCAAACTGTTCGACTAAATCCAGAATGCCTTGCAACTGTGCCAAAGTTACCTGTCCTAAGGGCAAATCCACGCCAATATAGGCTAAACCCGGTTGACGTTGAGGATGTACCCCTAAATGGGCGGCCCCCGCACTGGGCCGCCCATTTAGGGGTTGCCCCTTGAGGAAGGCTTGAGGCTGATAACGGATTGCTTGATGTAGATAACGTTCCAGCCCCCAATCGGCCAAAATATGGGTCATCCGCCGTTTTCGCCCTGGTTTGGGCAACGGTTCGGCGTCGCTGAGATAATGGAGATAGGCCTGACTCAGAGCGGCGACGGCCTCAACACCCCTATCTTGGGGAATCACGTATCCAGTCTCATGGAGGTGCTTGCCGGCCCCTAAGGCCAGATGAAACAAGAGGGACGAGTCCTCGTTGGAGTCATCAGGGGCAACAACAGACAATTGAATCTCGTTATAGCGATGTTCCCAAGAGAGGCGGGAGCGAGTGCCGATCGCCACGGACCCACCGCCATCGATGCCGATGCTAAACTTGGCCGGTAGAGCCGCGAGGTGGGGAGAGTTTTGGATATAGTCATCTAAAGCCTGCACCCAGGGACGAGTATCAAGGAGTTCCTGGGAATCAATCCCGGCGGTGGGACTGGCCATAATGTTACGCAGGTGATCCAACTGCGGAAGACGGGCCCCTAAGCCGAGATGTTGAAGTTGCGCGAAAACCTGGGGACTCGGGGCGATCGCCAGCGATCGCAGTTGCAGATTCCCCCGATTCGTCACTTGCAGACTCTCGCAGTCCCATTCCTTCATCCATTGGGCGATCGCCCGTCCCTGAGACAGGTTAAGCTGTCCGCCAGGGGTACGAATACGAAGTAAAAATCCATCTTGGGCCCGAGTCCCGTAAAACAATCCCGGACAGGGATTCGCGTCAGTAATCCAATTCACAATCAGTTTCCTTCTCTGTGCAACGCAGAGAATTGACAGGTCCCGAACAACAGTCGGCTTGATGTTGGTGTTCTGACTTATGGGTGCAAGAGGGCGCTCCACAAGAGTTCGCTCCTACTGAGAACACCCCATTACAGTTGCGGCACAGTCCCGGAATTTAACCGGAGTTTCCCAACAATCAATCCCCCCACCATAGCATAGGACGACCCCTTCATGAGACAGTACGGTAGGGGCGAAACATTGTTCGCCCTAGGATTGAGGAATGAGGCGCGTAGGGATGACAGGCCAGCAGAAATGGTTATCGGTGATTGGCATTGGGGAGGAGGGCCAAGCTGGACTTAGTGCAGCAGCGCGATCGCTCTTGGAACAGGCCCAAATTCTCGTAGGCGGCCGGCGACATTTAGGCTTTTTAGACGAGAGCGATCGCCGAGAGCGGCTCCTTTGGGGCGCACCGCTACAAACCACCATTGACGCCATCCTCCAGCGTCGCGGCCAACGAGTCTGTGTGTTAGCCACAGGTGATCCCATGTGGTACGGCATTGGGGCCACCCTAGCCCGTCAGGTTCCCCTAGCAGAGATGACCATTCTTCCGGCTCCTTCCGCCTTTAGTCTCGCCTGTAGCCGCCTGGGTTGGTCCCTCACAGAGGTGGATACCCTCAGCCTCTGTGGACGACCTCCCGCTTTGTTGCTCGGTTATCTTTATCCGGGGGTGCGGCTGCTGCTGTTAAGTGGCGATCGCCGTACCCCCGCGATCGTGGCGCAACTTCTGACTGAGAACGGATTTGGGGAAAGTCAGATGACCGTCTTAGAACGGATGGGGTCGCCAGAAGAACGGCAGATTCGGGGAATGGCCGCCACCTGGAACGATGAGGACTTAGCGGACTTAAACACCATCGCCATTGACTGTTTTGGGGAGAATCAGCAACACCGTTGCGTTCCCGGATTTCCCGATGAAGCCTATTTCCATGATGGCCAACTCACCAAACGAGAAATCCGTTCCGTCACCCTCTCCAGTCTTGCTCCCCAACCGGGACAACGGCTCTGGGATGTGGGGGCCGGCTGTGGGTCTATTAGTATTGAATGGCTCAGGAGCGATCGCCGTTGTCGGGCGATCGCCATTGAACCCCATCCCCAACGGTTACAATACCTGGCCGATAATGCCGCATCTCTAGGAGTGCCTCATTTAGAGATTATCGCGGGACAAGCGCCAGAGGCATTGTCCAATTTACCGCAACCCCACTGCATTTTTATCGGCGGTGGACTCACAACTCCTGATATGTTAGAAACCTGTTGGCAAGCCTTACCCCAAGGGGGTCGTTTAGTAGTGAATGCCGTTACCGTGGAGAGTGAACAAAAGCTGTTCCAAGCGCAGCAAACTTGGGGGGGAGCGTTAACCCGAATTGCCATTCAACGGGCCCAACCCCTGGGTCGATTTCTCAGTTGGAAGGCCATGGCCCCGGTCACGCAATGGTCCGTTATTAAAGCATGACATCCTAGTTATTTGTGGGGTGTTTTGGGGAAATCCCCACAAGACGATCCAACCAATCCAAAACTTGGTTAATATCGCTGACCGTCTCCATCTCCGGCATCGTGGGACGCTGTACCATCACCACCGGAATCCTCAACTCCCGTGCCGCCACCAGTTTGGCATAGGTCGCCTCGCCGCCACTATTCTTACTGACGATCGCCCCGATTTGATACCTTTGCAACAGTGATCGCTCCTCATCTAGGGAAAACGGCCCCCGGGCCAGGAGAATTTCCCCTGGAGGAATCGGCGTCTCCCTATGAGGGGGGTCAATCATCCGCATCAGGAACCAAAGTTGTCGCAACGAGGCAAAGGTGGCCAACTCCTGACGGCCAATGGTCAGAAACACCCGCTGAGCCACCTCTGGCAAGCGCTCAGCAGCTTCGGCGTTACTGGAGACCTCCAGCCACCGGTCCCCCGGTTGAGGAGACCAGGGAGGACGCGAGAGACGGAGATGGGGAACCCCAGCCTCCCGGGCCGCTAATACCCCATGAATTGAGATTTGCGCGGCGAACGGATGAGTCGCATCAATCAGGGCCTCAATCTCGTGTTCCCGTAGATAGTCCCGTAACCCTGAAACCCCGCCAAAACCTCCGAAGCGAGTATTGGCGATAGGGGGGTCCGGTTGACGGGTACGGCCTGCCAGGGAGGCGATCGCCTCGATATCTGCCCGTCGCGAGGCCTGATAAGCTAAATGTCGCCCTTCTGTCGTCCCCACCAAAATCAAGATTCGCTTTTTCGTCATGCTCTCGTGACAGACTCCTGAAACTTTCTAGAATAGACCGTTAGCTGTTGATATCTGATTGGATGTGACCCCTTCCCTTGCCCAAGATGCCATTGAACTGCTCCTGGATCTCGCCGAACGCGGTGAAATTGATCCCTGGGATGTGCAGGTGATTGATGTCATTGACCGTCACCTGAGTCACCTTGCCCCCAGTCTCTCCCCAGGAGGGATTCCCTATGAAGCGGATTTGTCCCGTTCAGGACAAGCCTTCCTCTACGCATCCATGTTATTACTCCTCAAAGCCGATACCCTCGTTCGCGCCCCCCTAGAGGAAGACCCCGAGGTCTTAGATGAAGACGTATGGCTCGGAGAGGGGGACTCTCAACAGTTATCTCTCCCTTTCCGCCTAGAAACCCAACTACAACGGCGGGCCGTAGCTCCCCCCTTACGCAAGCGTCCCGTGAGTTTGGGGGAAATGATCGCCCAACTCGAAACCATCGCCGAGCAATTCCAAGATGACCCCTTAGAAGGGCGATCGCGCCGTCGCCGCAAAACCCCCAAACGACAGACGGCCGAGGAAATTGGCCAACTGGCCCATGAGGAAAACCTAACCGAAACCGCCGCCGAGATTGAAGCCTTCCTGCTAGCGGACTGGGATAGGATGACCGAGGGAGAGACTTGGGTCAGTTTTGACCGTCTCCTAGAGCGTTGGAATCCCGCCTCAGAGCAGCAACATAGCCTCGCCGAACGTCAAGTGGCGGTGTTTTGGGCATTGCTACTTCTAGCATCTCAGTCTAAAGTGGAACTTTTCCAAGCTCAGTTCTATCGAGATATTCAAATCAAATTAACATCCCCGTAGCGCCGATCGCCCCGAAATTCAACTCACTCAAGCCGATCGCCCCCGGGAAGAATGCCTGACATTGGTTTTGTCCTCGGCGATCGTGTCGTATAGTGAGAAAGAAATCGGCATCCGCATCGGCAGATCCATCAAACTAGCCAGTTGACCAAGGGTTGGAACAGAGAAATTCATGAAAGCGATGATTCTAGCGGCGGGAAAAGGTACCCGCGTGCGCCCGATTACCTACACCATTCCCAAACCCATGATCCCCATCCTGCAAAAGCCAGTGATGGAATTTCTTGTGGATCTGCTGCGTCAGAATGGCTTTGACCAGATTATGGTGAACGTCAGCCACCTGGCCAACGAAATCGAGAACTATTTTCGGGATGGACAGCGCTTCGGCGTCCAAATTGGCTATTCCTTTGAGGGCAAAATTACCGCTGATGGGGAACTAGTGGGTAAGGCCCTCGGTTCCGCTGGGGGGATGAAACGGATTCAAGATTTTTATCCCTTCTTCGATGATACGTTTGTCGTCCTCTGTGGGGATGCCCTAATTGACCTCGATATCAGTGAGGCCGTGGCCTGGCACCGTAAGAAAGGGGCCATAGCTACGGTGATTCTCAAACCGGTTCCCAAGGAGGAAGTCTCCAGTTATGGGGTTGTCGTTACCGACGACGATGGCAGGATTAAGGCCTTCCAGGAAAAACCTGGGGTGGATGAAGCCTTAAGCAATAATATCAACACCGGGATTTATATCTTTGAGCCAGAGGTCTTTGACTATATCCCCTCGGCTACAGAATTTGATATTGGTGGCGATTTATTCCCTAAACTTGTGGAAATGGGTGCGCCCTTTTATGGGTTAAGCATGGATTTCCAATGGGTGGATATTGGACGTGTCCCCGATTACTGGCAAGCTATTCGTACCGTTCTCCGGGGCGAAGTTCGCAATGTGGATATTCCGGGGCGAGAAGTGGCTCCCGGAATCTATACGGGTTTGAATGTGGTTGTCAACTGGGACAAGGTTGATATCAAGGGCCCTGTCTACATTGGCTCGATGACTCGTATTGAGGATGGGGTCAAAATTATCGGCCCCACGGCCATCGGCTCAAGTTGCCGGATTGGCGCGAATGCCACGGTGGATAATACGGTGATCTTTGACTACTCCCGGCTAGGACGAGGTATCCGCCTCGTGGATAAATTGGTCTTTGGACGCTACTGCGTCGATCGCCTGGGCAACACCATCGATGTCCAAGCCGCCGCCCTCGATTGGCTGATTACTGATGCGCGCCAAGATCCCCCTTCCCGTGTTCCGAGAGAACATCAGGCGATCGCCGAATTGCTAGGAGGCGATGGCAATGCCCTAATTTCCAATGATGATGATTAAGTAAGTTCCTCTCTCAGTACGGCCGTTCCCAGGTCCGCTTTACGAAAAGTTCACCCCGAGGCTCTCCATGACTCCTTCCCTGAAGCAAAAAGCACCTTATGGTGCTTGGAAATCTCCCATTACCGCTGATCTGATTGTTTCTGAAAGTATCGGTTTGGGGGGAATCGCCTCTGATGGGGACAGTCTCTATTGGCTCGAAAGTCGTCCCTCGGAGGGAGGGCGGACGGTGCTGGTGCGTCGTCAGTCCGATGGGGGAGTTGAGGATGTGACCCCCCAAGGCTACAACGTACGCACTCGTGTCCATGAATATGGCGGAGCGGCTTTCACGGTGGCCGATGGGATCGTCTATTTCTCCAACTTCAGCGATGGACGCATCTATCGCCAAGGCCCCGATGCTGAACCGGACGCTCTCACCCCCGAGGGAGAGTCTCGTTATGCGGATTTTCAGGTGGATGGAGGGCGCGATCGCCTGATTGGGGTGCGTGAGGACCACTCTGGCGAGGGGGAACCCCAAAATACCATTGTGGCGATCGGCTTCAACGGTTCCGTGGAGGTGTTGGTGTCAGGGAGTGATTTCTACGCCTCGCCGCGCCTGAGTCCTGATGGCCAAACCTTGGCCTGGCTGAGTTGGAATCATCCCAATTTGCCCTGGGATGGCACCGAGTTATGGGTGGCCCAGGTGACCGACAACGGACGTTTAACAGCGCCCAAGAAGGTGACGGGAGGCAAGGATGAATCGGTGTTTGGGCCCCAATGGTCTCCGGATGGAGTGTTGTATTTTGTCAGCGATCGCGCCAGTTGGTGGAATCTCTATCGCTGGACTGACAATGGGGTTGAACCGATGTTTCCTCTCAATGCGGAGTTCGCTACCCCGCAATGGGTGTTTGGGATGTCTACCTACACCTTCCTCAGTGCCGAACGGTTGGTTTGCACCTATACCCAACGGGGACTGTGGCAGTTGGCAACCCTCAACCCCAAAAGCCGGCGGCTGCAAAATCTCGAAACCCCGTATACTCAAATGTCTTCGTTAACGGCTCATGGCGATCGCCTGGCGTTCCTGGGGGGTTCGGCGACGATTCCCAGTGCTTTCCTGTTAATGGATCTTGATGAGGGGGAGGTGGATGTCTTGCGGCGATCAACGCAACTGGAGATTGATCCGGGCTATCTCTCTCAACCGCAACCGATTGAATTTCCTACGGAAGATGGGGCAACGGCCTATGGCTTCTTTTATCCCCCCCAAAACCAGGATTATGACCCCTTAGAGGCTGAAAAACCGCCGTTACTGGTGAAAAGTCATGGCGGCCCTACAGCGGCGGCCTCCAGTGCCTTGCGGCTGTCGGTTCAATATTGGACCAGTCGCGGTTTTGCCTTTTTGGATGTCAACTATCGCGGTAGTACCGGCTTTGGCCGGGATTATCGCCAGGCCTTGGATGGACAATGGGGCATCGCCGATGTGGATGATTGCGCTAACGGGGCCAAGTTTCTGGCGGAACAAGGCTGGGTAGATGGCGATCGCCTGGCCATTACCGGCAGTAGTGCCGGGGGCTATACCACCCTGGCCGCCCTCACCTTCCGGGATACCTTTAAGGCCGGTGCGAGTTACTACGGGATTAGTGATTTAGAAGCCTTAGCCACCGATACCCACAAGTTTGAGTCCCGCTATTTAGACCGCTTGGTGGGTAAGTATCCCGAGGAAAAAGAACGCTATGTGGCGCGATCGCCCATTCATTTTACCGATCGCCTCTCCTGTCCGGTGATTTTCTTCCAGGGATTAGAGGACAAAGTGGTTCCCCCCAATCAAGCCCAACGCATGGTTGAGGCCCTACAAGAAAAAGGACTCCCGGTGGCCTATGTCCCCTTTGAAGGGGAGTCCCATGGCTTTCGTCAGGGGGCCAATATCAAACAGGCCTTAGAAGCGGAGTTTTATTTCTATTCCCGTGTCTTCGGCTATGAACCGGCCGAGGCGATCGAACCGGTGGAGATTGCCAATCTAGACTAAGGTCTCCAAATCCCGACAGATGCCCCTCTACACTGATTCAATGGTTCCGGTTCCCGAGAGGGCATCCCGCAGTTTTTCTAAGCCAATCAGAGTGGGGACCAGGGCCAATAACATCAAGGCGGACACCATATCCCCGCCCCAGCCTTCGTGCAGCCAGTCAAACAGTTCATCTTGTCCCTGACCATGAAAGAGGGTGAGAAAGGTGTTACGGAAGATATTCGTAATAACGCTGATGAGAACTCCCGAGAACAAAAAGGCTACCACCGTCTTTCTGAACTTCAGGGCCCCTGTCCAATAGAGCAGCATTAGAGCCACATAAAGGGTGGTGAAGAGCATTTTAAAGCCGGCACAGTGGGGGGCAACTTCCACAATACGACCGCCGACATAAATAAAGATTTCTTGCACCGTCACATCAAATCCCCATTGAGTGAGAATAAAGCCAGCGGTTCCGGCGATAAAGCTTTGCAGGGGATAGGAAAAGGGGGCAATCAAATAGGGAATATCAGTAGGAGTGGCTAAGAGAACCAACAGCCAGGGAATAAACAAGAGTTTCATCCCCGGGACTCCTTTGAGACCAAAACATAGCCCGGATAAGAGAATCGGGAACGAAAGGCTAACTAGGTCAGGAACTCCACTGAGGTAAAAGACCGCCGCTAGTCCGAGAAGGACGGCACCCAGGGGATTAAACCGATTGGAAAGTTCTTGCCATTTATGACGCTTTTCCCAAACAATATAGGCGGCAAATGGCAAGCCAATCACTCCATGACTGTAGTATTCATGTTCTAGGCTAATGGTTTTATTGATCCAGCCATCATACCAATGAACCATCAGTGGGATGTAGAGAACTGCTAGCAAGACCAGCATGATAATTTCTAGGGAATGTCGCTGGAAGTTCGCTTTAAGTTGAGTTTGTAGAGTCATATTTCAGGGGAGGTTTAAGGGACATTTTCAGACAAGCAACGCGGTTAACGGTGAGGTAACAATGACATTACGAGGGGTTGGATAGTTCAGTTTTAATGGCATACACCACTCGTTCGATGTCCTCATCTGTTAAACCGGGATACATGGGTAAGGAGAGGATCTGCTCACTGAGAGCTTCGGATACGGGGAAATTACCGGCACTATAGCCTAGGTTACGATAGGCCGGTTGCAGGTGACAGGGAATGGGATAGTGAATCCCCGTTTGAATCCCTTGTTTTTCTAAGGCGGAACTGAGGCGATCGCGATCGCACTGGGGATGGTTTACCCGAATCACGTAGAGATGATAGACATGGCCCGCACCGCTGTCATTTCTCATGGGGACAATGCCCTGTTCCCGCAGGGGGGCCAGGAGGCGATCATAGGTTTGGCCGGCTTGGTTCCGCTGCTGATTCCAATGGGCCAGATGGGGCAGTTTGACGTTGAGAATCGTCCCTTGCAGGGTATCGAGGCGGCTATTGGTGCCTCGATAGACATGAACATATTTCTTGGGAGCGCCATAGTTGCGCAGCGATCGCACTCGCTCGGCGACGTCAGCATGATTCGTCACCACGATGCCCCCATTTCCGGCGGTTCCCAGGTTCTTGCTGGGGTAGAAACTAAAGGCGGCGGCCATCCCCACGGAACCGGCGGTTTCCCCGTCTCGTTGCCCGAGATGAGCCTGGGCGGCATCTTCAAAGAGAATTAGGTTATGAATGGCGGCAATTTCCCGCAGTTGTCGCGGCGACACCAGTTGTCCGTAGAGGTGAACCGGTAGAATGGCGCGGGTGCGGGGGGTAATGGCCCGTTCGACGGCTTCGAGATCGATGAGTGCAGTGTCGGGATCGCAATCGACTAACACGGGGGTGGCTTCGGCGTGCAGCACCCCAATTACGGTGGCAATAAAGGTGTTCGCCGGAACAATGACTTCATCCCCTTTGCCAATCCCGCAGGCTTGCAATCCCAAGGCGATCGCATCAGTGCCACAGGCAACTCCAACGCCATGAGCGACGCCACAGGCTTGGGCGAAAGCGCTTTCAAACTCACGAACGGCCTGCCCTAAAATGAAATCACCCCGTTCTAAGACTTGGGCGATCGCCGCATCGAGTTCGGCTTGAATGGGCTGGTGCAGAGAATGCAGATCGACGAAAGGAATTGGGGTTGGCTCTGAAGTCATTATGGAAGGGAAGAAAGGACAGAGGCTAATTTTTATACTGTAGCCTGGTTATTTGAGCGATCGCCCTGGGGTTAGGGAAACTTCATAGAATCTTTACAGTAAACTTGATTTCTTTAAATGCTTAATTTTTACTTTTTTGGGTTTAAGTTAGTTCAATTGTAAACGTTTTGACTCAAGACCAGACCAGAGGTAGATAGACTTATTTGGGGCTAACCCTTGGGCTAAATTTACAGTATATTGGCAAGCCTTAAATGAAGTATATCCGTTAAAATATGGTTACCCGAGGCGTTGAAATGAATGGTATCTCGATAGAGATTTTCAGGCTTATCGAGTCCATTAAATATCGGCAAGATATCCACATAAGTAATGCCATCAGCCTTGAGGTGGTTAGCGAGGCGATCGCGGGCTTTCTGCTCATAGGGGCGTGGTCCCGGCTCTCCCAACTCCCGTTTTAAGGGAGTCAACAGCACCAGTACGTTAACGTTTTCTGCCTTCAAATACTCATAAAGCTGACCAATCGCCTCTAAATTCTTCTGAACCACATCCCCATCCTCTTGGCGCAGTTGTGCCAACTCGGGAATTTCCTGCGGGGGCAGAAAGCGGCTGATGAGTTCGACCCAAGCTAGGGGAGGACGTTTATCGGGATAACTGCGATCGCGCCCCACCACCACCGACGTGGGTTGACGGGAAAATAAATCATCAGTATTGAGCAGTAACACCACCTCAGTCGAGCCAAACACGCCAAACTTACGGACATATTGCCATTGATTGCGCGGTCCCCAGGAGTTGGCCGAAGCATTTAACACCTCCACCGGCTGATCCGGCGTTTCCAGGCGTTCCTGTAACCGGGCCGAAATCGTCTGGGCATCATCAGTCCACCAGCCGCCATTAGCAATGGAATCCCCCAACAGCAAGATCCGGCGAGTTTCAGGGGCCGGATCAGGACTGATAGCCGGCCCTCGTAGAGAAAACTGATTGACCGTAATCCGATTGCCAAAACGGCGGGTGCGTTGATTGGGGGCCAGACGATAGCCGATGGTTTCATCAGCCACATACAGCGGTGGCTTACCGAAGCCTAAGAACCAGCGGAGTCCTAATTCCGAGGCGATCGCCACCGTAAACACAATAAGAAGGAGAAGTTCTACCACTTTCACGGCATTTTTGGAGATCTGCGTTGCGATTAATGAGAGCTAGACTCTAGTATAGGCGCTCACTTGAGTTAGCTGCGATCGCCCCAGTTAGGATGGCGATCGCCCGAAAGAATCCCGGCCAGCCCGAGAACTGCAACGAACAAACGGTATAGTTGATCTGGGACAGGGTGGCAGTCATGTCCCCCATCCTTCTGGGCCAAGGCCTGGGATGGCCATTGACCCTGGGGGGATCTCTTTCCCCATCTGGCGTCAGTCTCCCCCGACCAACCAAGTCCGAAATTAGCAAAAACGTGGACTTCAAGCAGATTTTCCAAACCTCAAACCCAATTATCGGAGTTGTACACCTACTTCCCTTGCCCTCCTCACCCCGTTGGGGGGGCAATCTAAAGACAGTCATCGATCGCGCCGAACGAGAAGCGGCCGCACTGGCTGCCGGGGGGGTCGATGGCATGATTGTCGAGAATTTCTTTGATTCCCCCTTCACAAATGGACAAGTCGATCCGGTGGTGGTCAGTGCGATGACCGTTATTGTGGAGCGCCTCATGGGGTTGGTCACCGTTCCCATTGGCGTCAACGTCTTACGCAATGATGCCCGTAGCAGTTTGGCGATCGCCAGTTGTGTGGGGGCTAAGTTTATTCGCGTCAATGTCCTCACCGGTGTGATGGCAACGGATCAGGGCATTATTGAAGGCTGCGCCCATGATTTGATGCGTTACCGTCGGGAACTCGGCAGTGAGGTACAAATTTTGGCCGATGTCCTGGTCAAGCACGCTCATCCCCTGGGAAGCCCTAGCCTCAGCCTCACGGTACGAGAAACCCTAGAACGAGGCTTAGCCGACGGCGTTATTCTCTCAGGGATGGCCACGGGGATTCCTCCAACTCTTGAGGATTTAGAGGCGGCTCAACGGGCCGCTGGCTCTAAACCTGTCTTGATTGGCAGTGGCGCCACCTGGGAAAATATCCCTCACTTGATGAAGGCCGCCGATGGGGCAATTGTCTCAAGTTCCCTGAAACGACATGGCAACATTCACGAACCCATTGACCCCATCCGCGTGAGTCAGTTCGTTGAAGCCGCGCAAGCGCCAACGACAACAGAAGAGACTCCACCGAGTGTCAATAGTCGAGCTTTAAACAAAGTGAGATTGTAATGTAGAGGAGAACCATTCATGACTCGTCGATCTGCCAGCCCTCGGTTTGCTCCTTGGTCTCGCCCTCTGATGGGGGCGATCGCCGCCTTGGGAGTCCTGGAAACTACATTTCTGACGGTGGTCAAGTTCACCGACAATGTGGAGGCGATCTGTCCCACGCAAGGCTGTAATCAGGTGCTTAATAGTGCCTATGGAACCGTCTTTGGCCTACCGTTGACCCTGTTTGGGGCCATCGGCTATGGGGTGATGTTGCTGTTGGCCCTGGCCCCCTATGGGATTCGCCGCGATCGCGATCGCAAAGCACATGATCGCCTCGATCGCCTCAGCGGCTGGGGACTCTTGGCCGGTGGCAGTGTGATGGCGGCCTTTAGTGGCTACTTGATGACCATTTTGTTGGGGGAACTCCATGAGTTTTGCCCTTATTGTCTAGTTTCGGCTCTTTTGTCGTTAAGTTTGTTTGGCTTAGCAGCCTTTAGCCAGAATTGGGAAGATGAGGGACAGCCCTTCTTTACCAGTTTCATTGTCATGGTGGTGACGGTGGTTGGCGTGACGGGACTCTATGCCAACGTCACGCCGACGGTGGCCGCAACTCCAACCCAGATAGTGGAAGGGGGACAGAAAGCGCCCCCAGTGACCACCGAGTCGGGGCCCGCAGAACTGGCCCTGGCGGAGTATTTAAGGGAGAGTGGGGCCCGTGGCTTTGGAGCCTATTGGTGTCCCCATTGTTATAGCCAGAAACAACTGTTTGGCGCTGAAGCCTTTGAGAAGTTGACCTATATCGAATGTGATGCTAACGGCTATCAGGCTCAGCCTCAGGTCTGTCAGGCGGCGGGAGTGCGCGCCTATCCCAGTTGGGAGATTAAGGGGGAGCTTTATGAGGGAACCCGTGAGTTGCGGGAGTTGGCCCGGTTGTCGGGGTATGAGGGCGATCTCAATTTTCGCCATTCCATTCGCAGCGTCCGTTAAGGCCGGTTGACTTGATGACAGAGTGGGGGACAGAGACTGATATAATCCCGTTTCAGAGAAGACTGTTTTTTTAAGTTGGGGGCAAAACATCGTGGCACAGTGGCAAGAAATTTCCGGGGCAGTCACCGCACCTCGGGGCTATCAGGCGGCAGGGATTGTGGCGGGGTTGAAACCCTCCGGCGCGAAGGATTTGGCGCTAATTTATTCTGAGGTGGATGCGATCGCCGCCGGGGTGTTTACTCAAACCCAAGTCCGGGCCGCCTGTGTGGATTATTGCCGCCAACAGTTACAGCGTAAAGCCAGCGCCCGCGCCATTCTCTGCAATGCGGGCCAAGCCAACGCCGCCACGGGAGAAGGGGGCTGGGAAGATGTGCGCGAAAGTGCCGAGTTGCTGTCCCAGTCCTTGGGGATTCCGGGAGATGCTGTCTTGTTGGCGTCAACGGGGGTGATTGGACAACGGATTAAAATGGATGCCCTGCGTGATGGGGTTCCCAAGATTGTCTCCCAACTCTCGGAAACCGGCGGCGATGAAGCCGCCGCCGCCATTATCACCACGGACTTAGTCACGAAATCCATTGCCTTGGAAGCTCAATTTGGCGATCGCACGGTGCGCATGGGAGGCATCTGTAAAGGATCGGGGATGATTCACCCCAATATGGCCACGATGTTAGGCTTTATTACCTGTGATGCGGTGGTCTCCTCGCAACTGTGGCAGGAAATGCTGAGTCGGGCGGTAGATAAGAGTTTTAATCAAATCACCGTGGATGGGGATACCAGCACTAATGATACGGTGATTGCCTTGGCCAATGGTCAATCTCGGACTCCGGCGATCCTGCGGGATGGCCCGGAAGCCCAGAAGTTGGAAGCCATGTTGACGGCGGTTTGTCAGCATCTGGCTAAGGCGATCGCCCGCGATGGGGAAGGGGCCAGTTGTTTGCTCGAAGTCTCCGTTCACGGCGCGGAGAGTGATGCTGATGCCCGTAAGATTGCCCGCACCATTGCCGGGTCTTCGTTAGTCAAATCTGCCATGTTTGGACGAGATCCCAACTGGGGGCGCATTGCTGCCGCTGCTGGACGGGCGGGGGTCACCTTCGATCAAGACCAATTGCGGATTAAGCTGGGGGACTTTCAGTTAATGGATGCTGGCCAGCCTCTGCCCTTCGATCGCGCCGCCGCCAGTGCCTATCTGCGAGAAAAGGCAGAGGGTGAGTACCTGAAAACGGACACCGTGGCCATCTCCGTCACCATTGGCACAGGCCCTGGTGAAGGCATGGCTTGGGGCTGTGATTTGAGTTATGACTATGTCCGCATCAACGCGGAATATACTACCTAGAGCGTGAGTCAGCCTCTCTAGGGAAAGACAAACTCAAACGATTGACTGGGGGATTGGTCGCTGACTGTCCCCGTTTGGCTTTGGGTATCCCCGTTTAGGGTGATAGAGAGTTCAAAGGGGATGGGGTTGCGATCTCCGTTGCAGCGGGTAAAGAGGGAGACGGTGGCCACATACTCTCCCTCGGGGGCATTCCCGGACTCCCAAAAGACGTTTTCAACGGGGTTGGCGAAGCTGGACATACAGCCAGCGTTGGAGTCCACGTCGAGTTGTCCCCCGGAGGGAATGGAAGGATTGGCGAAAAAGGCGGTGTCTCCGTTGGGATCGGTAACGGCTAAATCTAAATCATCGATGGTATTCCAACGCAGGGTAACTTGGACATCTCCGGTTCCTAGCACCGGTTCAGCACTGGCATGGTCATTGTCGCCCGATGTGCCATTGAATCCCAGGAGTTGCCGAGCATTGTTGTAGTATTGGGCCCAATCTGAGAGTTGGGGATTGCGACGCCAGCGATCGCGCCGCACATCCACCGAGAGTAAAGGGGTCATTAAGCCGCGATTTTCCCCCATCACCACCAACGAGATATCGCTCACCACCACATCGGCATTAAACGTCCGTTGAATCTCCTCCTCGGCGATGGTTTCGGCTCGGGCCAGCAAGTCCCGAAACCGCTCCCCTTGTTGAGGATTTAGGGTGATCGTCAGCCGTTCTGTTGCCGCTTGTACCGGCAGCGGAGGCGTTAGCACAGGTACGGCGACGGCTCCTACGAGTAAGAGACTGAGCAGGCCGGGAACAGATTTTAAGTAGAGCACGGGTTTAAGCCAGGAATAGTGGAGGGTGGACGAAACAGTCAGCTCATGCTGGGCCTGGAATCGTCGCCATTAGGTGACTCCGGCGAATAGTTGAGCAATGTCCCGCTCGGGAGCATCCTCGTTGGTGACAATTTCCAGAATCTTATTACGAGCGTCTGGGGAGAATAAGGCTTCTACACAAACACGAGCCACTTTCTGGCGAGGAATGTTGCCCTCGGAGAGGGAGTCGGCAGATCTCATGATAATGGGGGCTGGGGTATCTTCATTTTTTAAGCCCCCAGGACGGACAATGGTGTACGTGAGACCGCTTTTACGCAAGGCCTCTTCGGCTTGTTTTTTCCAGTACAATACTAGCCAAAATAGATTCAGGGGATGGAAAAATTCCGAGGTGCAGAGGGAACTGACCAGGACAAACTGCTCTATATTGGCGTTTTGGGCGGCCTGGATTAGGTTTTGAGTGCCTTGGTAGTCGACTTTATAGGGGCCGGTGGGATCGAAACTCGGACGCGCTCCCGTCGCGCAAAGGAGAGTTGTACAGTCTTGGAGAGCCTCAGAGAGAGATTTTGCATCGAGGACATCCCCAGTCAGCAGTTCAGCTTGATGGGGCAGAATCTCGCGAGCGCGATCGAGGTTACGGACGAAGGCCCGCACGGGGATGTCCCGTTGAACTAGCTCTTGGACGATATGACGTCCCGTTTCTCCGGTAGCTCCAGCGACAAATGCTTTCACGGTTCCTTTAGTAGAATCTAGGGTTCAGAAACAACGGTGCTGTTGCCATCTTAGCGAATTTCGTTAAAGTTCCGAGATATTACTCATTGCAGGTACAGATGAACAGGCTAAGCTGGAATGGAGGACCGGTGAATTGTTCCCTAGGAGCAGTATCGCCCAACACTAAAGGACTTTTGAACGATGCAGTCGTCTGCTAACTCCCAGTTCACCAACGCTCAAGACACCTCACTTTGTTCGGGGGAGGCACTAGCCAACACTCAAGCCACCGATCGCCTCTACTGGTTTTATACCCAGTTTGAAGGGGTGATGGAGATGTATGCTGAGGCTGAGGCGGTTCGTCAATACCTCGATGTGCATCAGGGCTGGTTCCGTCGCTGTGCGGCACCGATGCAGGTGACTCCCCTGGGTGCTAATGGCTATGATTTAACCATTGGTAAGTTCGGTGCTTTGGGCTATTATGTGGAGCCGAAGATTGGCTTAGAGTTAGTTCCTGAACGCGATCGCGTCTATCGCATTGAAACCATTCCCATTCCTGACTACACGCCGCCTGGCTATGATGTGGAGTTTCAGGCGACACAGACGTTAGAACCCCTCCCCGTCACTGAGTTGGAGCATCCTGAGCGTCCGATTACTCGGGTCAGTTGGGAGTTAGATTTAAATGTTGGGGTTGTGTTTCCTAAGTTTATTCGTTCCTTGTCCCCGAATTTGATTCAACAGACGGGCGATCGTCTGATTACACAAATTGTCAAGCAAGTCTCACGCCGTTTAACCTGCAAGGTGCAGGAGGATTTTCATCAGCAGCTTAGCGATGAGGCCTTGAAGCAGTATCATCACCTTAAGAAAGCCCGCACTAGCTTTGCCTGTTTTCCTAAAGGGGGGCTAGAATTTTAGCCAACCCGCTGATAGGCTTCCTCAAGGGTAGAAATCACGGCTTTTTCCTGGAATTTGCGGGCTAGTTCCATCACTGTGGTTGCAAAAACCTCATAATCGGAGTCTTCTGCCTGTAATGCCTCACAGTGTCGGATGACCTGCCTGAGAGCACCGCGACGGGCCGCATGAAGCAGATTCTCTAAATCCTGCGCTGGGGGAACTCGCCAGGTCGCTTCTGGCTGACTGGGTTCTGTGATGGGAGCTGAGGCGATGGCTGCGGGGGCTGTTTCCCGAACCCACGTGAGGTGAAGATGCTGTTCTAACAAAAGTAGCAGGCGGTCAAACTCAATGGGTCGTGGCAGGAAATCATCACTGCCGGCGGTGGTACTGAAGTGGCGATCGCGCTCAAAAACACTGGCGGATGAGGCAATAATCTTAACCCCCTCAAGTTGGGGAGTTTGGCGAATTTGTCGCATCATCTCAAAGCCGTCAAGAATTGGCATCACTAAGTCTGTGATAATCACATCCGGACAATGACGTTTTGCTATTTCAAATCCCTCAGCACCATTGTCTGCATCGAGTATCTGAAACCCCAAAGGATGGAGTAAGTTAGTTAATAACATCCGGTTTTGGGGTTTATCATCAACTAAGAGTACGGTAAGTCGGCGACCCTCATAGCCAACAATTTGAGCAAGGCTATCAGTTTCTACTCGGACGGCATCGGCCACCGGGACGATAATCTCAAACCAAAAACAACTCCCCTTGCCAAATTGACTACTCACCTGAATTTTGCCACCCATCATCTCTACAATTCGTTGGGCGATCGCCAACCCCAATCCCGTCCCCTCAGACAACTGATAGGACTCTCCTACCTGTTCAAAGGGCAGAAAAATACGCTCCAATTGCCCAGGAGTCATCCCAATTCCAGTATCTTCTACAGAAAAGTGTAAGCCGATCTGCTGATCGGGGACTTCGGCATCATCCACCGGGGACACCGAAAAAATAACCCCTCCATGTTCTGTGTACTTCGTGGCATTACCCAGGAGGTTGATTAAAACTTGTCGCAACCGCTTTTCATCGACTTCAATCGTCTCAGGTAACCGCTCACTTGGCTGGTAGGTAAAGGTCAGATGTTTTTCCAATGCCCGAATTTGGCACATTTCTGTGACCCCAGTTAGAAGCGACATGAGGGAAACTGGACTGACGTTCAATTCCATCTTTTGCGCTTCAATTTTTGAGAGATCGAGAATGTCATTAATTAACAGCAAAAGATGAGATCCACATTGATGAATAATGTCAATTCCCTGACGTTGAAGCTGGTTTAAGTCGTCCCGTCGTCGCAAAATTTGGCTATAGCCGAGAATGCCATTGAGTGGGGTTCTTAACTCATGGCTCATATTCGCTAGAAACTCACTCTTAGCTTGGGAGGCACGGTCGGCTCGTTTCTGGGCTACTTTTAACTCCCGTGTATAAACGTCTACTCGTTCAATGAGCTGATTTAACGATGCGGCAACCGAACCCACTTCATCATGATGATAAACAGGACAACGGAAGCTAAAATCTGAATTTTGGGTCACTTGACGAGCGACCTGTTCGACATCCAGGAGTGGACGAGTTAGAGTCCGACTGGTGAGAAGTGCGACCAGGATGGATAAGAGAGCTGAGAGGGTCATACTCAGGTAAATAATCCATTGTCGCCAGGCTTCAGCTTGCTCAAAGTCTGATTGAGCGAGTTCATATTGAGCATCTGCGGCGGCATCAAGCCAAATCAGGTATTCGAGTAGGCGATCGAAACGAACCTCTAGAGCCGTAGACTCCTGACCAGTTAGATGATTGAGAATTTGTTGTTGTGCATCGGGGATTTGTTCTCCTGTCAGTTGTGCTGGGTTGATCTGTTGCCAAATGTCCTGAATTTGGGACTCATAGGCTTCACTGGCGATCGCATACTCTGAGAGGATTTTCTGCAGTTGCTCTACATCAATATCCGATTCTTCGCCATAGGCATCTAGAAACGTTTCAAATTCAGTGATCGCCGCTTCTACTCGGTTCACGTCAGCTAAAAATTTAGAGACTTCATAGTCAAACCAGATGGTATTCCCAAGAACCGTAATTAAGCGTTGAGGGTGTAACCGCATGGCTCCTACAGCATTTTCCAACTCGTAGAGTAAGTCCCGCTGGCGATCGGCAATGGCAAAATCAAAATAGGCCCGCTGTTGATAGTAGTTACCAATTGATAAGCCACTGACCGTACCACAAAGAGCAACCCCAATGACAACCCCATAGCCGAGTCCTAGTTTTTGACCAATAGTGAACCGATTGCTTCGAGAGGAAACATACCGCTTGCCGGGAAAACGAACCCGTCTCAACTGTGTTCTGAATGCTGTCACCTGAGAAGAAAGAGTCATGCGATCGCCGATAACGCCTCTAAATGTAACTATTGATACGGTCACTACTTTATCTGGGCAACAGGGTAGAATTCAGTCAAGAAAACTACCTTGACCAATCATGCGATAGGCTTGTCGGATACTATCATAATCTTGGTCTTCTACAGATGCCACCCGTGACCCTCGGTATTTGTTATTCGCCGGGATAGCCGTAATAGCCGCAATAATCTCTGTACTATGCTCCTGAGCTAACTGACGAAACTGTTCAATAAATTGGGAAGAGGTACGGCTATTAACGACCATCACATCATTGGGAAGGGGGGGACTTTGGACAATTTGTCGATAATCTTCCGCTGAGACATCTTCTTGATTAAGAAAATTAGTGTAATCTGTCAGGGAGCCAAACCAAGCATCAACTTGACCGGCTTTGAGAGCCTCTAAACTACCTTCATCTCCCAAAAACTCTACAGAGTAGTCAATTTTAGGGTCTAACCCAGCCGCGACCAACAAACTTGTGGGCCCGAGATGGCCACTGGTTGATCCTAAATCGGACATCGCTAAGGTTTTTCCCTTTAGCTGACTCAAACTACGAATCGGACTATCCACTGGAACTACGCCAATACTGTGATAGTTGGGACGGGTTAGGGCAAATACTGGGGTGGCATTGGTTCTGGCCCGAATCAATACATATTCGGTCGGACCGGCTAAGGCTAAATTGATCGTTCCCGCCTGTAGTCCTGCTGCGGCTACCGTCGTGGTTTCAACGGGGTAAAATTCAATGTCCCACTCAAGGAGTTGTGATAATTTTTGCCGTAAGAGTTCATATTTGGCAGTGAGGGGAGCCAGTCCCTGTTCGTCTGTGACGCTCAAGGTCAGGGGAAGCTCAGAACCGTGATCACGAAGATTCCCGGTTGGTCTGACTCGAGTGCTTGTACAACCAGCTAGGACGAGCAAGCTATAACTCAGGAGTTGGCGCCGTTTCATGACTTAATCTCTGATGGAAATTTCGAGCTTGGGAGGATGGCATCAGGATATTACATCCAGACTAAGTTAGTGTATTGATGTAGGGTAATGTCTTCGTCTCTACGTTCACATCCCCTAGAATTTATGATGAACAACGTTTCGTTGAAGAGGGCGATCGCGCAAATCCCACATCAATTGTAGATTAGCCATGTCGCCGTGGGGTTAATATCACATTAACGGTTCGCTAAATTTTGAGAGACTCTCGGTTTAAAGCAAAACAGCCGAAGATGTTAAACCTTCGGCTGCCACAGATATTGAAGTTAAGCAAATATAGGGGATGATCTAATCAACAAGCGCCAGGACAGTTGCGACTCGATGGCCTGGTTGGTTGTTCTGAGCAAACCTGAACCCGCTTCCTAAGAGCGCAGTCCTTGATGAATTTAGATGCACGCAGGTTTAAAAACTTTGACAGATTAAATCGAACGAATTGGGAATTTGTCCCTGAGGGGTCACCGGTATTCTAGGCGATCGCCTCGACGGCGGCGGGACTTTCTAGCATATTGAAGACTCGATCTAATTGAGTCAACTCAAAGATGATGCGGATGGCCGGGGAAACGGCACAGAGAGCAAACTCGATATTGATGCGTTGAGCCAGCTTGAGGGCCGACACTAAGGCCATCAGTCCAGCACTATCAAGGGATTCAGTCTGTTCCATATCAACGAGAACCACCGGAGCGGTTTTAGCGGCCACCGCAGAGGTCAGTTGTTGACGGACTTGTTCCGCGTTGGCGGCGTTGAGATGTCCATCGAGGCGGATGACGGTTACGTTAGGGGCTTGGGTTGCGGTGTGCATGGCTATATCTGAATCCAAAAACTAATTTCGCTTGTATGGTCTTAAGGTACGGCATCAGTCAGCCGAGGCGCTATAGAAAAAGCCCAAGTTTGCGGAATCTTTGTTTTTCTACCCCCTTATGTGAAGATTTGGGAAAGTTGCCGGGAAAAAAGGTATCTATAACTACCAATCCCAACAGAGCTATGCCATACTGGGAGGTGATGACAGCAGTTTTATCCTCCCAAGTGACGGCTGAACTTCTAGTGGCTTAATTCTTAGTTGTATGCAGTGACACAGATCACTTACAAGATAGGGGTGCGATCGCAGGGCCGAGTCAAGTTTCGATGGATGATAAGACACATAGAATTCACCGGATTATCATGAAAGCGTCAGCGGCAATCCGTCATCTTGTTGAAAGAGTCCTTTATATTAAACGGTTAACCCCCGATCTGGAGAACCAGATTAACGCCGAGTTAACGCGTATGGGCTATGTTTCCGATGTGGACTATGAAGCTCTAGAACTGCTTATGGATCACATGGATCGAGGCTTAGTCCAACTGGTGTCGAACCCTTAGCTGTTCTAAGTCACGTCTGCTCGGCTCTCGTCGTCTCCTACCCACTCTACTGAACCATCGCAGAATCGTTTCAGGGTGTTTCTGCCGAGTTCAATCCGTCTTTAGCCTTCCCAAGCAATTCTGACAAACCCAGTCCCCTCACACTCGCGAGTGCCATGCGATCGCCTCGCGAGCGGTTTGTCCGGCCAATCTGGCCGTAAAATCGAGTCAGACGGCCTAACCAGTCAAGGCGAGATTTAGCGGAGATTGATCCGACCCCCATTTATGACCCACGATCTACAAGAGCAAATCCTCTCCCTGCAACAGACGATTCACAGCCTCGAACAAGAACGTCGTGATTTAGCAGTCCAGCCAGTTCTTCCCCCCGAAGGTGCATCCCCTGACGTGATTGTAGATGCCTATCGTCGTCAGGCCCGCGCGAGTGCCGAACAAGCTGCCGAAATCAAGGGGATTGACGACGCCATCGGCGCCTTACAACTTCAACTGCGACAGAAACGGGCCCTCGTCGGTCATTACCGCGAACAGCAACGAGATCCTCTGCGGGATGAAATCGAGCAGGCCAAAGCCAAAGCCGAACATTACGCCGAACGCATTAACGAACTCAGCGGCGAACTCATTGTCGAAGTCCGGGCCCTTAAAGAAATTGCCGACCAACTCAGTCCCCTCTACTGGCAATATGAAGGGAAACCCTTTATCACCGGCTTTAAGCGTGTCACCGTTCCCCATGTGCGCTCTGATGGTGCGGTTTGGAATGTGGTGAACCGGGTGGTCTAGGTCGAATCAGCGTCATCTGAGCAGATCGTCTAACCCAAATCGTGCCAACGCTATCCTAGAATCTTGGACAAGTTGGGTTCTGATGCGATACAACATAATCCCGAGTCCCGACTCTGCGACCCCTCCATCGACTCTCTAATGCTGAAGCCATGATCGAAGTTGAACAACTCCATAAACGTTACGGAAGCACCCAAGCCATCGAAGATGTGAGTTTTTCCGTCGAGAAAGGGGAAATTCTGGGCTTTTTGGGGCCCAACGGCGCCGGAAAAACCACCACAATGCGGATCTTGACAGGATATCTCCCGGCGAGTTCCGGTACCGCTCGCATTGCCGGATTTGATGTCCATGAACAGTCGATGGATGTGCGTCAGCGCATTGGCTATTTGCCCGAGACACCGCCTCTGTACGGTGAAATGACCGTTGAGGGGTTTTTGCATTTTGTGGCGCGAATTAAGGGAGTTTCAGCGGGCGATCGCCCGGGACGGGTGGACTTTTCTATCCAACAATGTGGCTTGAGCGATCGCCGCAAAAGCCTGATCCGCAAACTCTCCAAAGGCTATCGACAACGGGTGGGGATTGCTCAGGCGATCGTTCACGATCCCCCTGTCATCATCCTCGATGAACCCACCGTCGGTCTCGATCCTCGGCAAATTATCGAAGTCCGCAACCTCATCAAATCCCTCGCCGGAAATCACACCATTATCCTCTCGACTCACATCCTGCCAGAAGTGAGCATGACCTGTAGCCAGGTGGCGATTATCAATCGCGGTCAACTCGTGGCCACCGATCGCCTCGACAACCTCATGGAACATCTCACCGGCGGAACCTACTACGATGTCGAAGTCGGTGGCGGGGTGGACGGCGTCGAAACCGCCATTGGCTCCTATCTTGGCTATCTCCCCAACCTGCGATCGGTCGATCCCCTCCCCCACGCTGACCTTCCCGAGGGCCGCTACCGCTTCCGCATTACCGTCGAACCCGGTTCTGAACCCGGTTCCGACATCGCCAGGGCCATCCTAGAGGGGAAACTAGAACTCCATGAAATGCGCCGCAGCCGCGCCAGTCTCGAAGATGTCTTCCTACAACTGACCACTGAAGAAAAGACCGCCGCTCCCCTTCCCGAAGAAGACTCTCAAGCCGAAGACTCTCAAGCCGAAAACTCTCAAGCCGAAAACTCTCAAGCCGAAGAAGCGGCCGATGACAGCACCCCATCCCCAGATGCGATCGCCGATTTCCCAGACTCCCAAGAGTCCGAACCCTCTCCAGAACCGGACCCTAAGTCCGATCGCTAACTCACCCAACCCCCTCCAAGTTTCTATTTTGTTCTGATTTCACCCTATTTTTAGACCGCCAATGCGTTTAATTTTTGCTAATATCATCGCCATTTATCGTAAGGAACTACAAAGCTATTTTGCCTCACCTTTGGCTATGGCTGTCGCCGGAATTTTCTGGCTCATTTCCGGCTTTTTCTATATCACCATTCTCCTCGATCCACAACGTGGCATTCTCGCCCAAGTTGCCGCTCAAGCTGCCATCCAGCAAGAACTCGGCACTCAGCGCCCTCCCTTGGATGTCCCCTATGAGTTTCTACAATTTTTTCTAGGAACCGTCGCTTCATTGTCTTTATTTATTCTGCCCATTTTATCCATGGGACTTTATGCCGAAGAACGTAAAGGAGGAACCCTAGAACTTCTCGCCACCTCCCCCCTGTATAACTGGACTGTCGCCACCGGAAAACTTCTGGGAGTGCTGACCTTTTATATCACCATGACCGCACCTCTGCTACTCTATGAAGCCATCACCTTTAGCGTCGCCGAACCGGCTTTTCCCGCCACCATTCCCCTTCTGGGTCATTTGGGTTTGATTCTGCTGGCGGGTAGTATTCTCTCCTTGGGGATGTTTATTTCCTCCCTCACCGATAGCACCATTCTCTCGGCGGTCCTCACCTTCGCCTTGGTGCTGGTGTTGTGGATTATGAACCTCATCGCCGCCAACGTACCCGGCCCTCTCGGCGAGGCGTTAGCGCACCTGTCGATTTTGGAAAACTACAGTACCCTAATTCAAGGTGTTGTTGATGTTGGCAGCTTGGTTCTATTTGCCAGCTATATTGTTTTAGGCATTTTCCTCACCGCTCAGTCCATCGAAACCCTGCGCTTCCAACAAAACTAATTTCTGGCATTTCCCTCTTAATATCCACCATGGTCAATCGTCTCAAAAAATACTGGAATTTTCTCCTCTGGCTCGGCTTATTTCTCAGTATCGCCGGACTGACCAGTGGTGCAGTTTCTGGGAGTTGGATTCCGGTTCCTGCGGTGCTGATTGTCGCTGGGGTGATTATTTTAGGGATTTGGCTGATTTATCTGGAGATGTTTCAGCGGGGGTTTTGGCGGCGGCGCTCCACTGAAGCCGGAACCAATGCTCTGTTTGCGACGGCGGCGGTGCTTCTGATTTTGGCTTTGCTCAATGTGGTGGCGGTGCGGGCCTCGATTCGCGTGGATTTGACGGAAACCCAACGCTTTACCCTCGCACCGCAAACCCAAACCCTGATTCGTAATTTAGAGGAACCGGTGACGGTGTGGGTGTTCACCTCTCAACCGAATGAGAGAACTGTGGACTTGCTGGGGAACTATCGCCGTTTGGCGCCAGACCGCTTTAATTATGAGTTGGTGAACCCCCAGGAGAGTCCGGGGTTGGTGCAACGGTTTAATGTGACGTCCGTGGGGGATGTGTTTCTGGAGTTGGGGGAGCAGCGTCAGTATGTGGCGACGTTGGATTTAGAGCCTTTGAGTGAGGCGCAACTGACTCGTAGTATTGCACAACTGCAAGGGGGCGATCGCCTCATGGTCTATATGTTACAGGGCCATGGCGAACCGGCGATGCTTGATGGGGGAGAAGACTCGGTTTCCCGAGCGGTTCGGGCCTTAGAGGAAAGTGCGGCGGTGGTGAACTCCCTCAACTTGATTGAGCGGGGAACGGTTCCTGAGGATGCTAATCTCGTGGCGATTGTGGGCCCCACCAGTCGTTTATTTGAGCCGGAAGTGGAGGCCTTAGAGACCTATTTGGAGGCGGGTGGCTCTCTGTTGCTGTTGGTTGACCCCAATACAGACCCCGGTTTAGATGGCTTACTGGAGGATTGGGGGATTCGTCTGGATGAACGGATTGCGATCGACCCTGAGCGTTGGGTGCAAGGTTTTGGCCCGGCGGCTCCCCTGGTGTTGGATTATGGAACTCATCCCATTACGGAGGAGTTTGGCCGCAATTACACCATTTTTCCGGTGGCTCGTCCCATTGAATATGAGACCGTCGATGGGGTTGATGTGACTCCCTTGTTGTTTACCAGTGATGCGAGTTGGGCCGAAGCCGATATCGATGAGGGCCCCGATTGGCAGTTTAACCCGGAACGCGATCGCCCCGGTCCCCTGGTCTTAGGGGTGGCGGCCCGCCGTGAGATTCCCTTGACGGCTGATTCCCCTGAGCCGGAGGTGACTGACCCCGCAGATGCAACTCAGGAGGAGGCTGTTGATAACGAGGCGGTTGAGGAACCTCTAGAACCTGACGAAACTCTAGAACCTGAGGAGATTGAGGAACCTGAGGAGATTGAGGAAACTCTAGAACCTGAGGAGATTGAGGAACCTGAAGCTACAGAGGTAGAAGAACTTGATCTAACTCAAACAGATGAGCCGGAAGAGACTCCTGAGGCTGAGGAGACTGAGGTTGAGGAGACTGAGGTTGAGGAGACCGAAGTTGAGGAGGAGCCAGAACCGGATATCGAGACCCGTGAGGCTCGTTTAGTGGTGGTTGGCGATTCCGACTTTATGACGAACGCCTTCTTTGATGGACAGTTGAACAGTGACTTTTTCCTAAACAGTGTCTCCTGGCTGGCGGAAGATGACGAAACCGGCGAAACCCTAACCATTCGTCCTCGGGAGGTGGTCGATCGCAATATCATGATGACCCCTCGAATTGCACGGTTACTCAGTTGGACGGCTCTAGTCACCTTTCCGGTGATTGGCTTCGCCACCAGTGCCGTTCTTTGGTGGACTCGTCGTTAACAGCTCGGAGTTCTCCGGGAACTACAACTGTAAAACAGAACGGGCCTTAGCCACAATCTCTTTAGGACGAAACGGCTTCGTCATATAAAAATCAGCCCCCACGGCGAAGCCTTCTTCTTTCTCTAGCTCCTGTCCTTTGGCGGTTAACATGATGATATAAACCTCTGATTGTTGCCAATCTTTTTTGACTGTTTTGCAGACTTCTAGTCCATTTTTTTTCGGCATCATCACATCTAAGAATACCAAATTAGGCTGTTCTTCTTGAATAACCTCTAAGGCTTCCAGTCCATTTTGAGCCATCAGCAGTTCTACGCCCTCGTCTTCTAGGTTTTCTAGGGCTTGTTCTAAGAGAATCCTGATATTTGGCTCGTCATCTACAATTAAAATTTTTAAAGACATAAGGATATTAATGGTAATCGGAGATTCCTGATAAGATAGGACTACTATACCAGGTAAAAAACTGATCAGCTAGACATTTTTATCCTCAATATCACCGAGTAAGACAAATACGAGATGTTCTAAACCATTCTCAAATCGCAACGTCTGCACGACCTCATGTTGTTGCAGAAATTCTGGGGTGCATCTCAGTTAGGCGAGTGAGTAATTATACTCAATGACAGTTTCCCTCGAAACAGTCCATCTATTACAATGGAGGCCTTGTTGACCACCCCTGAGCCATGAATCCTCAAAAGCAGGCTGAACTCCAACAACATCTTGATGCAATTGCCAAGATTCTCTACCAGGAAGCTGACCCGGCTGAACTGACCACCCTCGAAGGCATTGAGAAAAACGTTCGAGCTCAAGCCCAAGAACATGTTTTGCCTCAACTGGGAATTTTTTTATCAACGCGGCGACCGACCGACCGACCGGAAAACAACGCACCCTAACCAGCATCCTGGGCCGACTCACCCTCACCACAGCTCAAGCCCAACAACTACAAGTCGAACCCAGAACTCGTTGGAGTCCCTATTTTTTCAAGTGTTGTGCCGTTGTCACTGCCAACGCCTCTTACCAAAGAGCCGAAGAAGATATCGCCATGCTGACTGGGCTGAGCATTTCCCACAGTACGCTCCAACGCTTTGTCCAGCGAGAGGACTGGTGTGAGGTCGAGGTCACTGAACCAATAGAGGAACTCAGCCTCGATGGTGGGATGATTCGCCTTCGAACTGAGGAGGGTCAACCGGGTCAGTGGCGAGAGTACAAAGCCTTAAATGTCCACGAGCATGGAGGTGTAGCGTTCTTTAAAGATAATGAAGGACTAATCGACTGGGTGAATATCCAGCTACTAGCCGAGCTATTTATCAGTCTCGGAGATGGTCATGATGGGGTCTGGAACATTTTTGACGGTATCGGGACACCAGAGCAACGTATCGAAGTCCTCGATTGGTATCATCTGATGGAGAATGCTCATAAGGTACAAGGCACAGCTGCCCAGCTATCGCGGATACGAGCCTTGTTGTGGCGAGGGGAGACCCGTCAGGTGATTCGCTATCTGCGCCAAGAGCGATGTCGGGGAGCTACGAGATTTATCAACTATTTGAAGCATCATTCTAAGCGCATCATTGACTACCAGGTCTGGCAGGAAGCGGGACATTCAATTGGTTCGGGTCAAGTCGAGTCCCTGGTCAAACAAATTGGACTCAGGGTGAAATTGCCTGGGGCACAATGGCGAGAGGAGAATGTGCCAAAGGTGTTGAAGCATCGCTGTGCTTACCTGAATGGGGACTTGGCGGCTTAATTACTCCAAGTACACCCATTTGTCCTGAGTAAATATACTCATCGCGCCTAACTGAGATGCACCCAAATTCTGAGTCAATGGCAATAATATCGGGTTGCAGGGTCATGGCTTGATCGACGCATTCCTGTTCGTTGGAGGCTTTCGAGACAGTATAGCCTTGGGCCGCTAGAATGTCTGAAATGACCTTTAAGCTGGAGGCATCGTTATCGACAACCAACACCTTTTTATGAGATGAGCCTTGGGAGAGTAAGGAGCCGACCTCTTGCAGAAACCCTTGTCGATCAATGGGTTTCTTGAGATAGCGATCAATCCCAGATCGATAGCCGCGTTCGCGGTCTTCGACGATGGACAGGACTAAAATGGGAATCCCCATGGTTTGGGGTTCATTTTTCAACACCGCCGCCACATCGAAGCCGTCGATATAGGGCATCATCACATCGAGGACAATCAAATCGGGACGCGATCGCTTCACCTCCATAATGGCCTCGACGCCATCTTTGGCTTGGCGGACGTGATAGCCTTGGGCCTCTAGGGATTGGCGTAGGAGTTCCCGCACATGTTCGTCATCATCGACCACTAAGATGGTTTTGCCCAAGTTGGCCCTGAGTTGGGCCGGGGTGGACTCTTCCGTTGTCGCCACATGGTCTTCGAGTTGCTGCATCAAGGGAACTAAGCCTAACCGTCGTGCGACTTCGGGAGTTTGACCTAAATTGGAGGCTGACTGCTTCTGAGTTGAGGCCTCAACGGGGAGAGTGAAGATAAAACAACTTCCCTGGCCCAATTGGCTTTCTACCCAAATCTGGCCGCCGTGATGATCCAAAATCTGTTTACAGATGGGGAGGCCCAACCCCGTCCCTTTGGGTTTGTCGGTGAGGGTTTCCCCGACTTGTTTGAATTTCTCAAAAACTTTGGGTAAGTCTTCTGGAGCCATACCAATGCCGGTATCTTGAACCTCAACCCGAATTTGGCCGTTCTCGTAGTGGGCCCGACAGGTGATGTCCCCGGCTTCGGTGAACTTGACGGCGTTGGAGAGTAAGTTGATCACCACTTGGATGAGGCGATCGCCATCCCCTAAGACGGGAGGTAGCGTGTCTGGAACGTCGGTGAGGAGGGTTAACCCCTCCCGGTCAAAGAGAGACGCACTGGCAGAAATCGCTCGCTCTAAGATGTCCAAAACCGAGACGGGTTTGTAATCCCACTCCACTTTCCCCGCTTCCATTTTGGCGATATCCAAGACATCGTTAATGAGAGTGGTGAGTCGTTCGGCTTCGGAGATGATGATCTTGAGGTTCTGACGCACTCGCTCCTGATGACGCTGGGCCTTACGATCGCCCTCGGGGAGTCGGGGAAAGATTTTATCCTCTAATTTGTCCAAAACAATGGATGCAAACCCCAACACCGAGGTGAGGGGGGTCCGCAATTCATGGGAGACCGTGGCGATGAAGTCGGTTTTCATGCGATCGACTTCTTTCTCTAGGGTGACATCGCGAATTAAGATGACCGAGCCGATACAGGGGTTTTCCGATTGACCTCGACCTGGCTCTAAGACGTTTGTGGCCAAGGCTTGACCAATGCGATCGCCCCCGAGAGAAACATCGGCGGTGGCGGCTTGGGAGTTAGGGTTGGCTTGGAGGTGTTGCAGCAGTTGGCTAAGCTCCGTTAATCCTAATTCATCACAGGTACAGCCTAAGACTTCCCCAGTTTTAAGATTAAACATTTGCCGCAAGACGGGGTTAAAGCGGGTAATGCGTCCAGCGGTATCGGTGACCAGGAGGCCATCAGCGAGGTTGTCTAAAATTGCATTGAGATCCCCGAGGGCCTGTTTTAAGGCTTCTTCGGCTCGTTTGCGTTCTGTGATATTCCGTCCCGCACCCCGATAGCCGATGAGATTCCCGTGATCATCAAAGTGAGGAATACCCGTGGCGAAAATCCAGACGACCTCTCCTGTTTCTGTCACGCTACGATATTCAACTTGAAATGGCTCTTGACCTTCAACTGCGGTGGTGAAAGCTTGAGCGAGCCAATTGATGTCTTCCTCATAGACCAAATCAAAGGAATTGCGGCCGAGGAGATCCTCGTTAGGATAACCTAGGACATCGAGCGATCGCTCACTGACATAGGTATAGATTCCCTCCAGGTTGGCTTCCCAGAGATATTCCCCTACGGCTTCCGAGACATCGCGAAACCGCTGCTCACTCTCCCGTAAAGACTGTTCGGCGGCTTGGCGATCGCGGATATCTCGGGCGATCGCCGCTAACCCCATGGGTTCTTTGGTATCGGGGGCATAGGTGACAAAGAGGTTATAGTCTAAGGGAATTGGCTCATGAGTGAGCAGATGACGGAACCTGATTTCCCCGCGCCAAGTTCCCGTCTGTTGAACGATATCAAAGACATTTTCTTGCATCCATTGCCAGTTCTCGGGTAAGAAAAAGTCCTCAAAGGTGCAATCGCTCAATTTGGGTTTCACGACATCTTCAGCAGCGGCGGGGTTATCCTCGTCCGCCAGGCCCACCAATCGCCGTCCAGCTGGGTTTGTATATTCGGGAATGCCATCAAAGGTGCCAATGCCGATAAAATCGTTGCTATTTTCAATAATTGCGGCCAGGGCCTGTAACTCTCGCTCCGATGCCTTGCGTTCGGTGATATCGTTAAGCCAGCCAAACCAGATAATCGAGCCATCCGCTTGAGATTCCGGCTGCGATCGCCCTTCAATCCATTTCAGATTCCCCGATGGTGTTCTCATGCGCCACTCCCAAAGCCAGGGATTCCCCGTTTCGGCGGATTTGTGGATGGAGGCTTCCAGGTTTGGGCGATCGTCCGGGTGAGTGAGTTCAAACAGAATTGAAACATCGTCTTCAATGGCTTGGCTGGGCATTTCAAAAAACGCCTCGGCACTGGGAGACATATAGGGAAAGCTAAAGTCCCCATTGGTATCTCGTCGAAATTGATAGAGGGCACCGGGTGCATTTTCGGCGATTTTTTGCAGTTGCTGCCGGGTTTCTTTTTGCAGCTTATGGAACAGTTCTGTATGCTGAAGAGCCATATCCAAATGGGAGGCTACCTCACGAACAAATTCAATATCTTGTTGAGTCCAAGTCCGGGGTTGAGAACATTGGTGAATACAGAGTAATCCCCACAGTTCGTCATGTTTAATTAAGGGGAGGACTAGGTTGGCACGAACCTGGAAACGCCTAAGAATTTGGCGATGACAGTCACTAATCAATTCAGTTTCAACATCAGCAACGGCGTAGGCTTTTCCTTGACTATAGATTTGGGAATAATTATCACCAAAGCAGTGGTCACTCACCTGTTGAGCCAAGGCTGATTCATACTCCGATTTAACGTCTTCTGCAATAAATTGTCCTGTCTGATGATGAGTTTCGGCTAAAAATTCAAAAACAGCGACACGATCAGCTTCTAATAGATGGCGAACTTCCTGTACGGTGGTTTGAAAGATGGTGTCTAAGTCAAGGGTCGCCCGAATATGACGAATCACATTGGAGAGAGCTGTTTGTTTCGCTAAGTAGCTCTCCTCTAAATCAATAATTTGTTGACGAAGTTTAGCAATTTCTTGGTCTTTATTTTCGGAGTTACTAGGCATTGGTTATATCTTTTGTCTGTAAAAATTGAAGATAATTTGCATCATCAAAGATGCTCTTAATTTGTTTGTCACTTATCAGTCAGCCCATATCAACTAGGTGGGGGAGAATCAATAAACGGTGAATTGATTAAAACACGGTAGAGCTTTAATAAAATAGGGATTGAGGTGAACATTTCATAAATATCATCAGCGGTCATATCCTGTAGGTTGGGGTTTTCTAAGGCTAATCGTTCCATGAGTTTCTGACAGTCATCGAATACCACTGTTGAGGAGGATTCAGACGGGTTCAGACTTTGCGTATTTGTCAGCGAAACGGACTCAACTTCAGGATGAGATGAGGATGGAGGATCGCCGAGATTCGGACTGAGGGGAATCCAGATACTAAATAGGGTTCCTCCGCCAGGACTCGAGTCACATAGGAGTCGTCCGTAATGCTTCTCGACGATAATCTGTCGACTGATGGCTAAGCCTAATCCTGTTCCTTTCCCTAAGGCTTTGGTGGTAAAAAAGGGATCATAAATCTGCGATCGCACCTCCTCACTCATCCCCGGCCCATTGTCGGCGATTTCTACGATGGCCCAACGGTTATCTTGCAATTTGGTACGAAGCCAAAGGGTGGGATGTTCAATGTTCGCCTCTTCCATGGCATCGATCGCATTGGCCACGGTATTAATAAAGACCTGGTTAAGTTGTCCGGCGTAACATTCCACTTCAGGTAAGTCTTGATAGTTGCAGTTGATCTGCACTTCGGGGCGATCGCCTTTGGCTTTAATGCGATGATTGAGAATAAGAAGGGTACTGTCAAGACTCACATGGAGATCTGCCAGTTGGGGGCGATCGCGATCAATTCGAGAAAAGTTCTTCAACGACAGGACAATCTCCTGAATCCGCTCAATCCCCATTTTCATCGAACGAATCAGCTTGGGTAAGTCTTTCTCCAAAAAATCGAGGTCAATCTCCTGAATGAGATCCTCAATCTCAGGTTGGGCCTGGGGATAACATTGACGATAGAGGTTAATCAACTCTAACAAATCCTGGGTATAGTTCCGAGCATGGTCTAAGTTCCCATTGATGAAATTAACAGGATTGTTGATCTCATGAGCAATTCCCGCGACCATCTGTCCTAAACTGGACATTTTCTCGCTCTGCACCAAATGAGCTTGGGCCTGTTGCAACTCTTCGAGGGTCTCTTGTAATTGCTGGGCCTGTTTCTGAGCGTTGAGAGCGGTGCGACGACTTTGTTGATAGAGTAGGGCCTTATCGATGGCGATCGCCGTTTGCACGGAAAACAGGGTCAGGAGTTTGAGGTGTTCGGCATCATAGACGGTTCCCTGGTCATGAACAACGGCCATCAAACCGATGATGCGTGATTGTACATGAAGCGGAACACAAAGCAGTGAAGAAATCGGCCGATCCATCGGCATTGAGCGGCGATCGCAGTCCACGTCGTTGACAATTTCTCCTTGTCCCCCCTGCAAAACGGCCCCCAGGATCGTCTGTTCTAGGGGTAAGGGATTCGACCAAGGTAGGGTAATTCCCAGTTGAGATAACAAGCGCAATTGCCGATCGTCTTCATCCAACAGCCAAATCGCAGCAGCACTTGAGGGTAAGGTGTTTTCAACTTCTCGTAATACCAGTTGGGCCAGTTGATTTAAATCCAGACTGGCGGTAACTTGGGTGGAGATTTCATAAAATAAGTCTATCTCCTGATAGCGTTCTAGGAGTTCTCGCGCCAGAGAGGTTTTCTCGCTTTGTTGACGGGCCAGACAGGTTAGAACATGATGGAAAACGGGGCAATCTTGGTCACTATGGAGCCAACCGAGGGTTTTACCATTGACCTGAATACTCTGAGAAATTACGGATAAGCTCCGCTCAATCGCCTCTGTTTTGCCCCCTTGTTGCTTGACATTCAATAAAGCTTGTGCTAGCCAGCCTTCGTCATTTTTAGAGGCGTTGGTAAAGACTATTTTTCCACGAGTGTCTTCGATCGCAACCTCGATCCTGAACTGCTGGGTGAGTTCACAGACTGTTGTTTTAATATCTGCTTGACTAAAAAGTTTTTGGAGAAGCGATCGGCTCATGGAAACGGTTTAACGATGGCGTCGAAGGCAGGCAATGGGGAATAAATCCTCTCATCATGATAAACCTGTTCTTAGAGGATGGGTGTCATTCCTCAACTTTAGCGGAAAACTCGTAACAGAATGTGATACAACTTGACGGGGTACTACAAGGTTTCCGACCATGACTCGCGCCGTTGCCCAAAACCGCTACATTGCCCAGGATGTGGGACTGATCGCTGATTTTGATGGACCGATCGCCGATGTGTCAGAACGCTATTATCGGGTCTATCATGAATGTTTGGACCGGATACAGGATGAAGATACCCCGATTCAACGCCTCTCCAAGTCTGAATTTTGGGGATTCAAACGCGCTCGGGTTCCTGAACGAGAGATTGGCCAACGTTCCGGCTTAAAGCCTGAGCAAGCGCGAGAATTTGCCAAGTTGCGCCGTCAGTTGGTGCATAGCCAGCCTTATCTTAAGTATGATCAGTTAATTCCGGGGGCGATCGCCGCCCTGGAACGGGCCCAGGAGGCGGGACTTGAACTGACGCTGATGACGATGCGTCGGGAACGGGAACTGGCCGAGGCCCTCTCTCGCTTCGATGTGGGGCGCTTTTTTCCCGAGGAACGTCGTTATTGTATGGGGGACAATGATGTGAAAACGGCGGATACTCAGGATAAACCCCGTCTGATGGCCCGGGCGATTAAAGAACTTCCCCAATACAAGAAACTCTGGATGGTGGGTGATACGGAGGCGGATGCGATCGCCGCCAACAGTCAAGGGATTCAGTTTATTGGTGTGCTATCGGGGATTCGCGATCGCCCGTCTTTGCAGGCACAGCACCCCCATAAAATTGTCAACACTCTCAGCGATGCAGTGGATGTTCTCCTCGATACCCTTAGCGTCAAGGGGTAACGGGGGAGTCGACAAACAAAGGGGGGCGAAACGCAATTTCGCCCCGACAGGTCTTCGCATCAGCCATTCTACTAGCACCCTCACCATCGGGGCCTGGCTAGCGTAGATAGCTCGATGTGAGCCAGAGAATGAAGAACGTGAGCCAGGCGGCGATAATCTGCGGATCAAGTTGTGAACCGAGGAGGGTCGCTAACTGGCCGCCGACGAGAATCCCGGCGACAACACCCACTAGGGTAAATAAAACCGCCCGGCCAAACCGCTTTTCCTTCCGGTTAAGGAAATACAAACTTGCCCCCGCTCCTAGGGCCAGGCAAATGGGGACATAACCCACACCAATGGCACTAAACACACTTAACGCGGCAAACACACCCGCTGGGAGCAGAATATCACTCTGACTGGGGGTATCAATGGCCCCTTGTAACCACTCCGGCATTCGGGTTGAGGGTGGCTCAGGTAGGCTTTTCGGTGGTGGGGACATGACTCGCTCAGGGAAGCGAATGCCCTCGGGAACCTTGATTTTGCCTTCCTGACGCAATCGCAACCGATCCATTAGGACGGCATCGTAAGCCATTTCGATGCGCTGCACTGCCTGGCGATCGTCATTAAGACCGATCAACCGGCTACGTGCCGCCTGAATTTCGTCGAACGAAGCGTCTTCAGTGACTCCGAGCTGCTCATAAGGACTCTGGTCGCTCATTGCCCAAATTATTAAAACGTCTCTATCTCCTTTATAGCTTAGCTTGACTCTTGCGGTTTCGACATACCTATGGCGAAGTTTCTTGATGGGCTTGCCCGATTCGGCGACGGCGGCTTGAGGGGCGATCGCGGCGCAATCCCCCCACCTGAAACCGGTTCAGCGATTAGCTGAGGAGAAAATCTGGGCAAATTTAGCCAAAAATTCCTCTGAGTCTATTGTTGCCCCAGTCAAGGTTTAGTACAATGTACTGAATTAACAATTCACCCATGCTTACGGTCTTGTAGACTCGGCGATCGCGTCACGTTGCCTTCTTCCCCCTACGGGCAACCACAAGGGATTGCCCCTACGTCTTTCTTTGTCTTTTGCCTTCTTCTTCCCTGTTCACTGCACGCTACGCTTCAAGCTCATGGCCCGAACTAAACCCCCCTCCAATAAAGTGTTAACGATTCGTCTTCCTGTGGGAGAACTCGAACGTCTTGAGGAGTATTGCCTGAAACGGGGTAAGACCAAAACCGATGTGTTGCGGGAGATGATTCGTAAGTTGCGGGTCTAGGGCATTGACAAAAGATACAAAATATGCAACAAGATTAGCCTGGGGATTCATCGGGTGGTTCCAGGGCCGCGAGAATGGCTTTGGGCTGTAATTTATCTTTGAACCAGACAATAGGAACCGAGACCTCCTGGAGATTGACCCCAGCTTTAGCCAAGTTTAGCCGTTCAGACACCGCCAAAAGGAGAGGGCGATCGCTCCCCTGGCGGACTTGGGAGAACTTCTTACGCAGATACTCCGGTCGCCAATAGCCGACAATTTCCAGCAGCACTTCCCGGCCATCGGGATGAATGAGGCGAAAATCTGGGACCATAACACTTCCGGGGATGGGGATTAAGTCCACCTCTCTCTCCAACTCCCAGGGTGTGTCTAGCTTGGCCCAACGCTCGGCAAAGGATTGTTCCAACATCGAATCATAGGCTTTCCCAGGGGGGTAATGGCTTACCAGTCCGCAGTCAGAATCGAGGCTAAACTGACCTTGCACCGGGCGGCCATTGCGAGAGTCTCGCTGTTGTAGGGTGGCCTTGAGACTCCAGCGGCTGACATGAAGCAGGGCCGGGAGAAGTTTAGCGATGGCTAAGCCGTAGCGGGTACTGGGTTTAAATAAACTGGTGGGGCCATCAATGGTGATGGTAAAGCCGCAATCGGCATCTCCCTCGATATAAAACATTAGGCTAAAGAGTTTGAGATAGCGAAATAGGAGTTTATATTGACCGGGGACGTTGCGGTGGGCCTGAATGGTGATGTCGCTGGCTCGGTAAAAGATACCCTGAACTTGGGAGAGATTATAGTGATGTAACAGGGCCTCGGGGTCTGGGGCGTTGAACTCCGTTAGACGGCGGTTTTCCTGTAAATCCGCATAGAGTCCCTGGACAATGGCGTTGATGGGAATGTCTCGTTCGAGGTCTTGGCTGAGGTCCTGGGCCAAGAGTTCCAGGGTTTTCAGGGTATTCTCCGGTTTGGGGACTCGTTGGGCGGCGGTCGTGAAGACGCGCGATCGCAACTCAATCGGATCTAAGGGACTGACAATCTCAAAGGTACAGTAACGCCCCTTGAGCAGATGGGCCAACCCCCGCCGCAAGCGGTAATCCGGGCGATCGCCTTCAAACTCCTTGAGACGGCGATCGAGATTTCCCTGAGTATCATCACGAGAGTCTTCAAATAGGGCGATCGCCGCCTCCGCTAACCTAAGATGAGAGCGATCGAGCGGGAGTCGTTTGGGAATTAGCGTCTCACCCTGGCGACGATGGCTCAGTAAATCACTCGGTAACATAGACACAACCCCCAAACAAACTGGAACACATCCGTTTTAGCCTAGCGGGAGAATTGCCTATCGTAAATGTTGATGCCATGATCGTCTCTTGCATCATTTGCCGATCCTCGCTTCTGGAGTCTTTACCCTGGAGTCTTTACCTATGTCTGGTTTACGTTGGCTGTTACCCTTAAGCCTGAACCTATCCCTGTTGCTGTTATGGACCAATGGGTTTCTCTATTTTCAGTCTCCGGCTTCGGCCCAGGGGCTAGATGTCGCGCAAATGCAACCCCAGCAACAGCGACAACAGCAACGACGACAACGATTACGGGAAGGGAACGAACGCCTGGGGAATCAAGACTATGAAGGGGCCGAGGCCATTTTTCGGGAACTCTTAGAACAATATCCCCAGGATTCTCTCCTACGGTATAAATTAGGGGATGCCCTCTCGGCCCAATATCGCTACGAAGAAGCCAGTGAAGCCTACCAGGAGGCGATTCGCCTCAACCGAGATCATGCCCTGGCCTATAATGCCTTGGCTAATCTGCGGGCCCGACAGGGACGACTCGAAGAAGCCGTGTCTCTGTATGAACGGGCCTTGGAGATTAATGGGAGTTATGTCGAGGCCCTGCGGAATTTAGGGCAAGTCTTGGCCCAACTGGAGCGATTTGGGGCCGCCTCTGAGGTGTTATCTCAGGCCTTGGACTTGTTAATTGAGCGTAACGAAATCTGGAAAGCCATAGAAGTTGCTAAACTCTTGGAACAGGTCAACGAACGTCGTGGACTGGTCTAACTCAGTATTAGTCAACTGTGAGAATTCCTCTTCAGCAACCCCGGAATGGGTCGGACCTCCTCTGGTGGGGGCTATTAACATCCTTTATTATTGTGGCTTCGGCATTAATGGGGGCGATCGCGGCCTTAATCGTTCCCGCCTCTCCCCTTGTGCAACCGAGTGGCCGCGAGAACCGTGAACAGGGACAGTTTGGCTATGAACTAACTCGTCCCATCAACCTAATGGTGTTGGGGATCGATCGCGATCCTGAGTTAGCGGACGATTCACCGGATTTGTTGGAAGGACGCAGTGACACCATTTTGGCGGTACGCTTCGATACGTATGGCAATCAGGTCAATGTTCTCTCAGTGCCTCGGGATACAGAGGTGAATTTAGGGGAGTTGGGCTGGGGGAAACTGAATGAAGCCAATTATCTCGGTGGCGTGGAGTTGATGCAGTCCAGTTTGGAGGCTGTGCTGACGGATGTGGAGTTTGACCGCTATTTCCGGGTGAATACCGAGGGATTGGTGGAGTTGGTGGATTTGCTGGGTGGGGTGGAGGTCTTGGTTCCCTATCCCATGTCCTATCGCGATCGCACTCAAGAATTGACCATTGAACTTGATGCCGGTTGGCAACGGTTGACGGGGGAACAGGCCCAGCAGTTTAGTCGTTATCGTCAGGGCCCCTATGGGGATATTGGCCGGGTGCAACGACAGCAGATGTTGTTACAAGCCCTGCGCGATCGCCTCCTCAGTCCCACGGTATTAACGCGCATTCCTGCCATCATCCGTATTTTGCAAACCCATGTGGATACCAATCTCACGGTGAATGAGATGTTGGCATTGACGAGTTTTGCCCTAGATGTTGATCGCGATGACGTGCGGATGGCCTTGCTTCCGGGGGAGTTTAGTCATCCTGAGTCTCCCCTGAGTTATTGGCGGGTGGATGAGGTGGCCAGTGAGCGTCTGGTGGGGCAATTTTTCCAGACATCGGAGGAGTCCGGCTTTATTGATGAGTGGGGCAATCAAACGGCCTTTGGCCGTCGGGACAGCCAAGCGTCGGGAAGTCGGAGGGAGGACTCTGCCCCCGTTGAACAACCCCGCATCGCTTTACAAAATGCCACCGAGGATTCCCAAGCGGTGGAACGGTTGGCGGCCTATCTGGAGGAGTTAGGCTATGAGGATATCTATGTCAGCCAGGATTGGGATAGGGTTCATCGCCACAGTACGATTATTGTCCAACGGGGAGATTATGAGGCCGGGGAACGGCTGCGATCGGATTTAGGGTTTGGCCGACTTGAGGCGTTGTCTACGGGGGATATTAGTTCTGATATTACGATCCGTATTGGTTTGGATGTGGAGCGGTTGTTTCGCTAGAGGGGGGAGGGGTTGGCGATTACGGCTTTTATCGGGGTAAATCCGGATTAAATGCTGGGTTTCTTGAAAGGATCACTAGGTTACTCCTGCCCCTAATACCGACCTATGCCTTCTCAAGACTCTCACTCATCGAATGCTGCGAACAGGGGTTCCTCGGGGAATGCCGCTGCCGATCGCGATCGCCGTCTGGGGGAGATTGAACAACAACTGTTGCAATCCCCCGCCTATCAAACGGCGTTAAATGGCTTAAAGGAAATGTTTGGCGATGCTGGCTATGCGGCCCAGATGCTCATGCACGAGGTGAGTCGGGAGGCGATCGCCCTAACCCTGAGAGATGCCAGTCTGACGACGGCGTTACCCTCGGGCCCACCCATTTCTCAACCGATTTCTCAATCTCCCTCTGAACCCAGTGAGGCGGAACGGGCGGCGAGGAATCGCTATCTCTACCGATTAGGGAAATATTTACGGGCCCAACGGTGTCGCCAGCATCTGTCGTTGGTGCAGCTGCATCACCGAACTCGGATTCCCATCAGTCATCTGCACGCCCTGGAGTCGGGTCATATTTCCCATTATCCCCAAAGTCCTGCCTATTTAAGAGGTTCGCTGCATCTTTGGGCGACGGCTTTGGGATTGAATGCCGATGCCATCATCGCCAAGCTTCCCATTCCCCTATCTCGGCCTCCCCTACCGCTTCCCCCACCGCCTCGGCCTCGTCCGGTTCCCCAGCCGACGGTTTTGGTTCAGAAACCGTTGGACTGTCCCGGGTGGTGGCGATCGCTGGCCTGTGGAACGCCGTTACTGGCCACTCTCGGGTTGGCGTTATGGTTTGCCAATCTCCCCCCTGCATCCCAACATCCTCCCCAACTCCCTGAACCGGAGTTTGGGAACCGTCGCTCTCAAACTCCCCCCTTGTCTCGTGAGGTGCTGTCCGAGGGCGATCGCCCCCAGGTGATTCCCCCTGAATCCCTCCTGCAACGCCGAGATTAGCTAGTTTTGATCGTCTGAATCAGGCGTAATAGCCAGAGGGAACAACTGAGGGCAACGAAATGGGCAAACAGGGTATTGGTGTTGGCCAGAACCACAAAAATGTCAATGGGTTGCACCAAGCGACTTAAGGCGGCTGGCGAGAACTGCACGCCTTCGGAACTTAGGACTTTAACCATTAAGAGTCCGGTGATGATTTGTGCCGCTACCAGGCTAAATAACATCCCCACGAGGTTAATCACGACTCCGGTTTGTAGAGATCCCAGGGTTTGCGATCGCGTTGGCCGTAGGGAAGGGTCGGGAATCGCCAAACGCTTGGCAATCTGGGTATAACGCAACGCCCAATACATGCCAATGGCCAAGGCCACTAGCCCCGCAATGGCAAAAAACAGTCCGGGCCCCTCTTCCGGGCTGAGGCGATTGGGTTCCCCGGTATTAGACCCCACAAAGCCCGCGAAGAAGAAAATTAAGCCCGCAATGACCCCCAACACCAGTTGAAACCAGAAACTGATTTGCCCAAAGCGTTGCATCGCGGGAATCACGCGCTCTAACGAGGGGGGGATTTGCCCTTCATAGATGGCTGTGTCGCGGGTGGGGAGTTGGTTTTCGTCGTTCATGAACGTCTTGTCAGTTCAGAGGTACAGCAGCGGCTACCCCTCCAGGATATCGTGTTTCTCCCCGAGCTGTTTAAGGGCCACCTCCTTCCCTCAACTCCGCCGTTCATCCATCGGTGAACGCGAACCATCAAAAAATCCTGACAAAATCCGTATTTTGTAACGGTTGACGCTCAAGGGTCACCTCTAAACTGCTATAGAGATAGAGGGAGATAGATAAAATCTGATATTGACATTATTCAGTCAATAAATCCCAGGGTAAGATTTTATGGACAATGTGGGCAATATAGCAATGAGGTATTAAAATTTGGATTTTTCATGCTGATGGAATCGATACATCTTCTCGAATCTGGACTATCTGGAGTCGTGTCGCTGGGAAAATTATTCCTAGAGGCAATTTCCGTGTTGTGCGTTTTCTTGGGAATCGTCAAAACGATTCAATTGGGGTTGAGATTTTCTGAATTTCAATATGATGAATTTCTCTTCATCCAACTGCGGATACGGTTTGGGGTTTGGCTGGCTTTAGCCTTGGAATTTCAACTGGGGGCTGATATTTTAGCCACAACCATTGCCCCCAAAACGGATACGTTAATTCGACTGGGGGCGATCGCCATTATTCGGACGTTATTAAACTATTTCTTAAATATTGAACTCGAACATGAGTTTGAATTGAGAAAACGTCAGTCCGGGGGCGAACATATACCGCCAGTTAAGTTATAAATCTCCTCAAAGTTCCATGAAACCTATCCCCAGCAACTGAACCTCGACTGGAAGAACGATGGCTTCCCCATCTAACAATATTCTAAATCCACCTCTTTCTGATTCTCCCGCAACAGTTGCACCAACTCTTCAACTAAACTGCGACGGATGGAGATATTTTTCGGAAGTAGGGGATTTTGGTAAAATTCATTAATCTGTTGTCCCACCAGAAAAAAGATAGAATCTGCCTCTAGAATCTCCCGGGCTAGTAATACGGCCCCATTGCGGTCAAAAGGGAGACGGTCTAAATCACAGCGGCATTTTTTTAGGAGTTCCGTGGCTTTGGAAATCGTCAAAATCCCCTCTGTCACTAAATCGACTTCATCGAGAATGCCAATGGGGGGAAGTTCTTTCCGCATCGTCGAAATATCCATCTCCACCGTTTCCCCCATATAGTTGGCGACGATGTTACCAGTGGTTCCCCCACAGAGGGCTTTACGTCCCGGAAAACTCAAAAAACGTTCTGCAAAAGCATCGTCTTGACTGGGGTCTAACGGCGGGCCAGTAAAAATCATCAGCGGGTTACGACGACGGACATACACCCCCACCAGGGACGCATCATCGCCAATTTTATCCCGATAGAGTCGCCGGGTTTCCCCGAGAACCTTATCCAAGAGACTACGGGCCGTGGGCGCATCATGGACAAACAGGCTTTCCATATACTTGGCGATGTTCTCCCAACCCCAGCCAAAATTCATCGTATCCCCGAGGCCAGCATAGAGAACGCCGTCACTAATCGCCCCGAGAAAGTCTCCCCGTTGCAAGGTTCCCTCCACCACTTGAATTTTACGGTTGAGAATCCGATCAATTCGCGGTTTCGGGGTCATCATTCGCCCTTTTTTGAAATAAAAGATGGGCGGATTATCAAAATTTATAATCCGAAAATTATTCGTTATATTGTCAATTTGAATGACGGTAAATGTCGCATAGGCAATTTTACGAACCTGACAAATTGGCAGAGTTCCAATCACCGTTTCCATGACCGCTTCTAGGGCGATATCCGCATTCAACATCGTGATGAGGATTTCGCTGGTTAGAGTCGCCAGTATATTGGCTTTGACACCACTTCCCAAGCCATCAGACAAGACGATTGTTGTCTTATTTCCTGTTTTGATAAACTTCACCTTGTCGCCACAAAGTTCCTCACCTTGTTTATTAAGGCTAAGGTGACAAATATCAAAAAAGTTATCCGCACGAAGGGTATTTTGTTGAGTCATAATCAAACCATTTCCTGCTCAACCGCTTCGATAATTTTCAACAAGCTAACTTTGGTTTCAGCCGTAGTTTCTCCGAGAAGTCCAGCAATTTCTTGAGCGACTTTCATTTGATTGTCAACCACTTCGCGAACATTTAAGACAGTTTCGGTTTTGAGATGTTGCAGTTCCTGTTTCCGCTGATGTTCTTGACTAATATCGACCATAATACAGGCGATAATTTTTTCTTCAGGAATGGGAAACACCACTTCTCGCACATAGAGCTTAGGATGACTATATTCCCGTTCAATACCTCGAATTACCTGTTGGCTGTTCCAGACTTTTTGAAAATGCTCGATATTGCCTAAGATGCTGCTGGCAGGTTTACCGAGAATCTCAGGTTCTTCAACCTCAAACATCCGGCAAAAAGCGGGGTTAACTAAAACAATGGTGAAGTTGGAATCGACGGCGATGAGTCCATTGGGGTCATATTCCCAGAGGAGTCGCCAGATATGGTTTTGGGTTTGTTCTTGCATGGTTGAAGAGGAGAGGAGGGGGAACCACAGAGTCACAGAGGACACGGAGGTTAGGAGGGGGAGGGATTTTCTTCTAGGGTCTTTTGGATGGTGGGGAGAATTTCGCTGAGGAATTTTTCTTCGATATTTTGCGGGTTGATATCCACGAAATGCTCCTCTTGAAATTTCATGACAATGCCGTAGCTACAGGTTTCTAGGCAAAAGGAACCTTTGAGTTCTACGGTGTCTTCGAGGTCATAGTCCTTGATTAGGGATTGCAGCCGGGGGAGAACTTCGTACACCCCCAACTGGTGACAGGCTGACCCCATACAGAGGTAGAGGTTTTCTTTGGGCATGGGGAAAAAGGCAAGAGGCAAGGGGCAAGGGGCAAGAGGCAAGAGGCAAGGGGCAAGAGGCAAGAGGCAAGAGGCAAGAGAAAAGAGAAAAGAGAAAAGAGAAAAGAGAAAAGACGTAGGGGCGTACCCTTGCGGTCGCCCAGAAACCACGTAGGGGCAATCTGCAAGGGGCTTGCCCTAGCAAGAGGTGCCCCTACGGGCTGGAACGCCCCCCTGGGGATTAGTCGCGGTAGATGGTGTTGATGACGGTTTTGTCGGGGGCGAGAAGTTCGATATGGAGGGGCATTTGGCCCACGGCGTGAGTCGAACAACTGAGACAGGGGTCGAAGTTGCGGATTCCGGCTTCGACTCGGTTGAGAAAGCCCTCGGCGACATCGTTGTTATGGATGTAATGTTGGGCAATCTGGGTGACGGTTTTGTTCATGGCCAGGTTGTTTTGTCCCGTGGCGATGATTAGGTTGACTTTCTCAATCAGACCGTTCTCGTCTACATTGTAATGATGAAATAGGGTTCCGCGAGGGGCTTCGCTGACTCCGACTCCTTCGAGGTTGTTAATTTCGGCTTTGGCGCGACAACGGGAGGACAACAAATCTGGGTCGTCTACGTACTGTTCGATGCGTTCGATACAGGCGAGAACCTCTAGGAGACGGGCGTAGTGGTACATGAAGGAGGAGGTGGCACAGCGGCCGCCTGCCCGTTGGCGAAATTCTTGTAATTCGCGATCGGCGTCGGGGGTTCCCATGCGATCGCACACGTTCAACCGCGCTAAGGGGCCAACGCGATACATCCCATCAGGATAGCCCATGGGTTTGTAATAGGGGAATTTGAGATAGGACCAGGGTTCGACGGCTTCATCGAGAAAGTCTTGATAGTCCTCTTCCCGCAAGCCGTCGGCAACGATATTGCCCTGACTATCGACGAAGCGAATATGACCGCCGTAATGTTCCCAGGTTCCATCGGGGGCGACGAGACTCATAAAGAGAGAGTCGAATTGTCCGAAGATATCGATTTCGTCTTTTAGGGTGTTGTCGAGGAGTTGTTTGAACAGGCCTAGGGCCGTTTCGATGGTTTGGCGGGATTCGGGAAGGCGATCGCGAATCCATTGTAAGCCCTCTTCCGATAGGGGCGATCGCACCCCACCGGGAACCGCCCAAGCGGCATGGATTTTCTTGGCCCCCAACAGTTCAATCACCGTCTGTCCAAACTGACGCAGCCGAATCCCCGCGCGGGCTAAATCGGGATTGGCCTCCATTAAGCCGAAGACATTGCGTTTGGCGGGGTCACTATCCCATCCCAAGAGGAAATCAGGACTACTGAGGTGGAAGAAACTCAGGGTATGGGATTGGATGATTTGGGCCAAATTCATCAATCGCCGCAGTTTTTCTCCGGCTGGGGGAACTTGCACCGCTAGGATTTTATCGCCCGTCTTGGCAGCGGCGAGAAGATGGCTGACGGGACAAATTCCACAAATACGGGCGGTAATGCCGGCCATCTCAAACATGGGACGACCTTCACAGAATTTCTCAAAGCCGCGAAATTCTACGACATGGAAACGAGCGTCATCTACATCTCCAGCATCGTTGAGAAAGATGGAAATTTTGGCATGACCCTCGATGCGGGTGACGGGATCAATAACAACAGTTTTACTCATGGCGTTAGGGGGATAGGGAATAGGGAACAGGGAATAGAAAGAAGGCAGTAGGCAGTAGGCAGTAGGCAGTAGGGGGAAGAAGGCAAGAGGCAAAAGGGGGACAAGGTAAGACGCAGAACCCACCTCTGGCCTCTCTTGGGAGGGGATGGCTGTGGTTAGCCGAACTTAATCATCGATCGCCCTTCCATGACGGGCTGTTCCCCTTTCAGCAGCGGTTCGATCGCCGCTTGGATGCGAGGGGCGGACGGAGGACAACCGGGGATAAATAGGTCAATCTCCACCAACTCATGAATTGGGCGGACGCGATCGAGCAATTCTGGGACAATCCCTGGTTCGTGGGGCAATTGAGCAGTTTTGTCCCCGAGTTCTAGGTAGCAGCGTTTGAGAACCGGTTCAGAACTCCCTAACATATTGCGCATCGCTGGGACGTTGGCCGTTACCGCACAGTCCCCGAAGGAAATGACAAACTTGGTGCGTTGGCGAACTTTGTACAACAGTTCCAGGTTTTCCTCATTGGCCACTGCCCCTTCCACTAGACAGACATCCACATCTTCGGGATAGTCCTTGATATCCGAAGCAACGGGACTATAGACAATATCGGCGAACTTGGCCACTTCAAACAGCCATTCGTCCAAGTCCAGGAAAGACATATGACAGCCGGAACAGCCCGCTAGCCAAATCGTTGCCAGTTTTACTTTCTTGTTTACCGTGTCCATTGATTTTCTTCCCGTGCTTTGACTAAAAATTCCAGTTTGCCGCGATCGCGATCGAGTTCCGAAGCCGTACTTCCCTTACGGAAAATCGACCCCGTGGGGCAAGCATCCACACATTTGCCGCAAGCGGTGCAAGCATCGACATCACCCCAGGGTTGATTTAACCCCGTAATCACCTTCGCCGCTGCACCACGTCCAGCGACATCCCAAACATGAGCGCCTTCGATTTCATCACAGACGCGCACGCAACGGGTGCAGAGAATACAGCGGTTATGGTCAATGCCAAATTGGGGATGGGAGATATCAACCCCCCGTTCCGGGAAGCGATAGGTAAAGCGACTGTGATCCATCCCCACTTCGATCGCCACATCTTGCAATTCACAGTTCTCGTTGGCGACACAGACGGCGCAAACATGATTTCCCTCGGAAAAGAGCATTTCCACGGTCATGCGGCGATACTCGTCCAACTGGGGGGTGTGGGTGGTGACGTCCATCCCCTCGGCCACTTCCGTGACGCAGGCGGGGAGGAGTTTGGGAATCCCTTTGATTTCAATTAAACAGAGACGACAGGCGCCCACATCGGAGACGCCATCGAGATGGCAGAGGGTGGGAATGCGGATTCCCGCTTCGCGTGCCGCATCGAGGACGGTTTTACCGGCTTCGGCAGCCACGTCGATATCGTTGATTTTGAGGGTGACGACAGACATAGGTTAATAGGGCAAAAGGCAAGGGGCAAAAGGCAAGAGGCAAAAGGCAAGAGGCAAAAGGCAAGAGGGGGTTAGCCTCGGCTGTTGGCGGCTAGGGTTATGGGATCGGGTTGTAGTAACTCCAGATACTCTTGTTCAAAGTAATGCAGGGTACTTAGGACGGGGTTGGGGGCGGTTTGGCCTAAACCACAGAGACTGGTGGCTTGAACCATGCCGCAGAGTTCTTTGAGTTTATCTAGATCCCGTTTGGTGGCTTTCTCGTCTAGGAGTTTGGTGAGGAGTTGATACATCTGTACGGTTCCGGCGCGACAGGGGATGCACTTACCACAGGTTTCACCCCGGCAAAACTCCATATAAAACTGGGCCACTTGCACCATACTGGTGTCGTCATCCATCACCACCATGCCACCAGACCCCATCATTGACCCGAGTTCTCGCAGGGAGTCGTAGTCAACGGGGGTGTCGAGTTCCCGGTCTGGAATGCAACCGCCGGAGGGGCCACCGGTTTGGATGGCTTTGACGCTGTTCCCGCCGGGAACGCCACCGCCCATTTCTTCGACAATTTGCCGCAGGGTGATGCCCATGGGAACTTCAATCAGTCCGTTGTTGCGGATTTTGCCGGTGAGGGAGAAGATTTTGGTCCCTTTGCTGCGTTCGGTGCCAATGCCGGCGAACCACTCGGCCCCATTGCGGATGATGGGGGAGATGTTGCCCAGGGTTTCGACGTTGTTGATGAGCGTCGGACAGCCGTGTAATCCTGAGACGGCGGGATAGGGAGGCCGAGGACGGGGATTGCCTCGTCCCCCTTCGACGGAGGAGATGAGGGCGGTTTCTTCGCCACAGACGAAGGCCCCGGCCCCGACGCGGATTTCAATGGTGAAATCGACGGGGGAGTCGAAGATTTGCGCCCCCAGGCAATGTTTGCGTTTGGCTTGCTGGATGGCTTTTTGCAGGCGGGTGATGGCTAGGGGATATTCGGCGCGAACGTAGATGTAGCCTTGGGTTGCGCCAACGGCATAGCCTGCGATCGCCATCCCTTCTAAAATACGGTGGGGGTCACTTTCGAGGACGCTGCGATCCATAAACGCCCCAGGATCGCCTTCGTCGGCGTTACAGATGATGTATTTCTGTCCGGGGGGCATTTTGGCGACGGTGGCCCATTTTAAGCCGGTGGGATAGCCTGCACCCCCTCGTCCCCGCAGTCCTGATTGGGTGATTTCTTGCACCACCTCAGCCGGGGTCATTTCATAGATGGCATGATGCAAGGCTTGGTAGCCGCCGACGGCTAGATATTCGTCGATGCGTTCGGGATCGATGCGGCCGCTATGTTCGCGGACGATGAGGAGTTGGCGGCTAAAGAAGGGATGGTTGGGATCTCCTTGGATGGCCTCGGCCTCGCCAGAACCGTTGAGGCTGCCGATGATGCTTTCGGCTTGTTCGGGGGTGACTTTTTGATAGTGTTTTTTCTCGGCTGGGGAGTCGGCGTCTTCGATTTCTACCATCGGCCCTTGGCCACAGAACCCCATGCAGCCAACGCCAACGGCTTCAACGGTATCGCCAAGGTTGTGGGTTTTGATGGCGGCGTCGAGTTGTTTTTTAACGTCGAGGGATTGGGAGGCTTGGCAACCGGTGGAGGTGCAACAATGGAGGCGGATGCGTTTTTGGGCTTGTTTGGCTACGGTAGCCTGTTCGAGGAGTTCAGCTCGTTCCATGGCGGTTAATCATTAAGGATGTCGTACTGGCTGGGGAGGTGGGGTTAGCTGTCTGCTTGTTTCCAACCATGAATGCGATCGCAGGTTTGTTCGGGGGTTTGCTGGCCGGCGACTTTGCCGTCATAGACGACGGCTGGGGCGATGCCACAGGCCCCAATGCAACGAGCGGTGACGATGGAGACTTGCCCGTCTTCGGTGGTTTCACCGGCGGCAATACCCACGTCCCCTTCAACGGCTTTGAGGATGTCGCCGCCGCCTTTGACGTAGCAGGCGGTTCCCAGACAGACGACGCAGGTATGGGCCCCGCTGGGTTTGAGGGAGAAGAGATGGTAGAAGGTGGCAACGCCGTAGACTTGGGAGAGGGGCAGCTGCAGTTTATGGGCAATGTAGCTTAGGACATCTTCTTCTAGAAAACCAAAGGCCTCTTGCGCTTTGTGGAGGATTTCGATGAGCGCATCCTGTCGATATTGGTTGCGCTTCATGGTGATGTCTAGAACTTTGAAGCGTTTATCGGGTTTGCCGTCTTGGGTTTTGGCTTTTTCGCTAGATTTCGCTGGGGGTGAGGTACGGGTGGCAGTCATTCGTGTTTCCTCAGGTTGCGGTGGGAGTGGGGCGATCGCCCTCGGGAGCGGATGGAGCGTAGGTTCGAGTCTTGGCGCGATCGCTCTCAGGGTTGGCTGTAGAAATCAGCTATCTGTGCTACTGTTTTTTAACGGAAAGATTAGGAAATCTTTAAGAATAGCTTAAGTAACACACGTGTTGTTTTTCTTCCTTGAACGTAACGACTAGAACTGCATCTATTGTGAGCAGTATATGGAAGAAAATCAACCAAAACTTAAGTTAATTTACAAAAATCCTCTCTATTTGTTTGTTACGATAAATAAGATTTGTATATAAAAAAATATTAAGCAGATGAGTGATTTTGACGTCACATCCCTGTCCTGTCCCCTACCAATTCAGCAATATCCCCATGTTTTATTGGCCCATGGGGGGGGAGGACGATTGATGCAGCAACTGATTAATCAGGTCTTTCTGCCCGCATTTGGCTCTGCGGACCAGGTGCAGCATGATGCGGCGACGTTGAACCTAGAGGGCGATCGCATTGCCTTAACGACTGATTCTTATGTGGTTCATCCCTTGTTCTTCCCCGGTGGCGATATTGGGTCGATGGCCGTCTATGGCACAGTCAATGATTTGGCTATGGCGGGGGCCCGACCTCAATACCTAACGGCGGGGTTCATTTTAGAGGAAGGCCTCCCCATGTCGATTCTCTGGGAAGTGGTGCAATCCATGGCGGCGGCGGCTGAGAAAGCAGGGGTACAAATTGTTACAGGAGACACGAAGGTCGTCGATCGCGGTAAGGGAGATGGCATCTTTATTAATACCGCTGGCGTGGGAGTGGTGACGGGCGATCGCCCAATTTCCCCCACTCAAGTCCAGGTGGGAGACGTGGTGTTAGTAAATGGTGACATTGGCCGTCATGGCATTGCCATTATGGCGGTGCGAGAGGGGTTAATGTTTGACACGGCCATTGAAAGTGATTTGGCCCCCGTGGCGGCGGAGGTGTTGGCCCTGTTGGAAGCAGGGATTGAGGTGCATTGTCTGCGGGATTTAACCCGAGGTGGCTTGGCCAGTGCCTTGAATGAGATTGCGGTGGCGGCTAATTTGGGGATTCGTCTCGATGAGAGGGCGATCGCCGTGCGGGATGATGTCCAGGGGGCCTGTGAAATTCTTGGCTTTGACCCCCTCTATCTAGCCAATGAGGGCCGCTTTATCGCGATTGTTCCCCCCAATCAAGTCCAGGCGGCGTTAGAGAGTTTAGGAGAGGGGGCCGCTGAGATTGGCGTCGTCACAGACACCACAACTCCCCCCGTTACCATGATGAGTGAGATTGGGTCCCTGCGAACGGTGGATCTATTAAGTGGGGAACAGTTACCGAGGATTTGTTAAAGCAGATGTTCGTTAGGGGTTTTCTGGGTTTGGGGGGCGATCGCCCGAATCACCCGTTCATAGGGTTCAATCAGTTTGCGGTTACGGCTGAAGCGGTGGATGGGTTGGCCGACAAAACTGGCTTCGGCGAATTGGATGGATTTGGGAACTGGCTTGAAAATCGTCACCTGATGATGCCGTTTCTTCAGTTCATCCAAGACTCGCCGCGTCATCAGGGTATTTTCCGCCATCGTCGGCAACACCCCCAACAGTCGCAGTCGCAAATTATAGGTTTTGCGGATATCGGAGATTTCATCAAAGAGGCGATCGAGTCCCCGCAAGGAGTAATAGTGACATTGCACCGGAACCAACACCGCATCCGCCGCCGCCAGGGCGTTAAGTGTCAGCAACCCTAAATTGGGGGGACAGTCGATGAGAATGTTGGTGTAGCGACCTTGAAGTGTTTGTAACTGTTCTTTAAGGATAAAGAAGCGTTTGGGATCTTCAGAAATTTCGTTTTCAGCCTTCGCCAGGGTGCTATCGGTGGGCAAAATATCCAGGCCGATATACGTCTCTAAAATCGGTTCTGCGGGGGTTTCCTGACGCGTCATCACGTCGTAACTGCCGATTTGTTCTTTTTCCATCTCAATGCCAAATCCCATGGTCAGATTGCCCTGTGGATCTAGGTCAATCGCAAGACATCTCTGGGTTTGGGCAAGTAATCCGCCCAGTGCGATAGTGGAGGTGGTTTTTCCTACGCCTCCTTTCGGACTGGCAATTGCAATGATCGCCACGGCTGAACCCTTTAACTCGATAACACTTCGGCACAGTCTGCGCCTTCCCAACTATACCGGATTTCGGGAAAGGGTCAGGATTATGAAGCGTTTACGCCTGATCTTCCCTTAGCCTGGACGACTCAGTTGCCATAATAGAATAGTCCCCAGTCTAGGACTTCAGAACCACCATGGTACTTCAGACTCAGACTTATCCGCCTTTAGAAAACGGCGATCGCCTTAGCTACCGGGAATTTGAGCGACGTTATGCGGCGATGCCTCAGCATCAGAAAGCCGAATTAGTTGAAGGAGTAGTGTATATGGCCTCGCCGCTACGGTTTACGACTCATGCTAAGCCTCACGCCGATTTGATGGGATTGTTATGGACCTATAAGATGGCAACCCCACCCACGGAAATGGGGATTGAACCCACGGTTCGCCTCGACTCCGACAATGAGTTTCAACCCGATGGTGTGTTGCTGATGCCTGGGGGGAGTTCTCAACTGAGTCAAGAGGGGTATATTCAAGGTTCACCGGAACTGGTGGTTGAAATTGCAGCCAGTAGTGCGGCGATCGATTTGGGAGACAAAAAACGAGTATATCGACGCAATGGGGTTCAGGAATATCTGGTTTGGCAAATCTTTGATGAAAAACTCGATTGGTTTTATCTGGAGGAGGGGGTTTATCAGTCTCTCACCCCGGATGATGAGGGGATTCTCCGCAGTCGTGTTTTTCCGGGGTTATGGCTGAATCGGCCGCAACTGTTGCAAAATAACCTCGCTGCTGTTCTCAATACGCTACAGGCGGGGTTGCAATCTTCGGAACATCAGGCGTTTGTGCGATCGTAATCTTAACAATGCCATTTTTTAGGGTTTTTGATATCGTAATCTTAACAATGCCATTTTTTAGGGTTTTTGATAGTGTAAACGTTTAGTCTAAGAAGGGTGAACAAAAAAGGGGGTAGCGTTACCCCCGTCGTCAATCAACCGATTAGATTTATGGTGGGGATACCTCAAGCTATACTTGAGACAGCAAAAGTTAAGAGTAGGTCAGACTAATGACAGTTCGACAACCCCGTTACAGCAAAGAGGAATTTGCTCGCCGTGGTGATGAGATCTATGAATCTCAGGTGCGATCGCAAGTCGAGGAAGGCAATCATGGCAAGATTGTTGCGATCGACATCGAAACTGGAGACTTTGAGCTTGCTGACGATACGATGACTGCGACTCGACGACTTTATGAGCGAGTGCCTGATGCTCAACCTTGGGTCATTCGGATTGGCTATCGTGCCGTTCATCGTTTTGGCGCACGGAGCTTGAAAGATGCTCTATAGCAGCCCTAAATCAGTTGTGGCAAAATTCCATAATAGAACAGTTTGGGGAAATTAAATATTTGACCATCAGCAAAAAACTTAAATAGCCCTTTTATTGTCTTGAATGAATCACATAAATGATAAAACTGCCGAATAAAGTTTTTAGCTTGTAACCAAAGATCTTCCACCGGGTTTTGCTCGGGGGCGTTTGGAGCAAAGGTAGTGCAATGAACTAACCATTCATCTTCTAACAACTCTCCATTTACTTGTTTTAAATATTCTTTAAATTCTTGAGATTTATGATAACTAGCGCCATCCCAAAAAATGGCAATTCTTTTTGTCGGTCTTTGTTTTCGTAAATGTTTTATGAAATCTATGGTGTTTTCCGTATTGCCGCTGGAATATTCTTCGACAATGAATTCCTGATTTTGATAATCTAATGCCCCATAATAAGTTTGTCTATTTTTTTGATTTTTAATAGGAATTTCAATCCGAATATCTGTTCGTCCCCAAACATAACCCAAGAGGTCTCCCCAAAGAAGATGACATTCGTCAATCATAAACACCGCAAGCTTTCCAGCTTTTATTTCGGGTTCCCATTTTTTGAGTTTATTTTGAATTTCTTTTTTTTTGCTTTGACTTGTTCTTCATTTTTTGCTGGATTCTTTTTCTGAGATTTCTTCCAGCTTATTTTAGCGGATTTGAACAAAGCATAGTAGCTTTGATCTGAAGCATAAACCACTCCATATTCCTGATCTAAATGTCGTTTTAAATCCCCGGTTCTTAAATAAGGTTGCTGCCTTAGCCATTCAATTACCTTAGCTTTTGAGGAAGCATTGAGGTAACTTTTACTTCCTTTATATTGAAGTTTTAAGCTGCCTACCCCATGAAAAAGAGCTTGATTTTTCCACTTGCTAATAAAACTATGAGATACTTGTAATAGGTTTTCAATTTCATGAGAAGATGTTCCTGTTAAAATCATCTTAACAGCCAAGGCTCTTTTGACTTCTTGAGTATTTGAACTGGTGTTGATGAAATCATCTAGTTCAGTGATAATGGTCATGATGTTTTCTGAATGCCTCCTTCTGGGTCGAGTCTTATCTTTACATTATACCTGTTATAACTGATTTAGGACTGCTATATGATGGTGCGGGGTTACGTTAATCAGAACTATGAGGCGATGCTTCCCGTCGTCGTGAGAAACAACGATAAACTGAAATCCATTACTGCTGTAATTGATACTGGGTTTACGGGGTTCTTGAGTCTTCCAATTTCTCTGATTACAGAGCTTGAGTTGTCTTGGAGTTACCGCGATCGAGCAACTTTGGGCGATGGCAGCGAAGTTTTGTTTGATATTTACGATGCGATGGTGATTTGGGGCGGGCAGTATCGAGAAATCGAGATTAACGCAGCAGAGACAGAGCCATTGCTCGGAATGAACATGTTGCGCGGTTATCGGTTGCAAGTTGATACAGTTCAAGGCGGATTAGTGACGATCGCACAGTTGCCGCTCGTTGTTTAGCTTTTCGCGGGGCACCGTCTAACGTTGGGTAGCCATGCTTTCGGATGCAACACTAAAACTAGGTGGTGGATTTTCGTAAAGGTACAGAGAAAAATAGCCTCAAACTGGTAGCTTTCTGTTGTACGCTTCTGGCAAAGCCTGATTATTCTCTATCCTTTAGGAAATAGGACTACCCAACACGGCAGCTTGAGCCTCAATCTGGATGTCACCAGCAATTCTCATTATGGGAATCTTGCCTCAAATTATTGAGAATCCTCTCAATAGTGATTCTTGCAAGCCCCATTCCTTCGTTCAAGATTGGGCATCTTGGACAAGATGCGGGTCAAAATGAGAATTGCTGGGAGGTCTCGGTGGACTCTCCCTTCGCCTCGATGCGTCAGTTGCCATAATAGAATAGTCCCCAGTCTAGGACTTCAGAACCACCATGGTACTTCAGACTCAGATTGGTCCACCCTTAGAAAACGGCGATCGCCTCAGCTACCGAGAATTTGAGCGACGTTACGCGGCGATGCCTCAGCATCAGAAGGCCGAATTAGTTGAAGGAGTTGTGTATATGGCCTCGCCGCTACGGTTTACCACTCATGCCGAACCCCATGGCTGTCTCATTACCTGGTTAGGAGTTTACCAGTCCGCTACCCCCGCCACAGCGATGGGGATTGAACCCACCGTTCGCCTCGACTCCGACAATGAGTTTCAACCCGATGGCGTGTTGCTAATCCCTGGGGGGAGTTCTCAACTGAGTCAAGAGGGCTATATTCAAGGTGCGCCGGAACTGGTGGTTGAAATTGCAGCCAGTAGTGCGGCGATCGATTTGGGAGACAAAAAACGGGTGTATCGACGCAATGGGGTTCAGGAATATCTGGTTTGGCAAATCTTTGATGAAAAACTCGATTGGTTTTATCTGGATGAGGGGGTTTATCAGTCTCTCACCCCGGATGATGAGGGGATTCTCCGCAGTCGTGTTTTTCCGGGGTTATGGCTGAATCGGCCGCAACTGTTGCAAAATAACCTGGCGGCTGTTTTAACGACTCTACAGGCGGGGTTGCAATCTTCGGAACATCAGGCGTTTGTGCAAATTTAAAAACATTCTTTCCCGGGTCTTCAAGCTTTAGGGTAATGAGAAAAATTTATAGCAGCTTAAAACACTAGACTTAGTGGCAAAAAATCCCCCCTTTTGGCAATACAAACGTTCCCACCCGCCAGTCATAAAAATCTGGACATCGCAAAATCAAATAACGAATCACAAAGGGAGGAACAATAAACACCACGGCGGTTCGTAAATTGTCCCACCAGCATTCACGCACCTGATTCAAATGACTGAGAATTGCTGGAAGATCCCGAGGATCATATTGATGTAAATCCTGAGTTTCCCAACCCAAGGCCCGTTTCGCATCTTCATAGCCTAAAATGGCTTGATCTAAACCACGAACCACTAAAACATCAAACTTTTCCCGTTGCCAACGTTCCATCGCCTCGGAATATAACGACTGTGACTGGCGATCGAGATCTAACACTGAAACACGCCGAAACTGAGATTTAAGCCGCTGTAAAACTGTTTCCCCTTCCTGTGGCGAGGCTTGCACAAAAAAACAGCCGGCTCCCTCATTGTTGGCGATCGCCCGTAACAACAGCCTCAGAACCTCCTCCTGACTTTCGGGTTCAAGTTCTGCCTCATCCCAGCTAATCAATTCCTCAACATTCATCGCCTTAACCCCCAGACTCATTCCTAGAAAACAACGCCCTCGGCTTTGTCTGATTTTGATGAACCTGCAACAGAAGTTCCCATTCATGTTCCATCACCTGTTCCCGCCGTTCCATTGCCAATCGTAATTTTAGGAATTTGGGGGGGACACCATAAGACGGGACTCGCGAACTCCTATCGTCCATTATCTCTCATGGCGAGTGGATTGTCTGCGATCGCCCACCCCATCAGCCCCATCAATGGGAGAAACTCCATGACAAAACGCCCCCTGAACCCAAACGATGGTCGGGGGGCGATTGTAATCAAGGCTAGATCCTAGCCGCTAACGATCGCATCAGGACATTATCCCAATGCTAGATCGTCATGACACCGGAGCGACTTAGTAGCGACCGATGCCTTGGCCGGGTTTGTAAACGATGAAGCTCACCGTTTGGCATTGTTTGATGTTGTCGAAACCCACCACACGGATGTAGCAGTTGGAGTACTCAGAACGGCACTCACGAACTTCGCTCAACACATCTTGAGGCGTGGAGGCGGAGAACAGAGGCAGTTTCCACATAGTCCAGTGGTGGTCAGTGGGTAGAGGATTTTCCTCAAATTCAACCGCAGGAATGAAACCTTGGTCGAACATATATTGGATCTGGCTGACGATTTGTTGGTCAGTCAGAGGGGGAAGATAGGACAGAGTTTCGTAACGACGCTCTTTAGGCAGGGTTTTCATCAGAAATGACTCCTTGTTCTGTGACAAATGATCTTAATCAGGGACATCCTGACTCCCAGACTCCGGAGGCGGTGAGTCGTCTCCCGAAGTTGAGGCAGGTGAGGGTGAGCTAGGTTCAGCCGTTCGGGTCAAGCGTTCTAGGAGTTGGCGGCGGTGGTCCGTGTTGGACTGCTCAATTTGGGCCATCACCATACTTGGCAACAACTCCAAAATCGACTCCGCCAGATGAGCGCGCACCGTCAAGACTCGTAGCATGAGTTCTTTATTCTCCTGCATCAAGCCCTGTAAATACGCCTCACCATCCTGAACGCGATTCCCCGAAGAATACTCACTGAGCCAAAGGGCGAGGGAAGGATTAGTTTCTGAAAGCTGCTCGATAATCGTCCGAACCGCTTGATAGGTCAGGTAACTTTGCAGCACCTTGGCCGTATCGTTGGCGACTTTTTTCGGATACATCTAGGCTTTATCCTTCCCGAAACGCCTTGGCAGAGTTGGACTAGCGGTCATGAGCGCTCCTTAAGTAACGGGTCGCTCTTACCACTAGCAACTTAAGCGGGATTAGAGAGTATCAACCGCTTCATACTCGAACTTGATTTCTTTCCAAAGTTCGCAAGCCACGGCCAAGTCAGGAGACCATTTAGCCGCTTCGCGGATGATGTCGCCACCTTCACGCATGAGGTCACGACCTTCGTTACGGGCTTGAACACAAGCTTCGAGAGCAACCCGGTTAGCGGTTGCACCAGGCGCGTTACCCCAGGGGTGTCCGAGGGTTCCACCACCGAACTGTAAGCAGGAGTCATCACCGAAGATTTCCAGCAACGCCGGCATGTGCCAAACGTGAATCCCACCGGAGGCGACGGGCATAACGCCAGGGATAGAGGCCCAGTCTTGGGTGAAGAAGATACCGCGAGAGCGATCTTCTTCGACGAAGTCTTCACGCATCAGGTCAACGAAGCCCATGGTGATGCCTTTTTCCCCTTCGAGTTTACCGACGACGGTACCGGAGTGGAGGTGGTCACCACCCGACAGGCGCAGACATTTTGCCAGAACCCGGAAGTGAATCCCGTGGATTTTCTGACGGTCGATGACGGCGTGCATGGCACGGTGAATGTGCAGCAGCAAACCATTGTCACGGCACCAACGAGCCAGGGTGGTGTTGGCGGTGAAGCCACCGGTGAGGAAGTCGTGCATGATGATGGGGGTGCCGATTTCTTTGGCGAATTCGGCCCGTTGCATCATTTGCTCAACGGTGGGAGCGGTCACGTTGAGGTAGTGACCTTTGATTTCGTTGGTTTCAGCCTGAGCTTTCTCGATGGCTTCTTGAACGAACAAGAAGCGATCGCGCCAGCGCATGAAAGGCTGAGAGTTGATGTTTTCGTCGTCTTTGGTGAAGTCCAAACCACCGCGCAGACATTCATAGACGGCGCGACCGTAGTTTTTAGCGGACAGACCCAATTTCGGTTTAATGGTGCAACCGAGCAGAGGACGACCGTATTTGTTCAATTTGTCCCGCTCAACGGTGATGCCGTGGGGGGGACCTTGGAAGGTTTTAACCAGGGCAACCGGGAAGCGGATATCTTCTAAGCGCAGGGCTTTGAGGGCTTTGAACCCGAAGACGTTCCCAACGATGGAGGTGAGGATGTTGGTGACAGAGCCTTCTTCAAACAGATCCATCGGGTAGGCGACGAAGCAGAAGTACTGGTTGTCTTCGCCAGGGACGGACTCGATATCGTAGCAACGACCTTTGTAGCGATCGAGGTCAGTCAGTCCGTCAGTCCACACCGTGGTCCAGGTTCCGGTGGACGATTCTGCGGCTACAGCAGCAGCGGCTTCTTCAGCCGGAACACCGGGTTGGGGACTCATGCGGAAACATGCCAACAGGTCGGTGTCTTTGGGGGTGTAGTCAGGGGTGTAGTAGGTCAGGCGGTAGTCCTGCACACCTGCTTTATATCCAGCTTTCGCTTGTACCATATTCCTCGCTTTCTCCTTGGGTATCAGGGTTTCGTATAATTAACAACTATCTACACGCTTCCTTCTCAAGACTGCCACGACAAGATGTCGTCTCGAACGTCTGGATTGTTTGCACTCATGTAAGACCCGATAGGCGAGTAGCATGAGTGCGATCGGCGGTGAGATCGGTTGAGGTCACTTCCCGCTTGCGCGAGTCAGTGCTGGGTTAGGAACCAGTACCCAGGCAACCAACAACGTCGGCGAAAGGCTTAACTCGGCCGACGCTTCGTTTCGGAAACGCAGTCGAATTTTTTTCTCGCGTTAATTTTGCGCGTTTGACGTGGGAAGTTTATGAAGCCAACAGTTCGGATTGAATGTTTCCTTACCAAAAGAGATCCTATCACGGATCGGATCCTTTTTTTTTAAGAGTTGACTGATTTTTCGAGCTATCCCCATTGCAATTTTTGGGGAGGCTGATTAGTTTGACTAATGCCTGTCTCGATGTAAAGAAATCTGACAGATTTTGAAGAAAAAAAAAGTCAACCCTCCCCCCCCCTGTCTAGGAAACGACAGGAGTCAGGGAGAGGGATTGACCTAAATCAGGATATCGGAATCGATCGCCGGAAGTGTTCTAGATATTTAGATAGCTCAGGGTCAAATCATCGTCAAAATTCTGGATTTTATCCCCTAGGATGACTCTGAGGGATGAGCGGTGTTGGGGTTAGAAGGGGATTTCAAATGCTGAGCGTGAGGAAACAGAGTTGTTAACATCTGATTCAGATGAACTTGTCCATAAATCAGTCGCTTGACGACCGGGGGATTGGAGTCAATCGGCTTGTCTGATGCTTGGACGGATGGGTCAGGGTCAGGGTCGGAGGACGCCGCCTCTTGTGAAGCTGGGGGAGACTCCGTTGTCCCGGAGTCGGCGGCCGGCGAGGCATCTATATTGGCATCAGTCCCTGAGTCAGGGTCGAGCGTGGTCGGCCCCCGGTCTTCGCGCGTTACGGAGGACCCAGAAGCCTCGTTATCCCAGGGAGAGGGCATCTCTGAAGCGGGGGGATCAGGTGTAGAGGTCTCCTGGTGGCTGGCCTCGTGAGAGCGACTGCGATCGCCCAGAACCGTCCCCGCCGCGACCACATCATCGGCCGCAATATCCTGATTAATAATTGTCGAAGCGGCGCCAATACTGGCATACGGGCCAACGGTACAGGCTCCGATCATCAAGACTCCAGCCCCTAAGTTAGCCCCCGCCTTAATACAAATATTGCCTTTGTGAGCATGAATCACAACACCTAACCCCAGACAAACCCCATCGGCAATGACGATGCGCTCGTTCGGTCCCGCTTGTAAAACAACTCCCGGAGCGATCGCCGCATTGGCATGAATGGTGACGTCTCCACTGACGAAAACATCCTCGCGCTCTAAGGGGGATATCGGTAGCGGTTGCATTGGGTTCTCACGGGTTATCAAACGCAGGGAACAGGTTAATCGGATGTGAACCGGTGTCCCTAATCAGTTCACTGAAGGAGAAGAGATGGCAGCGTTAAGACATCTGACCCACGATCGGCGGTCGTTACACTGCCATGTCACTCTTCAGATGATCTGTTGTATCCCTTACGGGCGCTGAATCACAGTTTCTAGAACACGGCGTTTGGCGTTGGGGTCAATGCCAATCAAACGCACATACTCACCACTGTGTTCCTTCATGCAGGCCTCAAGGGCCGGAACCACGTCCGTCATTTGAGAGCTGTCAATGGGGGAACAGCTTTTCCAGGATTGGGTTTTGAACCGTCGAGCTGTAGCGTGTTCAGTCCCGATGCGATAGCCCTGGGCCAGCAGCGATCGCACCTGATCGAGGGTATCGCGCTCAAGTTGGCTACTGGTCACAGTACGACCATTGCCATTTTTCTGGGCCTGATACTGGTTCACACTGGCGCCAAAGCCTTTACGGCCGCTGGTCGTGGCAGCACCATTGCCATTACTCTCAGAGCCAGGACGCTGAATAATGGTTTCACTGACCCGGCGTTTGGCGTTAGGGTCAATACCAATCAGCTGCACATACTCACCGGCATGATCGGCGACACAGGCCTCGAGTTGACTCAGGACCTGATTGAGTTGTTTGGACTCAATCGGAGCGCAGGTTTTCCAGGATTGGGTTTTAAAGCGGCGCGGGGTGGCATGTTCTGTGCCAATGCGATAGCCCTGAGACAGCAGCGATCGCACCAATTCCACCGTGTCCCCACCGAGAGATCCCTGACCCGAGACCGAGCGAGCGCTGGGCCCCTGACTGGTAACGGCGGCGACTTTCTCAACCGCGCCTTTATTGGGGGGGGTCACGCCATCGGGCCGTTGCACAATGGCTTCGACCACCCGGCGTTTAGCGGCGGGGTCAATGCCAATCAACTGCACATAGTCCCCCGTGGCTTCGGCCAGAATCTGATTCAGTTCCGAGATCGCCGTTTGAGGAGAACTCGATAACGTCCCTACGGTCAACCAGGATTTGGTTTTGAAGCGGCGAGCCGAGGCCCGTTCCACTCCAATCTGATACCCCGATTGCAGGAGCGATCGCACCTGATCAGCAGCACTGGCATCCAAACTGGCCCCAGATCCCGAAGCCGCTGGACGAGCGCCATTACCGCGACTGGCACGATATGACGAAGTCCCGGAGGAGCTGCCCCCGCCAAGACTTGGGGTTTCTCCGGGACGCTGAACAATCATTTCGGTGACGCGCCGTTTCGCGTCCGGGTCAATGGCGATGAGACGCACATATTCCCCTTGATACTCTCGCAAAATCGTTTCGATTTCCCTGAGCGCACCATCGGCGCGAGTGTTGGATAAGGTCCCGGCCGTAAGCCAAGACTTGGTTTTAAATCGGCGGGCATTGGCGTGTTCAATACCGATTTTGTAGCCCTGTTGGAGCAAGCGTTTCACTTGCCCGGTCACTTCATTATTTAAACTCATACTCCCTACTGACGTATCCTCAGATACAGCGATGTCCTTGCCGTCACCATTACGATTTGCCCGAGTGCTGTGCTGTCGCGCAGAAGACTCACCCTCTGGGTTTGAGGATGAGGAGACCCCTCGCTGCAATGCGACATTCGCCTCAAGCAAATACTGTGCGAAATCCCGATCTACCGGTCGTACATCGGGTAGCCGATCCGCCTCGGCTTGGGTGGTAATGACCGATCCCGATGGCACATACTTCCCAGGAGGAATCTCAACATCCTGGATCAGGGTGTGCATCATCACCACCGAACCTTGGCCCACCCGCGCATTAAACACCGTCGAACGAAAGCCAATGAAGCAATCGTCCCCAATGTATGCCGGACCATGAACCAAGGCTAAATGGGCCACACAACTGTTACGACCGATCCACACCGCGTATTCACGCTGGCGATCGCCCATAACAGTCGCACCGTTTAGCCCTTGAATGATGACTCCATTTTGAATATTCGCGTGGTCGCCGATATAAAACGGCGACTCCGCGTCAGCACGAACCGAGGTCCCCGGTGCGATCGTTGCTCCTTCGCCGACGGTGACGTCGCCGATGACGTTAGCAAACGAATGCACATAGGCGGTGCGATGTATCTTGGGTTCGGCAAGCTCCCGCTGGGGGGATGGAGCCGCGCGCTTGCGGACAACCATAACGAATTTCGATCCTCAATCAACTCAATGATCCCAAACCTGCCTTTGGCCGAGCCAAAACAGACCTGGGGCAAAAACGGCTAAAAACTTTAGTTCCTAGGCTGCGACCGGTTCACGATTAGTAACGATCTTTTTTGTTATAAACCTGTCGGTTTTCCAAGCTCACAGTATCGATAATGCCAACCGTTAGTGCATCAATCGGACAACCTTGGCGGCCCGGTTCAACCCGAGCAGCACTGCCGCGACTGAATAGAACCCACTCTCCGGTTCCAGCACCGACAAGATCCGCTGCTACTTCATACTCAGGGAGCAATTCCCCCTCAGCATCAACGAGTTGCAACACGAGGAGTTTTAACCCCCTCATGGTCTCTAGTTTTTGGTTACTGACAACGGTTCCGCAGACTCTGGCAATTTGCATTATCTCTGCTGGCTTAGCGGTTTATGGAGCGAGGCGAACCAATGCTCTCTCGGAACTGCTCAACCGCTTCGGTATAGCGAATCGGGAGAACATACTCCAAGTTCTCGTGAGGACGAGCAATAATATGAGTCGATAGCACTTCACCGCCATTGACTCGTTTGACATTATCGGTTCCTGCCGAGATGGACGCTTGCACCTCCGAGACATCGCCCCGGACGATGACCGTCACACGACCCGAACCAATTTTCTCATATCCGACCAGGGTCACCCGAGCGGCCTTGACCATGGCATCAGCGGCTTCGACCACCGCCGGAAACCCGAGGGTTTCAATCATTCCTACGGCAATTGACATTGTTTTTTTAACTCCTGAAATAAATCATCATCCCAACTTAGACCCTGGACGCAAGGGTCACCCCTCTAGGCGATCATCAGCGTGATCGCCCGCCAACGTCCTGATCAGGCGTTCGGTTCCTTCGATTAGTAGGTTCGGAACTGATCGACTTCCTCGGTGTAGCGAATCGGTAGAACGTACTCCAAGTTCTCGTGAGGACGGGCAATAATGTGCGTCGACAGCACCTGTCCACCATTGACTCGATTAGCAGCATCAATCCCAGCGGATACTGACGCCTGCACCTCCGATACATCACCCCGGACAATAACCGTGACCCGACCCGACCCAATTTTCTCATAACCGACCAGGGTCACCCGAGCGGCTTTCACCATCGAGTCAGCGGCCTCAACCACTGCCGGGAACCCTAGGGTTTCAACCATTCCTACCGCAATTGACATGACGAGTATCGCTCCTTGAAAAAATACGCTTGACGCGCTTGAACTGCAAGTAACAGGGCGATCGCTCTCGGCGACCCCCAGTGAACGTGCCAAAATTTGGCTCGACAAACCCTCTGGCTGCCAGGATAGTTCCAGACCAAACCGCGTAGGCCCATGTCTTCCGACATGACTGTTGGCTTCTCTGCCTACGGGGTTGACCCCTGGGCTTGCCAGAAATTTCAGTCCAGCAAAATTTTGACGGGGAAGGCTAAATTATTCAATCCCAATACAAAGAGTAGGAAACTTTGGCTCCTTTGACAATATAAAGCAAGATGATATTTGCAAATCGGATAGTTTAATAAAAGTTAACTGAAGAGAGCGACCCTCCAAGAGGCCCCTCAGCCAGGAGATTCAATGGCGGGATCACGGACTCACTGCCGTATAATTGCTGTGTTGCCTAAAATTCTCTATTGTGCGAATGCCAAGGACGACGGCCCAACACCAGCGCCTTCGCCCGACCCTCCGTCGTGGGGGCAATCCCTCGTGGTCGGCGAGCGATAGCCGAGCCGTGGTTGCCCGCCTTCGGCTCAGCCCAAAACTAAAGATGTTGTCAGACGTACTAAAACTCCCGATAAAATGAGTGGTTTTCTCCTACAGACCTGTTGGTTCGTGCCGTTATATGGACTCATAGGTGCTATCCTCACCCTTCCCTGGTCAGTAGGCATGGTTCGACGCACCGGGTCTCGTCCGGCCGCCTACCTCAATCTACTAATGACCTTGGTCGCCTTCGGGCACGGGTCCGCAGCCTATTTCCAAAGTTGGGGACAACCCCCCCAGCAACTGGTATTCTCCTGGCTCAATGCCGCCAATTTAGACTTATCTCTAGCTATCGAAATTTCCCCCCTTAGTCTTGGGGCCATGGAACTGGTCACCGGTATCAGTATCCTTTCTCAACTCTATGCCCTAGGCTATATGGAAAAAGACTGGTCCCTGGCCCGTTTCTTTGGGCTGATGGGCTTCTTTGAAGCGGCCCTGAGCGGCATCGCCCTCAGTGACTCCCTGCTTCTAAGTTACGGTCTCCTAGAAATGCTCACCCTGTCCACCTATCTCCTGGTGGGCTTTTGGTATGCACAGCCTCTGGTGGTCACCGCTGCCCGAGATGCCTTCCTAACCAAACGGGTCGGGGACATTCTCTTACTGATGGGATTAGTGGCCCTATCGAGCTATGGAACCGGCTTAACCTTCAGTGAACTCGAAGCCTGGGCTGAAACCAATCCCTTACCCTTCTGGACTGCTACATGGCTCGGGTTAGGACTCATCGCCGGTCCCATCGGTAAATGTGCCCAATTTCCCCTCAACCTCTGGCTGGACGAAGCCATGGAAGGGCCTAGCCCTGCCTCCATCATGCGGAACTCTGTCGTGGTCTCCGCTGGCGCCTATGTTCTGATTCGTCTGCAACCGGTCTTTACCCTATCCCCCGTGGTCTATGATGCCCTAATCATCATCGGAACCATCACCGCCATTGGTAGTTCCCTGATGTGCCTGGCTCAAATTGACCTGAAGCGGGCCCTCTCCCATTCCACCAGTGCCTACATGGGATTAGTCTTTATCGCCGTCGGGTTAGGACAAGTGGATATCGCCCTACTCCTGCTGCTCACCCATGCGATCGCCAAAGCCTTACTCTTTTCTAGCGTTGGCTCCATTATCCTGGGGACGAACAGCCAAAATATTACCGAAATGGGCGGTCTTTGGTCACGGATGCCCGCCACCACCACCTCGTTTGTGGTGGGGTCTGCGGGGCTGGTGTCTATCTTACCCCTGGGGACGTTTTGGACGTTTCGCCGTTGGGTGAATGGCTTTCAGGAAGTGCCTCCCGGATTAGTGTTAATCCTGTTGTTGGTCAACTTCTTGAACGCGGTAAGCCTAACTCGGGTTTTCCGTTCTGTCTTCTTAGGAGAGCATCAAGCCAAAAGTCGTCGCAGCCCTGAGGCTCCCTGGACCATGGCAGTTCCCATGGTTTCCCTGGTTGTGGTGACCCTACTGGTTCCTTTAATGTTGCAACATTGGCAGTTGCTCCTGACCTGGGACGGCCCCTGGGCATTCTCCAACAATCCCCTGATTCAATTTGGCAACCCCCTACTGATTGTCAGCGGGGTGCTGGGGTTAATCGTAGGCAGCCAGATCCCCCTAGAACGCACCAATGCCCGTTCTCAGAAGCTATCAGTACGCTTCTGGCAGGATCTGCTGGCCTACGACTTTTATATTGATCGGGTTTACCGGGTTACCGTAGTCGCCTTTGTCTCTGGTTTTTCTCGTTTAGCCTCGGGCTTCGATCGCTATGTTGTCGATGGTGCGGTCAACCTAGTCGGTTGGGTCGCCATTTTCAGCGGTCAAGCCCTCAAATATAGTATTTCCGGTCAATCCCAATCCTATGTCTTGACCATTTTGGCTGCTACGGGCATCCTCGTCTTCTTGGCACTGTGGGGACCTTAGTCCGTCCCAAACGCCCCGTTTATCCCGTTTAACCGATTGTGCTTTGAACTGGGCAACCACGGTTCGGCGATCGCTCGCCGACGAGAAGGGATTGCCCCTACATTTAAAAACTACGCATGTTGAGTGCATTACTCCTAATTCCCCTAATTGGGGCAACACTGATTTGGCTGCTGCCCCAATCACTGCCCTCATCCCGCTTTCGTAGCATCAGCTTCGTGGTGTTAACGATTATCTTGGGGTTGAGCCTGAGCTTAATGTTGAACTTTGACCCCCAGGTAGGAGGGATGCAGTTTACCGAGCAAATGCCTTGGGTCGATTGGCTGGGACTAAGTTACCATCTGGGAGTCGATGGCATCTCACTGCCCCTGATTATTCTCAACCAATTCCTGACGGCGATCGCCATCCTCAGTAGTCCCGACAAACTGGAACGGCCCCGCCTCTACTACTCCCTAATGTTGGTGCTGAATCTCAGCGTCACTGGGGCCTTCCTGTCTCTGGATTTGCTCTTGTTCTTTATCTTCTATGAACTCGAACTCATCCCCCTCTATCTCCTGATTGCCATTTGGGGCGGGGCCCGGCGCAACTATGCGGCCACTAAATTTCTTCTCTACACCGCCACCTCCGGCATCTTTATTCTGGCAGCGTTCTTAGGCTTAGTCTGGCTCAGCGGGGCCTCTAGTTTTGACTATACGGTCTTAGCCCCCGGCACGTTACCGATCAGCAGTCAATTGATTTTGCTGACGGGGTTGTTCATCGGCTTTGCCATCAAAATTCCCATCTTTCCCTTCCATACCTGGCTCCCCGATGCTCACGTCGAAGCCTCGACCTCGGTTTCGGTTCTTTTGGCCGGTGTGTTGTTGAAGTTGGGAACCTATGGCTTACTGCGCTTCTGTGTGGGAATGTTGCCGGAAGCCTGGTCTGTGGCTGCCCCAGTTTTGGTCATCTTTGCGGTGATTAGTGTCCTCTATGGGGCCCTGACGGCGATTTCTCAGCAGGATATGAAAAAGATGGTGGCCTATTCCTCCATCGCTCATATGGGCTATATCCTCCTGGCGGCAGCCGCTGGAACCCACCTGAGTCTGTTGGCGGCGATCGCCCAATCGGTCAGCCATGGTCTCATCTCTGCCATGTTATTTCTCCTGGTGGGGGTTGTAGGCAAGAAAACCGGAACCCGGGATATCGATAAACTCTGTGGCCTACTCAACCCAGAACGGGGCCTACCGATTATCGGGAGTTTGATGATTGTGGGGGTGATGGCCAGTGCTGGTATCCCCGGAATGGTGGGATTTGTCTCAGAATTTCTGGTCTTCCGGGGTAGTTTCCCGGTGTTCCCTGTGGCCACTCTCTTATGTTTGGTGGGAACCGGTCTCACGGCGGTCTATTTCTTGCTGATGGTGAACCGGGTGTTCTTCGGCCGTCTCTCGGATGCGGTCATGAACTTACCCCCCGTGCAATGGGGCGATCGCGTTCCCGCTTTAGTCCTCACCATCTTGTTAGTGGTGTTTGGCGTACAACCGAACTGGTTAGTCCGTTGGAGTGATGCGGATGCAGCCCGACTGGTTCCCCCGGTGGCGATCGTTCAACTCTCCTCAACGGCAGATGTACCGCCGTTTCCCTCAGCTAATTAGAGGCAAAAGGGGAGGAATAGAGAACAGGGAACAGGGAATAGATACCCCCCTCCCCTTCTCCGTATCCTCTATGACCGAAGTTCTCTTGCCTCTTGCCTCTTGCCTCGGGCGACCACAAGGGTACGCCCCTACGTCTTTTCTCTTGCCTCTTGCCTCTTGCCCCTATTATTAACTATGGTTAGTACTCCTATTGCTCCCTCAAACCATCCCCTGGCCGAGTATATCCACCGTCTGGAACAGGGACAGGCATTACTCAAAGACACCCCAGAGAATGTCTTGGAAGTCGTGGGGATTCTCAAAAGCTATGGTGTCGTGCTTGATGCCTACTCCAATAATCTGATTTATATTGCCCAGGAGCAGTTCTTGGTGCTGTTTCCCTTCTTTAAGTATTTCAATGGTGAGGTGACCCTCTCGAAACTCTTGCGCTTTTGGTGGCACGATCGCATCAACTACGAGTATGCCGAATACTGTATGCGATCAATGCTCTGGCATGGAGGCAACGGGGTCGATACTTATCTCGATAGCGAGGAGTTCGCCCAGGCGGCGGAGGCAGCTATTCAGGCGAAAGTCCGCAATAACCCCCTCTTGTCACTACTACATCGCCTTTTCCCAGATTTCTTGCCCGAACAAGTGCGGATGTCTTGCTACTACAGCGCCCTGGGACAGTTCTGGCGGGTCATGAGTGATATCTTTCTGGAGTTGAGCGATCGCTATGATGCCCAAGAGATTCGCTCGATTCCTGATGTGGTGAAACATATCTTGGACGGCTTGGTGGCAGATGCCAGTCGGCCCATTAACTACTCGGTGGAGATTAAGGGGAAATCCTATGATCTAATGCCCAAGTCTCTGGGGTTAACCTTCCTCATGGATACTGCTGTCCCCTATGTGGAAGCAATTTTTTTCCGGGGCACTCCCTTCCCCGGAACGGTCTCCTATAATGCCCAGGCCTTCCAAATTCCCGACGAACAGGGCGATTTTACCTATGGGGCGCTCTATGCTGACCCTTTACCCATTGGTGGGGCAGGGATTCCTCCGACCCAGTTAATGCAGGATATGCGCCATTTCCTACCGGAGTATCTCCATGAGATCTATCGGCATACTACCCGTCAGGAGGATGATATTCGGGTCCAAATTTGTGTCACCTTCCAGAAATCCATGTTTTGCGTGACGACGGCGGCGATTCAAGGGTTGGCTCCCCATCCCTTGACGACCACTGATCCACAGCAGCAAGCGGAGAATCGGGAGTATTTGGAAACTTGGATGAATCGCTTTCTGAGTTCCCGGATTCGGGAAGCCAATGCTTAGGAGTCCTCGGTGGCCGAAGCTTGGGGAAGCCAGAGGACGAAACTACTACCGCGATCGCTCTCGAAACTAGAATCGGGATGTTGGGGGGGACTGGTGACCCAGATGTCCCCTCCCATCTGACGCACCAAATCACGGGCGATCGCCAGTCCTAAACCGGTTCCGGGAATATCACCCTGAGCCTGCACGCCTCGGAAACGCCGCTGAAACAGCCGGGCTTGGTCTTCTGGGGGAATCCCCACCCCACTATCACTAACGGTCATGGCGACTCCATCCCCCAACTCAGGGCCGGATGAGGGGCGAACATCGACGGCAATCTTGCCCCCGGCTGGGGTGTATTTCAACGCATTGTCAATTAAGTTGCCCGCCGCTTCAACTAGGGAGCGGCGGTTTCCTTGGATGGCTGGTAAGTTGTCAGAGCATTGCACGGTTAAGTCCAAATGACGCTCCTCGGCGAGAGTGGCGGCGGAACTGAGGAGGGGGTCAAGAATATCGGTGAGATTGAGGTGGCTGTTGGGGTCTTGGCGGCTAGGGAGTAGGGGTAAGGGGTCAGGAGTGCGGTTAGTGTAGGGGTCGCTCGGTCTGCGGCTCTCTGAGGCTTGGGGGAGCAAGAAGGGTTCAGCATCGATCGCCCCTCGGAAGTCCGCGAAGAGATCCTGAAGTCGGTGACTCTCCCGAAGAATGCTATCGGCGTAGGAGCGACGGGGGTCATCACTAGGAAGTTGTTTCACCAGCAGCTTGCCGAAAATTTGCAAGGCGGTTAGGGGATTGCGAAACTGATGCAACCAATCGTGTAATAGGTGATGTTGCTGGATTTGCAGTTGTTTCTGCTGGCGGTAACTGCGTTCGGTCCATTGCTGTCGCTGTTCCATCAGACAGGCCAGGGCGATGGTATGGGCAATCTGCTCCACCAGGCTGCGATCGCCATCGCTCCAGGGTTCGTCAGCTCGGGCGGTCACTAATAAGCCCACGGCGATGTTGTCGTGCATCACGGGCATCACCAGTTGATAGCTTTGGGGTTCCTCGTCATCTGATCCGAGAGGACGACCATAAGGGTTCGCCCCTACGGCTTCGCTGGGGTCTTCTCCCTCGCGGGGCAGCGCTTTTCCCCGGTGAGGCCCCCCGGACGAGAGGATGACCGTTTCGGGGTGGTTGGGTTCGGCGGAGCGCAATTGAATTTGGGGGCCATGTTGGCGATCGCTGCGCACGGAGACTTCATCCCAGGCTACACGGCGATCGGGCTTGGCAATGGCTGGAACCAGTTTATGGTCATTCCCCCCGAGAAAGGTCTCCGCGAGATAGACCACAACCGGGGAGGCTCCCAAGGTATTCTCCAACAGTGCCACTTGTTCCTGGCACAACAACATCAATTCGGAACTCATGGGTTTTCCTTAGGCATTGCATCTCGACAGTCATCCTAGGGGTGAGGCCGCCGCTGAGTCCCCCAATCCATCAGCCCCAACCCCAAACTCATTTCCCCTCAAACAGCCCTTTTCTGATACATTTGTTACTTTTTGTTACGGGCTAGATGGAGGGGAGAATGCCCGAAGGTATTTCTGTACGGTCAATAGACGCTTAAAAATAACTTATAGAATTTGGGCAAAGGAGTTGAAAATCTTGTCAAGATCTGATATATTTTGCTCGGTTTTGGTAGCTATCACTACAACCCGTCGGCAAACAGAGGAGGTAATACACCTTGGCAAGAAGACGCAAGAGAAAGAGCCGTCGCCGTCAAGAAGGACGAAGAATCTTAGAACACGTGCCTCAGTATAGTATTGAGAGCGGTCAAGATAAACCCGTCACGGCTGCACGTAAGTATATCAAATCTGAGCAAATTGCGCCTCCGGCACTACTTTTAGTCAAGCGCAACGAGCATACGACTGATCGCTACTTCTGGGCAGAGAAAGGTCTTTTTGGCGCGCAATACGTCGAAGAGAACCATTTTCTGTTTCCCAGTTTGCGGTTAGTGATTGAACAGCAGGAGAAAATCCAGGCAGCAACCACCAGTTCCTAAGCCCTGCCTAGGGAGGCTTTAGCAATGTTTCCTAGGTCTTGGGTTGCTTGGCTTTTGGTTAGCTGTGCGGAGACTATTCCTGAGATGGCTTCGGCTGCAAGTCTGGCATAGCTCGTTGTAGAGCCGCCAGCTCGTCCCGATGTCCAACAATTGTAGCCAGACTTCCCTCGGCGTTTCGCATGGGGGAAGTTTTTTGCTCCTCTTCCACCGTCACTAACACCTGTTCGAGGCGATTAGCCCGTTGCCAATAGAAGACTCCCGCCAAGGGGGAAAGGAAGACTAAGGCAATAATTCCCTCTGACAGATTGGGAATCAGAGTGGCCAACACCAACGCCACACAGAGAAAGCCAATGGCCGCCAAGAAACTCAGGAAAATGGCGAGGAACCAACTGGCCCGCACTTCCCCCTCGAACGTGACCCGGTTCTCTTGGGGGTCAAATCCTGCCACTCGATAGCGACGCTCACATAAGTAGTCTTTTAACTGACGTGAGAGCCACTCTGGGGGGCGATCGCTCGCCAAGGATAGGACTTCCGTGCGGTCTTTGACCGAGGCACGGATAAAGAAAAATAGCCCAACAGCCATCAAGAGGGTGGGAATGGCGATCGAGTTTAAGGAGAGTGTATCCATTGACGCTGACCTAGACTTTACATAATTTTACAAGCTGACGGCTCTGCCTGCTAGTTGATGCCGCCAATCGAGTTTGGGGCACAAAGGACATAGAATACAATGTAAAGTAGGGGTCTTTGTTTCGACTCCCGAGTGTTGGGAAGGGCCAGTATCCGGCTTCCCTCCAGAGACCACCTAGTCTATCCACCTTGGTCACCGACTATGGCATCCTAGGGGGCAATTCTGAACCACTCACCTGCATAACACCCATGGAGTTATCCGCCATGTCAACTCCCATTATCCTAGTCCAACCGACCTTAGCCCAGGCTCCCCCTGAACCAGGAGCGGCTGACGGTTCCTCTCCTCCCATTCTTTGGATGGGGGTTTCGGGGTTGCTGTTGGTGAGTGCGATCGCCGCCGGGTTGGCCTACAAAACCACCAAGGACAAACTCGGTAAAAAACTGCGCACCGAAGAATTCAAAAATCGAGAGCTTCATAAAAAATATAAGCGGGCCATCGACACCATCAGCAAGATGGAACGCAACCCTGATTTAATCCACTCCCGAGAGTTCAACCTAGACTATCTGCGGATGCGGATGGAAGAAGAAACCTTCCACTTCGGTATTGTCAACCAAATTAAGGTCAAGGTTAAGAGTAAAATTTCTGTTGCCCTGCGTCCGAGTGCCGAAAACCGAGGGACAGGACGACAGGTGAACGAAACCTTTGATGTGGAATACGAAACCGGCAGTGGTGCCAACATCAAAAAACGGGTCTTGTTCCGGATTCAGATTAAACTGACCAAACTGCCGACACAGCCGACCAGTGCCACCATCAGTCAAATTATCGACTGTATTGAGACCTATCTCAGCCCCGCCGGAGACAACGACACCTGGCAACCGGCGTTGCAGGGTCGTGTGGCTTATATCCACTGGGATCAGACGGCTAAACCGACCCCCCTGTTAGTTCTCGAACAAAGTAACGAGGGGGTCAACGTCACCTTCCGCACCACTCGCAGTAATGCGGCTGGGGCCCCGCCGAGCAGTTCTCGGCCCAGTTCAGCCGCGTCGGCGGGAGGACAAGCACGAACTCGTCCGACCACTACACGCCCTAAAACCTCCCGTCCTAGCACTCGTCCAACGACAACCCGTCCAACGACAACCCGACCTAACCGGGGCAGTTCAGGGTCATCCAAAAGTCGCCGTTCAAGCCGCAGTACCCGGCCGTCCTAAAACGTCTCAAAGGGCAAGGGATTATCCCCTGCCCTTTAAGGTTAGGCCCAGGAGAGATAGGGAAGCTGGCTCGCGCGATCGCGAACGGCATCAATTTGCGTGACCAACTGACCGCAACTATCCCAGAGTCCCTCCATGAAGCTTTGACGGGCCCCCTCGGGCATGGAGACGCTGAGGGTTAACCCATCACTTCCCTGAATTTGCAGAGTCCCTAAATCCAAGGTGAGCGTGAGTTGGGGATTGTTGGCGATCGCCCTTTGCAGAGATTTAACATCTTCGCTGTCAGCGGTGACACAGGGAACCCCCATGGCGACACAGTTACCGAAGAAAATTTCTGCGAAACTTTCCCCCACTAGGGCTTGAATCCCCCAGCGATTAATGGCTTGGGGGGCATGTTCACGACTCGAACCACAGCCAAAGTTGGCATTGACGACCAGGAGACTGGCCCCGTGGTAGACCTCTTGGTCAAAGGGATGATCTCCTTTCCTTTGATGGCGATCGTCTTCGAAGGCATGGTCACCCAAGCCATCAAAGGTGACGCAGCGCAGGAAACGGGCAGGAATAATGCGATCGGTGTCGATATCATCGCCGGTTAGGGGAATGCCGCGTCCGGAAATTTGTTTAACTTGAGTCATGATTTAAGAGGGCAAAAGGCAACAGGCAGGCCTGCAAGAGGGGAGAGAGGGGAGAGAGGGGAGAGAGGGGAGAGAGGGGAACCACAGAGTCACAAAGGACACGGAGGAGGAAGGGGTGTACCCTTAACCTACCCCTGACTTCTCAGATGGAGGGGAAGGTCTTTAGTCAATCCAGTTGCGGACATCGGCTACGGTGCCGTGGATGGCGGCGGCGACAACCATGGCTGGACTCATTAGGAGGGTGCGACCGGAGGAGGAGCCTTGACGACCTTTGAAGTTACGGTTGGAGGAGGAAGCACTGATCTGATCCCCCTGTAACTTGTCGGGGTTCATGGCTAAACACATGGAACAGCCGGCATTGCGCCATTCAAACCCTGCCTCCGTGAAGACTTTATCGAGGCCTTCGGCTTCGGCTTGGCGTTTGACTTCCTCAGAACCGGGAACGACAAAGGCTTTAATGCCATTGGCGACTTTGCGACCTTGGGCAAACTTGGCGGCTTCCCGTAAGTCGCTGAGGCGGCCATTGGTACAACTGCCGATAAAGCAAACATCCACTTTCGTCCCTTGGATGGGTTTGCCGGGGGACAGTTGCATATACTGATAGGCTTCTTCGGCGATCGCGCGATCGCTTTGGGGCAGACTCTCGGGGGTGGGAATTGCTTCATCCACGCCAATCCCTTGGCCGGGGGTAATGCCCCAGGTGATGGTGGGGGGGATGTCCTCAGCCTGGAAAACAACCACATCATCATACTCAGCATCCGCGTCACTGCGGATATTGTTCCACCAGGTCACCGCTTGCTCCCACTGTTCTCCTTTGGGGGCAAACTCACGGCCCTGGATGTAGTCATAGGTGGTTTGGTCGGGGTTGATATAGCCGCAACGAGCGCCCCCTTCGATAGACATATTGCAAACGGTCATCCGTTCTTCCATCGTCATCTGCTCAAAGGTCGTCCCGGCGTATTCATAGGCGTAGCCGACCCCACCTTTAACCCCGAGCTTGCGGATAATGTGGAGAATCACATCCTTGGCATAGACCCCCGGACGCAATTGGCCGTTGACCTCAATGCGGCGCACCTTGAGTTTGTTCATGGCCAAGGTTTGGGAGGCCAATACATCGCGAACTTGGCTGGTACCAATGCCGAAGGCGATCGCCCCAAACGCGCCGTGAGTTGAGGTGTGGCTATCCCCACAAGCGATGGTCATTCCTGGCTGAGTCAGTCCTTGTTCGGGAGCGATGACATGGACAATTCCCTGACGACCGGAGCCGACATTGTTGAAGGGAATCCCATATTGCTTACAGTTATCCTCAAGGGCTTGAATCATCTCTTCAGCCAGGACATCGCTAAAAGGACGGGCCTGGTTCTCTGTGGGGACGATGTGATCTACCGTCGCTAGAGTGCGCTCAGGAAACGGGACAGTCAAGCCCCGTTCCCGCAACATGGCGAATGCTTGCGGGCTGGTGACTTCATGAATCAGATGTAGCCCGATAAATAATTGTGTTTGTCCTGACGGCAATGCCCCGACACGGTGCGTTTGCCAGACTTTATCGAATAGTGTTCCCTTACTCATTACGGGCAGCGTTTTTGTGTTAGGCGTAGTCTTTAATTTTATCGCAAATCTCGGCGCAATTGACGGCTAAAAAATCCCCCGCCTGGCGAGCAGGATCGGGGGTGCAGAAGTGAATCAAAGGCAGTACGCCAGTCTTAAAGACCTAGAGATCTGGGGCTTGAATGACCCTGGCCACCGTAGGAACCTCTGTGGTTGCCGATTGCAAGACTGGGGACTTGATGACGGCATCATTGGCCAAGGTAAACAGAGGATTCGAGAGAATCCCAGCCACCGAGGTAAAGACTAAGGCCACCACTAATCCCACCTGTAGCGGCCGCATTCCCGGCAGATTCCAGCGAACCTCGGGATAATCGCGCACCACATCGGACATTTCCTGGGGTTCTTTGACCACCATCATCTTGACGACGCGAATGTAGTAGTAAATCGAGACCACACTGGTGACTAATCCCAGCAGGACTAGGCCATAGAGTCCCGCTTGCCAACCGGCCCAGAAGAGATAGATTTTGCCGAAGAAACCCGCTAGGGGGGGAATCCCACCGAGGGACAATAGACAGATGCTTAAGCCGAGGGTGAGGAGGGGATCTTTCTGATAGAGTCCGGCATATTCACTAATGCGATCGGTTCCCGTCCGTAAGGAGAAGAGAATCACACAGGTGAAGGCTCCCAGGTTCATAAACAGGTAAACCATGAGATAGAACATCATGCTGGCATAGCCGGCATCCGTTCCCGCCAGGAGGCCAATGGTGACGAATCCCGCTTGGGCAATGGAGGAGTAGGCCAACATCCGTTTCATGCTGGTTTGGGCCAGGGCCACGACATTTCCCAAGACCATACTCAGGATGGCCAGGGCCGTAAAGACAAAATGCCATTGCTCTGTCATGGAGCCAAAGGCGGTCACCAGCAAGCGAATGGCGATCGCAAATCCGGCGGCTTTTGAGCCAACGGAGAGGAAGGCCACCACAGGAGTGGGAGAACCTTCATAGACATCGGGTGTCCACTGGTGGAAGGGAACCGCCGAGATTTTGAAGGCAATACCGGTAATCGTAAACACCAGGGCGATCGCCATGCCAATCGCCTGAGAGTCGGGGCTATTGGCGATTACAACTGCAATTTCATCGAGTTGAGTTTGTCCACCGGAGAGTCCGTAGAGGAGGGAGACTCCATAGAGGAAGACCGCAGAACTCGAAGCTCCAATCAACAAGTATTTTAGGGCCGCTTCATTGGAGCGGGTATCCCGTTTCATATAGCCCGTCAGCAGGTAGGAGGAGATACTGAGGGTTTCGAGGGCCACAAACACCGTGACCAGTTCATTGGCCCCCGCGAGAAACATCCCGCCGAGGGTAGCGGTCATCAAAATAGCGATAAACTCTGCCAGGGAGGTTCCACTTTGCTCCACATAGCGAACCGACATGAGCAGAGTGACAGCGGTGGACAGGGCAATAACGCCCCGAAAAACCAAACTCAAGGGGTCGCTATTGAAGCCCCCTAGAAACGCGAGGGGCATGGGGTTATCCCATTGTAGGGTCAGAGCAGCCACAGCAGCTAACAGCCCGACAATCGCCACATAAGGCGTCCATTTGGCGGATTTGCGGCCGCTGATGAGATCCACAATGAGGACGAGCAGGAGGGTTGTCAGAACGATGCCCTCTGGCAAAATCGTCTCAGCATTAAGCTGAGAGGCAAGGTTGGCAACATCCATAGACGTTTTAAGATTAAGGTTTATTAACAGTATCGTCCCACACTGACCGGAAAGTTGACAGTCTGGGAGCTTTTAGGGATATCTCTGGGCGACCGATTTAGAACCGTTGACTCCAGTGGGCCGAGAGAGGCTCCCGGTTGATTGTATCTCAGGGTACTGCCAAGGGGGAATGGATTTTGAGGGCGATCGCCCTCAAGAGAGACTCCAATGGGGGCCATAATCCATGCCAAGATAGCAAAGTATGCCCGACCATTTTGATGGATGACCCTCATGGACTGGACGATTCCCCTGCATGTGCAACAATTGGACTTTATTAAACGCTTGCAAGAACTCCGCCAGAGTCCAAGTTCCCCGTTGCTTTTGAATCATGGTCATCCCGGGGTGTGGTCAGAACAGGTGACGATTGGGGGCGATCGCCTCGGTCAGATTCGCTCCCACTGTCGTCAACGCATCCTCTCGTCAGATCCGACGGTTTCCGTCAGCCAGTTATGGCAACAGTATTTACTAGAGGGGTTAGCCAACACCGCCGCCACCCTGATTTGGTCTAAGCGACTGACTCCCATTGAAGAGACCTCGAACCATTTTTATTGGCATCAGGAGGGGTCAGCTTCTCAGGTTTGGGTCCCACGAGTTCAGGTGCTGGCGGTGTCGAAGCCGGCCACCTCGGAGTTAATCCGTCCTGAGGAGGTCAACGGCTGTGATTTACTGATTTGGGTAGCCGTTGAGGAGTCTCTCGACGATGCCTATCAGGACTATCACCCGATCATTTTAGGCTTTTTGCCCAGCGATCGCCTGCCCCCCCAGGGGCCATTTACCTTAGATAATCTCTGGTATGGCGGGGGATTAGAAGGCTATATCCAACTGGCCCAGCCTCAATCCCCTCGCTCCTCAGCCACCTGGCTTCCCCCCCTGATGGGCGGGTCTAATTATACCTATCCCGTGGCGATCGCCGCCGACGGCAAAACTCTAGCCAGCACCAGTTATGATGGCCGCTTGAAACTCTGGCGTTTCCAGGAGAGCCAACTGCAACAGACCCTCGGTGGCCGCAGTTGGTCGACCACCCCCTCTAACTTAGACTCAGAAGGACAAACCCTGTCCACCCGAGATACTGATAGCATTTATCGCACCTGTTACGCTGCCAATGGCCAACTTCTGCGATCGCTGCCAGGCCTGCGTAGCGGAATCACCGCCATTTTGCTCGATGCCTCGGGAACAAGGCTGATTTGCGGAGGACAAGAAGGAAAGATCGAAATTTGGCGGGTTGAAACCGGGGAGAAACAGCATTCCTTTAGTGCCCATGACGGGACCGTGCGCTTTTTAGCCATTTCCGCCCTCGGAAACACCTTTGCCAGTACCGGCACAGATCGCCGCCTTCGGGTTTGGCAATGGCAAGACAATACAGCCAACCTAGTCTTCTCCAAGGTTCGCGAGGGCATCTCCAGCATTACCCTATCCCCTGACGGCTCTCAAGTCGGCTGTGGCTTGCAAAATGGACAGGTAGAAGTTTGGGATGTCGCCAGTGGAGACCTCTGCTATCATCTCAACGCCCATTCGGGCCCCGTGCGATCGCTAGCCATCAGTGACGATGGTATATCCCTGGCCAGCAGTAGCCTGGAACGAACCTTAAAACTTTGGAAAACCGAGACTGGACATCTAGAGGGATTACGCACCGGACAAACTGATCCTCTGATTTCCCTATCACCCCACGGCGATGGCTCTTGGATTGAGTTGAATCTGCTTCAAGGTGATCCCCCAAATTGGACACACTGTCAATAAGACCAAAGATAGAGCCGCTAGAACTCCCTCAGCCCTATAATTAAAAGTCGAAGCCAGAGATTTGCAGCGAATGACCAGCCAGGAGACTCTTAACGATCTGCCCACCACCGCAATCCGAGTTTTGATTTCTGGGCGAGTTCAAGGAGTTGGCTTCCGGTATTCGACACAACAGAAAGCCCAAGAACTGGGGATTTCCGGATGGGTTCGTAACCGCCGCAATGGTGCGGTTGAAGCCGTTTTTGAAGGTGCGCCTACTTCCGTTCAAACCGCCGTCGCCTGGTGTCATCACGGACCCCCGACGGCAGAGGTGACTCATGTCGAGACCTTCCGGGAAGCGACCCAGGATTTATGCCGATTTGACATTCGGCCGACAACCTGAGCCTCCCTATGCCATTGGCACGACAAGGCAACGTCGTCAGCCACAGAGGCAAGAGTGAACCGAAGCCAGTGGGTCGATCTGACATTTTAAAATCTGTCAACCCCCCACTGTGCGACTTTTGGATCTTCCATTAGGCTAGAAGAAGAGGTGAGATCAGCGGTCTATTCTATGACCTCACCCCTAGCCCCGATTCACCTGTCATCACCGTTCCTCTACCGCCCTTACCGCTCATGGCTTCCCTTGCGCGTAAAAATCTCCTTGAAGATATCCCTCGCTTCTTGATTGCCCAAGCCGGAATCGTCTTTGCGGTCACCCTTGTGACTGTGCAGATGGGGATTTTTCGCGGATTTCTCAAATCGACGGCCTTAATTCCCGAGGAGTCTGATGCGGATATTTGGATCTCGTCTGAGGAGATGGTCTATTTCGAGTTAACGCCATCCCTTCCCGTGGAACTTCTCTTCCAAGCTCGGGAGGTGGAGGGAGTTGCCTTAGCAGAACCCCTACTTTTACCTCCAGGACAATGGAATGGGCCGGGAGGAACCATTGCCCCCTTGCGCCTGATTGGCTTCGATCCCGGAGGCGAACTGTTTTCTCCTTGGAACCTCACCCAGGGGAGTCTCGCTCGACTGCAAACTCCCTACACCATTATCGTTGATGACTCCCAGCTTGACGCATTGAACCTAGAGGGACTCGGCGATCGCGGAACGATCAATTCGTTACCCGCCGAGGTGGTGGGCATTACCGAGGGAACCCAATCGATCGCCTCTAGCGTATTTGTTTTTACATCCCTAGAAACCGCCAACACCTATGCTACTACCGGAATCGGTACCTCGGTGAATTGCCAGGTCGATGGAGATGGCAACATGGCCTGTACCAACACCTATCAGAGAGAATCGGGAACTTCCTCTGAACCAACTGAGGCACCTCCAACGCCCTCCCCCTTACGGCGTTCTGACGCCCTAACCCATATTCTCATTCGCGCTGAGGCCGGTGAAGATTTGCAGGGGTTAAAACAGCGGCTAAATGAGGCTCTCCCAGGAACGCAGGCTTTCACCAGTCAGGAGTTGGCCCAACGCACCCGCGACTACTGGCAGAACCGCACGGGGATCGGCTTTGTGTTAGGCTTTGGGGCTGGATTGGGTGTTGTTGTTGGAATTGCCATTGTGGGGCAAATTCTCTATTCCTCGGTTTCCGATCGCCTGAAGGAGTTTGGCACGTTAAAGGCTATGGGAGCCTCGGATTGGGTACTGTATCGAGTCATTATCGAACAAGCCCTCTGGATGGCGGTGTTAGGTTATCTGCCGGGGATGGCTCTGTGTCTGGGGTTATCCCAATGGGTCAGTTCGAGTATGGGCATCATCATCTTGATTACGCCCGCCTCGGCTGCGGGAATTTTCCTGCTGACCACGGTGATGTGTGTTGGGTCCGGCTTTTTTGCGATTCAGAAGGTCACGCGGGTCGATCCAGCCATTGTTTTTAAAGCTTAGACAAAATTTTGGCGGGATCGCTTGAAATATCTAGAAAATCGTTTAATGATGAAGCTACTTTTCTGGGTTCCGCTTTTTGACATCCCCCAATCAACTCGGGGATAGCTCACACCGCAACTTGTATTTCGCCTAGAAGCTTGTATTTATGATTGTCTCCCCTTTTAAACTCCCGGTGTCTACTCAGCGTTCGACTCAGGATCCCTGTCCCAGTTCCCCTTTGGTCAATTCATTGTCCGAAGGACGGATGGCGATCGCCGCGACGGGCGTAGAAATGTCGTACCTTGCGGGTCATAAGCGGATTCAGATTCTCAAACAGGTGGATCTGACCATTGAGCGGGGTCAGGTGCAACTGCTTATGGGACCGTCTGGTTCGGGGAAAACGACCCTCTTGTCGATTTTAGCGGGACTGTTGGCGCCGACGGACGGCTCGGTCTGTCTGCTGGGCGAGGAAATTACTCGTATGTCTCGGCAACAGTTATCTCAGTTTCGCTTAAATCGCTTGGGCTTTATCTTTCAAGGCTTTAATCTCTTCCCGGCCCTGACGGCGGCGGAAAATGTGGAGTTGGCTCTCAATCTCAAGGGGATTCGTGGACGCAATGCCCGTCAGTCGGCTCAGGAGATGCTGGAACGGGTGGGTTTGGGGGATAAAGGTCAGAATCGCCCTCGGGACTTGTCTGGGGGGCAAAAACAACGGGTGGCGATCGCCCGGGCGTTGGTGACGCAACCGGAGATTGTCATGGCGGATGAACCAACGGCGGCGTTGGATTCCAAAAGCGGTCATGCGGTGATGGAGTTATTACGTCGCTTGGCGATTGATGATGATGTGACGGTGTTAATGGTGACTCATGATCCTCGGATTCTGGATGTGGCGGATTCGGTGACCTATTTGGAGGATGGGGAGATTCGGAAGGGGTAGGGGGAAAGGGCAAGAGGCAAGGGGCAAGAGGGGGAACCCGAGGATAGGTCATGGTGGCGTATTCTCGGGTTTTGGCTGGTGTTAGGTGTTGGCTAGGATGCAGCCGGAACGGGGGGGGAGTTCAAAGGAGATGGTGGTTCCTTGGCTGGTGAGACTTTGGGCGGTCGAGCGATCGCCATACTTGAGTTGTAGGGGTTTTGGACTGGGGGAGAGGGTTTCTAGGGTAAGCTGTTCGGGCTGTTCTCCGGCGTTGATGGCGACGATGACATCATCTGCGTCGGGGAGACTCCGTAAGAAGGCGTATAGGCTGTCTTGGGCCAGTAAGACGTCGTAGTTGCCGGTTCTGAGGGCTGGATATTGATGGCGTAGGGCGATGAGCTGTTGATACATTTGGTAGATGTCCTGGTTCCACCCGGAGGACTCGGGGAAGGTTTTGCGACAGTCGGGATCATGACCGCCATTGAGTCCCACTTCGTCGCCGTAGTAGATGCAGGGAGCGCCGGGGAAGGTCATTTTGAGGAGGGCGGCTAGTTTGAAGCTGGGGAGATCTTCGCTGGCGAGGGTGACCATGCGCGGGGTATCGTGACTGTCGAGCAGGTTGAGTTGCACGAGTTGGATCTCCCAGGGATAGAGTTTGAGGAGATCTTGCATTTTTTGCCCGTATTCTTCGGCGCTGAGGGCGGGGTAGGGGTCATAATCATGAAACTCTACCAGGTCTCGAACAACGCGATCGCCGGCGACGTAGGCGATGGTGGGGCCGGTGAATTCGTAGTTCATGACGGCGTCAAATTGCCGTCCGTCGAGCCATTGGGCGGCATCTTTCCAGACTTCTCCTACGATATAGGCGTCGGGGTTGAGAGCTTTGATGCGATCGCGAAACTCCACCCAGAAGCCGGGGGTTTTGACTTCAAAGGGAACGTCTAAGCGCCAACCGTCAACACCTTGGCGAATCCAATGTTCTCCCACTTGCATGATATATTCGCGGACTTCGGGGTTATCGTGGTTGAATTGGGGGAGGGCGCGGTTGCCTACCCAACTGACGTAATTGGCAGGCTGATCGCCGTCATAGGCGCTGAGGGGCCATTTCTCGATGCGAAACCAGTCGAGCCAGGGGGAGTAGGGGCCGTTTTCCAGGATATCGTTGAAGAAGTAGAAGCCCCGACTGGCGTGGTTAAAGACGCCATCGATGACGACTTTGATGTCTCGGGCGTGAGCGCGATCGAGGAGGGCCTCGAAGGCTTCGTTTCCGCCGAGGATGGGGTCGATTTGATAGTAGTCGTGGGTGTGGTAGCGGTGGTTACAGGCGGATTGGAAGATGGGGGTTAGGTAGATGGCGGTGATTCCTAACTCCTGGAGATAGTCCAATTTTTCAATGACACCCCAGAGGTTACCGCCTTTATAGCCTTGGGCGGTGGGCGGTTCATTCCAGGGTTCAAACTGGGTGGGGGTTGGGAGATAGCTCCCCGAGGGGGGATCGGCTTTGGCGAAGCGATCGGGAAAGATTTGATAGAATACGGCGTGCTTAACCCAATCTGGGGTTTGTACTTGCATGAGTTTTTTGTACGATCTGCTAAGGCCATCTTACCGGTCTGTTTTCTCTCGTCCTATTTTGAGGCGCCTATTGGGGCGATCGCTGGCGGACATTGCGGCGGTTCTGGGTGGATTTGTCATGGCCCTAATGTTGCTCTCGCCGACGGCGCTGGCTGAGGGGATAGACCCCCCATTGTTGACCCAGGCGATGTTGCAGCAACGCCTAGAGAGGGTAAAACTGGATCAGGGTCAGCCGCTGATTGATTTAAGCGATGTCACGATTGATTTAGGTGGGAGTTCTTTGGTCGAGACGGGAGAACCCTTTGCCGATTACTTTTATCGGCAGTTACGCCCCTATCTCAATCGTCCCTCGTTACAACCGCGACTCGATTTAAGGGGTTCGGAAATTCGTGGGACTTTTAGGATTCAACCTCTGAGTTTGAATGTGCCTTTATATGGACAACAGTTATCGTTATTGTTGTCGGATAATGAGCGCAAGCAACTGGAGCGCGATCGCCGTCGCCGCTCTCAGTTAAAGCAGTTATCGAGTAGTCTCCTCTCAACTTCTCAGGATAGCTCTTCTTCTAATTTTCAGGTACGTTTATTTCGAGGTAAGCTCTTATTAGAAGGAACCCATTTTTTAGACAATGTGGATTGGAGTAATACCTTTTTTCTGGGAGGAATTGAGGGACGAGGGGCGTTATTTCGGGGTAAAGTACAGGCGGCAGAGTCTCGATTTAGCCAGGTGTTTGATTTGACTCAAGCCCAATTCTTACAACCGGTTCGCTTTCATAATAGTATATTTTTTACGAATGTTGTTTTGAATCGAGTTCAATTTCAAGGAGATATTGATTTCACGGGAACTATATTTGAGGGAGATGCGAATTTTAGAAGTACTCAATTTAAGAGCTTCTCTAATTTTGCAGGCAGTAAATTTATGGAAACTGCTGATTTTTCTGAAACGACTTGGCGCGATCGCGGTGACTTTTCCAATTCTAAATTTGTGAAAGTCCTCTATTTCACAAATGCCATGATTTTAGATAGCCTAAGTTTTCGAGAATCACAATTTCTTAAATCTGTCAATTTTCGGGAAGGGAGTTTTCAGAAGTTGTTAGACTTCAGTGATGCTCAGTTCACCTCAAAAGCCTATTTAAATATCTCTAATTTAACCTTTGATGCCAATGAATCTCAGCTCATTGGCAATCCCGGAAAAATTGGCAAAGTGTTATCAATTCCTACCTTGCAAGGGAATGAGAATTTGTTAATCAATCTGGTGCGTAATTTTCGTGATTTGGAGCAAATTGAGGATGCCAATCAGGTTAATTACAAGCGCATTATTTTAGTACAGCGAGATTTAGTTAAGCGAGTGTTTGCCAGCAACTTGAATACCGCATCTCGGGAGACGTTGAGACAAATCGGCTTTTCTCAGGCTCAAATTGAGGACGTATTGCAGCATCGGCAAGAACAGTTATTTTCGAGTTTAAGTGAGATGCTAAGTTTGGAGACGGTGTCGTTAAATACTTATACACAGGTGCGCGATCGCCTGGTTGCCGTACCTCCAACCTCCTGGAAGATGCGACTTTATTTAGCCTTGAAATTGGTGTTTGTGACGGTGTTGTTGGCTTTGAGTCGCTATGGAACCAGTTTTGCCTTGGTGTTTGGGGTGGGGGCGATCGCCATCGCCTATTTTGGGTGTCTCTTTTGGTTGATTGATCGCTATCGTCGTCTGCGGCCTCAACGGATTATACCCACAGTTTATGAGAGTTTCTGTGTGCTGGTGACAACGGGCGTTGTTGTGAGTATTGGCGTGATTGATATTGTCCAGAGTTCCCCCCAGCCGGGGTTAACATTCGCCTGTTTGGCGGTGGTGATGTTGCCAATTCCGGGACTGTTGACCCTGCGGATGTATCAGCAAGGACGTTATCATGATTTGATGGATGTTTCTTATTTTGTTGAGGACGGGGCTTTTCGGGAGTTGCGGTTGATGATTAGTCGTTTGCCGATTATGCCCCGATTTCCTTTTTTCCGCGATCGCTTTGAACCGATTTTGTGCGATCGCCGTTGGGGCTGGTTGAATTATTATGATTTTAGTCTCAATAATTTACTGAAGTTTGGCTTTAATGATATTCGCTTGCGCGATCGACATCTGCCGGGGTTGATTGCGGCATTGGCATGGTATCAATGGGGGCTGGGGATTCTCTATATTAGTTTGTTGTTTTGGACGTTGTCGCGGACGATTCCGGGGTTGAATCTGTTTTTGTATTTTTGAGGAGGAAGAGGGGAAACCACGTAGTACCCTTGTGGTCGCCCGAGGACACAGAGATAGAGGAGGGAAGAGGTGAGGTTGATGTGAGAAGATGGATAGTAGTTAGGAGTCGGGATTGAGGGAATGGAACGGGTTTTAGTTTGGCATCGTCATAATCTGCGGTTACACGATCGCCCGGATTTTCAGCGGGCCCTGGCGGCGGAGGGACAGATTATTCCCTTCTATTGTTTTGATTCTCGTGAATTTGGTAAAACGGCGTTTGGGTTTCCGAAGATGGGGGCTTATCGCAGTCAGTTTTTGCGGGAAGCTGTGGCGGATTTACGGCAGAACTTGCGTCGGCTTGGCAGTGATTTAGTGATTCGTCAGGGAAAACCTGAGGAGGTGATTCCTGAGTTGGTTCGGGCCTTGAAGATTGATCGGGTGATTTGTGAGGAGGAGGTGACGACGGAGGAACGGCAGGTGGAAGAGGCGGTAGAGACGCAACTGGCGGGAGTTCCTCTGGAGAAAGTGTGGGGAATGACGCTGTATCACCCCAGTCAACTGCCATTTCCCATCGCCGAACTTCCAGATGTGTTTACTCATTTCCGCAAGGCCGTTGAGACATCGGCTGAGGTGATGCCGCCAATTCCACCTCTGAGGGAGATTTCACCCCTTCCTGACGTGGCGGTGGGGGAACTTCCGACGTTGCAGGAGTTGGGAGTGGAACCGCCGCTAATGGATGAACGGGGGGTTCTGAGGTTTCGGGGGGGTGAGTCGGCGGGGTTGCAACGGTTGCAAGATTATTTCTGGAATCGGGATTGTCTGCAACGCTATAAGTTAACTCGTAATGGGATGTTGGGGGCGGATTATTCCTCTAAGTTTTCTCCCTGGTTGGCTTTGGGATGTCTGTCACCTCGTCAGATCGTGGCCGAGGTACGGCGTTATGAGGCGGAACGGGTGGCCAATGATTCGACGTATTGGTTGGTGTTTGAGTTGTTGTGGCGGGATTATTTTCGCTTTGTGGCAGCCAAGGGGGGCGATCGCCTATTTTATCCCTCTGGCTTGCAGGGATTAAACATTGCTTGGAAACAGGATTGGCCCCAATTTAATTGTTGGCGTGAAGGGCGGACAGGATATCCGTTGGTGGATGCCAATATGCGGGAACTGGCGGCGACAGGGTTTATGTCCAATCGCGGCCGGCAAAATGTGGCTAGTTTCTTGACGAAGAATTTAGGGATTGATTGGCGGATGGGGGCAGAATGGTTTGAGTCGTTGTTGATTGATTATGATGTTTGTAGTAATTGGGGCAATTGGAATTATACGGCGGGTGTGGGGAATGATGCCCGAGGCTTCCGCTATTTTAATATCCCCAAACAGTCAAAGGATTACGATCCTCAGGGGGAGTATGTGAAACATTGGTTACCGGAGTTGGCGGGGGTTCCGCCCCATCGTATCCATGATCTTTATCGTCTTAAGGCGGGGGAGTTACGACAGTATGGGGTGAATCCAGGGGTGAGTTATCCTCAGCCGGTGGTGGATTTAAATGAGTCGTTGGCGAGAAATCGAGGGATTTATGAAGGGGCGATCTAGATGCTAATACCATTTTTCAAAATGCTTGCTATACACTCTGATACCGAGGAGGGCGAACAGCCGTTCGCCCCTACAGACATCTATGGCATGACTTCCGAAAATTGGTATAGCAATGAAGATTGCTATACCACGGTTAATTAGTCGAACTTTACATCAAATGGATTCCACTAGGACAATCCTTACCGGAAAAGGTCACGCCACAAGGGATTGCCCCTACGTGGTTTCTGTCCTATCCATCCCTGCTATTGCTATATGACGCGGGGAGAGGGAGTTCGACTCTACGGCAGTTTCTCTAGAGGCTACTATAGCGGGCGGCGATCGCCAGACAGGTGTTCAACTTAGGAATCACATCGACTAAGACATCAAAACTATCCTTACTCAAACACAATAACAAGGAATCAGTTTCAGCGGTAATGGTGGCAGAATAGGGGGTTTCTCCGAATAAACCAAAATCCCCAAAATAGGTTCCTGGTGTTAAAACAATTGGCTCCTCGGAGAAACTAGAATTGGCCTGTAAATGACCTTGATAGACAATTGAGAGTTGTTTCCCTAACTCCCCTTCCTCGCAAATCGTCTCACCGGCTGAGTAGGTGCGTTTCTGAAACCCACGATCCAATGACCAGAGGTCATCGAGGGATAACTCCTGAAATAACACCAAGGTTTTGAGAAATAAAATGCGGTCAAAGGAGAAGTGAGCCGCTCCTTGGCTTTTGTTAATTTCCGTGATTAACGCCTTCACCACTCGATCGCGATCGCGCAACAACCCCGAGGGCAACTCTTGTTGATAACTCACCCAAACTCGCAAGGCCCCGGCCCGAATCCAATGATCTTCCGTATCAAACATCTCCTGTAACAGGGCCAGTGAGTCCACCTCCGCTGAGACTTGTGACGAAGATACCGGCCCATCGGGGTCTTCAATCAGTGGCACAATCGGGAAGACATAGCGGCGGTGGGGTAAGGTTTCCAGGGTTTCGAGGGCATTATCGCGATCGCGCTTCTCCCCCCGTTGCAACAACTGCCGCACTTCCGCCAAGGTGCGACGATTGCCCAGACAAGACAGCACATGAAACACTTGGTTCACCACCCGCTGGGTGCGATCGCGAAATACCCCAACCAGGGGTTCCCATTGGGGAGACTCTTGAGGCATTCGTTGCCACCAATCCCGAATCAAGGCCGCGCGTCGATAATCGGCCTGGAGATAACTCTCCAAAAACTGAAAGGCTCGACTCGTCTTCACCGTCGCCAACACCGCCACCGCCGACTCGGCCACCTCAATTCGGGGATGATTTAAATACATCTCGGCCAGGCGATCGAGATTATAATCCTCATAGCGGGCCAACGCCTTAATCGCCTGCCCTCGCACCGTAATATCCCGGTCCTCCAACCCTCGGGCAATATCGGGCCAGAACTCCTCAAGTTGAACTGCCCCCAACAAATCCACCGCCGCCCCCCGCACCACTGGGTTAGGATGGTCTAAAAACCCCGTGGCCAACTCCGCCAACGCCAAATCTCGTTCCGGCTGCAATTGAGCCAACCCCTTCAACCCCTCAATTTGCACATCCACCGATGCGCCTTCTAACAAACTGCGTAACTGGGGAATCATCGTCACATCCCCCAAGTTGCGGATTCCGCGAATGACCACGGTTTTGGTTTCATCATCGAGGGGAGAGTCCCAAAATTGGCGACAGCGTTCTCGAACCTGGGGGGCTAAGCTAGTCGATTGCTGAGCTAAAACACAGGCCAAGCCTTGAATTGTGGCGGCTGGACTCTCTAAAAGGCTGGTTAACTGACTGTCGGAAAAGGACTCACCCCGGGCCACCAAAGACTCAAAGGCCAATAATTTAACCCCCACCTCAGGAGACTCTAGTAGCTGCCAAAGAAAGCGGGACAGGTATTTATCCTGGGGAGTCTTGGCAAAAAAGCGAAACAAGGCCCGTCGCTGGGGTAATTCTCTCTCGAACACCAGGGGTTTAATCTCCTCCAACACCTGACTGGGAACCCGTAATCCTACGGCTAGGCGTAAGGCTTTCTCCTGTTCCTGGGGTTGTCCTTCCCGCAAGAGGGCTTTTAGACGGGGAATTTGGCTATCGGGAACCTGGGAAAACAGTTCTTCTACCATCTCCAAATCCATCTCGCCGGTGTTGGAAAATAACCGCGTCACCATCGACTGAAAGTAATCTCGGCTGAGTTGGCGACGAATCAAGACAAATAGCAGGCTTAACCCAGTTCCGAATAGGGCAATGGCCATCGGGTCAAGATAGGATTGGGCGAACCAGAGGAGGCCCCCAGTGGTAGCCAGTCCGAGGGCATAACAGAGGCCATCGGTTAAGGCCCGGACTTTGGCCATATCCCGGTTGGGGATTGGGTTATACATGAGGGTGTACACCGGTTGATTGACGGCGGTGTCAATGGTGGAGGAGTTGAAATGGGCAAATAGGGCCGCCGGGAAGGCCCAACCCACGCCAAAGCCGAAACTGAGTCCCAGAAAGGCGAGGGCGGTAGTGATGGGATAAATGGGATTGGTTCCATCCACCCCCACTCGTCCGATGAGGAGTCGCCGGGTGATGAGTAATAACACCAGCACTTGCAAGATGCTGTTGATGGCGCTAAAGCCACCCAGAAAGGCGGTGAGGCGTTGGGGATGGTCTGCGAAATGTTGGGCATAGGCATCAAAATAGAGATATTCGGCAATACCATAGAGGACAATCCAGAGGAAGGTTGACCCCGCTAACCATTTGAAAATGGGATATTGACGCAGGAGTTCCGGGAGGTTACTGGGGGGGGAATCGGCATGGCGATCGCTCTCTTCGGGAGGAACCGGCTGTTCTTGCCGTTGTAGGTTCCACACGAGGGCAAACACCACCAGGTAGAGGGTGGGGACTAATAGCAGAATGTCAGCGGTGGAAAGAAGATTGGCCAGAACTCCCACAATCAAGCCCCCGATGAAGCCGCCAATGGCCTGGCAGACCGTAATATAGGGGGCGATGCGTTTATACTCTCGGGAGGTAAAGTAGTCGGAAATGAGGGTCGGCAGTAAAATGTCGAGTTGTAGGGTCCAGAGAAAATAGACCCCGACATAGAGGGCATAATAGATGGGGGGGATATCCCAAAACAGCAAGGCCCGTAACCCTAACATTACACTTCCGGTGAGTAGTGCCCAGTAGCGGAAGAGAGAGCGATGGGGAATGCGATCGACAATCTGGGAAAACCATCCATAGATGGGACTTGAGGCTAAGCCCACTAGGATATAGGATAGGGGCAACCCCGCCGCCCCGATATTGCTGACAAACAGAGAACTTGCGAGGGTATAGCTGATCACATTCAGGGCCATGATCATGGCCGCTAACGCCAGAATATGCAGTAATCGGTTTGAGGAGTTACCTGGACTAAGACGGCTGAGTTGTGCCGAAAAACGTTTAGAACTCTGCATCCAGAGTCTTTTTTTCAGGGTTCCTAAGGCGTTAAAGACAGGGGTCACGTTCAAATAAGAATGAGAATCTTAAACAGAGTGGACAATTAGAACAGTTCGATGTCACCCTAGTGGCTGAAGATCGTCAAGGCGAACATCGTTTCGCTCTGACTAACCGTCACAACATAATCATGACTATGCGTGTAGGAACAGAGATTGGCGTAGAAGTCCGCGCCGCCGGGGAGAAGGGGAAGGGAGTATTTGCCCTGCGTCCATTTCAGAAAGGGGAGACTGTCGTCGTCGGGCGTCGCGTTGGTGTGTATCCACAGCGAACGATTTACTCGATTCAAGTGGATTGGGATGTTCATGTTGAAATGGACGAACCTGCAATTCGTATTAATCACTCCGATACGCCAACTACTGGAGTTCAGGATAACGCCTGGGGGGCGTTTGATTTTGTGGCGTTACGGGAAATTGCGGCGGGGGAGGAGATTACCTTTGATTATGAAACCACCGAAAGTGAGCTGACGGACGACTTTCGGGCTTGTTGTCCTCCCAGGCCTGGACAAGTCACCCGCAATGGCTTCCAAAGCTTGCCGATCGCCGTGCGGGAAAGCTACGGTAAGTTTGTGGCAAACTATCTTAAGTCTGACTTGGGGAGTTAGTCCAGGTTAAGGTTTTATCCCATACCACCCTTCAAATCTCATTAGGTTGCCATGAGTCGCCCCCCGTTCCAGTTGTCCCGGTTACCCCATTTAGAATATATCGCCATCGATGGGCGATCGCGGGTGTTGGATACCTCGTCCAATGTACAGGAAATTATTGGCATGGGGGCTGACTTGGCGATCGACCAGGATATTTTTGAGATTTTACCCGAATTGTTTGGCCTCGAATCCGTCATGGATGAGATTCGTGATGGGGTTAACTCCTATTTTCAGTTGAAGGCGATCACCCGTTCTAATGACACGGATTCAGGCTGCGGCTATTGGGATTTATATATCATTCTAGATGACCGCCCGGAAAATTTTCAGGGGTTGATGTTGCTGTTAGAAAATGTGACGGATCGGATGGGCTTAGAACAACGCCTAGTCCAAGCTTCTAATGTTCTGACACTAACCGTTGAAGAGCTATCTCGGTCTGAGGCGCATATTGAGCAAATTTTTCGCTCAATGCCTGATTCTCTATTTGTAACTAATCTTGCGGGTACAATTCTCAAAACAAATCAAGTTGCCTTGGATTTATTGGGATACAATGAATCGGAAATCTTGGGAACTTCTTTCTCTGATTTGATTGTCGATCAAAACATTGATATTGTTGATAATCAGAGATTTTTGGTTGAAGAAATCGGAGAAATTATTCGGGAATTTGAGCTAATCCTAGAAGGTAAAGAGGGTGAGCAAGCCATTGTTTCCTTTACTTGCTCTGTTTTGTCTAGTAATAGTCAAAATGGTAATCAGTTTGATGAAGAGCCTGAGCAAAAGCTGATTTATATCGGTCGAGATGTTACGAAAAGCCATCTCGCACAACGACGCTTAATCGCTCATAACACCGTCACCCAGGTTTTATCCCAATCTCAGGGATTTGTCGATGCTTTGCCCAAACTGTTACAAGGCTTGGGCGAAGGACTTGCTTGGGATGTTTGTGAATTCTGGCAGCCTACCTCAGGACCTGCTTTAGGCGATTCCCAAGTCTCCCCTGAACTCCGCTGTATCGACGTTTGGATTCGTCCGACCCTTGAGAGTGACTCATGGATTGATGTTAGCTTTCGCTATGCCTGTACGTGGGTTCGGGAGAGTTGGTCTAAACAGGAGTCTATTTGGCAGTCTCAGTTACAGGATAGCACCAGCCCACGCCAACCAGACGCCGAACGACTCGGACTTAAAACGGGATTGTTTTGCCCCTTGACTATTGGTACAGATAGCTTGGGTATTCTGGTCTTATTCTGCAAGCGTTCTTTGCAGCGAGATGAGGAATTGCTGCAAATGATGACAACTGCCAGCAACCAAATCGGGCAATTTTTTCAACGCAAACTAGCTGAGGAAGCCCTGAAAATGGAACAACGAAAGACAGAACGGCTCCTCTTAAATATCTTACCCTCTAGTATCGCCGATCAGCTTAAAGATACCCCAACCACGATTGCCGAACAGTATGAATCAGTGACTATTTTGTTTGCGGATATCGTGGGCTTCACCAAACTCTCCGCCGAAATTTCAGCCACAGAATTGGTCAAACTTCTCAACTATGTTTTCTCAGCCTTCGACCAACTCACCGAACGCTATAACTTAGAAAAAATCAAAACCATAGGTGATGCTTACATGGCGGCCGGCGGTTTACCTATTACCCGATTAGACCATGCCGAGGCGATCGCCGACATGGCCCTAGATATGCAACAAGTCATTACCGAATTAAACCGTCAAGCCGGGAGTCGCCTCGATATCCGCATTGGCATTCACAGTGGCCCCGTGGTAGCCGGGGTAATTGGCCTGAAAAAATTTGTCTATGACCTCTGGGGAGATACGGTCAACACTGCCAGCCGCATGGAATCCCATGGCTTAGCGGGCAAAATCCAAGTCTCCCAACAAACCTATCAGCTTCTAAAACATCGCTTCATCCTAACCCAACGAGGCAAAATGGAGATTAAGGGCAAAGGGCACATGACCACCTATCTCCTCATCGGCCGCCGTCAATCCCCAAAACAGAAGCAGGCCAGAAGTCTCCCTCCGATTCTGCAAGGAAATCAGGAAGTCGCTGACCTCATCCGGCAAAAGCTACAACAGCAATAACGGTGGGGGATTCAGTTGGGAAACGGAGAGGGGGAGATTCGAACTCCCGGAAGCTTTCACTTCATCCGATTTCAAGTCGGACGCAATCGACCACTCTGCCACCTCTCCATGAGATGCCGTTCATCATTCTATACCAGTAATAAGGCAAGAGGCAAGAGGCAAAAGAAGGGAACAGGGAACAGGGAACAGGGAACAGGGGGGAAGAAGGCAAGGCAGTAGGCAGTAGGCAGTAGGCAATAGGCAAGCTAGCAACCGTACCCCTCACGAGGAGAGTCGGGAGATTGGAAGCCCCGTCTCTTCAGAGCGGGGAGGAAAATCGACGCGAGCGGCTTTAGCCGCCGAGTCCTCGTTTATCTCACCTAGGTGTATAATAACGGCATGGAACAGCAAGTCTTAAGCATTGTCTGTAAACTCAATCCGACTCCAGAGCACCGCGACAAACTCGAGGCAACTCTGGAGGCATTTGCTAAGGCTTGCCATTTTGCCAACCAGACGGTCAACCCGAAAATTACCAACAAGAATCGCATTCAAGGGGAAGTCTACAAAGCGATTCGAGAACAGTTTAAATTAACGCCAACCTCGCTGTTAGAGCCTGCGCCCGAGTCGCCGCCAACCGTAAAACGGCAAAACTCAAAAAACGACCGGTCAAACAGTTCAAACCTACATCGGCCGACTACGATGCACGGGTATTTTCCTATCGGGAAAAAGACCAAACCGTTAGTCTGTCTACGGTCGAAGGTCGAGTACGGATTCCGTTGGTCTTAGGAAACTATCAGATTGGCAAACTCAAGGGGAAAACCCCCACCTCCGCTACCCTCTCCAAACATCGAGACGGGAAACTCTATATCCACATCCAAGTCAAAGACGATGTACCGCCACTCCAGGAACCCAAGGATGTTATCGGTATCGATTTAGGTCGCCGAGATCTGGCGGTCACATCTGAGGGACAAAGTTGGAGTGGGGAGTCTGTTAACAGAATCCGAGAACGGTTCGCCCGAGTTCGAGCCTCTGTCCAAGCGAAAGGCACGAAGGGAGCCAAACGACTCCTGAAACGGCTATCGGGGAGAGAGAGGCGTTACCAGAGTTGGGTGAACCATAATATTTCTAAACAAATCGTTCGTCGCGCCAAGGACACTCAGTCGATTATCGCCCTCGAAGACTTAACGGGAATACGAGAGCGAACCAATCGCCAACCTCGCAGCCAGAGCGAACGCCGCCGTTCGAATTCTTGGGCGTTTTATCAACTGCGACGGTTTATCGACTACAAAGCGATTCAAGAAGGCGTCGAAGTCATAACGGTTCGACCCGCATACACCTCGCAAATCTGTCATAACTGTTTGCATATTCATCCCCAGAAAGGAAAGTCCTACCGTTCAGGTAAGACGTTCAAGTGTGGGTCTTGCGGGTGGAAAGGGGATGCTGATTTGAATGGCGCGATGATGATTAAACTCTTGGGGGAGTCTGTAAGCCTTCCCAAAACGCGCAACCCTCTATCTTGCTCTTGGCTAGATAGAGTAACGGGTTAGTGCGAAAGCCCCGCGTCTTTAGACCGGGGTGAGCTTACGCCTACCCGTATAATTGATAAAATCAGCGATCGCCGTTATTCATCCACGCAGCCCACAATGACCGTTAATCTTCCCGCCCAATACGACCCCCAACAGACCGAAGCGAAATGGCAAGAGTACTGGGAAGACCATCAGGTATTTAAAGCCGACCCCAACGCCCCCGGCGACCCTTACTGCATCGTCATTCCCCCTCCCAACGTCACCGGGAGTCTGCACATGGGTCATGCCTTTGAAAGTGCCTTTATCGATACCCTCGTTCGCTATCAGCGGATGCAGGGTCGTAACACCCTCTGGCTACCGGGAACAGACCACGCCAGCATCGCCGTTCAGAGTATTCTCGACCGCCAACTCAAAGCCGAAGGACAACATCGCGATGACCTGGGACGAGAAAAATTCCTGGAACGGGCCTGGACGTGGAAAGCTGAATCCGGCAGTAAAATCACCAACCAACTGCGTCGGATGGGGGTTTCTGTCGATTGGACTCGGGAACGCTTCACCCTCGACGAGGGACTCTCAGAAGCGGTCTTAGAAGCCTTTATCCGCCTCTATAAGGACGGCTTGATTTACCGGGGCAACTACCTCGTGAACTGGTGTCCTGAAAGTCAATCAGCGGTGTCTGACTTAGAAGTAGACCAAAAAGAGGTCAACGGTCATCTCTGGCATTTCCGCTATCCCCTCAGTGACGGGTCTGGCTTTATGGAAGTGGCCACCACTCGCCCTGAAACCATGTTGGGAGATACGGCCGTTGCCGTCAATCCCAAAGACGATCGCTATCAGTCCCTCGTCGGCAAAACCCTGACCCTGCCGCTGATGAACCGGGACATCCCCATCATTGCTGATGATTTAGTCGACCGCGAGTTTGGGACTGGCTGCGTTAAGGTGACCCCCGCCCATGACCCCAATGACTTCGCCATGGGGCAACGGCATAACCTGCCCCAAATCAATATCATGAACAAGGATGGGTCACTGAATGAAAATGCCGGGGAGTTTCAGGGCCAAGACCGGTTTGTGGCCCGCAAGAATGTCGTACAACGCCTAGATGAGGCGGGATTCTTGGTCAAAGTCGAGGACTACAGCCACAGCGTCCCCTACAGCGAACGGGGTAAAGTTCCCGTTGAACCTCTCCTATCCACTCAGTGGTATGTGAAAATCCGTCCCTTAGCGGACTTTGCCCTGTCCTGTCTCGATGATGAAAATTCGCCCCAGTTTGTCCCGGAACGCTGGCGGAAAGTCTATCGGGATTGGTTGGTGAATCTCCAGGATTGGTGTATCTCCCGTCAACTCTGGTGGGGTCATCAAATTCCCGCCTGGTATGTGGTCAGTGAAACCGACGGCGAAATCACGGACGATACTCCCTTTATTATTGCCAAAAGCGAGGCAGACGCGACCCAGCAAGCCCAGGAACGCTTCGGAGATGGGGCCGACCTGGTTCGTGACCCGGACGTGCTGGATACCTGGTTTTCTTCGGGGCTATGGCCCTTCTCGACGATGGGCTGGCCCCACAAAACTGATGATTTAGAGACCTATTTTCCCACCAGTACCCTGGTGACGGGGTTTGACATTATCTTTTTCTGGGTAGCCCGGATGACGATGATGTCGGGCTATTTCACCGGTAAGATGCCCTTTCAGGATGTCTATATTCACGGCTTGGTTCGGGATGAGAACAATCAGAAGATGTCCAAGTCCAAGGGCAATGGCATTGACCCGCTGTTGTTAATCAATAAGTATGGAACGGATGCCCTGCGTTATACCCTAATCCGAGAAGTGGCTGGGGCAGGCCAGGATATCCGGTTAGAGTACGATCGCCAGAAGGATGAGTCGGTCTCTGTCGAAGCGTCCCGCAACTTTACCAACAAACTCTGGAATGCGTCGCGCTTTGTGATGCTGTATCTGGATGAGCAAACGCCGCACCAGTTGGGAACGCCCAATCCTGAGGGGTTAGAATTGGCAGACCGCTGGATTCTTTCCCGCTTTGGACAAACGGTTCAGAAAACCTGTGACTATGTCAATCACTATGGGTTAGGGGAAGCGGCCAAGGGACTCTATGAGTTTATCTGGGGCGATTTCTGCGACTGGTATATTGAACTGGTGAAACCTCGCTTACAGGGGGATGATGCCAACTCGAAACGGGTGGCCCAGCAAACTCTGGCTTTTGTCCTCGATGGGATTCTGAAACTGTTGCATCCCTTTCTGCCTCATATTACGGAAGAAGTCTGGCAAGTGTTGACGCAATCTGGGGATGAGGTGTGTTTGGCGACTCAGGCCTATCCTCAGGTGGATGAGGCGTTGATTGATGAGGAGTTGGAGTTAGGGTTTGAGTTGTTGATTGGGGCCATTCGCACGATTCGTAACTTACGGGCGGAGTTGGAGATTAAGCCTAGTATGAAGATTGCGGTGATATTACAGAGTCAGAGCGATCGCGAGCGGGAGATTCTGCAACGAGCACAGGCCTATATCCAAAACTTGGCTAAAGTGGATTCGTTCACCCTGACGGATATCTTAGAGGAGGAACCCGGACAAACTATTGCTGGGGTGGTGGGGACAGTTCAAGTTCTGATTCCCCTAGCGGGTGTGGTCGATATTGCCGAAATTCGCGCCAAAATCGAGAAGCGACTTGCCAAGGCTGAAGCCGAGGTGACGTCTTACAGGGGACGATTGAGTAATGCAAATTTTGTCAATAAAGCTCCGGAGGCTGTCGTTGAGGGGGCGCGAACTGCCTTAGCTGAAGCTGAAACTCAGGTGGCTATGTTACAAAATCGGTTGAGTCGACTCTAAGTCGATCGCAACGAAATCCAGCTACCCTAGAGACAGGGAGCTGGATTGGCTCTGGATTGGTGGATTCTGTTGGTTTCAAGGCGATCGCCCTATGTTACATCTGGCTCAAGTCACGAAAAAAGGTTTATTGGGGAAAACGACCCTGCGCCTGTTAGCACGCCGTAAACCGGACGAAACCTGGGCGGCTATTTCGGGTGAGGAGTTTGTGGAAATGGAAACGAATCTCTATAACGAGGGGATGTTAGTTCTCGCGGAGGTGGGGGCGAATCGCCAGGTGTTACAGGTGAAGGAGGCGAAAGATTGGGTGTTGGGGTTAGTTCGTCAATATCTAGGGAAAGGGATTACCCCAGAGTTTCTGGAGAAGGAAGTCGAGCGCGCGGAACAGTGGCGACAATCCCTAACGCTGCAAAGTCAGGATTTGGCCCGTCGCACGGTGGAACTCGAAACCCGCCGCGAACAAATCCAGGCCCTAGAGGAAAAACTGCGACGAGAGAAACGCCTGTTGCAGTCGATGGCGGCCCAGTTAAAGGCCCGAGCCAGTAATAGCTAGTCTAATCGCTTCACCATCCAATGGGAAAAGGTGCGATAGCCGAGTTTTTCGTAGAGATTTATGGCCGGCTGGTTGTCGGCGAAGACTTGCAGGCCCAGTTGGCGATCGCCCCGTTGGCGGGCCCAGGTTTCGGCATGGTGGACGAGGGCGGAGCCGATTCCCTGGCGGCGATGCTCTGGGTCAACATATAACAGGAAGATATGGGCATGGTGATCGCCGTCGAGTTGATCTACTGCATTTCCCAGCCATAAACAGCCCAAGGCCTGACGGCGATGGGGAAATCCATCATTCTCCTCCTGTTGGGCTTCCACCCACCAGAGGGGAGTTTTACTAGATAGATACTGTTCAATCAGTCGAGGGAGATGGGCAAAGTCTTGAGTTGGGTAGAGTTCACTGTAGGTGCGCTGGGCAAACTGGACGAGCCGAGCGCGATCGATGGTTGAGCCTTTGCGTAAACGATAGCCAGGAACAAACAAAAGACTTAGGAGTTGGGGGAAGGACTGGCCCCACCCGATGCGGGGGCTTCAACGGAAACGGGGGAACTCAACCCTTCGGGCAGAAAAATCCGGGCACTGGTGGCGAGTAAGGCCAGCAGGAAAACCACAACAATTAAGGCCGGGGCGATATATTGACGAAAAATGTTCATAGGGGAGAGGGGAAAGAAGGGAATAGGGGGGAGAAGGCAAGAGGCAAGAGGCAAGAGAAGGCAGTAGGCAGTAGGCAGTAGGCAGTAGGGAAGAGAAGGCAAGAGGCAAGGGGCAAGGGGCAAAAGAAAGGAACAGGGAACAGAAACAACGTAGGGGCGTACCCTTGTGGTCGCCCTCTTGTGGTCGCCCTCTTGTGGTCGCCCTCTTGTGGTCGCCCTCTTGTGGTCGCCCTCTTAACTCGATAGAGCCTCTTTTTGAGCCTGTAGGAGTTGTTCGATGCCCTGTTCGGCTAAATCGAGGAGGCTGTTGAGTTGAGAGCGCGAGAAGCTACCTGACTCGGCTGTGCCTTGAATTTCGATGACTTGCAGTTGCTCGGTCATCACCACATTCAAATCCACATCCGCCGCCACATCCTCCTCATATTTTAGGTCGAGGAGGGGTTGTCCTTCAATCAGTCCCACGGAAACAGCGGCGATCGCATGAGTTAGAGGCGATTGGTCTAACTCTCCGGCTTGTACCAGGCGATCGAGGGCTTGGGCCAGGGCCACCCAGGACCCCGTGATTGCCGCCGTGCGAGTTCCTGCATCGGCTTGTAAGACATCGGCATCAATCAGCAGAGTTCGTTCTCCCAAGTCCTTGAGATCCACAGCCGCCCGTAAACTACGACCAATCAATCGTTGAATTTCCTGTGTTCGCCCGGAGAGTTTCAGCAGTTCCCGCCGTTGCCGTTCAGGTGTGGCGCTCGGCAGCATCCGATATTCAGCCGTCAGCCAGCCCTGGCCCGTATCTTTGAGGAAGCGAGGCACTCCCGGTTCTACAGTCACCGTGCAGAGAACTCGGGTATTGCCAGAATGGGCGAGAACCGAACTGGTCGCGAAATCGGTAAAGTCGAGGTCAAACTGAATCGGACGCAAGCTATCATGGGCGCGACCATCGGGACGTTGCCAGGGCATAAGTCAAAATTTAGAGCAGTTGCTGGGAGTATGATGCCATGAAACCATCTCTGGGAGGATCTCGATTAGAGGGACTTGTCTAAAATTCGCTTCATCTGTTCAGCGGCCTCGCGAATGAAGTTCAGGTAACTCTGACGTTCCTCCTCATCGAGTCCGTCATCGTCCAGGAGTTCAATGGACATCAAGATGGTGTTCAAGGACGTGCGGAACTCATGAGTCTGTTCATTGGGGAATTGAGACTGGGACTGAGGCGGCTCGGTCATGGGAAAGAGACTAGAGTGCAACATGGGGATTTATCACGTGAAACGACGATGTTGAGTTAGACGCAAAATCTACGTAAAATCACGAAGATAATTAGTATTACCTAATATATTATCAGCGCAAATACGGAGATTAAGGGTGAAAATCCGTAGAAAATCATGGGCAAGGACATTGGCAGTGAATGAAAACGACCTTGAAGATGAGTCTCGCTGGGTCAGGTTCAGTTAGGGAGATGGAGTCCCGATAAGAGTGTCGGAGTTATAGGTGAGGCGCTCGCAGGTATTGCACGTGGCCTCAATGGTGTTGCGAACCTGTTCAATTTCTTGCAGGAGTGCATCCCGATTGACTTGTAGCATCACATCTTGGTCTAAGCGTAGTTCCAACAACTCGACCGACCACAAGAGGCTTTGCAGTTGAGTGCGTAAATCAAATGAGGCTTTCGGACCAAGAGGCTGGCCCGTTCCGGACAGGTTGAACGATTGAAAGGGATTCATTGCGCTTCGTCGAATTCAGTATCCCTATTATCTGGGGCCATCTGGAATGCCGCGACGATCTCAACCCTGCGATCGGTTGATTGTTATCCCCAGTCTTCGTGACAGTTACCCAACTGTCTGGGTGATAGATCCAGGGGTTGAGAACAGATCGAGATCACAATTGAGATCACCATGGAGTCATACGGAATCCAGTTTTGAAACAGCCTTAATTTTCAGGCGTACTCTAGCCAGTGATAATTTGTCAAATCGCGAATTTCTTCTTGCATCTGTTCACTAAGAACACAACAACGTTGTTCAAGAACATCTTCCAGGTCTTCAATGGTATCAAAACATCGATTGACCAGTGGTTCATCTACTAACTTCCACAGCCGTTCGGCTGGTTGAAGCTCGGGAGAATAGGGAGGTAAAAAATCTACAAAGATTCCCTCATTCACCTGAAGTTTTGGGCTTCGATGCCAGCCCGCATTATCTTGAACTAAGAGGATTATTTTATTCTCTCCAACCCCCACTTCTTCGGCAAAGGTTTCTAAGACTAAATTCAACCACTTCACATTCACTCTTGGGATTAAATACCAATGTGTTTCTCCCGTTTTTGGATTAACGAACCCGTAGACATAGACCCACTCATACCGGTGCTGAACCACGGCTTCGGGGCGTTGTCCAGTCTCACTCCAAACTTTCGCTAGGATTGACTTTAGACCCACTCGGTGTTCGTCGAAAAACCAAACTTCAACTTCGGAATCAGGATGTTTATTTTGAATTTCCGTGACTTTCTTTGGCAAGTTTTTTTTATACTCTTCTTGGGCTTCTTTATTTCCTTTTCGATGCCTGGGTCTCGGTCGCTGCCAAGAGTAATGACACTTTTTTAGGTAATCCCACCCCCTTTGGGGCCAGACTTTTTCCCGTCCCGTTTCTTTTTCAATCCATCGCGCCACCTTGGGTCCTGTCCATAGTCCTCCATCTGACGGCGCTTTTTTTAAGGCTTGCTTAAGCTTTTCGAGTTGCTCGCCATTGAGTAAAGGTTCCCGCCCTCGGGGATTGATTTTGGTTTTGTTCCTTTGGTTAATGACTCCCTTCTCTCCTTGCTGGTTATATCGCTTTACGATTGTTCGGGCGTAGCGATAGCTCAACCCCACCGCTACGGCACTGTTTTCTATTGTCCATCCTAAGCTCACTTTCCATAACAGATGCCATCGTCGGCTTTCAACACCATCACGGCTCTTGCGGTACTTGTCTTTGAGTTCCTCTACGCTCAGATGATTAGCTAATTTTGCTTTTCTGGCCATGGGTTTGTCCTGACTGTTCTCTGAAACATTATAAAGGATTATTTGGAAACGGATTCCGTATCATGGTTGTCTTCGTGTCAATCGGCGCGATGTTGCAGATCTGATGGTCTCGGAACCGACATTGGTTCTAAGGCTTAAGTAATTTCACGAATATAGAATATGAAAATATCCAGAACATCGTTGTTTTTACAGATAACGTTACTCCATGGAGCCGTAATGAGGTTCCTAGAATAATCACTTCAGACAAAATATAGTTATAAAATTCTTTATCTACAAAACAAATCACGTTTGTTTCAGATTGTTTCGCAGTTTGACTCAAGCTTTGAGAGCGAGCAACAGAAGAGTCCAATCGTTAAAAATACGGATATTGGTTTATCTTACCCATGTTTGACCGCTCGTCAATCTCTTGGATATGGAGGCAAATTGATGAGGGTGATAGCAATAATCAGTAAATACACTGAATACTTGAGTGGTATTTACACGTAATTTGCGCATCTTTTTTGACCGTTCTTTCTGGAATTTTTGAGGTCAATTTATCTTCACAGAGACTTCACAAAGCCAGCTTATTGATGAAGACTTCGCGAAGACTTTATAAGTTCCTTGCCTGAGATATTTTTTACCCATACCTTGGGGACATCGGGGCAAGCAACATATTGCTATATCGCATTTAGACCCAAATCAACTGACCCAGGACTTAACTATGAATACTTCTTTCTTAACAAAAACCTCTCTCGTCACCGCAGGCTTGACCCTCGCCTCTCTTGCTGTTGGCGTGAGTCCGTCCATGGCTCAATGGAACTATACAATGGACTCCTTCACCGATGGTCATGATGCCAGTGGAACTGTCGGAAGCAACAGTCCATTTGAGTTTTACGGCATGGCGCTGATGGAAGATGGAGACAACATCTATATCGGTATCAACTCTAACTTAAGTCTCGATGGTCATAACTTCTCGGCTGCCTCTGGTGGTGTTATTAGCTATGGGGACTTGTTCTTTAACTTCACCAGCGACGGCTTAGATGATGCCAATGGCAACCTCTTCGCGATTAATTTTGCGAACAACACCGATAGTGGGGTGCAAGAGGCAGGCGTTTATCAAAACGTCATCGGAACCAACGTGGCGCAGCAAAACTCTGGATTCCAGCATCTGAACCATCATGCCAACACGGTGAATAACCTCTCCGTGAATAAAACTGGAGGTGGTGAAGGCGCTCGCATTGGTGACCTGGCCAGCAATGATGCGTACTGGCAGTCTGGTGTGAATAAAAACTACCAAGTTATCAACTCCATCGCCTCTGGGGAGCGCATTGGTGGCATCAATATGTTGGAAGCCACGGCTCTGGCCAGTTTAGGGTTGAACTTTGACCAGTTCAGTGCAACGGGAACCCATACCTTCGGCTTCAGCTTTGATAGAAGTCTCTTACCCAGTGGAGATTTCATCGCTCACATCTTCGCTGAGTGCATCAATGATGGGATGGCGATGGTTGGCAATCTCGCCGATGCCAGCGTGGTTGACCCCCAACCCGTTCCCGAACCTGCCTCTGTGTTAGGACTGTTAGCCGTAGGCGGCTTAATGCTCAAAGGGAAACGCGAACGCACCGCGTCCTAAGGAAACTGGCGGATACCGCCAAAAAACAGTGAGATAGGCATCTTATAGGGACATTCAGACAGACGTGGCCAAGCGACGTCTGTTTTCTTTTGCCTTCTCTTCCCCTCTTGCCTCGGGCGACCACAAGGGTACGCCCCTACGTCTTTTCTCTTCCCTCTTGCTTTCCCCCAATATGGTATCTTGGGATATTTGCAGACTATACGAGTGTAGAGCGCGGTACGCCCCCTATGAGCCACGAAATTTTCATGCCCGCCCTCAGTTCCACCATGACCGAAGGCAAAATCGTCTCCTGGACGAAAGCCACAGGAGACAAGGTGGAAAAAGGTGAAACGGTTGTTGTCGTTGAATCCGACAAGGCCGATATGGATGTTGAGTCCTTTTACGACGGTTATTTGGCCGCCATCTTAGTCGGTGATGGGGAAGTTGCCCCAGTGGGTAGCACTATTGCCTTGCTTGCTGAAACCGAAGCCGACATTCCCCAAGTTCAAGAGAAAGCGCAACAGCAAGGTTCGTCAGCCCCCGCCCCAGCGGCTGCCCCAGCGCCAACTCCAGAACCGGCTCCTGTTGCAGCGGCGAGCAGTCAAAATGGCTCCAGCAACCAGTCCAGTGGTCGCCTCGTTGCCTCTCCTCGGGCCCGCAAGCTCGCGAAACAGCTTAAGGTGGAGCTAAGCAACCTACAAGGAAGTGGCCCCTACGGTCGCATTGTTGCCGAAGATGTGCAACAGGCCGCTGGACAACCCGTTTCTGCGCCCAGCGTCACCCCAGTGATGCCCAACGCCCCCGCTGCGGCTCCGGTTCCGATGACGGCTGCTAGCAGTAGCCCCAGCCCCGCTCCTGTGACTCCTGGCCAGGTGGTTCCCTTCAATACCTTGCAAGGGGCGGTGGTGCGTAATATGACCGCCAGTTTGGCGGTTCCGGTGTTCCGGGTAGGCTATACCATCACTACCGATGCCCTGGATAATCTCTATAAACAAATTAAGTCTAAGGGTGTGACGATGACAGGCTTGTTGGCCAAAGCCGTGGCCGTCACGCTGCAAAAACACCCCCTACTCTATGCCAGCTACACCGAGCAAGGGGTGCAGTATAACGGAAATATCAATGTTTCGGTTGCTGTGGCTATGCCGGATGGGGGCTTGATTACCCCGGTTCTGCAAAATGCGGACCAGGTGGATATCTATTCCCTCTCTCGCAATTGGAAAGACTTGGTGGCTCGCTCTCGCAGTAAGCAGTTGCAACCGGAAGAGTACAACAGTGGTACCTTCACTCTTTCCAATTTGGGGATGTTTGGAGTCGATCGCTTTGATGCGATTCTGCCCCCTGGACAGGGTTCGATTCTGGCCATTGGTGCGTCTCGCCCCCAAGTGGTGGCTACGGAGGATGGCTTAATGGGGGTCAAACGGCAAATGCAAGTGAACATCACCTGCGACCACCGGATTATTTACGGTGCGGATGCGGCGGCGTTCCTGAAAGATTTAGCCGGGTTGATTGAAACTAATCCTCAATCCCTGACGCTGTAATCTCGCAAATACGCATCTGTTGGTTTTTCCGGTTCCCATGGGATGGGTTAATGTCTCACCCCATGGAAACCGGGACGGCTTTTAACGTAGCCAGATGTGAGTATCGACTTTCAGAACCTGACCGAGTTGGAGCAGATCCTGGTCATCGGTGCGGAGGGCATTGTCTTCGATCGCCCCTTTGAGCCAGTCATAATAGAGTTCCTGGATGCGATCGAGGGCTAACCCCAATTGCAGTTTTTCGCCAATTTCAATCAGATTGGTGATTTGCGTAATTCTCTCATCACGAGAGAACTGACCCAGCTCATCCTCGCTCGAATGCAATAGATGCCACAAAGACCGCCAAATCAACTGTTCTAGGGACTGTTTGGCCTCAGGAACGTTCAGGTGACAGTTCATGGTTTGGGCTTCAATGCTAATGGCGGTTAATTCCATCCAATAGTCGATTTTAACCGGTTGCTCATCAATGCGATTGAGTTGCTGCACTAAGCCACGGACGGTTTCTAGACAGCGTTGATTGAGGGCCATTTCAGCGGCCACCTGAAGTTCTCGGGGGACGGTGAGATGATTGCGTTGTAGGGCTTTGAGAACCCCATAGTTATCGCGATAGATCTGTCCGTAGAGGCGATCGAGCCGTTTCAGGGTTTGCCGTTCTAATTGGTGAATGATCCGTTCTTCTTCCTCGGCGAATAGATCCGAGAGGCCAAAGGTTTGACCGTCAAAGTGACGGTTCATGGCCAGAATGGTTTGGGCGGCACTGGCGGATTCTAAGGCCGTAAACAGGGCTTCTTTCATTTTGCGGTATTCCCGACGGCCGCAGAAGGGTTGGATACAGCAATGGAAGTCCAGACCCCCTAAGTGTAAGACGGCAAAGGTCAGATGCACCGATTCCCAGGTGATCTCGGAACTAAACTCAGCTTGGCCCACGGCGAGGGTGAGGGTTCCTAAGTGTTGCAGTTGATAGTCGAGTTGTCGGGCTTGGTAGCAATAAACGCGATGTTCGGGTTGATAGGTCTTGAATAGGGAACTGATGGCATAATGGGCGGCGATCTGCTCGATGCTGACCTGGTTGGGTTTGACGTTATGGCGATAGACGGCGGCCCCATCGTCAAAGAAGGGGACGTTGGAGGGGGCGGCTGCCAGTTGGGCGATGAACTCGGGTTCAATGTCTTGGCCGGTGACTTGGCCGGCTAGTTCGATCGCCCGGGCGGCATAGCGGAGGATTTGCGTTCCCTCGGGGCGAGAGATTTCCTCGAAGAACCAGCCGCAACTGGTGTACATCAGCAGGGTGTGACGCTGCATTTCTAGCAGTCGCAGGGCATCGATTTGTTCCCTAGCGGTGAGTTCTCGGACTTGATGCTGACGCAGGAACTCGGCAACATTCTCGCGGCTGCGATCGCCCAAAATGCTGATATATTCGTCGCGGGCTGTCCAGGGATCTCGCAGTAGACGGCCTCCTTCGCGGCTGTAGACCTCTTCGAGGCGATCGCGCACCCAATCCAGGCTATCTCGCAGGGGCCGCCGCCATTTCTGTTGGGTTCCGCCGCCACCGCCACAGCCACAGTCATCTTGCCAGCGATCGACGCCGTGGGAACAACTCCAGGCGGTGACGGGTTTGAGTTCACATTCCCAGGTGGGGGGGTTAACGCTGCGATAATGGGCAAAGTTCGTCACCGTCCAGCCGCGATTAGGAAATTCCTGAGTGACGCAGTAGGCGACGCATTTTTCTTTGTCCCGTTTGTGGTGGCCAAAGGTTTCGCCATCGGTGGCGACAGAGATAATTTGTGCGGGACGATGATCCCCATGGATGGCAATTTCTAGACGGCCGGCGAAGTTATAGGCACTTTCAAGGACATCGTTGAAGCCCATATCCCGCGAGATGGGGCCATCGTAGAAGAAGACATCGAGATAGGGGCGTTCTGAGTCGGGCCGTCCCTCCTCATCTTTGAGATAACAGCGATAGGGGCGACTGGGATCGATTTGTCCACCGCCCACTTCGTACCAGGCGGGGTTCGGATTGTCTTCTGTGGCCAGGGGGCGACAGCGTTGCACCTGGGAGGGGGCAAGGATGACAAATTGGATACCTTCTTCGATTAGGGCTTCGACGGTGGGATAGTCGATCGCCGTCTCTGCTAGCCACATTCCCTCGGGATCGCGGCCGAAGTGTTTGTGGAAGTCGGCTTTACCCCAGCGGATTTGGGTACGTTTGTCCCTTCGGTTAGCGAGGGGCAGGATGATGTGGTTGTAGACTTGGGCGATCCCATTGCCATGACCTCCGAGACGTTCGCAACTGCGGCGATCGCCTTCGATAATCCGTTCATAAACTTCGGGATCATGTCCTGCAATCCAATTCATCAGGGTGGGCCCGATGTTGAAGCTGAGATATTCGTAATTGTTGACAATCTCCACCACTTCGCCGAGATCGTTTAAGATGCGGGCAAAGGCATTAGGGCGATAGCATTCGGCATGGATGCGTTCATTCCAGTCATGGAAGGGACTAGCACTTGGTTGTCGTTCGATCGCATCCAAGTAAGGATTTTCCCGAGGTGGTTGATAGTAATGACCATGAACTGTGACAAACACCCCCGTCTGTTGTGGGGTAAATGTCGCAGAACGCTCTAGGTTAGCGTTCAAGGCATCTGTAGAAATCGGGTTAGAGGTGAAGGTCATAAGGCGTGGGGACGTGAGTACAGCGTCGTAATGAGGTCAGTATCGAGGAATTGAAACCGCAGTCTTATCAAGAGTTCTAACAGGACTGCCCCCGATTGGGCGATCGCCTGAGATGGTCTGGGGGCCGTCGAAGTGTAGGGTTATTTTAGCAATGAAATTCAATAGTATTCGGTGACGTTACTACAATTTTTGTTACGAAACATTGCATTTACAGCTATAAAAATGCTGATATTTTTTAGGCGATCGCCTGTTAACAAATGGGGATCAAGCCTTAACCCTTCATAATTGACCGCAGACCCTCACCCCCCGGCATCTCATCCTAGGGAGTCATCAAACTCGGCAAAGGCACGTCAGAGGCGAAGCTTCTACAGCCTTCCCCTCTCCCCCCGCCGATTATCATGTATAGACAAAAATGTCAAGCATTCAAATGAATTGGGTTTCATAGCATGAGAGGGGTAGGAGTAGGTTATGCCTCTTGCCTTCTCTTCCCTACTGCCTACTGCCTACTGCCTACTGCCTACTGCCTTCTCTTCCCTACTGCCTACTGCCTTCTCCCCCCCCATCAAACTAAAAACGTTGTCCACACATTTCTCTCTAGAGAAGTGCAGACAACGTTTTTAAACGTATACCTGAGTTACGATGATTTACAAGCCTCTACGAGACATTGTTCCATAGAGGTAAATTGCGATAATTGACCCGAGAACGGCAACAAACACACCAATAACGCTTAAATCTGCTGATGTTAGTTCCAGATTTCCCGTCTCAATAAATAGGTGCAACGTGCCACCAATAAATGCACCGATGATACCCAGGATCATGGTGGCAAACCAGTTCCCCCCTTGATATCCAGGAACAATCGCTTTTGCGATCGCCCCCGCGAGTAGCCCCAAAACAATCCAAGAAATAATAGTCATATATAGCAAAAATTGGTCTGAATAGGACAAAAAATGCGGGAGAAGAAGGCAGTAGGGGCGTACCCTTGTGGTCGCCCTAGGCAACAGGCAATAGACATAACCCACCCCTACCCCTCCCACCGAGGGGATGGCAATAGGTGGGGAAGTCTTTCCCAACTCAGAAGTTCTAAGTCAATCTTCGATTGCTATACCATCCTGTTTTATATTTTTAACGACGCCCAATGACCAGGTTATAAACAATACCAATTAACGCCAGAACCAAAAGCAAATGAACCAAGCCTCCGCCGATATTGATAGCAAACCCCAATGCCCACAAGACAAGAAGAATAACGACCACAGACCAGACGACATTTAACATATTTTCACCTCAAGCTTGGGTACAGAATAACGGAGATTCAAAGATGGTCAACGGTAGGTCTTTCGCGTCTCCAGAATTATCTGTGGGATGGACAATTCTGGAGACTGAATGCGGGTTGAGGGTTAGTTGAATAAATCACCAATGCCATCTTTGACATTTTCGATCATGTTTCGATTACTGCCCTCAGTCTGCTTAAGTCTGCCCATCATTTGGTCTTTGCTACTGCCCGTCACATTGCCAGCAGTTTCCTGGATTTTGCCTTCAACATTCTTCGCCACTGCTTTAGCTCTGTCGCTAAGCTGTATCTCATCTTTCATGTCCTCAGCCGCATTCCGTATCTGACTTTCAACTTGCTTAGCCTTGCCCATGATTTTATCCTGAGAATCACCAGTAATATTACCCATAGCTTCTTGAGCTTGACCTTCTAGATTCTTAGCCATCGCCTCAGCTCGATTCATGGTCGCAAGCTGGGTTTGGCTTGCCAAGGGTGCTGGCAAGGTTGCAGCCCAGGCACGGGTTGTACCGAAGTTAAACACAACCGTTGCAACCAGCATCAGGGTTGAAATCACAATCACGAAAAATTTATTGGCTTGTCGAAATGACATCATTGTTACCTCTAAAAATATATCTCATTGACATCAAAATCTTATCTGTTAGGACAAGAAGGAGGACAAGACGCTTAAACATCTCATCCTCAGCTACATCATCTACATCACAAAATAAAGATTTACTCACACACAAGTTTATGGACTAATCAATAGTCTTTTTGACTGCCTCCTTGCCATCTTCTACGGTGTGGTCAATTTTAGCTTCAGCTTGTTTGGATTTACCTTTAGCTTTAGCTTCTTTGTTGCCAGTCAGATCACCGACGGCTTCTTCAACTTTACCGCTCACATCTTTAGCGGTTGCTTTCGCTCGATCTTCAATACTCATGATGATACTCTCCTTATCGTTGACGTAGGCTAGAAGGAACCGGGTTGGAGCCTCTTGCCTAGATAACGACAATAATCGGTAGATGTTTTATTTCATGAGTGAATTGATTGACGTGATTAACAAGTATACAATTTGATACAATACCTCTGCGGCAACTGCCCCACAAACAATAATGAGCCAGAGACAGCATTCAATATCCTACTCACATTTCGAGTCGGGGCGGTGTGAATTTTTGATGCTCTGCCTGTATCCAAGATCTTCGCTACCCAGCAGACAATCCCAAAACGTAAAATAAAGTCCATAATGAACCGTATATTTAAGATGATGAATTGAGTGGTGAGCTGGGCCAATCAGCCACCGCCCTAGCCAATGATGTGGGAATAGGCTGGGTAGGCGATCTGGGCCCAAATGATTTAGCACCGCCCACATGGTCATTGTGGCCAACACCGCAATCACTGTAATGAAATGCAGCGGCAGAACAAAAACAAGGCCGACTAAGAATAGTGCCTGAACAACAGCCTCTAATGGATCGAAGGCAAACGAAGTCCAGGGAGTGGGGTAGCGGGAGCGATGATGTCCTTGGTGGAGCCAGGAAAAGAGCTTAGGGTGGTGAAATAGACGATGGGTGAAATAAAAATAGGTATCTTGCAGAAGTAGACCGATGCCATAGCTGACCCCGAGATACCACAGCCCATACTCTCGTGGGTCGGTGTAGAGTTCAGTGCTTCCCGCCGTATAGGCCGAAAGAATCAATGCCGCCGCTAGGGCAAACACCGCAGATGAAAGCATCGAAAGCTTAATATCATGCCAAATAGCCGTCCTGGTGGGCGGCTGATGCACTCTAGGCTTACCCGCAGACTGGCTAAAAGGGGAATAAAAGAGCCAATATGTTATCCCTGCTACTAAAAAGTAGCGAACTAAGATAATGCCAAAAAAAGCAATATTGTAAAATTCAAAGGAATGGTGTGTTAATTCCACTCTGTGGGACTCGCTTTTATAGAACTCATTGACAAGGAAGTGGTACCCGCCAGAGATACCGATAAATTTTCTAGACTGAGGGTGTTAGGTCTAGAGCGATCTTAGCAGGAGTCAAGCCCCTCAAGCTGAGGGGCCCTAGCCATGACCGGGAGGGGAAGGGGATGACCCACATTTCCCGGAGGAGCTTTACATCAGTCCCACGGCTTGCAGCAGTAAACGCTCTCGGCGATCGACCTGGGCCCGTTCAATGATCGCTAACGTCACAATTTCACCCGGTGCTGCCAAAATAGAACCGGCTTGACTGAGCACCAGATATCGTACTCGCCTGCCCTCAGCGTGCTGAATGGTCACATCGGCCGCCTCCCGGCCCCTCACCGGAACTGACGAACTCGGCTGGGTGGGGACAGGGGGGGGGCAGATCCTCTAGACCCTGGGCCTCCTGAATGGTCTCCTCAGTGATTTTATTGGTACAGCGGAGTGAGCCTCGGAGGTCTTCGGTCTCAAGCTGAGAGGCCTCGCGAACCTCATGACTGGCCGTGTGGCTTAGCTCATGGAGTTGATCATCGGTGGTTTGGGGTATGTCTTGCATGTTATCTCTGGTAGTTTGATCTAACTCGGAAAATGTATTGCCCGTCACCTCGGTGCGGCTGAACTCCCTCCTCTCTTGTACCAAAGCCTCCAGCAGTTGAGTACTTTTTTGCTCCCAACTCAGGTCTTCAACCATGTCTATGTTTTGTCCGTAATCATAGAAAATATTGGATTTTCTGATAAATTCTTTACCTTTCTTAAGCATGATGTGAAATTCCTGTTAGTTCTTGTGTGCATTATGGCGCAGTCATGGTTGACCTGGTGTTTAGATAGGGTCTTGATAGGTTGATTTGTATAGAAATGTAGCAATTCGTTTTAATTATTCTGCCATTCGCGATCCTCCAATTCCTGTTGGGGCAGCAAAAGTGTCGCTTCAATCTCTTTGCGCATAGCTTCGGTGACCTCACAGTTGCTGTTCAAGCAATCTATTAACAGTTGATTGGCATCGTAGTAGCGGTTTAGCACCTGCTTCTGCTCAGGATTAAACTTCCAGGGGTGGTGAATATTGCGATATTTAGCAACGGAGTCTTTAAGCTGCTCAACCCAGTTCGCATAGTTATTTTGCCACCAGGTTTCCAGTTGCTCTTGGCTTTGGTGAGAGGCCGGTAGTTGCTCCTTAAGCTGTTGCAGCGACTTATAGAACCCCGCGTCTAAAACGATGACGAGAATATTGTTAAGGGCTTCACTACAGGCATGGGCGTAGGCAAAATCCTGGCTGTGGTCGATGGCAAACTCCCGCAACAAATTTTCCAGAGCTGTATCTAAAAAGATGCCTTGATCGAGGGTACTGGCTAGGGCAAACTGGTTGGCGGTGGGGGAGTCTTGGGCTAGGGCTAGGTAAAAGGCCCGGGTTGTCGCTAGTTTTGGGTCGGGAAGACTTTTTGATTTTTTGTTAACCCACATCAAAAACTCTTGTAAGTGAGGGTCTTGGGCTACTAAAGCATCCACCTCCTGCTTCATCAACTGCACTAGGGAATCGGCACTGCGTAGCATACCGGCGGTGAGCAAAAAGACCTCGTGCCAGTGGGGGTCCGTAATGTGGCTGACTAATCCCCCTAAGGCTTGCTCTAAGGCACTCAGGTTATGGGTGGCGACAATCTTGCGCGCTGTTAGATATTCTTGAAAGACCAGATAAGAGAACGAAAAAATTCCTCGGGCCCGCTCGATCAAGAGTCCATGCTGGGCTTCGATCGCCTTGAGCATGGCCTCACTTTCTAGCTGAAGTTCTTCGGGTTGCAGCGTCACCTCAGGCAGATTTTTTAGGTAATCTTCGATGTATTGCTCAATGACGCGCTGCTCAAAAAAGTACTGTCCTTTTTCAAAGGTAACGGCGGCTAGTTGACTCAGGAGTCTCATTTTTTGCGGGAGTAAAAATCCTCGATAGGCATCATCGCGCGTCACCCCTTTGGTTTCATCCCATTTCCCCAGCAGCAGGTCTAACCCCTGTTTATAAAATGCTGTGCGCTTGGTCGGAAACTGACCTTGACCCTGAAACAGCCAGCAGGAAAGGTGCAAAAAGAGGGGGGTCACCACCAATTGGCGAAACTGCCAGTTTTCGGGGAGGTCAAGTTTCTCGATAAATTCTGCGGCCTGGGTCTGTCCTTGGGAGGTGGCGGTTCTGCCGAGGGTCACAAACCACTTTTGGGCAAAGGTGGTAATTTGCTCGGGGCTAAAGGGGGAAATTTCGACATCGGTAAAGCCGTGCAGAGCAAGTTCTTGGGCGGCGGTGCGGCAAGAGACCACAAACCGGTTACGGTGGTATTTGTCCGAAAAACTGCGAATCTCTCTGATGGTGGCGCTAATATCTTGGTTTATTACCTCATCCATGCCATCCATCAACATCAGCACCCGCCCCTCGATGAGCAACCGTTCCAGTTTGGCGGGGTTGGTGAAGCCCGATCGCACGAGGATTTGGTGAATATAGTTGAACAGGCTAACGTCGTTCTGGCGTTTGGCGGCTTCGGCAAACTCCCTCAGGAGAATAAAAATGGGGACTTGTTCCGGGGCAAACTCGCCCTGGTTGCATTGCACGGCTAGATGTTGCAAAAAGGTAGTTTTGCCAATCCCGGGTTTGCCCAAAACCCGCAGCTTACCGTAATTCTTGACCGCTTCCACACCGGGGATCTGAGGCTGGTCAATCATCCCTAGGCCCATCCGGTTAAAATCGGCAGGGTCGAGATTGTTGAGGGCAGAGATCTCAAGACATTGCTGGTTGGCAACGGCTTCTAGAATATTGACATCTACATAGATGTCGTCAATGTTGACCGGGTGCCGCACGTCGAGCAGTTGCAGAATGCCGCAGCGGTGCTGAATGGTATCGTGGTGCTGCGATCGCACCTCAGCCACGAGTTCATCGATGGTTGGTTCGACACTCTCCCCAGGCTCTAGAAACTCAGCCGGTGGGTTCTTGGCAATCTCACGCCAGTCCAAATCCAGCACCTGGCAGAGTTCCATAAACACCTGGCGGTCTACCGGCTGCCCAGTGAAAAACCTCCAGATTGGCTGACGGGTCTTGAGATTGACCTCCCCAGCTAAATTTTCTTGAGTCCATCCTTTGAGCGCAAAGGCACGCTTAGCCTGCTGAATACCTGCGGGCGAGGCTTTGAGCGATCGCTTAGCCATAGTGTAAAAAAACCTCTTTTAAATTTAAAATTTCAAACAAATCAAACAATTCAAACAATTCAAACAAAAATCTTTTAGGACGCGGGTTGACTGACAATTTTAAATGGCAGTTGGCTAGAAGCCTTGCCTACACAGACATTAGGGCAGCTATACCTGAAGGGTTTCAACCTGCGATCGAAACATATCTTATACAAACTTTACGATATAAACTTCATACTAGCGCCTTTTTTATATAGTGTTTAATTTCTGCCTTGGAAGTTGGCGCGGCCCCGTCATGACTGAGGTCCCCTTGAACGGAGACAAGGCCTGTCCTGACATTGTTCTTTTTTTCTGTCCCCATGAAAATCCTTATCCTCTCCCTGCTTCTCACCTTCCTCCCCATCTCCATCGCCGCCGAATCCCTTCATTGGGATGCCACCGTCATTTTCCTAACCGCCGCCATCGCCATCATTCCCCTAGCTGCCTGGATGGGAACCGCCACCGAAGAACTGGCCGTAGTCGTCGGCCCCACCCTCGGCGGACTCCTCAACGCCACTTTTGGCAACGCTACGGAACTGATTATCGCCCTGATTGCCCTGCGGGCCGGCTTAATCGAAGTAGTGAAAGCCAGCATCACCGGTTCCATCATCAGTAACCTGCTGCTAGTGATGGGATTTTCCATGTTTCTCGGGGGACTTCGCTATAAATCCCAAACCTTCCAATCAGTCATCGCTCGCCTCAACGCCTCGGTGATGAACCTGGCCACGGTGGCCATCCTCGTCCCCACCGCCGTAGTTGCCACCTCCCAGGGCATCCCCGAACTGACGATTCAGAAACTCTCTAGCATTGTGGCGGTGATTCTCATCATTGTCTATGGCTTAACCCTGCTATTTTCCATGAAAACCCACGCCTATCTCTGCGATGTGGGGGAAGCGGAAAACGAATCCGAGTCTGGAGACGTGGCAGAGTCCCCCAATCCCTGGTTTTGGTCGGGAATTTTGCTGGTTTGTACCCTAGCGGTGGCTTATGAGTCCGAGTTATTGGTAGGTTCCCTGGAACTGGCCACAGAAACCCTCGGCTTCACTCCCCTCTTTACGGGGGTGATTCTGGTTCCCATCATTGGTAACGCCGCTGAACACGCCACCGCCGTCACCGTGGCCATGAAAAACAAGATGGATTTATCCATGGCCGTGGCTATGGGATCGAGTTTGCAAATTGCTCTGTTTGTGGCCCCGGTTCTGGTGTTAGCCGGTTGGCTGTTCGATCAACCGATGGATTTGAACTTCAATCCCTTTGAGTTGGTGGCAGTGGTGGTGGCGGTGGTTCTGGCTAACTCCGTCAGTTCCGATGGCCGTTCCGATTGGCTCGAAGGGGTGTTGTTACTGGCCACCTATCTGGTGGTGAGTGTGGCTTTCTTCTATCATCCCGTTTGATTGTCCCTTGGCAGGGGGCGACGGACGGTTAACCGTCCCCAGAGTCAGGATTCAAGGGCGATCGCCTGGTTAAGATAGAGTCAGCGCAATCATTAAGATTTATTACGTTATGCTCGTCTCGTCCTCTCGCTTAGAGGGTTTTAAGGAGTTTCTACGGGATAAACTCCTGTTTGGCAATGAGCCAACCCCAGAACTCATCGCGATTCTCCTGGTCTATTTTGTTCAGGGAATCCTCGGCTTAGCGCGTTTGGCGGTGAGTTTTTTCCTCAAAGATGATTTAGGTCTCAGCCCCGCCGAAACGTCGGCCTTATTGGGGATTGTGGCTCTCCCCTGGATGATTAAGCCCTTATTTGGCTTCATCTCCGATGGCTTGCCAATTTTCGGCTATCGTCGTCGTCCCTATCTGATTCTCTCAGGATTGCTGGGAACCCTGTCCTGGGTGCTGCTGGCGACGGTGGTCACCCGTCCCTGGCAGGCGATCGCCGCCATTTCCCTCGGCTCCCTCTCGGTGGCCTTTAGTGATGTCATTGCCGACTCCCTCGTGGTGGAACGGGCCCGCAAAGAGTCCCAAAGTGATGCGGGGTCTTTGCAGTCTATCACCTGGGCCGCCTCGGCCATTGGCGGCCTCATTACCGCCTATCTGAGTGGTTTCCTCTTAGAAATCTTCAGCAGCCGCAGTATTTTCCTAATTACTGCCAGCTTTCCCCTAATTGTCTCCGGGGTCGCCTGGCTAATTGCCGAGCAACCGACAGGGGATCGGCCCGACTTCAGCGGCGTTAAAACCCAACTGAGTCAACTCAAGGCCGCCATTTCCCAAAAGTCCATCTGGTTACCGACGGCCTTTCTCTTTATCTGGCAAGCCACCCCCACCGCTGACTCGGCCTTTTTCTACTTCACCACCAACGAACTGGGCTTTCAACCGGAATTTCTAGGACGAGTGCGATTGGTGACCAGTTTAGCCTCTCTCGTGGGGATTTGGCTGTTTCAGCGGTTCTTCAAAGCCGTTCCCTTCCGCAGAATCTTTGTCTGGACTACGATCCTCTCGTCACTGTTAGGAATGAGTGCCTTATTGCTGGTGACTCATGCTAACCGGGCGATCGGCATTGATGACCATTGGTTCAGCCTCGGCGATAGTCTCATTCTGACGGTGATGGGACAATTGGCCTTCATGCCGGTTCTGGTTTTAGCCGCTCGTCTATGTCCCAGTGGCGTGGAAGCGACCTTATTTGCCGTGTTGATGTCCGTGTCTAACATTGCTGGGATGCTCTCCTATGAATTGGGGGCGGTTCTCATGCACTGGCTTAATATCACCGAATCCAACTTTGAGAATCTCTGGCTGTTGGTTACCCTAACCAACCTCAGCACCCTACTCCCCCTCCCCTTCATTCATTGGCTACCGGGAGATAGTGCCTCAGGCGGTGGCGGTGAAACCCCTTCACCCCGAACCCCAGAACCCGCTCGGGTTGAGTCAGAAGCCGTGGAAGAGGTGCGCATCTAAGATCCCGATCGCGCCCCAGGGAACAGGTACTTAAAAGAAAGTGCCACAATAGAAACAACCATGTCCGATTCCCGATCAACCCTGTCCCAGGACTCGTTTGCTGTTCCCATGAGCCAATTTCCCCAATTTGCCGCCAGGGGCTATCACGTCCAACGTGAACTCGGCCAGAACCGAGCCGGTGGACGCATTACCTATCTGGCCCACCAGGATTCCGCCTCGGAACCCGTTGTCTTAAAACAGTTCCTCTTCGGCGAGGCGGCCCAATGGTCTGCCTATGACAGTTGCGAACGGGAAATTCAGGTGTTGAAGGGCCTAGAACATCCGGGGATTCCCCGCTATTTAGATTCCTTTGAGACGGAGAACGGCTTTTGTTTAGTGCAAGAGTATAAACCCGCTCCCTCCTTGGCTCAACGGCGGAGTTTTGCCCCGGAAGAGGTCAAGGAGATTGCGATCGCCCTCCTCGAAATTCTCGTCTATCTGCAAAACCGCATCCCCCCGGTCATTCACCGAGACATCAAACCCGAAAATGTTTTAGTCTCCGAACAACCCACCGCCAAAGGCCTACAGGTCTATCTCGTGGATTTTGGCTTTGCCCGCATTGGCGAGGGGGAAGTGGCCATGAGCAGCGTCGTCAAGGGAACTCTGGGGTTTATGCCCCCAGAACAACTGTTTAATCGTCCCCTAACGGAAGCCTCAGACCTCTATGGGGTGGGGGCGACCCTAATTTGTCTGTTAACGGGAACCCCCTCCCAAGATATCGGCGAGTTAATGGACGATCGCTATAGCATTGATTTTGCCCCTCGGGTTCCTAAACTCAGTTTGCCCTGGGTGGAGTGGTTGCAAACCCTCGTCAAACCCTCCCCCAGCGACCGCTATAAGAACGCAGAAGAGGCGTTGGCGGCGTTGCACCCCATTTATGTCAATCGCGTGCCAAAAGTGGTCGCCAAGCCCGATTATGTGGTGTTTGAGGCCAGCCGCTTGGGGGAACAGATGGCTGAAACGGTGATGTTAAAAAATCCCGTCCCCGATACCCGATTACAAGGGCGTTGGCGAGTTCTCCCCCATCCCAAAGACCCCCCCAGTCGCCCTGGCAAACATCATTGGTTACGGGTGACGCCCGATCCAGTGCAGGGGGAACAGGTGTTATGTCGGGTGCGGGTGAATACCGGTAAACTGGTGGCGAATGCCGTCTATGAACGTCGTCTGGTCTTCGAGAGCAATGCCGAACCCCAGACCTTGGAACTTGGGGTCACTGTTAAAACCGCTCCCGCCCCGGTTCGTCTGCCCAGCTTACCCATGAAACGACTGGGGGTGTTATTTGTCTCGGCGACGGTTCTCTCCTTTGGGGTTCATATTTGGTGGGGGGCGATTTTAGGATTGGCGAACTCCCTCGTCCATGCCATTGATAAACTTTAATGGGGGGGCGATCGCCCCACGGGGACGTTCTGCCATTCGCCATCCCATTCGCCATTCCGTCGTCACTATGGGGCCTTTTGCATCATGACCCAGCATCCACCGAACAATTCATCCCCATCTCCCCAGTCGTCAGCGCAACGCCAAAGCCAGGTTCAAGGTCAATCGTCCCAAAAACAAACCTCGGTCAATACTAGCCCGCCGGGAGCCTTGGCGGAGCCAAAATCTCCGGATGAGCCCCAGTTACCCTGGAATCTGTTTGAGGATAAACCACTCTGGCAGGTGATCTCGGTGTTGGTCGTTCTGCCAATCCTCATCAGTGCCATGATATTCCAAGTCGTGGGCCTGCTGAACCTGATAGTGGACTGGGTGATAACAGCGGTCATGTTCCTGGGGTTAATGATGCTCATTGGTTTGTTGTTTGCCACGATTCCCGCGTTGCTCATCTGGGGAATTGTCGAAACCTTCCGGTTTATGCACCGTCGGGGCTTCGACGATTTTATGGCGATCGCCCTCCCCATCTCTACGGTGGCGTTTGGTATTAGTTTAGGCGCTCTGTTGCGTCCGGATAGCTTTGTTTTACTCTGGTCAGTGGTGACGGCGTTAACGGCGATTCCCTTGGGGGGGCTGCTGCTTTATCAACCCCTACGGCGGGCAGCACAGGTTAAGAAATATCGCAAGTCCCAAAAACATCTAATCCAACCCTGAAAAATGGTATACAACTAGAATACGTCTCTCTTCAGTCTGGTCTGATGATGGGGTTTCTTAAAGGAACTTCCAAGCAGACAGACCGTCTGATCGACTCAGCCATTCAGGTGTAGTGATACCCTGAACTGGCAATCATTTTTTACCCGGTTTAGTAAAGATGGTGTTTCAAACTCGAACCCTGAGTGTTGGCGATCCCGCCCCCCTATTAGGTCTCCCCACCCCTGATGGGGAGCCAGTTATTATCGCCGATCGCGTTGGCCAGCCCATCGTCTTACTATTCTACGCCAACGATAGTAACCCCAACTGTCAAGAAGTCGCCCGTCAGGTTCAGGCGGCCATGGCGCAATTTGAAGCCCTCAAGGTTCACGTCTTGAGTATCAGTTTAGATCCCCCCGACAAGCGGCAACAGTTCCGAGACAGTGAACAGCTCACCTTTCCCGTTCTCAGCGATGCCAGTGGTCAAACCAGCCGCAAATATGGGGTGTTCTACAACGAAGAGAGCGAAGACCCTAATCAGGCTCCCTATGCCATTTATAGCCGCACCGCCTTTCTCCTCGATCGCAACCTCAAAATCATGGGGATCTACAGTCTAGGGGAACCCCAGCAGGCGATCGCCTCAATTTTTGAAGATATCGCCCAACTTCCCCAGGAAGAACCGCGCGAAATCGGTCAACAGGCCCCGGTGTTACTGATTCCTCGCGTTCTTTCTCCAGAGGTGTGTCAACATCTGATTGAGCTATGGGAAGGCGATAATAGTGAATCGGGTTCCATGCGACGGGAAGGGAACAAAACCATCGGCGTGATTAACTACTCCCATAAAATCCGCCGCGACCACTTCATCAAGGATATGAACCTGTTGCGTTATCTCGATGGGGTGATGCGACGCCGAGTGTTCACTGAGATCAAGAAAGCCTTTTCCTTTGAGGTGACTCGTCGGGAAGACTACCGCATTGGCGGCTATGATTCGAGTCGGGGGGGCTATTTCCGTCCCCACCGGGACAACACCACTGGCGGCACTGCTCACCGACGCTTTGCCATGTCTCTCAACCTCAACACGGGAGAGTATGAAGGGGGCTATCTGCGTTTCCCGGAATATGGCGGCCATCTCTATCGGCCGGGGTTGGGATCGGCGGTGATTTTCTCCTGTAGTCTCATGCACGAAGCGACCGATGTCACCGCTGGGCGACGTTTTGGGCTATTTTCCTTCCTCTATGGGGATAAGGAAGCGCAACAGCGTCGGGAGTATGAACTCCAGGCTCAAAATAACTACCAAAACATGGTTAAAATTGGTCAGGATGTGCCGGAGGTGAAAAATTCCTTGCCTCCGGTAGTCCCTCAAACGGAGGTTTCAATACCGTTAAAACTCAGCTAAGACAGGGAGAGTAGACATAGGGAGAGGGAATAGGCGTTAGGACATTTTGCCAGAGGGGGGCCGCTCACTTGCGGCCTGCCCCTGGTGGCGGAGATATATCTATACCATTTTTCAATAAGTTTGCTATACATATGACACCGAGGAGGGCGAACAGCCGTTCGCCCCTACAGACATCTATGGCACGACTTCTGAAAATTGGTATTAGATACGCTTATTTGACGTTCACGGCGATGGTTTTTACACCTAATCGGCTGAAATCTGATGTATTATTGGTCACTACTGTTAGTCCGTTGACTAAGGCTGTTGCGGCAATAATAGCGTCGGGGGTTTTAGTTTTAAATTGTTGTCTTAGTCCTATGGCCTGTTCAGCGATCGCCTCTTTAAGTTCAAACACAGTAGCATGGCTAAGAAATTCTCTTGCTTTGGTCTGCAATTCATAGTCATCTGCAAACTGCCTCCAGCCTAAAAACTCGATTTTGGTGATAATCGAAATTTTAAAGCTATTGACGAGGATGGTATGGATCGCTTCATCATCTGTCAATCCATTAAAGTAGTAGATGACGATATTGGTGTCAATCAAGTAAGCCATTAGAGCCAACCTTCTCGAACATCTGTCAAATAGTCGTCAATGACTTGCTTGGGTTGATGACCGACTCCAAAAAATTGGTGTGGGTCAAAAGAAGTAGACTGTTGTGTGGCTTGAACGTCAGTATTATCTTCCTGTGCTAGTTGTGCTAGGACTAACTGCACGAGCCGAAATTTATCGGCTTGGGAGAGGGACGCGATCGCGGGTAGTAAGTCGGCGATTGATGTTGACATTGTGATTAATCTCTAGTTGTCTGAAGGGTAGCGTGGGAACAGAAACGATCGCACATGAGGTATCTTTGATTTTGGGGTTCCAACTCAGCCGCCTCGTTGGTCAATCCCCTCCACCTAAATGCTCAGCAAGTGTTAACCCTCAACGGTTCCATGTCCCTGTTGTTGTCGTCCTTCGATATCTGGAAACCCCACCACCGTAGCAACTCCAGTGATGACCTGTTGGCAGAACTTCAGCAACGGGGTCGTTTGCCGGAGTCGGCCCTGTTGTTACGACAACTTCCGGTGAACACTCAACAAGCCTCGGCCCAACTGTTGGGGATGATTCATCAGCATCGTCCTCCCTGGGTGGTGTTGGGGGGTATGGCGGAGGGGCGATCGCGCTTGACGGTGGAACGTCGCGCGGTTCATGAGATGGGAGTCCACTGCACACCGATGCCCGTTTGGGAGTTGGTGGCCGGCCTCGATCATACCGATGTGAGTTATCATGCCGGGCGCTTTGTCTGTAATGCCACCTATTATCAGGTTTTGGGGGAAATTGCGGCGGCGAAATTGCCCACCCAAGCCCTATTCCTTCATGTTCCCTGTTCTCGGGGAGTGGCTTGGCCGGAGATTGTGGCGGATGCAGACCAATTGCTACAACGGTTGATGGGACGAGTCCCGTCCCCAAGTTTGACGGCCAACGGGCCCGTTAGCGATTTTGCCGCAGTTTCGGGTTGACAAACTCGTTTAACCCTTCCCCTAACAGGGACAAACCAATCACCATCAGGGTCATCGCTAAGCCAGGAAACAGGGCCGTCCACCAAATCCCGGTGGGGAGGGCTTCGAGGGCTTGGCGCAGGTCATTGCCCCATTCTGGGGTCGCTTCGGGAAGTCCTAAACCGAGAAAGCCTAATCCTCCGAGGATGGCGATCGCATCGGCGGCGTTGAGGGCAAAGAGAACGGGGACGGTCTGAATGGCGTTAAAAAAGAGATATTTGGAGAGAATGCGCCAGGTGGAAGCCCCCATGGCTTGGGCGGCTTCGATGTATAACTCGGTTTTGATGCTGACGGTGTGGTTGCGGACGACTCGATAGTATTGCGGCACATAGGCAATACTCAGGGCTAGGGCGGCATTTAACAAGCCTCGTCCGACGACGAAGGCTAGGGTAATCGAGAGTAATAACCCCGGTAGGGTGTAGATGACATCCATCACAAACAGCAACAGGCGATCAACTTTCCCGCCGAGATAGCCACTGGCCAGTCCGAGGGGAACTCCAGTCAAAATACTCATCAGGGTGGCTAAGACCACCACCCGTAAAGCCGCCTGAGAACCGTAGAGGGTTCGGGAGAAGACATCATAGCCGAGGCGAGTTGTCCCAAACCAATGGTCCCCGGAGGGAGGCTGGTGAATGGGATGATCCAGTAAGGCGGTGGGACTGGCAATTAGCCCCATCCCTTGCAGGAGGGGGGCCAACAGGGCAATTAAAATAAAGATCCCGGTGATGACTAGCCCCACCCACATCAACTGAATTGAGAGATTGGCAGTTTTTCGGGCTGCTGGGGGGTTGATGGGGGATTTGGGGGCGATCGTCATAAGGGGGAATGACTAGAGCTTAGATTCGACGGCAGGGGTCTCTGTAGCGTCGTTTGCAGCAGGACCCTCAGGGTTAGGATTGCGGTAGCCAAAAAAGTCGATGCGATAGTCGGTAATCTGAACGCCGGTTTCCGCTTCAATGCGTTCGATGAGGTCTTGGGGGAGTTCCACAAAGACATCGAGGATTTGCTGACTATCGAGACAGTTGATATGGCTATGAGGGTCACTAATGTTACCATAGAGGCGGCCATCGGAGCGTTCGATACATTCGATGATGTTGTGGCTCGATAGGGCCTCTAGGTTTTGGTAAACGGAGGTGTAACCAATCTCTTTGCCAGCGCGGCTGAGTTGGTCGTAGATGTCGCGGGCGCACAGGTGATCCTGAACCTCCCAGAGGAGTTCGAGGATCAGTCGACGCTGACGACTCAATCTCATTCCCAGGGATTGGCAGCGATCGAGTGCGTCTTGGAGAGATCGGATGGGTTTTAGGGCGATCGCCTCATGTTTCATCGGTCTGTATTTGGCTTGCTATCAACAGGGAACAGGTGACTCGTCTTGCGGGATTGAGACTCAACAAGGGTACACCAGCGTTAAAAATCTATCTTAGGGAAGGGGTGTTTTATCTACGCCTGTGATCCATTGTAACGTACCCACTTTTGAGACAAAGCTCAGGCTGAACTTGCCCCTAGATCAAGGGAAACCCAATACAGTAGGGTAGAACAGTAGTTCACAAAACCATGTCACTCTAGTATTTTTTAAAGGCGGCCCTGTTCATGTCCAGTTCTGAGATTAAACTTGACGCAACGACCATTGAAACCTTGGATTTAACGGCGGCCCGGGAGGCGATCGCCCAACATCTGAAGGCGGGGATCACTGAGGCGGAGCAGTCTCTGCGGTTTGTGATTGATGTTCCCCGTGACCCCAGTGACCCCCGAGAATTGTCAGAAATTCCAGAGATTCGTCTCTGGTTTGTCCGTCTCGATGCCTCCTATCCCTGGCTACCGTTGCTTCTGGATTGGTCAAGTGGGGAGTTGGCGCGTTATGTGGCCATGTTGGTTCCCCATGAGTTTCATCGCACTGAGGGCATTCAGTTTAACCCAGAAGCCCTAGAAATCTTCTTGATGAACAAAATCTTCGTCATCGCCGATTGGCTACAAGAACAAGGCTGTCCCAGCCGTTCGCGCCTGAAAGCCATGTCGCAACTTCTGGGGTATGAACTGGATGATGGCTTATTTGACTTGCTGTTGGGAGAGGGTTAGGGAGTTCTTAACAAATCTTTAACAACTTCTCAACCCCTACCTGGTCGCTGCCGGGACGAGTCCAACGTCCCACGGCGGCCTCCTCGTCGAGTTCGTAAATCATGACCCCAAAGTTGCCGTTATAGCCCCAGTTGGAGACGAACCAGTCCCCACTACGCAGGCCAATTCCCTTCAACTTAGAGGTTCCACTGCTGGAGAGATGGTAAATTTCCCCCGTTTTGCCAATGGCGATGTTGTTGGTATAGGGGGGTTGTTTTTTGGGGTAGGTTCCCGAGATTTGATATAACCCTTCGACCTCTTGGGAGGGGTCGCCGCTGGCCCGTTCGCTGCCGATTTCCCCGAACATCTGGGGGGTGGTCCATTGGCCCTCTAGGGTTCCATCGGCTTGGATGCGATAGACGACAACGCGATAGGAGGCATCTAAACTCCAACCGATACAGAGACGGTTGTCGTGATAGAAGCCTAAGCCGGAAAAGTTACTGCGATCGCTCAACCAAAAGACTTGATACACAGATCCGATACGGGAAATCTGTACGGTTCCCTTATAGGGGGTTCCCCGTAGGGTTTGTGCGTCGGCGATGGTCCAAGTTCCTTCAGGAGTCATGGTGGGGGGGCAAGAGGCAAGAGGCAAGAAAGAGGGGGAGGGGAACCACAGAGTCACAGAGGACACGGAGGAGGAGGGGGAGCCTCCTCCTGGGGTCAGAGTTAGCTAAACACTTTGTCTAGGATGGTTTGGGGGTCAATGTCCGCTATTTTACCGGTTGGCGAGACAATTCCTTGGGCGCGATCGCCTTTGGGGAGGAGTTTTTTGGGGTCGGTGGGACCGAAGAGGGCATAGGTATAGGTTTGTAGGGCGACGGCCAGGTGCATGGGGGCGCTGTCGGTACAAAGCATGAGATTGGCGGCGGCGATGGTGGCGGCGAGTTTACCGATGTCGGGGGGGGAGAGGGTTTTTAAGCCGGGAATGGCTTGGGTTAATTCTCCAACAAATGCCCCATCGTCGGGACCGCAGGCGACCACAATGGGAAGATTGGGCTGTCGCTGTTGTAGGCCTTGTAGGACAGTGACCCACTTCTCGACGGGATAGATTTTATCCAATCCTTTTTGCTGGGCAAGCCGGCTTGCACCCCCATGCAGGAGAACATAGCCACTCTCGGCAACGCCAAGCTGCTGTTGTTGCTGTTCTGACCACTCCACATCCTCTTTCAGTAGGGTGATCTCCATGGGGGGACAGGGAGACTGAATGCCGAGGCCACGCACTAGGTCGTGATACATCTCGGCGGCGTATTGTTCTGGTTTGAGGGGGATGGGATGGGTGAGGAAGAGGCTATCGGGTTCGCCATAGCCGACACGCTGGGGAATCCCGGTTAGCCAGAGGAGGAGGCCCACGGTCCAACGGCGGCCGAGGGAGAGGACGGCATCATACTCGCGATCGCGCACAATGCCCATCAGGTTGCCCCAGTCGGCGGGGCCGTTGCGATCTTTGAAGTCGAAGGGGATGAGGTTTAAGGAACCATCATGGAAATACTTGTTGGCGCGATAGGCCCCTTTGGCGCGGGGTTCGACGACGACACTCAGTTGAGAATCGGGGTAGTGATGCTTCAGTTGTTCGAGGGTGGGAAAGAACAACAGTTGGTCGCCAATTCCCCCGGGAACGAGGGTTAAGATTTCTTTCATAGCGTGTTTATTAGACTCAGCTGCGCGAAGGGCGTGACGAACGGGGCAATGTTAAACGGGCTGGGTGGGTGGCGAGACGATCGCCTATGTTGCAACCAGAGTTAATGGTAGTGCGATCGCCCCAATGTCGTCTAGCCAGGGACTCAGGCTTGAGGATGATCTCGGCGAGTTTTGCGGGCTGGTGGGGTCTGGCTGATGGCGGAACTGCGACTACCGGCAGCGCCACCTTGGGGAGGGCTAGGAGGCTTGGAGGCTTTAGCTTGAGGCGGTTTGGCGGCTTCGGTTGTCCCCGAATTAGACTCCGGGGTGTTTCCGCTTTTCAGCAGTTGTGTCAGGGTAGCCATGAGTCCTTCGAGTTTCCCCTCTTGGCTGAGGTTTTCAAGGAATCCCAAGGCGCTGGTGGAGAGCATGAGCTTGTTAATGTCTTGGGAGAGATTGCCATTGCCGTTATTGCCATTGGGGAAAGCGTAGATTTTGGCATCCCCTAAAACTCCCGGCTGTGGGGCCAGGGCTTTGGCGATTTCGGGGAGGCGCGTTAGTAAGTCTGGGGCGATGTCCCGGATGAGATCGGCGTTGCGGTTGGCATCGCTGAGGGCGTTCTCGGCTTTGATTTTGGCTTCGATGCCTTCGGCTTCGGCGAGGGCGCGATCGCGTTCTGCGGCTGCCAGGGTGCGAATCGACTCGGCTTCAAGTTCCGCCGCTTGACGGGCGCTTTCGGCTTGGCGACGGCGACGGAAGACATCGATTTCAATGACGTTGTTATCGGCGATGCGCTGTTTCTCGGCGGCTTCTTCGGCGGCTAGGGCGGAGAGGCGTTGTTTCCGTTGCGCCCGTTCGAGTTCGATGGCCGTTTCCACCGCAGACTCGGCTTGAGCGCGTAGGGCTTCGGCTTCGAGGCGTTCTTGGGTTTTCTTGGCAATGGCGATCGCCGTCTCCTGTTTGGCTAACTCGGAGAGTTGTTCGGCTTCGGCGATTTCCACTTGGGCTTTCAGGCGGTTGGCGTCGATAGTTTTCTGGCGGTTAATTTCGGCCATTTCTGCTTCTTGTTTTTGCAGGGCCTGAGCCACCTTGAGTTTTTTCTGCTGCTCTTCGATGGCGATCGCCGAGAGGATTTGTTTTTCTTGAACTGCTTGAGATTTAGCAATTTCTTCTTCTTCAACAGCTTGGCGCTGCAAGATTTTACTGCGTTCTTGATTGGCTTCTTCTCGGTCTTTAGACTCTTGGATTTCTCGCGCCCGCTGCGCCCGCATAGACTCAACTTCAAGCTGTTGTTGAAGTTGAGATTCTTCCTCATCCCGCTCAATTTCTAATCCTTCTTTGCGGGCGTTGAGTTCTTGCTGCTGAATGGCAACTTGAGTCCGCAACTGTAATTGTCGCCGCTCTTGTTCAGTCTCCAGTTCAACTTCTTCTTTCTGCTTAATCGATTTCTGGATGGTTTCCGTGCGCAGCCGCACCCCTTGGGCATCAAAGAAGTTGTTAGTGTCGTAAGTGTCGCTTTCTTCAACCTCAGAAATGGCGATGTTATTGAGGGTTAAGCCAACTTTCTTCAAATCTTGTTGAATGAGGTTCAAAACTTCATCAGCAAAGCCCAATTTATCGGAATCAATTTCCGCTAGGGTTTTGCGTTTTGCCGCTGCTCGAATGGCATCATCTGCCCGAGTTTCCAGGGCTTCTTTAATGTCTGCCGGAGAGATATTCCCATCGCGAGACAGACGAGCGGCAGCGGTTTTGACATCCTGTTCATCATGGTTGACGCAAACATAGAACGTCACCCGCATATTAGCCCGTAAATAGTCCTGGGTGCGAACGGCGAGGTTCCCGGTGCGTTCAACGTTGATGGTAATCTCCCGCATGGGAACTCGCGTCAGTTCATGGAAGCCGGGGAGAACGATACAGCCCCCATAGAGAATGACCGAGTTTTTCTTAGCTAAAAAGCCCCCAGTGCGTACAAAGGCTTCGTTATTGGGGGTGATTTGATAGACGCGGGTGTAGGCCCAAAAGCCTAACAAAATGAGAACGATAATCCCGACGATACCGGCGGCAGTTCCTCCGAGAATAATGGAACCGGTTTGACTATAAATAACGGGGAGTTCCGCCTCTTCGCGAACCTCTTGGCGGATTTCTTGATACTCATTCTCACTCACCAGATCGGCGATAATCACCGGCGGCGTTTCCGAGGGATCGGGGGGGGCTGCTGTGGAGGGTTCGGGTTCGGGTGGGGGAACGGCGGCGGATTTGAGAGGGGTGAGGGATTGAGGCGGGTTCACCTCGACGGTGGGGGTGGTGGCGGTGGGGGTGGAGAGGTGTTGGAGAAAGGTTAACCAATACAGCATAATGGGATATCTCGTTAGAGTTTCATTAAGGGCTATTTTGTAGAACCCAACCAGCGATCGCAGTCGATGGAGTTATGGGCGATCGCCAGGTAGTAATCGGGACAATGTTCGACAATCAAAACCGTATCTCCCCGCTGGGGGACGATTTCTGCGTCATCGGGAATAACGCCGTTGACGGTGACGAGGTTTTTGGCGGGATCAACCACATCCACTTGGCCCACTTTACGCTCTTGTTGGCGGGGAAGTTGAGAGGAATTGACGGTTCCCAGACATCCGACGAGGCGATCGCTACTGGAGTCTTCACTAAAACTGGCAAAAAACAGGCGGCCCAGGGGCCGGGCGATCGCCCCCCCCAGAAAGACACTCACACCTCCTGTGATAATAAACACGCCCATATCCAGGGGACTTCCCGGAACTCCCAGGGCCACCGTGGCCACCCAGCCGAACAGGCCCCAGAGACTTAAGTCCGCCGCCAACAGCAGCATCAGAGGAACCTGGCCAATACCCAACCAGCCTAAAATGGGGATATCAAAGCCATCGCCGTCGAGTTCATCTTCACCACCGATGGAGATGGAGACAACGAACAGGACAATCCCGGCGACTAGAAAGATCCAATAGGGAAGATTGGCGAGATCAAACATCGTGTCACTTAAAAGGCTTATCCACAGAATAACCGCCTTACAATGAATAATGTGGGTTACGCTAACAAAATTTAGGATATGCAGCTCAAACGACTGGGCCATGTGGCCATTTGCGTGCAAGACATCGCCAAGGCGGCCGCGTTTTATGAAAATCTGGGGATGACCCTAGTGTGGAAGGATACGGACTGGGCCTATCTCAAGGCGGGAGAGGACGGTTTGGCCTTGCTGAGTCCCAATTATGACCAGGCGGGCCCCCATTTTGGCTTCATCTTTGGCGATCGCCACGAAATGGAGTCGGCCTATAGCCAGTTAAAGGCCGATGGGGTTCACGTCAGCGAGGTTCACGAACACCGCGATGGAACCGCCTCGTTTTATGGTCGTGATCTCGATGGGAACTGGTTTGAGTATTTGTATGAACCGGCGGTGGAGAGTGAATAGTTGCTCGTGAATTAGGTTTTAGGGACAAAAAACCCCGGTTTCTGGAAAGCCGGGGTCTTTTTGGGGTATGTGTAATCGGCGTAACCGTGATGATATCTGCATTTTGGCTAGTCCACAACACGCAATAGCCCTCGTTTGAGTTCCTCAAACACTTTATTAATGATGGTTTCTTCTTCATGGCTGAGGGCCGATTTGGAGAGCAGACTTCTCATGAAGACGGACTGATCGGCTCGGGTAATCTGATGAGATTCAAAAATGCGGTGGGCAATTTCCTGAACATTGGAATCTCGATGTTGCACCTGTGTGGCAGTCATACGCTAATCTCTCTACCCAGTTCTGTTCGATTTCTTTCATCTTAACAAGAACTTTAAATTAGCGATGCGATCGCGCTTACTGGTTTTTTGTGACGGCGATCGCATGGGGGTTTAGTTTACGTAAAAATACGATTGGTGAAAACACGTAGTTATACCATTTTGCAAAATGCTTGCTATACATCTGACACCGAGGAGGGCGAACAGCCGTTCGCCCCTACAGAGAATACCAGAAACCGAGTTTCTCCAAGAAACCCGGTTTCTTTTTCCCCTAATTCTCTTCAGAAAACGTTGATAAATCCATTTTTTCATATGCCTCAAACGGCTGATGAATCCAGGGATTATCCTCTAAATAACGAACATAATAATCCGGCGTAAACGTCGCACAAGCTTTACACCATAACACCGCCGTTCTCAGTTCTAAAATATGCTGACCATAATGCTCATACAGCCAAGCTAACACCGCTTTCAGGGAATCCCCAGAATCGACTAAATCATCAACAATCAGCAGCCGTTGTCCCAGTTGGGGAGTGGTCATCGAGAGGGAACGAGAGACAATCACCTCCCCTTGTTCCCGTCCCTCAAGTCCCCCATAAGACGCGGTAGATAAGATGGCAAGGGGACAGTCAAATATGCGCGATAGGGTATCTCCTACTCGTAATCCCCCTCGGGCCAAACAGATGATCTCGTCAAATTCCCATTGGGATTTGTAAATTTGCACCGCCAGACGTTCGACAGTGCGATGATAGTCTGACCAGGACACATAAAGCTCGGACATAATGGAGACTCGATAATAGGGGGTGGGTTAGTGGGCGGTGAGGGTTTTAGAGTAGATGCGATCACACCTAGCAGTTTCCACCCCAGTCGCCGGGAGATAGTGGTGTCGTTTGTAGAATTGGACAGCTTCTTTAAGAACCGTGGCCGTTTCCACCCAGATGGTTTGAAAGCCCCGTTGTTGAATTTCTGCTTCTAATTGTTGCAGGAGAAAAGACCCTAAACCGCAACCTCGAACTGAGGGAACCAGATACATTTTACGCAATTCCACGGCGCGATCGCCCCGAGACACCGGGTAAAACCCTGCCGTTCCCACCAGAGTCTCCCCCTGTTCAACCACCCAAAACCCCCCTCCAGTTTCGAGATAGAAGCGTTCGACTTCCACCACATCGCGATCAGCCCCCGTCGGTTCCCAGCCGAGGCCATATTCCAAGAGAACCGAAGCAATCAGGCGGCCGGCCGGAATGCGATCGCCCTTTTGCCAAGGACGAATTCTAAAGTCTAAATACTGTCCTTCAACCATCAGCTTGTTCCAACGCGAAACCAATTAACTGATGCACCAACTCAGGAAAGGAGATCCCCGTCGCCTGCCACAATTGGGGATACATACTGGTGGCCGTAAAGCCGGGGAGGGTGTTGATCTCATTGAGGAAAATCTCCTCCGTCTCCTCCTGATAGAAAAAGTCTACCCGAGATAACCCCGACGCATCGACAGCGGTAAACGCCTCGGCCGCTAACTCACGAATCTGTTGGGCAATTTTATCGGGGAGGGGGGCGGGAATCAATAAATCCGCCTGGCCCGCTGTGTATTTCGTCTCATAGTCGTAGAAATCACTCTCGAAGCTAATCTCACCAATTACTGAGACGCGGGGATTGTCGGTTCCGAGAACCGCACATTCGACTTCGCGAGCGTTGGGAACAGCAGCCTCGACGATGATGCGGCGATCATAACTGGCGGCACTATCTAAGGCGGCTTCAAACTCACTGCGCGATCGCACCTTAGAAATCCCCACCGAAGAGCCTAAATTAGCCGGTTTAACAAAACAGGGATAGCCTAATGCCACATCAATTTCATCACAGAGTTTGGGAAACACACAGGGATTGGACCAAATCTCATGACGGCGAATCTCTCGATAGGCCACTTGGGGAAGTCCCGCCTGGGCAAAAGCCGACTTCATCGCCAGTTTATCCATTCCCACCGCCGAACCGAGAACCCCCGATCCCACAAAGGGAACCTGCATCAACTGCAATAACCCCTGAATCGTCCCATCCTCCCCATTGGGGCCATGGAGAATCGGAAACCACACCGTCATCTCGGAGGCTTCTGGAGGAAATGACCAGAGATTGACAGTATCCCCATCTTGGGGACTCAGTGACTGTCCTGAGTCTAAAATTGTTTGGGCCACCTCGGGGCCGTGCCAAACCCCATCCTTACTGATATAAAAGGGATAGACAGCATAACGACTGGCATTGTCAGCGGAGAGGAGAGCTTTGGCGATCGCCCTTGCGGAGGAAATCGACACCTCATGTTCCCCGGAACGTCCGCCAAATAGCAGTCCTACCTGTTGTTTCGTCATATCCTCAAAACCTCCACCATGAAAACGCATTGGCTCACCGCGACAATTGTACCGGCAGTCCTGGGACTTTGCTGCCTTTCCACGGCTCCCTTGAGGGCCAATCCTCCCTCACCCCTTTGTTCCAACGAGGACCGAGTCTCCCCTTCCCCTGAACGTCGATATGTAGTGGTTCGCCGCCATGATCTACGCTTTCAGATTCCTCGTAATTACCAGATCATTCAGGAGAACGAGCCTGAGGTTGAGAGGATTATAATCCGTAATCCAACGGATGTTGAATTTCTCGACTGCGCCCTCGAACATGGTCCTAGGGGGGCAGGCCATCAAGTCTCGGATCTTCGGGTTGAGATTAAACCGCGTCCGAGTCATGTGGAGCGAATTGGGGATTTCGTCGATTCAGCCGTCTATGAAAGTGGGGATTTTGTGCAAACCCGCCTCGCCGGAGAAGAGGCCATCACTTGGATACAAGGGTTTCGCGCTAACTATATTACCTACAATGCCGCCCTGTTGCATCCCGATGGTGAGCATCTGGTTCACATTTTCGTCGGCGATTATGGAGAGGTCATCTCCCCCCAGGACGTGGACGTGCTAGAAATGGTTATGGAGTCCCTCGCCTTCCCGAGGATTTCTCCCTGATGGAAATGCCCCTGAGCCATCGCTAAATCTGTTATAACGGGAGTAGGTGGTTTAAGTAGGACAGAATGGCTCCCAACCCCAAGATTATGGAAGCGGTAGAAGGACTCAACTACCGCGTCACCGTCGGCGACGTTGCTAGTCAAGCCGGCCTCGATGTTAACCTGGCTCAGAAGGGTTTGCTGGCCTTGGCCTCTGATGCCAATGCTCATCTACAAGTTGCTGAGACGGGCGATATTGTCTATGACTTCCCCCGCAACTTCCGCAACATTTTGCGCGGGAAGTTCCTACGTCTGCGGTTTCAAGCCTGGTGGGACAAGATTTGGAACGTTCTATTCTATCTCATCCGTATCTCCTTCGGAACCCTGCTGATTGTCTCGATTATTCTCATTTTTGTGGCGATTACGATTATTATCGTCGCCCTCAACTCCAACCGCGATAGTAACAGCAGTAGCAGTCGTAGTAGTAGCCGTAGCGGTGGCGGCGGATTTTTCTTCATTCCTCGCTTCTGGATTGGCGATCTCTTCTGGTTTTATGACCCTAATCCCAATCGCAATCGGAAACGCAAGGCGAAGGCGGGCCAAAGTGGTTCTGAGATGAACTTCCTTGAAGCGGTCTTTTCCTTCCTGTTTGGGGATGGAAACCCCAATGCTGATTTAGAGGAACGCCGCTGGAAAGAGATTGCTCAGGTGATTCGTAATCATAATGGGGTGGTCGTTGCTGAGCAAATTGCTCCCTATTTAGATGATTTGGGCAATCAGTTTTCTCAGGAAACGGAAGATTATATGATTCCCGTCTTGTCGAAGTTTGACGGTTCCCCAGAAGTGAGTCCGGAAGGGGAGTTAGTCTATCGCTTCCCAGAATTGCAGGTTACGGCGAAGCAACAGCGTCGTAAACCGGTGGAACCCTATTTGACGGAATCTCCTTGGACGTTTAGTCAAGCCGATTCGGGTCAGATTTCTATGTCCATTGGCTTAGGTGCTGTCAATGTGATTGGTGGGGGCATTTTAGGGGTTTTGTTACAGAAGCCGGAGGTTCAGGAAATCGTCGCGGAATTGGGCGGTTTAGTGGGCTTTGTCGATTCGATTTACTGGCTGTTGATTGCTTACGGCATTGCTTTTTTGACCCTTCCCCTAGTTCGCTATTTCTGGATTCAACGGCGCAATCGGAAGGTTCAACGGCGTAATGCGGAACGTCAGGAACGGGCCCTGGAGTTTGAACGCATCGAACCCCAGTTGCGGCCGAAACTGGATTATGCGCGTCAGTTTGCCCAACAAACGGCTATTGGTACAGATGACCTCGCCTATACCACAGAAAAGGATGTTTTGCAACAAGAATTTGAGCAGTCCGATAAGATAGACCAAGAATGGCGCGATCGCCTCGATTCCGGGTCTTAGGGTTGGGGGGGTAGCCTGGAGATGTGGGGGAATCCCCACCGCTTCAGGCGTTTTTTTTGTGGAAAATCAAACTAAATCGGCATAAAATATAAATAAGTGCAACGGTATTTGAAGATTTATTGATTTGCACGACGCAATTATAAGGATTTTATGACAACCAACCTACCTATCAACAACAACCCAGCCCCGGATATGTCTCGCCGTCAGTTGCTCAATTTTCTGACGGGTGCAACCGTCGCAGTGGCGGCGGGAGGTGCCGCCTATCCGGCCCTGCGCTACTTCGTCCCGCCTCAAGAGGGTGATGGCAGTGGTGCGATTGTCGCCAAGGACAAATTAGGCAATCCTATCCCCGCCCAACAGATTCTCAGCGAACCTCCGGGAACCCGCGCCTTGATTGCTGGACTGGCTGGGGAACCCACCTATCTGACGGTAGACGCTGACGGCAGCCTCAATTCCATGGCCATTGTCGACAACTGTACCCACCTCGGCTGCACGTTCCCCTGGAATGCCAGTGCCGGCCAGTTTCAATGCCCCTGTCATGGCTCACGCTATGACGAGCAGGGCAATGTGCTACGGGGGCCAGCCAATCGTCCCTTGAAAATTGCTCATGTTGAGGTGAAGGGCGATCGCATCTGGTTATCTCCCTGGACAGAAACTGACCCCCGCACCGGAGAACGGCCCTGGTGGGTGTAATTGGCAAGTCATACCAATTTTCGGAAGTCATGCCATAGATGTCTGTAGGGGCGAACGGCTGTTCGCCCTCCTCGGTGTCAGATGTATAGCAAGCATTTTAAAAAATGGTATCAATTGGGATAGATAAAGTGGGCCCAGAGGTCGCCATCTCGGCCACATTTATCTAACAAGAAACCATTGGGGTAAAACAATCGCGCCCCATAGGTATCCCGATAGCCCGTCAAGGCATTACCCCAGGGGTCATTGACAATTAGCCCGGAGGGGGTATAGCCAATCACCGTCACCACATGGCCTGTGGCGGTGAAGTAGCCGGGCAAGACTACGGGACGACCTTCGGCAATCTCTTTGTCAATTTCGGCCCAACGCCGCCGGGTACTAAAGTTAGTGCGAAATCCATAGGCCCGAATCACCGCTGATAACGCCCCATGATCGGTTTGGCCGCCAATGCCATAACGGCGCACAATCCATTGAAATAACTCATCAGAGAGGAGTCGCCGCACCGTGGGCCGTACGCCATAGTAGTACAAGACCATGGCCGCCGAGGTGGGGTTACAGGTGGCCCAGGAATACTCAGGATTGTCCCGTTGGGAGAAATAGGGAACATTCAGTTCCTTGCGACTTGGGAGGGCTGCCGGTGGGGGGGCTGGAGGGGCTGGCGGTGGGAATAACTCCACCCCATCGGCCCCTCGTCGTACCCAGACATGATCGGCAAACAGATAGCCGGTGTTGCCATATCCGGGTAATTCCTCCGTTAAGGCCACTCGCACATGCTTGGACTCGGGGTGCGTTTCGTAACTGCTGACCCCATAGACGCGACCGAGGGGCAGGGTGACTCGGTCATTGCTGCTGAGTTCACCACTGGGGATCGGACGACGTTTGAGGACGGTTTGCTGACGCATGGTCACCGTCAGGGCTTCTGGGTCGTAGGGAAGGGATTTCCCATCGCGAATCAGTTCTACATGTTGCCAGAAGACATAGCCGATATTGCCAAATCCGGGGATGGATTCCGTTAGGGTGACTCGGAAATGACCGGCGATGGAAGCGTAGCCGCGAATGCGAAAGCTTTGTCCTTTGAGTAAGCGGGCTTTAACGTTGGCAGGGAGGGTATCCTGGGGTTCGGTGGAGGTTTTGATGTGAGTGTTGTGGGTGACCAGGAGTTGGGCTTGGGCGGGAACCTCCGGCAGATTGCTCACTTGGAAGACGAAGGGGCGATCGCCCTTACGCAATTCCACATGAGGCTCGAAGAGATAGCCAAATGGGCCGATGGGACTGAGGGGGTTTGTCAGGCGAACTTGCAGATGGCCGTCAATATAGGCATACTGCTCCACCTGCCGCTCTAATCCCTCTTGTAGTTGCAGTTTTTGACCATCTCCAAGGCTGGCACTATCGCGGGGAGCCACTTTAAACCAGGTTTGGCGGCGAGTTCGCAGGGTGAGGGGTTCGCCGAGGGTTTCGGAGTCGGTGGTGACGGTGATATAGATGATTTGGTTGTGAACCGTGGCCCCGTTGGCATTGGTTCCCCGCAACCGTAGCCAACGCAAGCCTTCATCCTGAAAACCATTGTTGAGTCTCACCTGCCAGGTTCCCTGACTGGCGTTGAGGGTAACGGGGAGGGAGAATTTATCTTCGGCGACGACGGAGATGGAGGTGACTTGGTTGCGATCGAAGCGTCCGGTGAGGGTGGTTGAGGTTTTGACCAAGACCTCATTCGGACCCGTGTAGTTTAGGGTTGGGGCGATGAGGAAGGGTCGTCCGCTCTTTTGAAATTCAACAAAGTCCGGGGAGACATAACCGGTTTGACCAAAGCCGGGGAAATTCTCCGTCAGAGTCAGTTTGAGATAGCTGGCTTCCCATTCATAACGTTCCACTCCATAGAGGCGGGTGGCGGGGAGGCTGACTTTCTCAGAATCGGAGAGGGTGGCACTATCGGCGGGTCGTGTCTTAAAGTGGGTTTGCCGCAAAATGGTCATCACCACTTGGTTGGGGTCAAAGGCCAGCCAGGTGGAGTCCTGGTTAATGCGGACATGGAGGTTATAGAGAAAGCCACTATTGCCAAAGCCGGGAATGGCCATGTCATCAACGAGGCTGACTCGGTAATGACCACTGACACAGGCGTAGCCCCGAATGAAAAAGACTTGTCCTTTGAGGAGTTCTGCTTGCTGGCCCGGGGAAAGGAGGGTGGAACTTTCGGGGATTTGTTTAATTCGGGTGTCGTGGGTGACCCACAGTAGCAAGGTTCCGGAAGGGGGTTCGGGGAGACTGGCTTCGGTGAAGTAGAAGGGTAAACCGCCGACTTCTAAGCGGGTGTGGGGTTCGTAGAGATAGCCGAAGGTGCCAACGGGCGATCGCCGTGACTCCAATTCCACCCCGAGGTGATTCCCTTCTAGGGTATAGCGACGTAGCCGTAGGGTTTCCCCAGCTTCGAGGCGAATTTTTTGATAGTCAGCCAGTTGATTACTCTGAATCGGAGCCGCTTTAAACCAGGTACGCTGTTTTAGGGTGAGTTTGAGGTCATCCGCCTCAATTAGGGGCTGTTGGCTGACGGTGACATGGAAGGTGCGATCGCCCACCACCTGACCATTCCCATTCGTTCCCTTAAGGCGAAACCAACGAATCCCAGCTTGATTGAAGCCATTATTGAGTTGAACTCGCCACAGTCCCTCACTGGGGTTCACGGTGACGGGGAGGGAGAAGCGATCCTCCGCCGCCACGGAGACTTTGGCAATTTGTTGTGGGTCATAGGTTCCCTCCAATACGGTTGGTGTATTGATGAGAACTTGTTGGGGAGTGAGATAGGTTAGAACACCCATAGGAAAGGGGAAGAATCAAAGGCTTGCTACATTCTAACGCCCGATTCTTCCCCTTTTGTCAAAATTGGTGGTTGCCTTAGCGAATCTGTGGTAAATCCGTCAACCGGTGACCCTAGGCAACACTGCTGAGGATGTCTTTGGCGTGGTTTGCGGTATCGACTTTATCAAAGACTTGGATGATTTTGCCGTCACCGTCAATGATGTAGGTGACGCGCTTGGAATAGCCGCCGCCCTCGACATCATAGGCGCGAGTCACGGTTCCATCGGGATCAGCCACCAGTTGGAAGGGGAGGCCATATTTCTCGGTGAATTGCTTGTGAGAGGCTTCGTCATCCATGCTCACCCCTAAGACCACCATATCTTTGCCTTGGATTTCGGCATAGGCATCGCGGAACCCTTGGGCTTCTTTGGTGCAACCAGGGGTGTCATCTTTGGGGTAGAAGTACAGCACTACGGTTTTACCTTTGAACTGAGACAGGGTAATGGTGTCTCCGTTGGTGTCTTTGGCGGTGAAGTCGGGGGCAGTGGAGCCAACAGCGAGAGTCATATAGGGATCTCCTTACATTTCTTCATATATCTGTTGGTATCCTAACATTGTTGACCCGTTGGGAAACAAGGGGGGGAAACCCGATCAAGGGTCAACAATTTCAATCATGGTGGATAAGGCGGCCATCTGATTCACATCCACGGCATTGCGGGTGGTACGAACCTCAATATCTCCTCGGGTATGGCGATCGATATCCCCAAGCAACGTCTCCACCACATCGAGAGAGTCCTCATCCCCCAAGGAGAGAGGCGCACGGCGGGCAATGCCCGTGTCAGACGCGATGCGCGCAATGGCACGCAGGGCCTCCCGCAGAGGGCGCGTGCTGGCAATGGTCAGGATTTCCACATAGCCACGGCCTGTTAAACAGAGGTGAAAGTCATCACTGGGATTGCGGCAATAGTCCCGTTGGGGATTGCGGTTTCCTTCATGCTCGGGAGCGGTTAAGGATTGACCTGAGGCCAGACGAGCCGCTTCTTCTGGGGCATCCCAATCGTTGGGATAGAGGACGGTGATCCGACCACTACTGCCAATGGCCAGGAGGCTGACATAGAGATCGCGATCTTCGCGATTGGTCACCTGAATCAGGACTTCTGACCCGGAGGGGAGGCTATTGAGGTTATGCTCTCGCTGTTGAACCACTAAATCACGACTGCCGCGAGTCCCGCCACGGGCCAGGGTCTGATTGCTTTGGGCCACTTCGAGTTCAACCTCTAAGTTGAGGTTGGAGGTGTCACTGTTGAGGACTGAGCCGAGAATCTGTCCCGCCAGGAGCAGTTGAAAGCGGGGAACGAGCCGGTTGGCGGCGGCGGCGATGGATTCGTTGGGTTGGCCGAAGCTTTGGGGAATGGGAATCAGGCCTCGGGTAAACAGTCCAATGCTTGCAAGTGCGGCGATGTCGCGTGAGCCTTGTTCGAATGCGGCCGCTTGGGCGATGCGAGTCATGCGGCCGATGAGAAAGTGGGGGGTTTCGCCGCTGTCGAGGGGGACGGGGTCAACCTGTCGAATTTGCTGGAGGAGCGATCGCATTTCATCCAGGTCATCTTCTAAGGAGGGGTCAAGTCCCAGACGCAGGCTCAAATTTGGGGGAACCCCTCGCACCCGTTCTCGCAGCAGTAGTCCCCTCTGAGGGAGCGATCGCGCCTCACCCTGCACAACGCCATAGCCCCGCAACCCCTCCCGTCGCGTTTGTTCAATTTGCGCCAGTTCCTGCCCTTGAGCATCAATGGCCGCAAACACCGCCCCTTCCTCAAAGGCCTCCAAACTCTGGGACGACACCCCCCCGAGCCAGAAACTGATCTCACCATTCTCCTCTCCCAAGACAACGGCTTCCGCTGGTGGGGTTGGCGGGGTGAGGAAATAGAGGGGTTGTTGGTCGTGATCACTCCCCGGTGCAACCGAAAACACGGGGGCCTGCTGAATCCCGGAACTATTGGCCACATCCCGCGCACTCCGAGATAAATCCACAAAGACCCGTTGCAGGGGCAAACTTCCTGGCTGTTGCCACAAGTAGCGAGTCACGCCGTAGGTAAAAGCTCCGGCGAAGAAACGACCCGCACCGCGACCAAAGGAGGCATCGGCCGCCAATTGATTAGCTTGAGCCGAGCCGACGGCCACCCCTTTGGCGATACCTTGAGTCCGTCGCCGTTTCAACTCTGCGGGGGACAAGTCAAGACGACTCATCCAGGTCTCTTGGGTCATCAACTCTTGCTCACTGGGGTCAGGATAGCCCTCACCGAAGCGAGATTCAAGGGCGCGGAAGCGGATATCCCCTCGGGTTCCGCCCCCGGAATGGCAACTATCGAGCATGACCGTCACCTGGTCCGTCTTCAGAGCTGACATGAGCAGAAATAGGGTTTTGCCCATAATGTCGTTGACCTCAGTGGCCTGGAGATCGAGGCGACCATCATAGGGAACCATGGTTCCGTTATAGCCTTGAACGTTCTGATAGCGAGGGTCTGGGGCTAGAGGAATGGGGTCAGGGTCACGAACGAGTGCCCCATGACCCGAGAAGTGAAACACGACAATATCGCCCGGTTGGGCCTGGTCAATCAGGTGCGACTCAAAAGCCGTTAAGAGATTCTCTCGGGTGGCGTTTTCATCGGTGAGGGTGAGAATATCCTGGGGATTAAAGCCAAAGCGATGCACCAGTAACTCCCGCTGCATCTCCACATCCGTGACACAGCCCCGTAGGGGAGAAATGCCCAGGGGATAGCGGTTGATGCCCACCAATAGGGCCAACTTGCGGGGAGTGGGTTGAGCGAGGAGATGGCCGAGGCGATCGCCCTGCCGAGCGATATCCCACCGACTGAGGGCGATCGCCCCCAACGCCCCACCAGCCCCCTGAAGAAAATAACGACGTTTCATAACTGACCCCTCCAATACCTCTGTGTTCTCTGTGACTCTGTGGTTCCCGCTTGCCATTCCCCCCAGGAGGGGATAATCCAGCCTCCCTCAATCCATAGGCGTCCATTGCCCCGAAAACAGGAACGACGCCCAATAATAGGGATGCGCCCCCCGTTCCAGCCAGTCTAACTGCACCTCCCGCAACGCCTCACTGCGACCCTCCCCCGCCAACAACCGTTGATAATAATCCCGCATCAAATCCGCCGTCTGCTCATCCGCCACCTTCCACAAACTCATCAACTGACTCTCAGCCCCCGCCATCACCAACGCTCGCCGCAAGCCATAAACCCCCTCACCATTAGCCACATCCCCCACCCCTGTCTCACAAGCACTCATCACCACCAAACGAGTCCCCCGCAAATCCAACCCCACCGCTTCCAGAGCCGTCAACACCCCATCCTCCCCCTCACTATCTCGTGTATTAAACCCCGCAAACGCCAACCCAGAGCGCAGCAGAGGATTCTCACTACTGCGGGGACGGTCACTGGGAGGACGAAACCAACCCCCTAGTGGCCCAGCAGTGACCACATCAATGTTCCCCCGAGTGAAATCCGCTGTCGGCTGAGGCGGGACAAACTCCACATCCTGAAGAAAGAAACCATGAGTCGCCAGATGGAGAATACTGGGAGCCTGAACCTGTTTGAGAGCATTTTCCGTCGCCTCCGCCCCCGTGAGAATGATGGGATTGTCTAGAAGAGGCGCAATGGCCTCCACCTCCCGCTGAGTCCCCGGCAACTCTCCAAACTGTAACTCCTCTATCTCCATTGACCGTTGAGACTCTCCCCGAGTGGCACGGGCCACCTGTGCCACCGCAGAGGTATCAGCATCATCGTAATCAGGATTAGCGAACAACACCGGCGGTTGACGACTGGGACGGGGATATTGCAGTCGTAACAAGTCCCGTCCAGTGGTCAAATGAGTTAACTGATAGGATTCCACCAGATAACGATTCTCCTCATCCACCAATGCGGCAAAAGGAATCAAGTTAAGTTGACCATCTGGGGAGAGGAGTAGATGAGTAGCATCTCCCAGTAGAGGACGAATGGGAGCCATCAGCAATTCATCGAGTTGTCGTCCTGTGGTTTGTGTCCATTGCTGGGAGTTGGAAACCCGAGTGGCATTGAGGAAGGCAAAGGCGGAATTGTCAATGGTTTCGGCATCTCCTAAGTCTACCCACTGGGGGTCACCGGAGGCATGAAGGACATAGGCGGCATAACGAGGTTTTCCCCAACCCTGTGACCAGGGACGATATTGCACCAATTCCACCAATGCGGCATCAGGGGGGATTAGTGCCTGAACCGCCTCAATCTCCACCGGTTCGGGTGTCCCTAACCGATAATGAACCTGAAAATATAAGTTTTTCTCTAACTGTTCCACCTGTTGACGGAGGGCATAAATCTGTGCGCGATACAGGTTAGGGTCTTGATCGCCTAAACCAGCATACAAGCGATTCGCCAGTCGAGTTTGGGCGTTAGTGTAGTCTTCCACCATTTCGGGGCTGAGTTGCTCTCGTATCAGTTGTTGCGTCTCGGTCACCGCGTCAAGGATGCGTCCTTTGCGCCGGAAAATAGTGGTCAGGGCGAGACGAGCTACCTCAGAATCGTCTGGGGCTTGCTGAAGGTGGAGGGAGAGAGTTTGATGAGTTGAAGCTTGAGATAGAGGCAGAATGTCGCCAGGATCTTCTCTCCGGGATTCTAAAACTCTGGTGGGATCCTCAGTTAGGCTGCTTTCCGAGCGTCGCCTGATGAAATCATTTTGTCTGGTTTCCTCTATATCTAAAATCCTTTGAAGAACACTGAGGCTTTCAGATATATTTCCCTGATCTTGGTAGAAACCCAATAATTTAATGAGAATGGGGCGCAGAAACCTGGAGCCGAACTCGGCAGAATCTCCCCAGGTGGTTTCATAAATCTCAAACCAGGTGGTTTCATAAATCTTAAAGGCTTGACGGTAGAGAGGTTCGGCGGCGCTATAGTTGCCCTGGCGATGGTAAAGTTCTGCCAAAAGCTCAAGTCGGTAGGGACCTTTATCAATCTCAAGGGCACGGCGTAAGAGAGGTTCAGCGGCGGTATAGTTTCCTTGTTCTTGGTAGAGTTCTGCCAACCTCTGGAGTCTTTGAGGGGTTTCTCCTATCTCAAGGGCACGATGCAAGAGAGATTCTGCGGTGCTATAGTTTCCTTGTTTTTGGTAGAGTGCAGCTAAACTATTGAGGCTTAGGACAACATCAGGATGCGACTCTCCTAAGGTAGTTTCCTGAATCTCAAGGGCACGGTGTAAAAGAGGTTCAGCATCATTAAAGTTTCCCTGCTCAAAGTGAATTCCTGCCAAAACCATGAGTCCCTGAACTCTAATAGTATTAGACTCTTCTAGGTAGGTCTCTACCATATCAAGGATACGGCGCCAAACAGATTGAGCCTCACTGTAGTTTCCCTGCTCAAAGTGAACTTTTGCCAAATCTATGAGATCCAACGCTACAAAAATATGAAATTCTCCCAGGGTGGTTTCCTGAATCTTAAGGACACGGTTCAAGAGAATTTCGGCAGCACTATAGTTGCCCTGTTCCTGGTAGAATGCTGCTAAGTTCCTGAGACTTGGGACTATCTCTGGATTTGACTCTCCCATGGCAGTTTCTAAAATATCAAAGGCACGACGGTAGAGAGCTTCGGCGACCCTGTAGTTGCCTAGTCTAAGGTAAATTACTGCCAAATCATTGATGGTACTAGCTACGTCAGGATGTGATCCCCCTAAGGTGTTTTCTCGTATTGTAAGAACACGCAAATGTAGAGGTTCTGCTTCTCTAATATCTCCTAAATTTTGGTAAAAAGCGATCAAATTATTGAGACTTGGAACTACATTAGGATGAGATTCTCCCCAGGCAGTTTCACTGATTTCAAGGGCACGACGATAAAGAGCTTCGACAGCACTAAAGTTTTGCCGGGTGTCTTTTTGTATTATGAGAAAATGTAAATGTAGGGGTTCTCCTTCTCTAATATTTCCTATGCTTTGGTAAAAATCTGCCAAATTATTGAGGCTTGGAATTACATTAGGATGAGATTCCCCCCAGGCAGTTTCATTGATTTCAAGGGCACGACGGTAAAGAGCTTTGGCAGCACCATAGTTTCGCTGCTCTTGGTAAAAGGCTGCCAAGTTATTGAGACTTGGAACTACATTAGGATGAGATTCTCCCCAGGCAGTTTCATTAATTCCAAGGGCACGACGGTAAAGAGCTTCTGCAGCACTATCGTTTCCTTGCTTATGGTAGAATGTCGCCAAATTATTAAGGCTTGTAACTACATCGGGATGAGACTCTCCTAGGGTGGTTTCTATTATCTCAAGGGTACGACTGTGGAGAGCTTCTGCAGCACTACTATTTCCACGAAAAAGGTAGAAGTATGCTATAGAATGAAGGGGTTCAATCAGTTCTGTAATTAAATTATAATGAAATTTTTCTAGACTGGTTTCTACTATCTCAAAAATACGAGAAACTATAGATTCGGCAGCACTAAGTTCATTTTGAAAAATGTAGATATTTGCTAAAAATATGAGATTATAAGCGACATGGGGATGGGACTCTCCTAAGCTTGCTTCTAGAATTCCTAGGGAACGATGAAAGAGAGGTTCAGCAGCGCTAAGGTTTCCCTGTATAAAGTAGAGTCCTCCCAAAAACATGAAGCTATAAGCGACAGCGGGATGAGACTCTTCCAAGCCAGTTTCTAGAATTTCTAGGGAACGATGCAAGAGAGGTTCAACAGCACTAAAGTTTCTCTGTTGTAGGTAGAGATTTGCCAAACCCATGAGGCTGGCGGCAACAGCAGGATGAGACTCTCCTAGACGGGTTTCTAGAATTTCTAGGGCCCGGAGGTAGAGAGTTTCGGCGGCATCATAGTTTCCCTGGTCACTGTAGAGATTTGCCAGACTATTGAGGCTATAAGCGACATCGGGATGAGACTCTTCCAAGCCAGTTTCTAGAATTTCTAGGGAACGATGCAAGAGAGGTTCAACAGCACTAAGGTTTCCCTGTTGTAGATAGAGATTTGCCAAACCAATGAGGCTGGCGGCGACAGCAGGATGAGACTCTCCTAGACGGGTTTCTAGAATTTCTAGGGCCCGGAGGTAGAGAGTTTCGGCGGCATCATAGTTTCCCTGGTCACTGTAGAGATTTGCCAGACTATTGAGGCTATAAGCGACATCGGGATGAGACTCTCCCAAGGCAGTTTCTCGGATTTCTAGGGCCTGGAGGTAAAGAGGTTCGGCGGCACCATAGTATGCCTGGGCTTGGTAGAGATTTGCCAAACCCATGAGGCTATAAGCGACATCGGGATGAGACTCTCCCAGGGCAGTTTCTCGGATTTCTAGGGCCCGGAGGTAGAGAGGTTCGGCGGCACCATAGTATGCCTGGGCTTGGTAGAGATTTGCCAAACCCATGAGGCTATAAGCGACATCGGGATGAGACTCTCCCAAGGCAGTTTCTCGAATTTCTAGGGCCTGGAGGTAGAGAGGTTCGGCGGCACCATAGTATGCTTGGGCTTGGTAGAGTTTTGCCAGACTATTAAGGCTTTGGGCGACATTAGGATGAGACTCTCCCAAAGTAGTTTCTCGGATTTGTAGCGCCTGTTGTGCTATAGGAATAGCTTCCTGGTAACGACCTTCTTCGTATAGTTCTGTTGCTTCCTCGTTGAGACGATTGGCTTCTTCTAATAACTCCGCTCGCTCAAGGTCAGAAGATGTTGCCATTTGTGCCGTCAGTCTATAATCTCCAATTTCTTCCCCTTGTGCAGAAGTAGCAGTAATCTCATAAACTCCCGTCTTTGGCAAAACGACCACAATCTGAGCATTGCCATTCTCACCCCCATAGCTATCTTCAGTAATCAACTCAACTTCGTCACCTGAGATGACCAACAATAGGTGAGCATCGAAGTCATCACTGATTAAATCAATGATAAGCTGTTGCCCCTCAATTCCTTCAAAAGGATAGATGTTAAAGTATCTGCCATCATCCAAAACAAGGCTAGTTTCATCCAATCGCCCCCGGATATCAATGGGTTCAAAGTCCCGATTGACTGATGACTGAGCCAGTCGATGAGGTTCCTCTGCGAAAACTGGGGAGACTCTTGGCAATCCTAGCCCCAATGTGGTCAATAGCCCCAAAGTCAGCAGATGTCGCGATACTTGCATGGGTCGAACCCTCCTGGATGTGATGGGAGTTTCTCCGGTAACCAGCCACGACTCCCGGATTCTCCCTAAAAGTTTTTACTGAGTATACCTATTTCTGGAGCATCAGAGCTTATTCACTTTTCCGTAAAATCATCCATGGGAGTCCATTGCCCCGAAAACAGGAACGACGCCCAGTAATAGGGATGCTTCCCCCGGCTGAGCCAGTCCAACTGCACCTCCCGCAACGCCTCACTCCGTCCCTCTCCCGCCAACAAGCGTTGATAATAATCCCGCATCAAATCCGCCGTCTGCTCATCGGCCACCTTCCACAAACTCATCAACTGACTCTCAGCCCCCGCCATCACCAAGGCTCGCCGCAAGCCATAAACCCCCTCACCATTGGCCACATCTCCCACCCCCGTCTCACAAGCACTCATCACCACCAAACGAGTTCCCCGCAAATCCAACCCCACCGCTTCCAGGGCCGTCAACACCCCATCCTCCCCATCACTATCTCGGGTATTAAACCCCGCAAACGCCAACCCAGAGCGCAGCAGGGGATTCTCACTACTGCGGGGACGGTCACTGGGCGGTGCATTATGGAGACTCCAATCCGTCACCAGTTCGATCTCCCCCCGAGTGAAATCCGTTGTCGGCTGAGGTGGTACAAACTCCACATCCTGGAGAAAGAAACCATGAGTCGCCAGATGAAGAATACTGGGAGCCTGAACCTGTTTGAGAGCATTTTCCGTCGCCTCCGCCTCCGTAAGAATGATGGGATTGTCCAAAAGGGGAGCAATAGCATCCACCTCCCGCTGAGTCCCCGGCAACTCTCCAAACTGTAAATCCTCTATCTCCATTGACCGTTGAGACTCCCCCCGAGTGGCACGGGCCACCTGCGTCACGGCAGAGGTATCAGCATCATCATAATCAGGATTAGCAAACAACACCGGCGGTTGACGACTGGGGCGGGGATATTGCAGTCGTAACAAGTCCCGTCCAGTGGTCAAATGGGTCAACTGATAGGATTCCACCAAATAACGATTCTCCTCATCCACCAATGCGGCAAAAGGAATCAAGTTAAGTTGACCATCTGGGGAGAGGAGTAGATGAGTCGCATCTCCCAGTAGAGGACGAATGGGAGCCATCAGCAACTCATCGAGTTGTCGTCCTGTGGTTTGTGTCCATTGCTGGGAGTTGGGAACTCGAGTGGCATTGAGGAAGGCAAAGGCAGCATTATCAATCGTCTCGGCATCTCCTAAGTCCACCCATTGAGGTTCACCGGAAGAATGGAGGATATAGGCGGCGTAGCGAGGTGTTCCCCAGTTTGAGAAGACAAAGTTGAAGGGAGAATAGGGAGAATACTGCACCAGTTCTACCAAAGCCGCATCAGTAGGAATCAGAGCCTGAACTGCCTCAATTTCCACCGGTTCTGTTGCCACTCGGAACTCGGCACTACGACGGGATAAGTCATCTTCCAACTCTTCCACCTGTTGACGCAGGGTGTCTATCTCAGAGCGATAGAGGTCAGGATTTTGGTTCCCCAAACCGGCATAGAGGCGAGTCGCCAGTTGAGTTTGGGCGTTGGTGTACTCGTCCAGAAGGGGAGCGAGTTCAGGGCTGAGGTTATCTCGTAAGAGTTGTTGTGTCTCGGTCACGGCATCAAGAATGCGTCCTTTGCGACGCAGGACAGTGGTTAGGGCGAGACGTGCTGCTTGAGGATGGTTTGGGGCATCTTGAAGATGGAGGGAGAGAGTTCGGTGAGTTGTGCCGGTGAGGGTGGCGATATAGGCTTGTTTACGGGCTTCTGAGCCGATGGCGAGATTTTGGGCTAAGTTCGTTTCTTCGACATCCAAGCTGCGTTGACGAAAACTGAGGCTTTGAGATACATCTCCTTGGGCTTGGTAGAAATTCACCAGATTATTAAGGCTGATGGCGACATGGGGATGAGACTCTCCTAGGGCAGTTTCTCGTATCTCAAGGGAACGATGCAAGAGAGGTTCAGCAGCACTAAAGTTTCGCTGGTCAAGGTAAAGTGAAGCCAAATTATTGAGGGTAGTGGCGACGTCAGGGTGAGTCTCTCCCAGGGTAGTTTCTCGGATTTCTAGGGCACGACGGTAGAGAGGTTCTGCCGCAGTATAGTTTCCCCGAGAGACTTGGACTGCTGCCAAATTATGAAGATTGGTGGCAACGTCGGGGTGAGTCTCTCCCAGAATAGCTTCATAAACTTCAAGAGAACGATATAAGAGGGGTTCGGCAGCACTGTAATTTCCCTGGTCAAAGTAGAGTACTGCCAAATTCTTGAGACTACTGGCGACATAAGGGTGAAACTCTCCCAATGCGGTTTCAAAAATCTCAAGGGCACGACGATAAAGAGGCTCGGCAGCATCATAATTTCCCTGTGCACGGTAAAGTCCTGCGAAATTATTGAGGCTCATGGCGACCTTGGGGTGCATCTCTCCCAAGGTGGTTTCCCAGATTTCTAGGGAACGATGGTATAGCGGTTCAGCGACACCATAGTTTCCTTGGTCACGGTAAAGCTGTGCCAAATTATTGAGGCTTTGGGCAACATTGGGGTGCATCTCTCCCAGTGTGGTTTCTCGAATTTCTAGGGCACGACGATAGAACGGTTCGGCAGCACTATAATTTCCCTGGTGTTGGTAAAAATTTCCTAAATTATTGAGGCTAGTGGCAAAATGGGGATGAGACTCTCCCAAGGTGGTTTCAAAAATTTCAAGGGAACGATGGTAGAGAGGTCCAGCCGCACTATAGTTTCCTTGAGCAAGGTAGAGTCCAGCCAAATTATTGAGGCTGGCAGCGACATCGGGGTTCATCTCTCCCAGGGTGGCTTCTCGGATTTCTAAGGCGCGACGGAAAAGGGGTTCAGCAGCACTATAATTTCCCTGATTTCGGTAGAGACTTGCCAAACCATCGAGGCTGTAGGCGATATCCGGGTGAGCCCCTTCTAGGGTAGTTTCTTGGATTTCTAAGGCACGACGAAAGAGAGGTTCAGCGGCATTATAGTTTCCCTGGTTACGGTAGAGTTCTGCCAAATTATTGAGGCTGGTGGCAACATCGGGGTGAAACTCTCCCAGGGCGGTTTCCAAAATCTCAAGGGAACGGCGATAGAGGGGTTCGGCGGCATTATAGTTTCCCTGGTTGCTGTAGAGTAGAGCCAAATTATTGAGGCTGGTGGCGACAAGGGGGTGAAACTCTCCCAGGGCGGTTTCCAAAATCTCAAGGGAACGGAGGTAGAAAGGTTCAGCGGCATTATAGTTTCCCTGGTTACGGTAGAGTCCTGCCAAATTATTGAGGCTTTGAGCGACAAGGGGGTGAAACTCTCCCAGGGCAGTTTCTCGGATTGCTAGTGCCTGTCGTGCCAAAGGCATAGCTTCCTCGTATCGAGCTTCGTCTAACAATTGCAACACTTGTTGGTTCAAACGATGTGCGTCTTTTAATAACTCTGCCCGTTCTAGGTCAGATGAGGCCGCCGTTTGTACTACCAGTCGGTACTCTCCTGTTTCCTGCCCTTGTGCTGAAGTCGCTGCAATGCTGTAAGAACCGGCTGTTGGTAAAACTATAACAATCTGAGCATTGGCGTTCTCGCCTCCATACCTATCCTGGGCAATCACAGCCACTTCGTCACTCGCTGTCAGCAATAATAAGTGGGCATCAAAGTCATCACTGATTAAATCAATGACGAGCTGTTGCCCCTCTGTTCCTTCAAAGGGATAGACATTAAAGTATTTACCATCGTCAGTAATACGGCTGGTTTCATCCAATCGCCCCCTAATTTCAATCGGTGCAAAGTCCCGATTGACTGACGACTGGACCACTCGCTGAGATTCCTCGGCGAACACTGGGGAGACTCCTGGTAATCCTAGCCCCAATGTAGTCAATAGCCCCAAAGTCAGCAGATGTCGCGATACTTGCATGGGTCGAACCCTCCTGGATGTGATGGGAGTTTCTCCGGTAAGCAGCCACGACTCCCGGATTCTCCCTACGAGTTTATACTGATAAAAGATAGTTCTGGAACTTTCGAGCTTATTCACTCTTGCAGTCACAAAGGACGGCTCAATCCCAGCAAATGCCCCCCTGAACCCTGCCTCTAGCGCCCAGTGAAGGAGGTGCGGGTAACTCTGTCAAAGAGGAAACGGCCAAGACAGCAACGACAAAACCTTGACAGAGTTACTAAGATATGCGTCTAAATCAGACCTCCCCGCCTTCCCCGCTCTTGAGCCACATTCGATAATCCTTCCTCATTGCCCTGAATCTCATATAAACGGGCCGCTTCCTCAAAACTGTCTCGGGATGCCCTCAAATTAAAGAAGCGTCGATAGGCAATCCCCAGACGATAGTGAGCATCAGCGAAATTGGGATCTAGCTCAATAATTCGTTGATAATCCGGAACCGCAGCCGGGGCGTTGCCGGCCTCTTCCTGAGTTACACCACGGGCAAAGTATTGTAGAACATTGTCGGGATTGAGTTCGATCGCCCGTGTGAAGTCGGCGATCGCCTCACCATAATTTTCAAGCTGTAAACGTGCCAAACCCCGGTTATAGTAACTAACCGAAATACCCGGCTCAAGACGAATCGCCTGGGTATAATCGCGAATGGCCTGGTCAAAGTTCTCAGCCACCGAAAAAACCACACCGCGTCCAAAGAAAGCATCAAAATTCTGAGGATTAGAGCGAATGGCTTGGGTAAAGTCTCCAATCGCGTTTAACTCATCTCGTATCGCTAAGTGTGCCCGACCCCGGTTGGTGTAGTAGAGTGAATCCCGAGCTGGGTCTATCGTGAGGGCGATGGTAAAGTCCCGAATCGCATCATCTTGTTGTCCCAGGCGGTACAAGGCTTCACCCCGTTGATTATAGGCCAGGGCATTTTGGGGATTTTGCAGCAGAGCCTGATTACTCTCCTCAATCAGCTGCAGAGCGTTGGCCACATCCGCACTGGTCAAAAAGTCATTCTCATTCAGTTGGATCTCACTCTCCAAGACAATCGATAAAGCCGCCCCATCCCGTAAGATGAGCGCCCCATCGCTAATATTTTGCACTTGAATATCCGCCAGAGAGACCCCGTCTGGCAAGAGGATTTTATCGCTCCCGGTGGTGAAATCGGTAATCACATCCCGGTTTTGCGGAGCATCAGGCAGAATAAACTGATTCGAGCCACCGCCCCCGGTCAGAGTATCAATGCCCTCGCCGCCCGAGAGAACATCATTCCCCGGCCCGCCAACAAGAGAGTCATTGCCAGCACCGCCCAAAATGACGTTATTACCAGACCCGCCAATCAGAGAGTCATCCCCAGCACCGCCAATAATCGTATCACTCCCCGGTCCACCGAAGACAATCCGTCCGACATCATTGTTTTCAAAATAGTTATTCCCATCCACGAGATAGACCGCATCGGTCAGGGGTGAACTCTGGAGGCGATCAAGTTGGTCTGGCGGCAGGTCAGCCATGATAATGACATCATCCCCAAATGTCGCAAACGCCACATCGAGGCCATCCTGAGTCGTGATGTTTAGAACCATCAGTGATACTCCCTAAAAGTTTTTACTGAGTATACCTATTTCTGGAGCATCAGAGCTTATTCACTTTTCCGTAAAATCGCCCATAGGAGTCCATTGCCCCGAAAACAGGAACGACGCCCAGTAATAGGGATGCTTCCCCCGGCTGAGCCAGTCCAACTGCACCTCCCGCAACGCCTCACTCCGTCCCTCTCCCGCCAACAAGCGTTGATAATAATCCCGCATCAAATCCGCCGTCTGCTCATCGGCCACCTTCCACAAACTCATCAACTGACTCTCAGCCCCCGCCATCACCAAGGCTCGCCGCAAGCCATAAACCCCCTCACCATTGGCCACATCTCCCACCCCCGTCTCACAAGCACTCATCACCACCAAACGAGTTCCCCGCAAATCCAACCCCACCGCTTCCAGGGCCGTCAACACCCCATCCTCCCCATCACTATCTCGGGTATTAAACCCCGCAAACGCCAACCCAGAGCGCAGCAGGGGATTCTCACTACTCGTAGGACGGTCACTGGGGGGAGCCAAAAACTGCCCCGGCTGTGACCCCGTCACCACAAGAATGTCACCACGACTGTCATAAGGACTGGGCTGAGGCGGCACAAACTCCACATCCTGGAGAAAGAAGCCATGGGTTGCCAGATGGAGAATACTGGGCGCCTGAACCTGTTTGAGAGCATTTTCCGTCGCCTCCGCCCCCGTGAGAATGATGGGATTGTCTAGAAGAGGCGCAATGGCCTCCACCTCCCGCTGAGTCCCCGGCAGTTTTCCAAACCGTAAATCCTCTATCTCCATTGACCGTTGAGACTCTCCCCGAGTCGCACTGGCCACCTGCGCCACGCCAGAGGTATCAGCATCATCATAATCAGGATTAGCGAACAACACCGACGGTTGACGACTGGGACGGGGATATTGCAGTCGTAACAAGTCTCGTCCGGTGGTCAAATGAGTTAACTGATAGGATTCCACCAAATAACGATTCTCCTCATCCACCAGTGCCGCAAAGGGAATTAAGTTCAGTTGACCATCTGGGGACAGGAGTAGATGAGTAGCATCCCCCAGTAGAGGACGAATGGGAGCCATCAGCAACTCATCCAGTTCTCGTCCTGTGGTTTGTGTCCATTGCTCGGAGTTGGGAACCCGAGTGGCATTGAGGAAAGCAAAAGCGGCATTGTCAATCATCTCGGCATCTCCTAAGTCCACCCATTGGGGTTCGCCGGAAGCATGGAGGATATAGGCAGCGTAGCGAGACATTCCTCGGGTGCGGGAAGCAAAGTCAAAAGGAAAATATTGCACCAGTTCCACCAACGCCGCATCAGCGGGAATCAGAGCCTGAACCGCTTCAATTTCCACCGGTTCCGTTGCTACTCGGAACTCAGCACTGCGACGAGATAGGTCATCTTCCAATTGTTCCACCTGTTGACGCAGGGTGTCTATCTCGGCGCGATAGACATCAGGGTCTTGGTTCCCTAAACCGGCATAGAGGCGAGTCGCCAGTTGAGTTTGGGCGTTGGTGTACTCATCCAGAAGGGGAGCGAGTTCGGGACTGAGGTTATCTCGCAGGAGTTGTTGTGTCTCAGTCATGGCATCGAGGATGCGTCCTTTGCGGCGTAGGACTGTGGTCAGGGCGAGACGTGCTGCCTCGGGATGGTCTGAGGCATCTTGAAGATGGAGGGAGACCGTTGCATGAGTTGTGCCGGATAGGGTAGCAATATAGGCTTGTTTGCGGGCTTCTGAGCCGATGGCGAGATTCAGGGCCAGGTTCGTTTCTTGAATTTCCAAGCCCCGCTGCAGAAAACTGAGGCTTTGTGATGTATCTCCTTGGGCTTGGTAGAGTAGAGCCAAATTATTGAGGCTGAGGGCGATATGGGGGTGAGACTCACCCAGGGCAGTTTCTCGGATATCAAGGGAACGACGCAAGAGGCGTTCGGCCGCATTATAGTTTCCCTGGGAATGGTAGAGTAGAGCCAAACCCGTGAGGCTTATGGAGACAGAGGGGTGAGACTCTCCCAGGGCAGTTTCTTGGATTTCTAGGGAACGACGGTAGAGGGGTTTGGCGGCATTATAGTTTCCCTGGTCTTGGTAGAGATTTGCCAAATTATTGAGGCTGGTGGCGACATCAGGGTGAGACTCTCCTAGGGCGATTTCCGAGATTTCTAGGGAACGACGGTAGAGGGGTTCGGCGGCGTTATAGTTTCCCTGGGCATGGTAGAGTGCTGCCAAGTTATTGAGGCTTTGGGCAACATCTGGATGAGACTCTACTAGGGTGGTTTCCCGAATTTCCAGGGAACGACGAAGGAGAGGTTCAGCGGCACTATAGTTTCCCTGGGCTTGGTAGAGACTTGCCAAATTATTAAGGCTGATGGCGACAGAGGGGTGATACTCTCCTAGGGTGGTTTCTCTGATTTCTAGGGAACGACGGAAGAGGGGTTCGGCGGCACTATAGTTTCCCTGGTCTTGGTAGAGATTTGCCAAATTATTGAGGCTGGTGGCGACATCAGGGTGATACTCTCCTAGGGCGATTTCATATATCTCAAGGGAACGACGGTAAAGGGGTTCGGCGGCATTATAGTTTCCCTGGTCACGGTAGAGTGCTGCCAAATTATTGAGGCTGGTGGCGACATCAGGGTGAGACTCTCTCAGGGCGGTTTCTCGGATTTCCAGGGCACGCAGGTGCAGGGGTTCGGCGGCATTATAGTTTCCCTGGTCACTGTAGAGTTGTGCCAAATTATTGAGGCTGGTGGCGACATGGGGGTGAGACTCTCCCAGGGCGATTTCCGAGATTTCTAGGGAACGACGGTAGAGGGGTTCGGCGGCGTTATAGTTTCCCTGGGCATGGTAGAGTGCTGCCAAACCAATGAGGCTGGCAGCAACATCGGGGTGAGACTCTCCCAGGGCGGTTTCTCGGATTTCTAGGGAACGACGGTAGAGGGGTTTGGCGGCATTATAGTTTCCCTGAAAATAGTAGAGTTGTGCCAAATTATTGAGGCTGGTGGCGACATGGGGGTGAGACTCTCCCAGGGCGATTTCTCGGATTTCTAGCACCCGTTGTGCTAAAGGAATAGCTTCTTGGTAACGACCTTCTCCATATAGTCTTATTACCTGCTGGTTAAGACGATTGACTTCTTCTAATAATTCGGCCCGTTCAAATTCAGAAGAGGTGGACGTTTGTGCCGTTAGTCGGTAATTCCCTGTTTCTTGTCCTTGTACTGAAGTTGCGAAAATTCCATAAACGCCCGTCCTTGGCAAAACAACAACAATCTGAGCATTGGTATTTTCACCTCCATAACTATCTTGAGCAACCCGCGCAACTTCGTCACTCGCTGACGCCAAGGATAAGTGAGCATCGAAGTCATCACTGATTAAATCAATGACAATTTGTTGCCCCTCAATTCCCTCAAAAAGATGGATATCAAAGTATTTACTATCATCGAAAACACGGCTAGTTTCATCCAATTGCCCCCGGATGTCAATCGGTTCAAAGTCCCGATTGACCGATGACTGAGCCAGTCGATGAGGCTCCCCGGCGAAAACTGGGAAGACTCCTGGCAATCCTAGCCCCAATGTAGTCGATAGCCCCAAAGTCAGCAGATGTCGCGATACTTGCATGGGTCCAACCCTCCTGGATGTGATGGGAGTTTCTCCGGTAAGCAGCCACGACTCCCGGATTCTCCCTACGAGTTTATACTGATAAAAGATATTTCTGAAACCTCCGAACTTATTCACCTTTGCGCAGAAATCATGTCACGGAAGATGGCTCAATCCCAGCAAATGCCGCTCTGAACCCTGCTTCTAGCGCCCAGTGGAGGAAGTCCGGGTAACTCTGTCAAGGATGAAACGGCCAAGAAGGCGACGACAAAACTTTGACAGAGTTACTAAGATATGGATCGAAATCAGCCCTCCCCGCCTTCCCAGCTCTTGAGCCACATTCGGTGACATCCTCCCACACAGAATCGAAGATTACAGTGTGGGAGGGTATCACTCACGTTTCTGTAAAATCACCCATAGGAGTCCATCGCCCCGAAAATAGGAACGACGCCCAATAACAATGACGAGTTTGGTAATTCTCAAATGAAAGAAATCAACTCTTTAAATGCTAGAGAAATTCGTGAAGCCTTTCGAGGGGGGACTCTGTCTCAACCCACTCCGGGGTTAGCGCCGGGATATGTCCAAGCCAATTTGGTGGTTCTACCCCAGTCTGATGCTTTCGATTTTTTGTTGTTCTGTACCCGCAACCCCAAACCCTGTCCAATTCTGGATGTGACGGAAGTGGGGGACCCGGAACCGAAACAGGTGGCAGCGGGGGCGGATTTACGGACGGATGTGCCTCTCTATCGGGTTTGGCGGTCGGGGACATTGGTGGAGGAGGTGAAGGATATCCGACACCTCTGGCAAGGGGATTTTGTGGGCTTTCTGTTGGGCTGTTCTTTTTCCTTTGAGTCGGTGATGCTGGCGGCGGGGTTGCCGGTTCGTCATATTGAGGAAGGTAAAAATGTGCCCATGTATCAGACGACCATTCCCTGTCAGTCGGCGGGCCGCTTTTCGGGAAATATGGTGGTTTCGATGCGTCCTTTAACTCCTCAGCAAGCGATTCGGGCGGTGGAGGTGACTCGGCGCTTTGCCAAGGCTCACGGCGCACCGCTCCATTTTGGTAATCCTGAAGTCTTGGGAATTAGGAATATCAATAGTCCTGATTTTGGGGAGGCGGTGACGATTCATGAGGATGAGATTCCGGTGTTTTGGGCTTGTGGGGTGACGCCACAGTTGGCGATTATTCAAAGTCAACCGGAGTTGGCGATTACCCATGCGCCGGGTTATATGTTTGTGACCGATGTTCGGGATGAGGAGTTGACGTTTTCTTGATAGGAAACACCGGAGAACCCACGCTAGCCCCACCGGGTTGGGGATAACCCACCCCTCAATCCATAGGAGTCCATTGCCCCGAAAACAGGAACGAGGCCCAGTAATAGGGATGTGCCCCCTGTTCGAGCCAGGCCAACTGCACCTCCCGCAACGCCTCACTGCGACCCTCCCCTGCCAACAACCGTTGATAATAATCCCGCATCAAATCCGCCGTCTGCTCATCGGCCACCGTCCACAAACTCATCAACTGACTCTCCGCCCCCGCCATCACCAACGCTCGCCGCAAGCCATAAACCCCCTCACCATTGGCCAAATCCCCCACTCCCGTCTCACAAGCACTCATCACCACCAAACGAGTTCCCCGCAAATCCAACCCCACCGCTTCCAGGGCCGTCAACACTCCATCCTCCCCATCACTGTCTCGTGTATTAAACCCCGCAAACGCCAACCCAGAGCGCAGCAGGGGATTCTCACTACTGCGGGGACGGTCACTGGGCGGTGCATTATGGAGGCTCCAATCCGTCACCAGTTCAATTTCCCCCCGAGTGAAATCCGTTGTCGGCTGAGGCGGTACAAACTCCACATCCTGGAGAAAGAAACCATGAGTCGCCAGATGGAGAATACTGGGCGCCTGAACCTGTTTGAGAGCATTTTCCGTCGCCTCCGCCTCCGTGAGAATGATGGGATTATCAAGTAGGGGAGCAATAGCATCCACTTCCCGCTGAGTTCCCGGCAACTCTCCAAACCGTAAATCCTCTATCTCCAGAGACCGTTGAGACTCTCCCCGAGTCGCACGGGCCACCTGCGTCACGGCAGAGGTATCAGCATCATCATAATCAGGATTAGCGAACAACACGGGCGGTTGACGACTGGGGCGGGGATTTTGCAGTCGTAACAAGTCTCGTCCGGTGGTCAAATGGGTCAACTGATAGGATTCCACCAGATAACGATTCTCCTCATCCACCAATGCGGCAAAGGGAATCAAGTTGAGTTGACCATCTGGGGACAGGAGTAAATGGCTGGCATCTCCGAGTAGAGGACGAATGGGAGCCATCAGTAACTCATCGAGTTGTCGTCCTGTGGTTTGTGTCCATTGTTGGGAGTTGGGAACCCGAGTGGCATTGAGGAAAGCAAAGGCAGCATTATCAATCGTTTCGGAATCTCCCAAGTCCACCCATTGGGGTTCACCGGAAGCATGAAGGATATAGGCAGCATAGCGAGGCGTTCCCCAACCTTGTGACCAGGGACGATATTGCACCAGTTCCACTAACGCCACATCAGCGGGAATCAGGGACTGAACTGCCTCAATTTCCACCGGTTCCGTTGCCACTCGGAACTCAGCACTGCGACGAGATAAGTCATTTTCTAACTGTTCTACCCGTTGACGGAGGGCTTCTATCTCCGAGCGATAGACATCAGGGTCTTGGTTCCCTAAACCGGCATAGAGGCGAGTCGCCAGTTGGGTTTGGGCGTTCGTGTACTCATCCAGAAGGGGGGCGAGTTCAGGGCTGAGGTTATCTCGCAGGAATTGTGGTGTCTCGGTCACGGCATCGAGGATGCGTCCTTTGCGGCGTAGGACAGTGGTTAAGGCAAGACGAACTGCCTGGGGATGGTCAGGGGCATCTTGAAGATGGAGGGAAAGAGTTTGGTGAGTTGTGCCGGATAGGGTGGCGATATAGGCTTGTTTACGGGCTTTTGAGCTGAGGGCGAGATTTTGGCCGAGGTGGGTTTCTTCAATGTCTAGGGCACGTTGGAGAAAACTTAGGCTTTGAGATATATCTCCTTGGGCTTGGTAAAGAGAAACCAAATTACTGAGGCTGTGGGCGACATTGGGGTGAGACTCTCCCAGTCCAGCTTCTAGGATGTCTAGGGAACGACGGAAGAGGGGTTCGGCGACGTTATAGTTTCCCTGGTCACGGTAGAGTCGAGCCAAATTGTTGAGGCTGCTGGCGACAGAGGGGTGAGACTCTCCCAGGGAGGCTTCCAGGATGTCTAAGGAACGACGGAAGAGGGGTTCAGCGGTGCTATAGTTTCCCTGGTCTTGGTAGAGATTGGCCAAATTATCAAGGCTGCTGACGAGATAGGGATGATTGTCTCCCCAGATAATTTCTCGGATGTCTAGGGAACGACGGAAGAGGGGTTCAGCGGCGCTATAGTTTCCTTGGTCACGGTAGAGTTCTGCCAAAGTATGGAGGCTGTTGGCGACAGAGGCTTGATTGTCTCCTGGGGCAGTTTCCCAGATTTCGAGGGAACGACGGAAGAGGGGTTCGGCGGCGTTATAGTTTCCCTGCTGACGGTAGAGTTCTGCCAAAGTATTGAGGCTATTGGCGACAACATGGGGATGGGACTCTCCCAGGGCGGTTTCTCGAATTTCGAGGGAACGACGGAAGAGGGGTTCGGCGGCGCTATAGTTTCCTTGGTCACGGTAGAGTTCTGCCAAAGTATGGAGGCTGTTGGCGACGATATGGGGATGGGACTCTCCCCAGACAATTTCTTGGATGTCTAGGGAACGACGGAAGAGGGGTTCGGCGGCGCTATAGTTTCCTTGGTCACGGTAGAGTCGAGCCAGATTATGGAGGCTGTCGGCGACATGGGGATGAGACTCTCCCAGGTGGGTTTCTTGTATCTCCAGGACACGACGCAAGAGGGGTTCGGCCGCACTATAGTTTCCCTGGTTCCAGTAGAGTGAGGCCAAATGACGGAGGTTATCGGCGACATCAGGGTGATTGGCTTCCAGGGTGGTTTCTCGGATTTCTAGGGCACGACGCAAGAGAGCTTCAGCCGCACTCGTGTTTCCTTGGTAACTGTAGAATGAGGCCAAATTATGGAGGCTGGTGGCGACATCGGGGTGAGACTCTCCCAGGTGGGTTTCTTGTATCTCAAGGACACGACGCAAGAGAGGTTTGGCCGCACTATGGTTTTGCTGGTTACGGTAGAATGAGGACAAATGACGGAGGCTTTGGGCCGCATCGGGATGATTGGCTCCCAGGGCTGTTTCTAGGATGTCTAGGGAGCGATGGTAGAGAGGTTCGGCCGCACTATAGTTTCCCTGGTTCCAGTAAAGTCGAGCCAGATTGTTGAGGCTTTGGGCCACGTCGGGATGAGACTCTCCCAGTTGAGCTTCACGGATATCTAAGGAACGACGGTAGAGAGGTTCTGCGGCAGCGTAGTTTCCTTGGTCATGGTAGAGTTGTGCCAAATTATTAAGGCTTTGGGCCACATCGGGATGATTGGCTCCCAGTTGAGTTTCACGGATGTCTAGGGCATGTAGGTAGAGAGGTTCTGCGGCAGCGTAGTTTCTCTGCTCACGATAGAGTTGTGCCAAATTATTAAGGCTTTGGGCCACATCGAGGTGAGACTCTCCCAGGGAGGTTTCCCAGATGTCTAGGGCACGACGCAAGAGAGGTTCCGCCGCACTAGGGTTTCCCTGGTTCCAGTAGAGTCGAGCCAGATTATTGAGGCTTTGGGCCACATCGGGGTGAGTCTCTCCTAGGATGGTTTCTCGGATTTCTAGTGCCTGTTGTGCCAAGGGCATGGCGTCCTCGTAACGACCTTCCCCCAACAACTGCAAAACCCGTTGGTTCAAATGATGGGCTTCGTCCAATACCCTCATTTCCTCAGCATCAGCGGCCGTGGCAGGGCGAACGGTCAGATGATAGTCTCCTGTGTCTCCCTGTTGATGTCCATAGACAATAACGACATAAAGACCCGTCCTCGGTAACTCAACCCGCACTGTTTCTTTGTCCGTTTCCCTCTCCTCAGGGTAGGGGCCAATGAGATTCCACTCCCAATCCCAGACTAACAACCCGGCATTGACATCATGGGTGACCAATTCAACTACTAGGGCATCTCCAGCGGTTCCCTCAAAGGCGTAACCATCAAAAGGACGGTCATCAGCACCCATTTCGCTGTTTTCGTCTAATTTGCCCTCAATCACCAGGGGCAATTCCCAGATTTGCACGCCGGACTGGGCTTGTAAGGATTCCCGGGGAAACTGCCTGGGGGTCACTCCTGCCAAGACTTCTGGGGTTCCCCAGGTTAGCCAAAGCCCTAAGAGGATGAATAGCCGCCGCTGCCAATGTCTGCTCATCATCGTTTCCTCGTAGTACCAAACGGTTTTAACTCGAATATATGTCTGACGCCAGACCACTTAATTCACTGGGCTGAGGGAATTCGCCTGTTTCTGCGGTCTCGGGTTTCAGGTCTTGGCCTCTGACCTCCGATATTATAGCCGGTGTTTGGCAATGTCTTGGTTCTAGTTTTTTACTGGCTTCATGTTGGTTTTTCATAACAAAGTCTTGTAATTGTTTGGATAAATAAAAAAGTTTTTATTGAGTATAATTTGGTTGCAGCAAAATCTGGGCGAGGCAACCCGATTGAGGATAATAGGTTGCAGTAGATGTAAAATTTTGGCGAAGGGATTTTTCTTAGGGTTTAGGGTTTTATTTTTTATCAATTTTGCTTAATAAAAAATCGTCTAGGGAGGCAAAAAATCTCATTAAATTGAGGAATTGGAGAAACCGAGTTTCTCCAAGAAACCCGGTTTCTGGTATTCGACCTAAGTTGTCAGAATTTCTGATAGGGGTTCGCTACTGAGGGTCAGATACTCGGTGTATAGCAAAAATTGGTCTGAATAGGACAAAAAATGGGGGAGAAGAAGGCAGTAGGCAGTAGGCAGTAGGCAGTAGGGAAGAGAAGGCAACAGGCAATAGGCAGTAGGCAGTAGGGAAGAGAAGGCAACCCTACGGCAAGGCGCATAATCTGCCATAAATTTTCCTTCTCACCATGAACCCTGAAGACCCGACAAAAGCTCTTTAGATAATCAGATTATAGCTTGGTTGCGGTTCCTAATTATTCACGGCTGGGTTGACGAATAATACTGTTCATGGTGAGTCAGGGCCTGGGATTATGGGTCTCGCAGGCTTCACGATCGCCACTCTGAGAATTGGAGAATGCAGGATCTCCTGGAGAGAGAACCGTCTATGGACGCCATCCTCTCAACGAGATCCCGCCCCCGTGTTACTCTCCCAAGAGGGACTGTAACTGCTCAAATAAGTCCTGAGCGCGATTTAGACCGGGTTTAATCCGTAAAGCTTGACTCACCGACTCTAGGGCGGTTTGGGTTTCCCCGGCGAAGGCGAGGGAGAGGCCGCGATAATACCAAGTCCAAGGATCGCTGGGGTCTAATGCTAATGCCTGATCAAAGGAGGCGATCGCCCCTTCATAGCGTTCAATGGTTCCCAACAGCCAGCCGCGACAATGCCAGATGGAGGCCCATTGGGAATTTAACCGCAATGCTTCATCGAGGGAGGCTAGGGCTTCTTCATACTGCTCTAAGGTCATTAACGAGAGACCTCGGTAATACCAAGCCCAAACAATCTCGGCATCAATCTCTAGGGCGGGGTCATAGGCGTATAAGGCCAACTCCGGTGTCCCCTTGGCTTCCCGAGCGCGCCCCAATCCCACCCAGGCATAATAGAGGGTTTTGTCGAGGCTCAACGCCTGCTCAAAGGCATCGATCGCCTCCTCATAGCGTTTCAACTCATTCAGGGCAAACCCTCGGCCCATCCAGGCGATCGCAATCCTAGCATCGGCCTCAATCACCCCGTCAAACAAAGTTAGGGCTTCTGCAACGCGATCGCCCTCCAGATGATGGAACCCGTCACGAATCCAGTCCTCAAAGGACACCACGAACTTATCTTGATCCACTTGTGCCACCTTACGTCTATTTCGCCGCCGCTCAGGGTGAGGTTGCAAGCGCAACAGCTCTGGTGGCGCTGTAATCATGGTCATCGGCGTCATCCCTAACGAACTCCGTTCCGTGGTCGTGCTGGCCAGTCCCAAGTTTAATCGTAGATTCATGGTCGAGTCCCCAAATTGTTGTGCTAGTTCTATGTATTTCCACGGATGATACACTTATTCAGTTTCCGATAACCCAGAAGGATAAAACGAAGGAAAACAGACCAAAATCCGCGTCAGTTGTAACTCCGGGTCTGACGCCACCTCAAACACCGAATCCCCCATCTGCCCCACCTCAGTCGGAAAAGGAGGGGGTAGTCTCTCAGCGCGTCGCGCCAATGTTTCAGGCCCCAAGGAACTGACCCCAAACTCCCCGAACGCTTCCACCGTTAAAGACGGACTTACCATTAGGGGAACGGTCATCTCCCGAGACTGGCTGGGGCGGACACAGAACAGCATCTCCCGAGAGCCGGAGTAACCCCCACGTCCCTCATCCTCAACATCGTCTGAACTGGTGGTTTGTTGCGTTGACTGGGCTTGCTGAGCCGAGAGAGGGCGCGACAGCCCCATCAGTCCCGCCAGAGTCATCAAAACCAGGGAAAATCCTAGGTTTACCTGTCCTAATCGTTGATTCATCGTGCCTTACCTCAATGTGTCTATTGCCGATTGTCTCTTGCCAGAAGAGGGCGAACAGCCGTTCGCCCCTACATCTCCCCCCTCTTGCCTCTTGCCTCTTGCCTCTTGCCTAATTCTATGTATTTCCACAGAGACGCCACTTATTCAGAGCGGCCCATGTCCCAGCTATAGAGGGCGATCGCCAACGCCGGAAATAACCAGGGTAATAACAGCCCGGCGCTAATATAGACCTGCAACGACACCCCACCATAAACGGCGATCGCCCCCAGTCCAGCCCACCAGCAACCCTGACCTCCCCAGCGTTCTCGGCCATACACCACCAGCACCTTGCAGCCCAACACCGTCCCCAAGAGCAACCAGCTATCAGGAATAGGAATCACCAGATGATTGGTTAGAAAATGATGAGTCATATAGGCATGAGCCTCGCCCCCCATTAACGCCGCCCGTCCCTGTCCCTGCCGCCGTTGCCAATAGCGTATCGCCGGGGGCGGTGACAGGTTATCTCCTCCATCTCGCTCAATCCCCGCCTCGTAATAGCCCCCCGCCGCGATAATCACGATCGCATCAGACCAATCCTCTCGCCTCAACTCAGCCAACGTCGTCTCGGGGGATTCCAGCAACTGCCACGCCAGCACTCTCTCATAAATCACCTGGGGAGGCAGAGAAAAATCCAACAGCGGCTGTAACCAACGCTGACGCCAACGATAGGACCATAAAGTGACTGGATGTAACTCCGTCCAAGGAGATAACCCCGACCCCTCCCGAAGAAACTGCTGCACCTGGTCTTCCCGTGACCCCGCCAGAGGACGACCCTCTTGCTGCTGCTGAAGCCGATGGGCGATCGCCAACTGATAACTAAAGGGAGTTCGCTGCCGGGGAGACTCACGGCGAGGACGAATATGCCAGAAGGGAACCCAAGCATCGCCCAACAGCAGCCAGTCCCGTTCGGCCACCTCAGGATAGAGGTCAACCCACTCTCCTCCAGGATTGCGCACCGTAATCAACACCGACCAAACCTGACGCGCGAACGCCTCCGCCAACACCTGACGCAACGCCGCATCCTGTCCCCGAGGGTCTTGTAAATCCAGCAAATAATCCACCCCCACCACCGACACCCCTGTCTCCATCACCCCTGCGATAACATCGGCCAATAACTGGCGGTCAATGGGTTTATATTGACTCAAACCGCGCCGTTGGAAGGTCTGTTGGTCAACGAGAACTAAGACCACCGGTGGCAGGTCATCGGTGGCCACCTGACCGGTCCAATCTCGATAGCGGGCCTGCATCCCCACCCGCTGATCCAACAACCAATATTGCAGATTGGGCAGCACACTTAACAGCAGTAGGGACGCTACCGCCACCATCTCGGCTTTGGTGGGTCGCCAACGTCGCCACCAGCCCCGCCAGCCTACGTCTGGCAGTCGATAGGGAGCAGATTCGGGATGTCGGAAGAGGGAGGGAACTAAATAGGCGGAGGGATAGGTGAGGTTTTTCTCTAATTTCAGGAACTCACAGGCCCCGCGTAAGGCCGTTTGCACGGTTTCACCGCTTGAGAGTCCCTGCAAAAAATGTACTAAAAACTCCTGGGCCACCTCATTGTGGACGGGTTCGCGCATGATGGCGACATGGGCTAAACCCAGGTTAATTAAGCCTTGAGCAATATCGAGTCCCGAGCAGGAGTTGAACAGGGCAAACTGTAACCCCCGTTGCTGGGCCTGTTGGAGATAGGGGCTGAGATCGCGAATTGATAGGGCTGTTTGGGGGGCGATCGCCACCTGTCCATCGAGCAACGCTGCCTCATTACTGTGACCAGCAAAAAAGAGGATATCCCAGCCTTGGGGATCGGCGATCGCCCGACAAATCCGCTCTTTCAGAACTCGGGACTCGTCCCCCGGTTGCCAGCCCACATAGTGAATCTCTAAACAGCGTCGTTGGGCCTTCAGGGCCAGACGCTCCCCCTTAAAATTAAGACCCGTCTCATCCCCCAAAATCGCTAACACCCGAGGTCTGCCCCGTCGGAAGCTCTGACCCGGAGGTGGGGGAGAAAGGGATGAGGGCGATTGCAGTCCCCGCACGCTTCGCGATCGCGCCTCCCGCACGCTTCGCGAACGCACCACCTCAATATGTCGGCCAAATTCCCAAGTCTCCCAGGGAAAGCGAGCCAGTTCCAGAGAACTACAGGTCAAAAACAAGGTGTCGTTTGAGCTGGGGGTTGAGGGAGTTGCCAACTGCGATCGCAAATCAAACAACTCCCCCCGTTTCAGCCAACGATGGAACTCCGAGAGAAAACGAGCCTCCGCCTGCACCAATTGACTATGCCAATCCACCGGTGGCCCCGCTAACTGTCCCATCGCCCCCACCCGTCCCCGTAGGGGCGAAAAATCCTTCGCCCCTACATGTTTGTAATACCCCAAATAGGCTCGTCGCCATGCCTGATAGAGAGTCAACAGAACTTGAGGAAAGGCGATGGTGGCCGTTAATCGCTGTCCTTGGCCCCACATCAGGTCAAACAGACAACTTTGCTCAATTTGATGGATACTGAGTCGGTAGGCCATGACAACAGGAGAGTGGCTCAAGAGAGTGGCTCAAGAGTGAAAGGTAAAGGGGGGCAGAGTGAGAGGGGTTCCCTCACTGGAGATAATACTCACCGTAAACTGCTCGTCGAAGTTACCAATCACTTGAGTATAGAGATAAGCCTCTCCCGAGTCTTCGTTGAAGCCCTGGCGAACTAAGACCGAAGTTTCATCCTGAACAATCAGTTCAGTTCCCGGTGCTAAGGATTCCCCAGGACTGGGGCCGAGGCAGAGGAACAAGGACCATTCCGGAGAATAGTGGGAGTCAAACACCTTCCAAGTTAGAGCATAGAGACGGCCGGGAAGTCCTTGATGGTGTAACTCCTGATACGCCCCTCTGGCGGTTTCGGGAATGGTCACCCCCTGTCGTTCCAAGTCTTTGAGCAAGGTTTCGAGTTCTTCGGCGGGGGTTTGCACCGACATCAACTGATGGGACAGAGCGAGGGGAGGCAGCAACGTCCAGTGAAACCGCTCCGCCACTGTATCGAGTTGGTCTCGCAGCCAGTCTCGCACATTTAGGGTCGGCTGGGGACACAGACAACGAGCCGGAAACTGGTTTTCGGAATGACCTGTTTCCAGTTGTTCGGGATTGAGACAATGCAAATAGAGCAAAAGGTCTTCGGGAGAGAGATCCCAATCCTCTAGGGGGACATGATAATGGCCGTTATGGCTCAGGGCTAGGTTTCCAGACTCTTTCAAGCTCACCAGGCGATCGCGGCGCAACCCCGCCAAAATTTTTACTTGGTCGGCTTCTTCTTGAACCTCAGCCAAAATATAAAGATGGGCGAAGTTCAGAGGGTCCTTGAGGGTATAGCGGGGAATGGAGATTAAGCCATCGCTGAGGCTACCCTGCACCACCAAGCAGAGACGAAATCCGTTCACTTGACAGTTAACGCCAGGGTTCGGTGGGGTTTCACGACTGTAATCGAGGGGTAACGCCTCAGCGCCCTGATCGAGCCATTGCTGTAACCCCCTAATCGCCATGGCCCGCAAAAAACAAAACCATTGGTGATCCGTATCGATATGTTCTTGACAGACTTCAACCGCCCAATTCACAGCCCCAGTGGTCAGATGAACGGTTGTTCCTTGATCCGGGTCAAGGTCGAGCAGTTGGCATTGGCTAGAGTAAGTCATGATGACATTGAGTAAGGAGAAAGAACGCAAGGCTAGCTAATACACCCATTACTCAAAGCCCTGGCGTAATGGACAAATGGCACGGCATAATGCAGCATTAAACCGACTAATCTGTTGGCAAGATTTAGCGGATTGAGTTTGAGCCGCTGATTCTGCCATCATGTCATCCACCAGTTCAGTGAGTAGGGTTTCGAGGGTTTGGTCAATGGCGTGAAGCCGCTCGATTGGGATATAGTTGAGGGCTTCTTGCGTGAGCCGTTGATAGAGTTTAGCAATCAGGAGATGGCGCACCTCTAATCGTAGGCGTTTGAGATTGAGGAGTCGCGTTACTTGGACTTGAGAATTAAGTCCAATTTTTGGCGCGATCTCTGTCATTGAGAGACCCTGACATTGGGATAGATGCAGTCCCTCTAGGTAGGCGCGTTCGCGTCCATTTTGGCGACGACGAAGTTTATCTAGGTTGGTTTTGAGGACTTGGGCGATCGCCCCCGCCAGAGTGTCTTTGAGGGCTTGTCGATAGGCCTGCAAAAAACGTTCTGACTCATCCTCAATCGCCCCCCAGTTACCGGGTTGTTGCCCCACCAAGGTTTCTAGTTCCTGTTCATCTCGTGGCTGGTAGAGTCGGGGATTACCACTGCGAACATGAACGCGATACTCTCGTAATTGACTGGCAAGGTGTTTGAGTTGTTTGAGAACAACTCCACTAGAAACCGTGGGGTTCATCTGTTGCAGTTGCTCCTGGGTGGGAGTTTGGCAGCGTCCCTGTTGACCGAGACGCCGTTGCAGTAGGCGATCGCGCCGATACACCTGTTGATACTGTTGTAATAGGCTCAAGGCCTGAGTAATTTCATGGTTACTACACAAGTGATAGTCTTGTAAAATCCGTTCGAGTTGTTCAGCATTTGTATCATTCAGGATAGCCCAGTCACTGGCACGATAGATGCCCTTATCTAACAATACGCAATTCAGCCCAGGATGGTTGTGGGTCAGTTGACGAGTCCAAGTCCTTAAGGCGGACTTGTCCGGGTCATAACTCTCCAGAATCTCCAGACTCAGAGGACGGTAGACTGGGGAACGCCTCCCTTCATCATCGAGAACCACAGCCAATAACTCCTGCAAGGAGAGTCCATAGCGGTCTCCATAGCGTTGCACCAGATTCAGACAAGACTGGTGAATCTGATGACTGACGAAGCAACGAAGACTCAACTGAGCCAAGTCCCCATCTTGTTCCTGGTTTTGCCAGCAGTCCCATAACTCCCGTTGAAGTTGGCTATCTGGGTAATCGGGGTCCAGCAGGGCCGTTGGGAAGCGCTCTTGCAGCCAAGTTTGCACCTCTAGTTTGACCTGAATCTGAGACTGTCCCGATGACCTTAGACGCATCAGTTGCCAGTAGTAAAAAGCATTATCCATGACCTTGCAAGAAGCGACAGTGGCACAGGTGTGATAGCGACAACCCAGAAATTGCCTCAGAAATCACTGAGGATAACCGTTGTCTGCGTTCAGTGGCTCGGGGATAACTCTCCTTGCTCTGTGCCATCATTAATAGGTATTTCTGAGAGTGGTTCTCTTATTCATGGAATTGATGCCTAGATGCCGGCCATTCGCCAAAAAACCCAAGCTGCAATCAGCCACGCTTACAGCTTGGGCTATTGTGTGATGCAAAAGCACCGAAGTCAGTTCAGTCCTTGAGCTTCTTAACCGAGATTCTCGTCAGTCAGATCAAGTTCTTGAGCAACATTGTCCAGTCCCTCCTGATTTCCCTGACGTTCGTACAAACGAGCCGCTTCCTCAAAACTGGCTTGTGCGGCCGTCTCGTCGGATAACTCTCGATAGGCTAAACCGAGACGATAGTGAGCATCGGCAAAGTTGGGATCTAACTCAATGATACGCTCGTAATCCTCAACGGCTGCCTCTAGCTCCCCAATTGCCTCGTAGGCTGAGGCGCGGATGGAGTATTGAGGCACATTATCAGGATCAAGGCGAATAGCTTGGGTCAGATCGGCGATCGCCTCATCATATTGTTCCAGGCGACTGTGACTAAAGCCCCGATTGTAATAACTCACCCAGTCATTGGGGTTGAGACGAATGGCTCGGGTATAGTCCTCAATTGCTAACTCATAGTCCTCAAATACACCGTAAGTTAGGCCGCGACCGAAGAAGGCTGCGGCATTATTGGGATTAGCGCGAATGGCTTGAGTATAGTCCTCAATGGCACTGTCCTTGTCTCGAAGGACGAAGAAAGCACGACCCCGATTTGTGTAATAGACGGACGCTTGGGCCGGGTCGAGGGATAAGGCACGAGTGAAATCCTCGATCGCATCTTCTTGTCGTCCCAAACGAGAGAAAGCTTGACCCCGTTCATTATAAGCGCCAGCATTGCGGGAATCTTGTTGCAAGGTATTGGTCGTCTGGCGAATGGTGTCTTGGATCGTCTGAAAATCCTCATTGGTGAGAAAGTCATTGGCACTGACTTGGATTCGAGGGGTTTGCAGAATCGACAAAGCCGCTCCATCCTGCAAAATTAGAGTGCCAATGGCGGTATTTTGGATTTGGATATCTGCCAGGGCGACTCCTTCGCGCAGAATCATCTTGTCCCGTCCCACCGTGAAATCAGTAATCACATCCCGGTCATCTGGGGAGGGAGCGACAATAAACTGATTGGCCCCTCCGCCACCAGTGAGGGTATCCAAGCCGCGATCGCCCGAGAGCAGATCATTTCCCTCTCCACCGACAATCCAGTCATTCCCCTGACCGCCGAAAATCGTATCATCCCCGGCGCCACCAATAATCGTGTCATCTCCTTCATTGCCAAACAACACCCGTCCCACATCATCGTTAACCAGATAGTCATTACCATCCAGGAGGGCGATCGCACCCGTCAGCGACGAACTTTGCAATCGATTGAGTTGATCCGGTGGCAACTCCTCCATAAAAATCGTATCATTGCCAGACGTTGCCAAGCCAAAATCAAAACCATCTCCACTACTAATATCGAGAACCATGATGGATACTCCCTGTGAGTTTGTTCTGATTTAATATATGTCTAGAGCATCAGAGCTTATTCAGGTAAATCCATATTTTTTTAAATTAATTCCCCCCCCCCAAAAAAACCCAGGTTAAATCCCTTATATTTACCCAAAAAAATGTAGGGACAATCCCTTGTGGTTGCCCCAAAAAACCTAGAGGCAACCCCCCTCACCCCCTCGTTGCCCCCTCGTTCCTAGGCTCTGCCTAGGAATGCCAACTGGGAGGCTCTGCCTCCCGTCCCAGTCAGCAGAGCAGCAGATTGCCCGTGTCACCGCTTCAGCCATGACACAAAAACACATAATATATTGACCCTGTAAACCTAGAGAGTTATCTCTTGAGCCACATTTAACAATCCCTGCTGATTGCCCTGAATCTCATACAAACGAGCCGCCTCCTCAAAACTCGCTCGCGATGCCCTCAAATTAAAGAACTGTCGATACGCAAATCCCAAAAGATAGTGACCATCGGCATAATTCTCATCCAATTCAATTACCTGCTCATAATCTTGCACCGCCGCCCTGATCTTGCCATTTTCTTGGTAAGCAAGACCGCGAAATAGATGGGCCATAACATCATCAGGATTGAGGTCAATGGCGGTGGTAAAGTCGGCGATCGCCTCATCATACTGTTCGAGCTGACGATAGAGTAAGCCACGATTGTAATGGATTGAAGCGACGTCCGGTCGTAAACGAATCGCCTCCGTGTAATCACTCAGAGCCAATTGAGCTTCGTCTAAACCCGAGTACAACGCAGCTCGGCCCGCAAACGCCTGAGCATTCTCAGGATTAGCCTCAATCGCCTGATTATAGTCAGCCAGAGCTTGTTCGCGATCGCCTAACACGGAGAACGAAAAACCTCGATTCGCATAATAAAGCGACGCATTCTCAGGGTCGAGAGAGAGGGCGACAGTAAAATCATCAATTGCCTCAGAATGTCGTCCTAAATAGGAGAATGCCTCACCGCGACCGTTATATAGAACAGCATTCTCAGGATCGCTCAGTAACGCCTGATTACTCAAAGCAATAAAGTTTTGGGCAGATGCCAACACTTCATTGTTCAAAAGATCACCCTCAGACAACAGAACACTCCGGTCTAAAATAACCGCCAGTGGCACACCATCTTGGAGAATTAAACTCGGACCTGTCATCGGATTTTGGATTTGAACATCCTCCAACGAGACATCATCAAGGATGAAAATTTTATCCTGACCCCCGGTGAAATCCGTAATCACATCCCGGTTCGCCGGAGAATCAGCCAAAACAAACCAATCCGAGCCATCCCCACCGGTGAGAGTATCCAACCCCTCATCTCCCCAGAGGATATCGTTACCCGGTCCCCCAATCAGAGAATCATTCCCCGAGCCGCCAATAATCGAATCATCCCCAGCACCGCCAACAATCGTGTCATTCCCCGGTCCCCCCCAGAGCCATCGTCCCACATCATTATTTTCCAGATAGTTATCCCCATCCACGAGAAAGACGATATCCGTCAGAGGGGAACTCTGGAGGCGATCGAGTTGCTCGGGGGGCAAATCAGCCACAATAATCACATCATCCCCAGACGTTGCAAATGCAATATTGAAGCCATCCCCAGTCACAATATCCAGAACCATCACCAATACTCCCTGCGAGTTTATACTGACTAGATATAGTTCTGGAGCCTCCGAGCTTATTCACATCTCCGTAAAATCATCCATGGGAGTCCATTGCCCCGAAAACAGGAACGACGCCCAATAATAGGGATGCGCCCCCCGACTGAGCCAGTCTAACTGCACCTCCCGCAACGCCTCACTGCGACCCTCCCCCGCCAACAACCGTTGATAATAATCCCGCATCAAATCCGCCGTCTCCTCATCCGCCACCTTCCACAAACTCATCAACTGACTCTCAGCCCCCGCCATCACCAACGCTCGCCGCAAGCCATAAACCCCCTCACCATTGGCCACATCTCCCACCCCCGTCTCACAAGCACTCATCACCACCAAACGAGTTCCCCGCAAATCCAACCCCACCGCCTCCAGGGCCGTCAACACTCCATCCTCCCCCTCACTATCTCGTGTATTAAACCCCGCAAACGCCAACCCAGAGCGCAGCAGAGGATTCTCACTACTCGTAGGACGGTCACTGGGTGGAGCAAAAAACTGCCCCGGCTGTGCCCCCGTCACCACAAGAATGTCACCACGACTGTCATAAGGACTGGGATAAGGCGGGACAAACTCCACATCCTGGAGAAAGAAACCATGAGTTGCCAGATGGAGAATACTGGGAGCCTGAATCTGTTTGAGAGCATTTTCCGTCGCCTCCGCCCCCGTGAGAATGATGGGATTGTCTAGAAGGGGGGCAATGGCATCCACCTCCCGCTGAGTCCCCGGCAACTCTCCAAACCGTAAATTCTCTATCTCCATTGACCGTTGAGACTCTCCCCGACTGGCACGGGCCACCTGCGTCACGGCAGAGGTATCAGCATCATCATAATCAGGATTAGCAAACAACACGGGCGGTTGACGACTGGGGCGGGGATATTGCAGTCGTAACAAGTCCCGTCCGGTGGTCAAATGGGTCAACTGATAGGATTCCACTAAATAACGATTCTCCTCATCCACCAGTGCGGCAAAGGGAATCAAGTTGAGTTGACTATCAGGAGACAGGAGTAGATGAGTAGCCTCTCCCAGTAGAGGACGAATGGGAGCCATCAGTAACTCATCCAGTTGTCGTCCCGTGGTTTGGACTCGTTGCTCGGAGTTAGGAACCCGAGTGGCATTGAGGAAGGCAAAGGCAGCATTGTCAATCGTCTCGGCATCTCCTAAGTCTACCCATTGGGGGTCACCAGAGGCATGGAGGACATAGGCAGCGTAGCGAGGCGTTCCCCAACCTTGTGACCAGGGACGATATTGCACCAGTTCCACCAACGCCGCATCAGCGGGAATCAGGGCCTGAACCGCCTCAATTTCCACCGGTTCCGTTGCCACTCGGAACTCGGCACTACGACGGGATAAGTCATCTTCCAACTGTTCTACCTGTTGACGGAGGGTGTCTATCTCCGAGCGATAAACATCAGGGTCTTGGTTCCCTAAACCGGCATAGAGGCGAGTTGCTAGTTGAGTTTGGGCGTTGGTGTAGTCATCCAGAAGGGGAGCAAGTTCGGGGCTGAGGTTATCTCGTAAAAGTTGTTGCGTCTCGGTCACTGCATCGAGGATGCGTCCTTTGCGGCGTAGAACTGTGGTCAGGGCGAGACGTGCTGCCTCGGGATGGTCTGAGGCATCTTGAAGATGGAGGGAGACCGTTGCATGAGTTGTGCCGGTTAGAGTAGCGATATAGGCTTGTTTACGGGCTTCTGAGCCGATGGCGAGATTCAGGGCCAGGTTCGTTTCTTGAATTTCCAAGCCCCGCTGCAAGAAACTGAGGCTTTGAGATGTATCTCCCTGGGCTTGGTAGAATCCTGCCAAATTATTGAGAGTTTGGGCGACAGAGGGGTGAGATTCTCCCAGAGTGGTTTCTAGGATGTCTAGGGAACGACGGTAGAGGGGTTCGGCGGCATTATAGTTTCCTTGGGGATGGTAGAGTGCGGCCAAATTATTGAGGCCAAGGCCGACACCGGGATGAGTCCCTCCCAGAGCAGTTTCTAGGATGTCTAGGGAACGACGGTAGAGAGGTTCGGCGGCATTATAGTTTCCCTGGGAATGGTAGAGTGCGGCCAAATTATTGAGGCTGGTGGCGACAAGGATGTGGAACTCTCCCAGGGCAGTTTCTAGGATGTCTAGGGAACGACGGTAGAGAAGTTCGGCGGCATTATAGTTTCCCTGGGCTTGATAGAGTAGAGCCAAATTATTGAGGCTTTGGGCGACATCGGGGTGAGACTCTCCCAGGGCGACTTCTTGAATTTCTAGGGAACGACGGTGGAGGGGTTCGGCGGCATTATAGTTTCCCTGGTTACGGTAGAGTTCTGCCAAATTACTGAGGCTGGCGGCGACAAGGGGGTGAGACTCTCCCAGGGCGGTTTCTCGGATCTCAAGGGAACGACGGTAGAGGGGTTCGGCGGCATTATAGTTTCCCTGAGAATGGTAGAGTAGAGCCAAATTATTGAAGCTTTGGGCGACAAGTGGGTGAGACCCTCCCAGGGCGGTTTCTCGGATCTCAAGGGAACGAAGGAAGAGGGTTTCGGCAGGATTATAGTTTCCCTGGGAATGGTAGAGTAGAGCCAAATTATTGAGGCTGGTGGCAACATCGGGGTGAGACTCTCCTAGGGCGACTTCTTGAATTTCTAGGGAACGACGGTAAAGGGGTTCGGCAGCACTATAGTTTCCCTGGTCACGGTAAAGTTCTGCCAAATTATTGAGGCTTCGGGCGACAGAGGGGTGAGACTTTCCCAGGGCGGTTTCTAGGATTTCTAGGGAACGATGGTAGAGGGGTTCGGCGGCATTATAGTTTCCCTGGTTACGGTAGAGTCCAGCCAAATTATTGAGGGTGGTGGCGACATCGGGGTGAGACTCTCCCAGGGCGACTTCTCGAATTTCTAGGGAACGACGGTAGAGGGGTTCAGCGGCATTATAGTTTCCCTGAAAATAGTAGAGTTGTGCCAAATCATGGAGGCTGGTGGCGACATCGGGGTGAGACTCTCCCAGGGCGGTTTCTCGAATTTCTAGCGCCTGTTGTGCTAAAGGAATAGCTTCTTGGTAATTATCTTCTCTATATAGTCTTATGACCTGCTGGTTGAGGCGATTGGCCTCTTCTAATAACTCTGCCTGTTCAAGGTCAGAAGATGTTGCGGTTTGTACCGTCAGTCGGTAATTTCCTATTTCCTGTCCTTGTGCTGAAGTTGTTACGATATTGTAAGAACCTGTCCTCGGCAATACGACCACAATCCGAGCATTGGTGTTCTCGCCTCCAGAGCTATCTTCGGCAATTAGCACCACCTCGTCACTCGCTGATGTCAACAATAAGTAGGAATCAAAGTCATCACTGATTAAGTCAATGACCAGCCGTTGCCCCTCGGTTCCTTCCAAGGGATAAACATTAAAGTATTTACCATTATCCGCAACATTGCTGGTTTCATCTAATCGCCCCCGAATGTCAATGGGTTCAAAGGCCCGGTTGACCGATGACTGAACAAGTTGGTGAGGTTCCTCGGCCAAAGCTGGAGAAACTCTTGGCAATCCTAGCCCCAATGTGGTGAATAGCCCCAAAGTCAGCAGACGTTGCGATACGTGCATGGGTCGAACCCTCCTAGATGTGATGGGCGTTTCTCCGGTCAGCAGCCACGATCGCCGGATTATTCCTACGAGTTTATACCAATTAGATGTCGTTCTGGGGCCTGAGAGCTTATTCGCATCTCCGTAAAATCACCCATGGGAGTCCATTACTCCTAGCGTTCTCCCCCCGCAACGCCTCACTCCGTCCCTCCCCCGTCAACAACCGTTGATAATAATTCCGCATAGGGTTGGCTTTCTGACGTCTCCGGCTGTTGGCTAAAACGAAGGGGGGCGATCGCCCCCCAGTTCAGCCGAACAAACACTCAGACCGCTAAATCACGGAAAAGGGAACTTCCAAGGTAGGATTAGCGGCATCTACCGCGCCAGAAAAAGAACGAATCCCCTCATCAGTTCTGATAGACAAGTCAAAGGGAATTGGACCCGACATGGTCTCGCAGGCACTAAACAGATTGACCTGGGCCACATAATCCCCCGCTGGTGCAGCTTGATCGAACCAAAAAATATTCTCCGCTGGACGGGGTGTTAGGTTCGTACAAGCGGCATTGGCATCGACATCTAAACGTCCCCCAGAAGCCACGGAAGGATTGCCAAAGAAGACCGTATCGCCGAAGGGGTCTGTCACTGCTAAATCCAGGTCATCTTCTGATCGCCAACGCAGGGTCACTTGAACATCCCCAACGCCTAAAATCCGAAAATCACTGAGGTCAATGAATTGCACAGAACGATCGGCAAAGCGCAATAGTGGTTGTCCGGTTAGCTCATCAAAAACCAGAGTATTCTCGGCATCATCCCCTGTTCCCTGTTCAATCCGCAACCGCTCCCTGGATAAAGTCGGATCGGCGTCAAGGTCTGTATCCTCTGACACCTGGGAACTTGGGAGAAGAATCTCGATAATATCCACCCCAGTTTCAAAATCCGTAATCACATCCGGCCGTCGGTCTTCTGCGGGAACATCGGTCCAAAAATAGTTCGCCGCCTGGATCACAAAGATATTAGCCCCCCCGCCGCCAGTTAACGTATTTTGGCCGCGATCGCCAAACAGAACATCATCTCCTTCACCGCCAAATAAAACATCATCCCCCCGTCCCCCATAAATGGTGTCATTTCCAGACCCGCCATAAATGGTGTCATTTCCAGCATTGCCAAAAATGACATTATTGCCCCCTCCCGCCACAATCACATCTCGGTCCTCGGGGGCTGATGGCTCACCAATTCCCCCACTCCCGCCCACGAGGGTATCATCTCCTGGGCCGCCATAGAGGGTATCCGACCCACGACCCCCAACAAGGATGTTATTGCCAGCATTGGCAATTAAAACATCATCGCCATCAAAGCCAAAAATCGCATCATCCTCATCTGAGCCGACAAGGCTATCATCATCTTGACTGCCTAAAATGAGGTTGGGATTCTCTCCTACCGGAAATAATTGAGTAATTAGAGTTTCATTAGGATTCGACATGGTAACAAAGTTCTCCAAGAGAAAGGAGTTTGGTCTATACCCTAATATTTCTAGAGCCTCTGAGCTTATTCACTTTCACTTTTCCCTAAAAACTTGCCTTGAAACGGACTGGGACATTGTTGAGCCGCCTAGGTTTCCGGAAATCCCTCTCTCCGCCCTGGGGTTTATACTGATGCGACCCTAAGATAACAATGCTTCATCGCCGAAACTCCCAACGTCTGCTCAGCCTTAGTCTAGCCGTTGCCTTAGGGGGTCCCATCGGCTGTGCGGTAGACCCTCCGACGGACGACTCAGACCCCGTTACAGAGACGAGTCCAGTCCCAGAACCCGATTCAGATGTTGCCATAGACCCCGATGACTCCGCCGATGACTCCGCCGATGACTCCCCAGAGGCGACCCCCGCTGATTGGGCCATGGCCGATATGACCCATGTTTTAGAGGGTCATGAGGAGTCTCCGACCCTGCTGGTGTTTAGCCCCGATGGTCAAACCCTCGCCACAGCCAGTGAGGATGCCCTCAAAGTCTGGGATGTGGCGTCAGGTCAGGTGTTGCATCGTCTGGAGGGCCATCAAACAACGGGGGACTCCCCCATGGCAACAATTCCTCCCACGGCGATCGCCTTTAGCCCCGATAGTCAAACCCTGGCCACCACCAGTCGCAGTCAAGGGCGATTGAACAGCGAAGATTCCCTAATTCTCTGGGATCTCAATCGCGGCGAACCTCAACAAAGACTCGCTGGAGACGCGGGATGTCAAGATGTGGCCTTTGCTCCGGAAGGGAACCAAGTTTGGGCGGCCTGTGGACAAGAATTGCAACGGTGGTCTGTGGAGACTGGGTCGTTAGAGTGGTCAATGGATACAGGACTGATTGAGGTGATGGCCCTGAGTCCCGATGGGCAAACTCTGGCTACAGTGGAGATGAACCTCCCCGATCGCAGCCAGGATAGTACTCAGGTGCAGTTATGGGATGTTGGAGGTGACCCAGCCCAACCACTGCGATCGCTCTCTGGGGACTCCCATGACATCACCATGACTCAATTTACCCCCGATGGTCGCTATCTCGTGACCCAAACCCCCGCAATTTGGTCAAACGATGGGACTGGGGGGTCTCCGGGACAGGTCGCGATTTGGGATTGGCAACAGGGAGAACGGCGCTATCAACATGAGTCCTCTAGTCGCTCTCCGGTGAGTATCAGTGCCGATGGTGAGCTGTTGGCCGGCCAGTTTGGCGAGGCGCTGCTGATTGATTTGCAGGGCAACCCCGTCAACAATTCCATTCTCATCCGTCAGCAAGGGGGCGCTTCGGCTGTTGCCTTCAGTCCCGATGGAAAAACCCTGGCTTGGGCCGGTCGGCCACCCACCTTTCCTGGGCCGATTGTCCGTCTCTGGCAGGCGGGAGCAGCGACGGAACCCACTCATGACAGTGCCGATGGCGATCGCGACCAATATACCAGCCTAGAAGAACTCCCGAGCGATCGCACCACCCAAGACATCGAAACCTTCACACAAGAGAACTTTGGCCTCACGGAGAGGGTGGGTATCGAGGAAGAAACCCTAACCCTGAATATGCCCGACACCAACCGGGCCGAAGCCATCCTCACCCTCGACTCCCTTCCTGATGATTCCGTTGGCGCAGTACGCTATCGCTTAGAGTTCGACTTGCAAGAAGATGGTGTGACCTGGGAACTGGTCTGGGCAGGCCGTCAGCAACAATGTCGTCGTGGAGAGATGGCTGGCGATGGCTGGACTCGCGAACTTTGCCCCTAGCCTCGGGCTACAGGACTCCTCCCAAGTCAGCCACCACCGACTCCAACCCCTCCACAACCCGAGCCAACCGTTCATAGTCAATACTGTAATCGCTCATCGGTAATGGGTTATGAATCTGCTCCAGGGCAAAACCACGATCGCCGCTATTGTCGTCACAACAGGATTTATACTACTGGTTGCTCAACTAATTCAATGGGATGTCTTACCGCTGGCAACAACCTTAAACTACAGTCCCCAGGACAGGCAACTCATCCGCATCTGGCTACAGTTGGCCGGACTTATGGGAATCCTACTTCCCCTCCTGGGACTCATCGGGGGCTGGGGCGATCGCCAACTCCGAGTCATCCTGGGTTATTACTTTCTAGTAATCATCGCTCAACTGGTCACAGAACAAGTCCTCACAACCCTTATCTTTCGTAGCCTGGTTGTCCCCATTGGCATCCTCTATAGCCTGTTGCGGACTGGACAACTCTGGCAGGCTCATCAACAGCTACAACAACGACGCCATCGCCCGTATCGCCGTCTCATGTTGGCTTTAATCTGGATTCTTTTGGCATTTTGGTCAGCCAATCTCCTGGTACTATTTGGAATTAGCCTTCCCACCATCCTGGAATAGTCGGCAAGGGTTAAAATTGTAAGGCGAACAGCACATCAACGATCGCTCGCTGAACACCGTTCGCCCCGACCCCAAAGAACCACAACCCCTGAAGAGACTGGGTCATGGTTCCCGGTTCGTCACCCTAGCGCACCTCACCCCGTAAGGCTTCAGCATCAATGGGGCGCATGAAGTACAAGCGAGTTAAATCCACCATCGTTCCCAACAGCAGCGGCGCTTTTTTGAGGAACTTCGCTAACTTAGAATCATTACTGGCCGAAATCGCCGCCAATTGTTCATTGCGTTCAGCACAGCGATACATCCGCTCGAAAAACTCAGGACGCTCCACATCTAACACCTCGGGAAAGGCCCGCGCCGCACTGGCGTTGGTGTTGCGGACAACGGTTTTGTCGAACTCATAGGGATCTAAGCCTAGGGAACGGTAAAAATCAGCCCGTTCCAACACCGTCAGCGAGTGGGTGGCGAAGACCGTCAGCAGGAAGAAGCGAGACCAGAGCCGACCTTGCCAAGATTTCCACATTTTGGGCTGCGATCGCAACAGGGCCTTAAAGATATCTCCATGGCGATTTTCATCCTGACACCAGCTCTCAAAGCGTTTGAAGAGAGGATAGAACTGGCGATCGGGATTTTGCTCCAGATGGCGGAAAATCGTAATATAACGCCAGTAGCCAATTTTCTCAGAGAGATAGACCGCGTAGATAATCCACTCAGGCTTAAAGAAGGTATAGCTGCGATTCCGGGTCAAATAGCCCAAATCCAGGCGAATGTTGAAGTCGCTCATCGCCTTGTTCAAGAATCCGGCGTGACGAGCCTCGTCTCTCGCCATGAGAGAGAAAATCTCCGCTAAGCGAGGATTGCGACCTTTCAGCTTACGGGAGAGTTCCTTAAACAGCAGAAATCCCGAAAATTCCGAAGTACAAGACCGTTCTAGGAAGTCCACAAATGCCAAACGGGTCTGTTCGTCGATATGCTCCCAGGATTGCTCAAACTCCTCATCGCGCACGAAGTGATAGCGATTGTAGTCGGCTTGCATCTCCCCAATCATGGCGTCGATTTCCTCTTCTTGCAGAGACAAATCCATGGCTGCCACTTTATCAAAGTCGGTGACGTAGAAGCGAGGGGTGAGGATGGTTTCCTTGGCAGGAACCTTCACGCCGGGTTTGAGTTCGTCAAGTTGAGGCTGGGGAACAGTCGTTGTCATAGGTCTTCTTTGATAATCGCCAGATAGCTATATTAAGTTATACCGGCTTTCAGCATTTTGCCTAGGGGGTAGGGGCAAAATCGTTACATGGTGTTACACAGACCCCCTACTGAGCTGCCCCCTGGCAACGTTAAACTAAGGGTGGGTTCGTTCAAGCGAGATTTTTCCCAGATACAGCACATCAAGGAGCAACTATGGCTTATCAATGCGACCTGGGTAATAACCAAACGGTTTATCTAAACAATTCCGGTAGCCAAACCGTGGTCACCACCGCCAGCGGCAGTCCTGGACAACAGCAACAGTCGAGTAGTCGTTTTGAAACGGGAGCCTGGACTGCTCCCCCCGAGATGTATCGTACTCCTGGGGGAATTGCCCTGAAAATTCAGGCCCAAGAGGGCGATCGCTGGATTCAGATCCAAGGACAAAGTTCTAACCTCTCCGAAGCCAGCAGTATCCCTTTACAAGAGGTGTCCGAGATTCCCGGTTCCTCACAAGAGCCGATGCAACCGATGCAACCGATGCAACCCATGCAACCGATGCAACCGATGCAGCCGATGCAACCCATGAAGCCGATGAAAATGGGCAATATGGAGATGAATAATAATCCCATGGAAATGCGCATGGGCAATATGGAGATGCGAATGGGGTCATCGCCGCAAAATACAGGTTCCCAGCGGCGGTTTTGCAGTCAATGTGGCTCTCCCGTCCAGCCGAGCGATCGCTTCTGTGGGAATTGCGGCCATAAGCTGAGTTGATCCCAACTCTCGAGTCATGGAGGCAGTTGCCTCGGGGGCAGAATCACGGGACACGACACCCGGATCAGTCCTGAAAACTCTCACTCCGAGTCTGGGTAACCGCCGGTTCTTGCCGTAAACTTGCACGAGTTAGATGTAACTCATAACCGAGCCAGGCTAACATTCCTCCCATGACCGCTACCGTAATCAATAGGGTACTCGTCAGTAGCTGCACCTGACCCGATAAACGCTCAACTTCCTGATTTCCCCGTTCAACGACAAGCAACTTTTTCTGAAGTTGCTCATCGTTTACGGACTTATCTGACGGTTGCACAACCTCCGCTAGTTTCGGTTCTTGTTGCGTCTCAAACTCCACCAACGATCGCAGCCAATCCGCAATCAAAAACGGACAATTCGCCTTAAACCAGCGCAAACCAAAAAACAGAAACACAGGCTTAGAGACTTTCGTCACCGGTCGAAATGCACCCCGAAGTATGCGGCTGCGAAGTTTACGGTAGCAGATATTCTCCGCTCCCATATCGTAGAGCGCCGCCAAGACAAGTTTAGCCGTAGCTTCTTCCCGCTCAAACAAATGGTCTAGGGCCAGAAGCATCTCATCCATACTCTTCTTCTCCACAGCCTCTCGTTGTGGGTTAGGTTGATTTGAATAGGTATCCATAGCTTCGGGAGAGTCACTATTCCCATTAAAGCGTTAATTTTAGGCAACCCCGGTCCTAGCACAACTTTCGTTAACAATTCTGACTGAGTCTCCCTACCGAGGCTGAATGAGATAGGGCGAGTCGATCGCCTCGAAGTCCCATAATCCCGCATCGAGTAACGCCTGATAGAGAATCACCGCCACTTCCCCACGAGTTGCATCCCGATTGGGGTTGAGCCGATCGCCCTCAGGATAATTCACCACCAATCCCCGCTTAAGGGCCATAGCCACAGCGGGTTTAGCCGCCGTGGGAATCTCCCCCGCATCCTGAAACGGCTGCAACTTCGAGACATCCGCCTCGCCCAAATTCTGGCCATTCACCAACGCCAACCAGATCGAGAGCCGCTGTAAATTGAGATTCGGGGCAAAGCGATCGCCCCCAACCCCGGCCATAAACCCACCCCGAGCCACCTGTTGAATCGCCTTAGCCGCCCAAAATCCCGGCGACACATCCCGAAAGGCGATCGCCTCGCGAACCGGCTCGGGGTCAAAGGCCTGAGCCAACAACGCCGCAAACGCCGCCCGGGACAGAGGCGCATCGGGGCGAAAGGTTTTATCGGGATAACCGCTAATTAACCCCTTCCCTGTCAACGCCATCACAAACTCAGCCGTCCAATGGCCATCTAAATCCGTAAAGGGTGGCGCTGCCAACGTCCGCGCCGTAATCACATAAGGCGACTCAATCTCAGGCAGTTTCCCCAACGTCACCAACGCCTGATACACCGTCACCGCCACCTCCGCCCGCGTCATCGAGGCTTGAGGTTGCAACTGGCGGCGATTGGGGTAATTGGCCACCAACTGAGCCTGAGTGGCTCGGGCCACCGCCGTCTGAGCATAACTGGGGATCTGATGGCGATCGCCGTAAAACGACAACAGCTCCACATCCGCCTCAGGCGCTAAATTCAAGCCATTCACCACCGCCACCCAAGCCTGAGTCCGGGTCACCAACTCCTCCGGGCGAAAACTACCATTGGGGAACCCGGCAATAAACCCCATCTGATTCGCCTTCAGAATCGCCTGATAGCCCCAAAACCCCGCCGAGACATCCAAAAACACCTGAGGGTCCCGCACCGAGGGGATATCAAAGGCCTTAGCCAGAATCGCCGCAAACGCAGCCCGAGTCAACGGTTCATCCGGCATAAAGCGGCGATGGCCCATCCCAGCAATAATCTCCCGCTCAAACAACGCCTCAATAAACGGCTGCGCCCAATGGCCCGCAATATCCCGTAATTCCCCCGTAGGCTCGAGTTCGAGATCATCCGGGGCTAAGGCCTTCTCAAAGTCCGCCAAATACTGAGCCGCATCCGCTTGACGAATCCCATAGACTTTCGAGAGCCGTCCCCGTTGCGCCAACACCTGACGCACCTCTAAATTGGTAATTTCCGAGAGTTGTCGGCCCTGATCTAAGGCGATCGCAGCGGCAATACCCAACCCTTGCGCCACCCCCACGCTGTATTCCACAATCCGTCCAGCCGAAGAGGCATAACCGGGAAAATCCGACGCCGGACTCACCACCGCCAAATTGGGAATCCCTTTGACTTGGGCCTGACGAATGCCCACATTAAACACCGGTTTCGCCTGAACACTAACACTGTCATAGCCCTTGGCCCGCGCCTTTTTGCCTAACCCTTCAATCCCTCCCCGTACATCAAAGTGATAGCCAAAAGTAGCCAACGCCTCCTCTGCCGGAACCCCACCATCGAGCATCTGAGCGCCACTGAGAGGACTCACTGCCCCGGCGATATTCCCCGCATGACGGATATAGAGTTCAGCCGCCGGCCGCACCTCTGACGCGCCAAAGGTCTCCATAAACCAACGACGCACCTGTTCAAACTCCCCTAAAATAGCCTCCGTGGGCAGGGCCTGATTACGGGCCAGGGCTTCGGCTTCTGCACCGGTGACGAACCATAATAGGGAGTTCCAGGAGAGACGGTTTCCTGGCAGAATGGCCACATTGCCATTGTCGAGGAGAAAGCCACTGTCCTTGAGGGAAAAGGGCTTGTTGCGGCGAGCATGATAGCCAATACTCAGGGCCCGCGATCGCACGTCAATAAAATCGCGATCGCTGTAGAGTCGCAACGGCTGTCCCTGGGCATTGGTCAGAGAATCCCGTAAAAATTTAGCAATGCCCAAATCTCCCCCAGAGGCTCGTTTTAACCACTCTTGACCTAGGGGACTTTGAGTATCCAAGAGATGATGGAAATAGTAATTTTCCACCTCGCGCACCTTGGCCACCGTCACCCCTTCCGTTTCAAAACAGAGGGTCACCGGCAGTTCCGCTTCAGGGAGTCCAAAGGTGGCAAAGCCTTGTAACTTCTTCACCCCCGCCTGTTGAGCCAGTTCCGCGTTCACCGTGGCATCAATGAACTGCTTCGCCAAAAACGTCTCACCTCGCGTCAAACGCAAGCCACTAATACGGGCCCCCGTTTTTAAGACCTCGGCAATCTCCACCTGTCCCGTCATCAGGGCCCCCACTTCCCCAAGCATGGCTCGTAAGGCCGGATTAGCCCGTTTGGGGTCAAGGGCAATCAAATCCACCTGAGCGCGAGTCAGAAATTCTTGATAAATGGCTGGGGGGTCGCCAAATGTTGCTAAACCATGACGTTGCCGCAGCTCAATGGGGATACCACTGCGATCGAGATAGGAGAGTCCCCCTCGTACCAAATGGCCGCCAATGGGGTCCGTCGCCGCTCCCTTGAGCATCAGGAGCGATCGCGGCCAAGTCCCCGTCCGCTGGCGCAACTCACGAGCGGCTGTCACCAGAGCCAAAATACCGGGAACTTCATCACCAAAAACAATTAGATCAAAGCTGCGAACCATAACCAGAGCCGCCGATAGGGGAGAGACTTCCAGTGTATAGCAATCCTTTCCCAGACCCACCGGGTCGGCAAGTGCTGATGCTTCGACTGAACGGGACTGGCGGGATTCGAACCCGCGACCTAGCGCTTAGGAGGCGCTTGCTCTATCCATCTGAGCCACAGCCCCAAAACCTTGGACATGATACCAAGTCGTTGAACCCGAGCAAAAAGTTCCCATGGGGAGTCGCCCCTCAATCAGTTCCGAGAAAATGGTGATACACTGACGGACAATCCTAGTCCTGTCCCTTGTTATCTGCATAACTTGAGTAGGGGGAACCCGAATATCTGTCGTTAAGCACTGGGAAAATCGGGGAAGACCCGCGAAACCGCCCAGCTTACCCTGATTTCCTTTGCGGCTTTTGTGTCTCAAACAACATCCAAATCGGTCTGACCCGTTTTACTCTGGGAGTGACACCACCAGCCAATAACCTCACGGTGATAGGACGGGTACTTGATTTGACGCTCAGCAGTTATGACAGCCGAAGACTACAACCGAAATCATCCCAGGCTGACGACAGCGAGAGTCGCAGTGGTGACTGTTCCGATTGTCCTCGCCGTCTGGCACGGACAACGTCTACTCCAACACCACCTGTCAGACTCACAATCATTGCAATTGCTTCAAGTGAGTCAAGTCCACCTAGAAACCTGGATCTTTCCGACCTTGGCCGCCTTGATGAGTATGCTCATTACTACGGTGTTGTTGTTTTTAAACCGTCTCTATCGGTGGGTGCGTCGGCCTCGGCGCGATCGCACGGCCGTGGAATTTGCCCTTGATCGCGAACGGCTGTTTAATCACACTCTCATCGAAGCCAATCCCGCCTTTGTGGTGGCGATTTCCCCGGAAGGCGAAGTGTTGCGGATGAACGAGTCGATGCTCAACGCTCTGGGATATCGTCGTGAAGATGTCTTGGGGCGAGACTACCTCTCCAATTTTGTCCCCCCCGGCGATCGCCACCATGTGCAAGAGGTATTTCAGGGACTGATTGATGTCTTGGATATGGTTCAGACTGAAAATTCTGTCATAACACGCGATGGAGAGATTCTTTGGGTCGCTTGGCATGGTCGAGCCGTCCGTCAATGTCCCAGTGGCGCCTGTGAGTTTATCCTCGGCATTGGCAATGATATCACCGAACGCCAACGCACCATCCAAGCTCTCGCCACCGCTGAAGCCAAATATCGTAGTATTTTTGAGAACGCGATCGAAGGTATTTTTCAAATCTCTCCTGAAGGCTATTATCTCAGTGCTAATCCAGCGTTAGCGACTATCCTAGGCTACGACTGTCCCGAACACCTGATTCGTCAAATCGACAACATTGACCGTCAACTCTATGTTGATTCGAGTCGTCGCGCGAAACTGCTACGACTGTTACAAACCCAAAAAGTTGTCTCCGGCTTTGAGGCAGAAGTCTATCGTCGTGATGGGTCTGTCGTTTGGATTTCTGAAGATGTGCGCGCCGTTCGCGATGAGCAGGGGCTGCTGCTCTACTATGAAGGCTCCGTGGTAGATATCACCGAACGCAAGCGCACCGAACAACGACTGCGTTACAACGCCTCCCATGACGAATTAACAGGATTGTGGAATCGGGGTTGGTTCCTCTCACAAGTTGAACGCAGTTTACGGCGATCGCGCCGTCATGAAGACTATCGATTTGCCGTTCTCTTCTTAGATTTAGATAACTTCAAAGGGGTCAACGATAGTCTCGGCCATGTCATCGGCGATCGCCTCTTATTAGAAATTGCCCACCGCCTAGAACTCTGCCTACGGCCCGGTGACACCCTAGCTCGCTTGGGGGGAGATGAGTTCACCATCCTCATGGAAAATACCCAGGACTTGCAAGAAGCCATTGACCTGGCCCAGCGTCTGCAACAATCTCTGCGAGATCCCCTCCCGGTCGAAAATCACCATATCTTCACCCAAGTCAGCATCGGCATTGCTCCCGCCGATGCCGGCCACCGTCAACCTCAAGATTTATTACAGGATGCCGATATTGCCCTGTATCGGGCGAAAAAGCAAAAACCTGCTGAAGGCTATGTGGTGTTTGATCGCACCATGCGCAGTGAAACCGTCCGACGGTTACAGTTGGAAACTGACCTACGTGGAGCGATCAAGCGCAACGAGTTGAAGGTCGTCTATCAACCCATCGTTTGCCTAGACACCCTAAAAGTCAGTGGATTTGAAGCCCTAGTCCGTTGGCAACATAGCCACTATGGTACTATCTCCCCCTCGGAGTTTATTCCCATTGCCGAGGAAAGTGGCTCCATTCAAGCTCTCGGGGCCTGGGTGTTACGTACGGCCGGCTATCAACTGCGACATTGGCAACAGACCATCCTCGGCTGCGATCGCCTCTCGATGAGCATTAACCTCTCCGGGAGACAACTCTCTCAAGCCTTCATCAGCCAATTAGATAGCCTCTTAGCCGAAACTCAGCTCGATGGACGAACCCTAAAACTAGAAATTACCGAAACGGCCCTGATGGAGGATGTCGACAGTGCTATTGTGCTCCTAGAGGAAATCCAAGACCGTCACGTGGTCTTATGCCTTGACGACTTTGGCACCGGCTATTGTTCCCTGAACTATCTCCATCGATTCCCGATTCAGATTATCAAACTCGATCGCTCCTTTGTCGAACGGCTCTTTAACGGAGATGGTCGGCCCCCCATTGCCCCAGCCATCATCAACCTAGCCCAACACTTGCACATTTCCACCATTGCCGAGGGCATCGAAAACCCACAACAACTCCAATACCTACAAGATCTCGGCTGTAATTATGGGCAAGGCTATTGGTTCTCCCGTCCCCTGGACGCTCAGCACGCCGAACAACTGCTTCAAGAGGACTTGAACATCCCCGCGCTAGCTGGATGACCCCCAAGGGATTCCAGCCGCCCTGAGAACAATCCTATGTCAAACCAGTGTCAAATTATTGACATTCGTTTGACAAACAGGATGAAATCGTGTAACGCTAATGCCTAAATTTAGGTAGCGATCCGTTTGCGATCGCGCCTAAGGGTGCATCATGCCCAGCCTGGATCTACATTTCCAGCTTTCTTGCAACAATTTAGGGAGCTAAAACGTAAAATTCTGGGTTTTGGGTAAAATCAAAACCAACCGTTCATCTCTAACGAGCTGAGACTGTCGTTCTGGAGGACAGACCCATTAATCGTTCTTTTAATCCCACGGAACTCCGTTCCCCCACTTCCCCAACTCACCGTATCGAAACTGCACAATCCCCTATGACAAGCACCACTCTAGAACAGACCCTCTCCACAGACGTTAACGAGTCCGTTCTACATATCTGGGGACGGCAGACTCTCTCGGGAGACGTGACCATCAGTGGCGCCAAAAACGCCGCCCTAGCCCTCATCGCCGGGGCCCTACTTTGCCCTGAAACCTGTCGGCTTCGCAACGTCCCAGGACTGGTAGACATTGCCCGCATGGCCCAAATCGTCAGTGCCCTGGGGGTCAAACTCCACCGCGACGGCGATGTCATGGACATCGATGCCAGTCACATCGGCCAATCCCAAGCTCCCTATGAACTGGTGAGCCAACTGCGGGCCAGCTTCTTCGTCATCGGTCCCCTACTCGCCCGTCTCGGGGTTGCCAACGTTCCCCTCCCTGGCGGCTGTGCCATCGGCGCCCGTCCCGTGGATCTCCATGTTCGTGGCCTACAGGCCCTTGGTGCCGATGTGCAGATTCAACATGGTGTCGTCCGGGCCTGCATCACCGGCGGCCGAAAACGACTCCAAGGGGCAAAAATCTATCTGGACTATCCCAGTGTCGGTGCCACAGAAACCCTAATGATGGCCGCCACCCTAGCCGAAGGGGAAACCATCCTCGATAACGCCGCCCAAGAACCTGAAGTCATTGATTTGGCTAACTTCTGCCGCGCTATGGGGGCCAAAATTGAGGGGGCCGGTAGCAAAACTATCCATATCAGTGGCGTTCCCAAACTCCATACCGCTGACTACAGCATCGTTCCCGATCGCATCGAAGCCGGAACCTTCCTCGTCGCCGGGGCCATTACCCAATCTGAGATTAGCCTCTCCCCCGTCATTCCTGAACATCTCACCGCCGCGATCGCCAAGTTGCGCAGTGCCGGAACCCAGGTGGTCATGGATACTCCCAATCGCCTGCGCGTCCTTCCTGGGCCCATTCAAGCCGTGGACATCGAAACCCAACCCTTCCCCGGCTTCCCCACTGATATGCAGGCCCAGTTCATGGCCCTGCTTACCCTCAGTCAGGGCAGCAGCGTGATCACCGAGACGGTCTTTGAAAACCGCTTGCGTCATGTGGCTGAACTGCAACGGATGGGCGCTGATATTCGCGTCAAGGGCAATATTGCTGTGGTGCGTGGGGTTCCCATGCTCTCTGGGGCCCCCGTAGTCGCCACCGATTTACGAGCCTCCGCCGCCCTAGTGTTAGCAGGCCTGGCCGCCGAAGGTAAAACGGTGGTGCAAGAGTTGCGACATCTCGATCGCGGCTATGAAAACTTAGCGGGCAAACTGCAAACCCTCGGGGCGCGGGTAGAACGAGTCCCCGTCAGTAGCGAACAGACCGTCTAATCTCACCCCTGACCCCCATCTATAAAACAGTGAGTCATACAACGGCTCGCTGTTTTTGTGGTCGGCCAAGACGCGCCAAGTTAGGGGAGAAGAGAGGACATCTATAATGGAGACTGGGGTTCGTCGCCGTTCTCTAATATATTGTCTAGGTTGAGTTATCATGTCTTTCTCCAAAACGCTCTTGGTGGGGCTGAGATCGGAACAGTTCCGCCATCCCCTCGATTTGCAGGCCACCACCGCCTTGAAACAGATTCCAGGCATCGATGTCGTGATTCGCAATCTCCTTGGGGCCTTAGGAGAACAGTATTTTTATCTAGAAAATATCGCCTCTGGGGTGCGGGTGGGCCCCAAACAACTCCCGGAACTGCATCAGCTACTCCTCGAAGCCGCTCAGGTGTTGGATGTGGAAGCCCCTCAATTGTATGTGCGCCAACATCCGGTTCCCAATGCCTATACCTTCGCCATGCGCGGACGACAGGCGTTTGTGGTTCTCCATACCTCCTTACTCGAACTGTTAACCCCCGAGGAAACTCAGGCCGTCATTGCCCATGAGTTGGGCCATCTCAAATGCGAGCATGGGGTCTATTTGACCTTAGCTAATTTAATTACCCTCGCCGTCGGTCAAGTGCCCAATTGGGGGGCGTTAGTGGCCCAGAGTCTTCAGGCGCAAATGTTGGAATGGTTGCGCTGTGCCGAATTTAGCTGCGATCGCGCCGCCTTGTTGGCCACCCAAAATCCTCGAACCGTCATGTCGGTGCTGATGAAGCTGGCCGGAGGCTCCCCCACCCTGTCCCCCCAGCTCAACTTAGATGCCTTCCTAGAGCAAGCTCGCTCCTACGACGAGATTGGGGAGGATGCCCTCGGAGAAGCCCTAAAACAACTACAAACTGAACAATTAAGCCATCCCGTTCCGGTGTTGCGGGCCCGGGAGATCGATCGCTGGTCTAGCAGCCAAAACTATTATGACTTGTTAAAATGCAGTCAAAGCTGCTATAGTGACAAAACCAACGCAATGGGCGGATGGCGAAATTGGTAGACGCACCACACTCAAAATGTGGCGGCTTCGGCCGTGAGAGTTCGAGTCTCTCTCTGCCCATCTAAACATCGATGAAGACTAGGGGTTAATCAACCTCTAGTCTTTTTCGTTGTTCACTCTGAGAACTTGCTATAACAGAGGGGGGCGATCGCCCTACCAGACTGCCTAAACATTTCATCGGTTATGACTGTAGATAAATCCCTCTCAACGGCAAAACCTTCTAGATCTCTATGGGGATCGTCTTGGTTTGCCAAAGCGGCGATCGCCCTCTGTCTGCTCCTATTATTGGTTGGAGCGATTCCCCGGTACCTACAAGGAAGTCCACCCATCGACCCCATCCCCGATGCCCCCATTGCCTCATTGCAAACCCTCCGGGATCAGGGGCTGACCTTGGACAATTGGACCAGTGTCGATCTACAGAACATACAGCTCGGGCCCAACCGCTGGGTCATGCAAACCCTGAGTTGGGACGGCCCCGAGCCGCCAGAAGGACAAACCGATCGCGCCACCCTTCTGATGAGTCCCCAGCGAGTTCAAAGTGGCACCTCTGCCCAACCTCAAATGGAATGGATTGATGTGCGGGGACTCGGACGGGCCCAAGGACAACGTTGGACCGAAGATCAACATCAACAACTACGATTCACCGTGACCCCTGAATCCGGAAGATCCACCGAGATTCAAGCCCGCTATTTTCGGGGGCGCACTGAACGACGCAGCTTTGCCATCGTCCAGTGGTATGCTTGGGAAAATGGGGGAAATCCCAGCCTCGTCCGTTGGTTCTGGCGCGATCGCATGGCTCGTCTACAGAATCGTCGTTTACCCTGGGTCGCCGTGTCTCTGATTGTGCCCATCGAGCATCTCAGCCAAGTGGATGACGCCAGTCCCTTCCTGGAGACCTTCGCGCAACAAGTTCATACCGCCCTCCTAGAACAAGGCTTCAACACCACCTCAACCCCTGACTAACCCTCTTGTTCCCAGCCTGGCTGTTCGCCATACCAACTAAGACAGAACCAAGGCTCAAAAACTTTTTTAATCAGGGCATCTAACACTTAAATTTGTCCCATTCAACTTGTCCGAGGTGAGTCGTGTTTCCTTCCCACTTTTCCCATCTCCCCCGTTGGCGTTCAGGTACCGCCCTGCTCTCCGGGGCCGTACTGGTAGCCATCCAGCTCCTGCCCATTCAGACGGCGATCGCCCAAACTGAGGATGAGCGCCGCATCTTGGAGCCAACGGTGCCTCAAAGCCGCCTATCCCCCCAGTGGCGGCAATTTGAAACCCAGCGGGAAACCGAACATCTCCAAATGATGGACTACCTGGAGAGATGGCTGCGCGATCGCCTCGATCAATTTCCCGCCTCTCAACAACTTCCCCCCGGCATCCTCCAAGATTCCCGCCGTCCGCCTCAGCAGCAGATTCCCATTGATAGCGTCGCCTGGGATGAGTACCGCCTCGGCATCGGTGACGGCATATCCATTGTCGTGCAGCCCCCCTTTCAAGACCTCAGCACCACCGCCCAACTCTCCTTCCAAGGAACCATCTTTGTCCCCCTCTTAGGAACAATCAACCTAGAAGGACTCACCGTTGACGAAGCCGCCCAATTCCTAGAAGCCTCCCTCAATGAATTCGTCGTCAACCCTGACGTTCAGGTCATTCTAGCCCAACCCCGCCAATCCCAAATCACCGTCACCGGCGAAGTCGACCGCCCCGGTTTCTTCCCCATTGCACCCAACTCTCCCCTCGTGCAAGCCCTACTCACCGCTGGCGGCGTTACCATGGATGCCGACTTACGTCAAGTCACCGTCGAGCGACAGTTCCACAACGGCGAACGAATCACCCAAAGCTTCGATCTCCATACCCCCCTCATCCTCGGACAAGCCATCCCCGACGTGCGCCTCCGGGATGGGGATGTCATTCGCGTCCCCACCCGACCCCGAGAATTTGACTCCGACTACGATCGCGACATCCTGCAACGCACCGCCCTCGTCTCCACCGCTGATCGTCGTATTTCCATCACCATCACCGGCGAAGTGGTGCGTCCCGGCTACTATGATTTTGGCTCCCGTCCTACCCCAGAAGTGGACTTAGCCCTCGTCGCCGCCCAAGGCACCAAAACCACCGCCGACCTACGACGCATCCTGATTCGCCGCCGTCTCCCCGACGGAACCGCCATTGAACGGGAAGTCGATCTCTTTACCCCTCTTCTCGAAGGGCGACCCCTGCCCCAACTGGGACTCGAAGATGGAGATGTCGTCATCGTTCCAGAAATTCGCCCTGAAGACCGAGAGAACTACGACGTCGAACTCATGACTCGCACCAGCCTCTCCCAACAACGGATTGTCGTGCGCCTCATTAGCCGCCCCGGCAACGCCGCCGGACGGCAAGATCTACCGGCTGGCAGTCGTTTAGCCGATGCCGTCGCCGGAGTTCCCCTCAATGCCGCTCGCCTCGGCCGTGTGGCCCTAATCCGCTTTGACGAAGAAGTCGGTGAGCCTGTAACAGAATATTACAATGTGCGGGAAGCCATCATGGGTAACATGGAGGAGAACCCCTTACTCCAAGATCGAGATGTTATCGTAGTGGGGCGGAACCTCGTTGCTCAGTTGGGGAACTTTCTGAACACCTTCACCCAACCCTTCCGGGATGTTTTGGGCTTTCTCTTATTCTTTGACCAACTCTCTAGGAGCGCCGATAACCTTTTCGGCCCAACCGGTGACGGCAACAATCAGAACTAAATTCCCACCCCCCCCAATTAGCTCGACCCCGTAAACTAGAGATAAGACTCAAACAGGTATATCAACTGTGGCACCCTCAATCGTCAAACGGTACATTATTGCCTTTGGGAAATATAAATTTGCCGGATTTGCCGTCTTCGCCCTAGCCGTCGGCGTGTCTGGACTCATGGGCCTAGAAGAACCCCCCCCACCGAGTTACAACGCCTCTGGGGTGATGACCCTTAATCAGGAACCCGTCACCGTGTCACAAGCGGGACCCAACATCCAAGAACAGGGAAAGCAAGCCCTCAATCGTGAGTTTCTCCTGGATGACCAAGTGGTTGAGCAGGTGGCGGAACAAGTGGGCGTGCATCCTCGCCAAATTCGCTCTGCCCAGTTGCGGACTCCCGGCGGTGATGGGCCGCAGTTATATGCCATTTCCTACGTTGATGCCACCCCAGAACGGGCCAAACAAGTGGTGCAACTTCTGATGGAGTCATCCGTTGAAAAAAGCCGGATGCTCAACACATCCCGCTTAGATGTACTGATTGCCGCGCTCAACGAGCGGATTCCTGAGGTTGAAGCCGATTTACGGGAAGCCGAAGAGCGGTTAGTCCAGTTCGATCGCATTGAGGGTGCAGCCCTAGTTTTGGGTCGTGACGGCGTTTTAGTCGGGAATATTCGTGGGGCCCAGAATCGACAGGACGAATTGCAACGGCAAATCGAGGAAGTCGGTACCCAGATGCAGAGTCTCGAAGCCCGCTTGGGACTAACGGTGGATGAAGCCTATACCTCGTCAGCCTTGAGTCGCGATCCCATTGTCAATAATCTACGGGGACAGATTCACCAGATTGAAAGTCAGCAGGCCCTCCTCAGCCAAACCCTCCGCCAGGATCATCCCCAGGTCGTTGAATTGCGTCGCCAACTGATGGGGTTAGAACGGTTGCTAGAAAACCGTGCGCAAGAAGTCATTGGAGGAGATGGCATTGGTCAACCCCTGTATGACAGTCGTCGAGTTCGGACCCAGAGTAGCCTCGATCCAACCCGGCAAGAAATGGCTAATCAGTTGGTCGGGTTGCAGACGCAGCGGGAGATGCTGCTGCAAAACCTAGTGCAATCGGAACGGCTAGAGAATGAGTTGCTGGCCGAGTTCCAAAATCTGCCCAATTTGGAGTTGGAACGAGAACGGCTCAGTCAAGCCGTGGCGATTCATAAATCCCTGTTTAACCAGTTACAGGCCCGGCTGATTGATGCGGAGTCAGCGCGGACGGAAACCGTCAGTAACCTCAGTATTGCTCAAGAACCCCAGGTTCAAGAAATCCGGGAAGATGCCGCCAATATCTTTATGTTGGTTCTCATTGGTGGTGGGGCCGGTTTGGCCGCTGGGGCGGTGTTAATCTTTGGCTTATCAGCTCTCGAAGGACGCTTCTACACCATGGAAGAAGTGCGTGGCGCCTTAGAAGGGCGAGATTTGACCGTGTTGGGGACGATTCCCCATGTCGATCGCTTCGATACCCTCGACGAGGAGCCATTCCCCGTCCTTTTGTCGCCTCATTCCCCCTACTTGGACTATTACGAGCGGCTGCGTAGCAACTTACAACGGATTGAGGGGAAACCGCCCCGGATTGTCCTGGTTACCAGTCCAGCCGCTCAGGAAGGTAAGTCCTTTACGGCCTATAACTTAGCCATCGCTGCTGCCCGTGCCGGAAAACGCACTCTGTTAGTCGAGGCCGATGTGCGATCGCCCTCCCAGGCAGAGTCCTTGAAAATTGCCCTCGATCCTCAACGTCTCACGGAACCGCTGAGGCACTACAACGGCATGAACCAGAATGCTCATCTGGTTCCCGATGTCCCGAACCTTTATGTGGTATCCAGTCCCGGCCCCCAACGCAACGCACCGGCCATCATTGAGTCGAGTGAACTGCGCCAGTTACTGATGCAGGCCCGGGCCCGCTTTGACTTTGTGGTGGTTGACTCCCCAGCTCTGAGTGAATGTAATGACACGTTGGCCCTTGAACCCTTTACCGATGGTCTGCTGATTGTGGCTCGGCCAGGGGTGACTCGGGGCGGACTCCTTAATGAATATGCAGAAATGCTTGAAGAGGCCGAAGACCGAGTGCGAGTTCTGGGTTCCGTGGTCAATGGGGCAGAAGTTACAGTAGAAATCCCCTATGAAGAGAGCGAAGATCCAGCCGTAGAAGAGCGGTTGAGTTACGAAGCTGCCCTCTATGATCAGTATCTCGGACATCCAGAGGCAGAACACCCAGAGGCCCCCGCCCAAACCCGCACTCCCTCCTAAGGGCAAGTCAGCACCCCGCACTGAAGTGACGGGGCTTCATGCCTCTAGCTTTGGTGAGTCTGGGGTTAGCGATTAGAGGGAAGCGTTCCCCAGCCCGGGACTTTCTCTGCTGCACTGAGGGTAAAGGCGGCCAGTTCCTCCAGTTCGGGGCGGGCCAGCCAACTCTCAGGAACTTCTCGACACCAGTAACTGGGTTCAGACCCGTCATAGGTCATGGGTTCGCGCAGATAGGTCACAAAGTTGTTGATATTATCTCGTGGGGGGGTGGCTGCGGCTAGGTCTTCCAGGGTCAGAGAGACTTGGGGAAGAGGAAGTGTCAGACCATTGGCATGACAGTAGGCGCAGTTTTCCATGAAGATATCCCGGCCTCGGGTTAGGGCTTCACCGGAATAACTGGCTTGGTTTCCTTGAGCGTCCAATTTGACCTGAGTCGGGCCATCTGGAGTCAGATAGCGCGATACATCGGCGTTAACCCCAGCGGCTAACGAGGGAGCGCCTCCCCAAAGCAGAACTGCCAGGATGGCGATCGCGCTCAGAGTCTGTTTAAACCAAGTTCCCCGGGATGGGGTGGGTTGAACAGCCATAGTGATTCTTCTCTAAAAACGGCAAAATTGCAAAAAACCGGCGATCGCAAGGGAGGATCGCCCGGTTTTCTCAAACCTGCAATAGGTCTGAGGGTATCCTGACGGAACAGGAGAGCCACAGCGACGACGAAGACTTAAGAGCCAACCTGAGGTTCATCGCCGTCGCGCACTCACCGTTCACCGGCAGCATGGGGGGATTTAGTTATAAACCTTACCGCCGCCCCATTGGGTTCCACGGAGTTTGGGCTGAATCAAAATATGTCCAGCGATATTAAACAAATCGTCGTCTGTTAAATTTCTCATTTCAGGGAAAATGTCTGCACTGGACGTGGCCGGGTGCAGCTCGGAAATATCAAACTCACCATCAAAGGTGGTGGGATTTTTCATATAATCCACCAACGCCTCAACATTATCCCGACGGGGGGTTGCTAAGGCCAAACTCTCGGAACTTAGGTTGACGTTCGGGTTGGTCTTGGTCAGTCCAACGGGATGGCACTGGGCGCAAATATCACCAAAGAGGCGTTTTCCACGGGTGGCTTGTTCTAGGGATAAGGTGACGGTTTCCCCCTGTTCGTTCAAGGCTACGGTGCGGGTTTCGGCATCGAGTTCCAACGCCATGGCGCTGTTATTCCCGAAGCTCCAAACTAAGACGACCATAGCGATCGCAAGCCAAAAGAATCTTTTTAGCATTGTTTTCCTCTAAACTTTATTGATGTTCAGCCAAGCTTGAATGTGGGACAAGCTTTAAATCTCTTGTCAGTACACATATCATGCCAGAGTCTGGGGACGTTAGAGCGGTTGTTTTAAGGATTTGTTATCTTTAGCAGCTAGGACGGCTCATTTGACCCAGAAATTTCGAGGGCCACGGCATCACTCCCATGATCCTGAGGAACCTGATGATGGGCCCGTTTCAGGGAGGGATGATGCAAGCGAATTAATTGCCCTAACAGTCCTTTGAGTTGGGGACGGGGCACAATAGCATCGATAAATCCATGGTTGAGCAGATCTTCAGCGGACTGAAAATCCTCTGGCAGTTTCTGGCGTAATGTCTGCTCAATCACCCGCCGTCCGGCAAAGCCGATGGTTGCTTTCGGCTCAGCCAGGATAATATCACCTAACATGGCAAAACTGGCCGTGACGCCGCCGGTGGTGGGGTGGGTCAAAATGGGAATATAGAGCAATCGCGATTGACGATGGCGCTGTAAGGCCCCAGAAATCTTCGCCATCTGCATCAGGCTCAACATTCCCTCCTGCATCCTCGCTCCTCCAGAGGCACAGACAATAATCACCGGACGCTCATCAGCGGTTCCCTGCTCAATCAGACGGGTGAGCGTTTCCCCCACCACCGATCCCATGCTTCCTCCCATAAAGCGGAAGTCCATCACTCCAAGAGCGATAGGCAACCCATCGAGGTCGCCAAAGCCGGTTTGTACGGCATCGTTGAGTTGGGTTTTATGTTGGTAATCTGTGAGGCGATCGCGGTAGGCCTTGCGATCGTAGAATCCTAGGGGATCGGTGGGGCGCAACTGGCCATTGAGGGGTTGCCAGGTCCCACGATCAATCAGTTGTTGAATACGCTCATCACTAAAAATGCGACCATGATGACCGCATTCGGGACATACCATGTTGTTGGCTGCCAAGTCCTTCGTATAGGTTAAGACACCACAGGACTCGCACTTTGTCCAAAGCCCCTCGGCGATTTCTCGTTCTTGCTGCTTCTGACCGATAGAATTTAACTTGCGTCGGTCGGCAAACCAATCAAATAGAGACATGAAGTTCTGGGATTTTTAAAAGCAATCTCGCGGCTGAGGTTTAAGCACAGAGGTTTAAGCACAGACAGAGCCACTAACAAGTAAGCCATCTCAAACCGGTGTCTGGTCAGGGGATTTGGCTGGGTTGACGGTCGCTCTGTTCTAAGGACTGGGATAGGTCAGGGATCTCTGTCATGGATCGCATCCTATCAAATTCCGGGACTCAAACGCGATTTCTTGTGGCAGATCACGATCTGGAATTGGCTGATTTAGCCAACTCTTCTCCCAGGATACTCTGATATGCAGGCTATTTAACCCTAAATCTGTGGAGGATCGTTCCATGAAGCTTAGTTTACCTCTTGTCTTGTTTACCCTCCTGAGTGCCTCATTGGTGACTCAGTCCCCCGCTCAGGCCCAAGATCGATTCACAGAGCGCAATGCCCGTTTAGAACAGTTCTCCTTGTCGCCGTTCGACGTGCAGCGGGCTAAAAACCAAGCCCGTCAACTGGCTGAACGTCTCAATGGGGGCTTAGAACGCTATCGCGCTGAAGCCTCCATGCACGGGCCGTCTGCTGACGCGCCTTATCGCTTAACGGAGACGGGGAATATTGAATTTCGCTTTTTAGGGCGTGCCCCCGGAGATAGTCAATACAGTCTTGAAACCGTGGTCATCGTTAACCCCAACACCTGGGAATTAGAGGCGACCTATAACGGTCGAATTCGTCCTGAGGCCACCACGGGCAGTTAAAGCAAACCAGCGGGGAAAAATATCTCTAGGTAGAGATTGAGTAAGCTCGGCCCCCAGAGCGCGGCGATCGCCCCCCCGAGGGCGAGAAAGGGGCCAAAGGGCATCGGCTGCGATCGCCCCAAAATCCCCAGGGCGATCGCCCCCCCACCAATCAGTGCCCCCAGGAATGCCCCCACAAAGCCAGAAATCACCATTAACCCAGGCCCTAACCAAGCCCCAATGGCCGCCAGTAATTTGCCATCTCCCGCTCCCATGGCTTCTTTTCCCCAAGCCAAGGACCCTAAAAATCGCACCGCATCAATTAACCAAATCCCCAACACCGCCCCAAAAATTCCCTGCATGAGTGCCCCGATCGCGGAGTCCCCTTGCCAGCCTTGTAGAGTCTGATAGACTAGCCCCGACAAGACCCCCAAGCGCGTCAGGGGATTAGGAAGGGTCATCGTATCCCAATCAATCAGGGCCAACACCAACAGGCCCGTTAAAAAGAGCCAATAGCCTAACGTCGTCAGAGACAGCTCATAGCGCCAAAATATCCCCAAAAACAAGAGTCCCGTCACCGCCTCAACGATGGGATAGCGGGGGGAAATGGGCGCATGGCAATGGGCGCAGCGTCCTCGCAACCGTAACCAACCCAACACCGGGATATTTTCCCCCTTCCCCAAACCATGACCACAATGGGGACAACGAGAGGGAGGATGTAATAGGGATTGGCCGGCCGGTAGCCGATAGATCACCACATTGGCAAAGCTACCGATGGACGCGCCTAAGGCAAATACAATAATAAGCATGGGCAAAGCCCACAGGTGATCGATTACAGTCACGATTGCCCCTGTTGTCTAGCAACTCTTATCTCTAAGTCTAACTGGAATTTGCCTTATGTATTTAGTCACTGGTGCAACCGGAAGTGTCGGCAAACGGATTGTACGGCGGTTACGCGATCGCGATCTGCCCGTGCGAGCGTTTGTGCGACTCTCGTCAAATTATGCGGAACTCGAACAACGGGGCGCAGAAATTTTTATCGGCGACTTGGCCCAGGAGCGAGATATCCGCAAAGCTTGTCGGGATGTCCGCTATATTATTAGCGCCCATGGCTCTGATAGTGGCAAAGCTCAAGCCATTGATTACCGAGCCAACATTGATTTAATGGATTTTGGCCAGGAAAACCGCATTGAGCATTTTGTCTATGTCTCAGTGTTAGGAACCGATCGCGGCTACCAAGATTCTCCCGTGTTTAAGGCGAAGCGTGAGGTCGAAAATACCTTACAGAAAAGTGATTTGAACTACACGATCCTACGGCCTTCCGGCTTTGCCTCCAATCTCTTGCCCTTGGCTGAACGCTTCCGAGATACGGGGATCTACTTTGCCATTGGCGATCTCAAAAATCGCTCCTCGATTCTCAGTCCCGATGATTTAGCCGAAATTGCCATCCAATCCCCTCAACAGGAGGCCGCCAGGAATCAAATTTTTGCTGTGGGTGGTCCAGAAATTCTCAATCGTGAGGATATTCCGAAAATCTTTGGTCAGGTTTTTCAGAAAGATCCCTTTGTGGTCAATCTTCCCTTAACAGTACTCGATGGGGTTCGGTCAGCGGTAGGATTTCTCAATCCTGAGTTGCAGCGATCGCTCGGAACCTTACGGATTCTCTTAGCTAACGAATTTTTCTGTACCTCCGAAGAAATTCACCGACTCGAATCGGTGTTTGATATCCAAATGGAGTCGTTAGAAAGCTTTTTAAGGCGCTATTTGCTGAATCGGTAAATGGCCGTTCAAGTAGGGGTGACAAAGGCTTCGCCCCTACGGCTCATTGCCAGACTAAGTCTCCATATTCATGGCGACAGGTGTCTAAAACATGGCGGGCCACCTCATCAGGACGATTCAAAGGATGGAACCCGTCAAACTCAGGCGTTGCGGCGAGGCCTCCGGGACTGGCGATCGCCGTATCTGAGCGTTGCACAGCATAGGGATAATGGTTCGGCTCATAGGTGGGAATCACCGTAATCTGTAGGGAATGATTGGTGATTCGCCCATAGAAACAATCAAAGGAGGATTGGTACATAAAAAAGCCACCAACAACTTGGTTGTCGCGAGCCTCTAAAACCATATAGGCCGCCCCAAGAACTTGAGGCTGAGGCGATTCCCCATACCAATAAATCTCCCCAGTAGATGGTCTTGGGTGATTAGAATTTTCCTGAGCGATCGCCCCACGGGTTGAGGTGAACGCCGAGGGAAACTCCGCACCGATGGCTAACAGCAAACAGGGGAGAGACACCAGAAGCCAACGGCAATATTTCTTAACATCTTGAGCCAACCCAAATAACTGAAACACCCGATGTACCTCTCCTATATCCTTATCTCAATCATAAAAGATAAAAGGTGATACAGGATACAGGAACTCAGGATGACCGCTGAAATTGTTACAACACTTTAGAAAAACTGTTGTCGATCCCATGAAATTGATAAAAGTTAGTCCCTATTTGATGCGTCGGCGGATCTCGCTTCAGCCTTATCCCCATCTGGTGGCTCAGATCGCCATTGTCATCCTCATCCTATTGATGGGAGCCAATCGCTTAGACTCACTACGTCCAGTGACCTATGCTCCCAAACTTCTCCCCTTAGAAGTTGCCCCCGTCGAACAGACCGTCAGCCAGCATACTGACATCTCTCTGGCCCGATTAGAGCGATTGCAAGAGACTACCCAACGGCAAATCGAACGCGATCGCCTTCCTCCCGACATTTACCATAGCGTTCCGGAGCCTTACCGAGGTCAGATTGTGCGATCGCTCCCCCTGGCCCCGGGCGATCGCGCCATTGCCCTAACCTTCGACGATGGTCCCTCTCCCTACACCGCCCAAATTCTCGATATTTTGCGCGACCATGACATACTCGCTAGCTTCTTCGTCCTCGGGCGAGTCCTCTCCACCTATCCCGAACTGTTGCAACGCATCGTGGCCGAAGGTCATATCTTAGGGAATCACACCTGGTCCCATCCCTACGTCGTCAAAAGTGACGCCTTGGCCTATCAAGAAATCGAGCAGACGGCAGAGTTAATCTATCAATACACCCGTGTGCGAACACAACTGTTTCGTCCCCCCGGCGGCTATCTCAACAATGCCCTAACCCCCTACGCCGCCGCCCAAAACTACGCCATTACCATGTGGTCCGTCGACAGTTCCGACTACTTTCTACCCCGTGACGGGATTATTGAGCGAGTTCTCAATGGCATTCATCCGGGGGCGATCGTTCTCTTTCATGATGGTGGAGGGCCTCGTCATCACACCGTCGCCGCCCTACCCGTGATTATCAAAGAACTGCGAGAACGAGGCTATGAATTTGTCACCGTCCCCGAGTTGATGGAACGCTCCCAAGCCGCCGCCGCTCAAGCCTCAAACTAACCTGGCTCTTATCCCGCCCACCCCCCCCAAACAATTGTGAGAACTTCCAGATATCCATCATGCAAGAACCGGTTTAAGGTTTAAGATAGATACTCGGGCCTCATGTCAGCACCTGCGCTCCTGACTCTACCCAGACTGCACCTCATGCCGCATACCATGCCGCACACCATGCCGGAACAACTCTTCAATACTCATATTGCCAACGCTCAGGTTCTCCAACCGCCCTTAGAGATGAAGGCTCAAGTGCCTCTGAGCGATCGCGCCCAACAGACCATCGGGCAATCCCGTCGCGAACTTGAGGCCATTCTCGATCGCCGGGATTCTCGTAGCTTCATTGTGGTCGGCCCCTGTTCCATTCATGATGTCAACGCTGCCAAAGACTACGCCCAACGGCTGCGAGAACTGAGCGATCGCGTGCAGGACAAACTGCTGCTGGTGATGCGCGTCTATTTCGAGAAACCCCGCACCACCGTCGGCTGGAAAGGACTCATCAACGACCCCGACATGGATGACTCCTTCCACATCCAAAAAGGACTCCTCCTGGCGCGGCAACTCCTGGCCGACATCGCCGATCTCGGGCTACCCACCGCCACCGAAGCCCTCGACCCCATCGTGCCTCAATATATCAGCGACGTTCTCAGTTGGTCTGCCATTGGCGCTCGCACCATTGAATCGCAAACTCACCGGGAAATGGCCAGCGGACTCTCCATGCCCGTTGGCCTCAAAAATGGGACTAACGGCAGCATCGAAGTGGCTCTAAACGCCATGAAAGCGGCTCGGGAACCCCATAGTTTCCTGGGAATCGATGAAAATGGTTCCGTGAGCGTTTTTAAGACCAGTGGCAACGACTACGCCCACATTATCCTGCGCGGCGGCGGCGGCCAGGTTAACTATAACGCCGAGTCCATCGCCAGAGTCGAAGCACAACTCAAAGGGGCAGGACTTCCCCCCCGCTTAGTGGTCGATTGCAGTCATGGCAACTCCCATAAAGACCATCGCCGTCAGGCTGGGGTGTTCCAGAACGTGGTTGAACAAATCCAAGCGGGCAACTCCTCCATTGTCGGCATGATGTTAGAGTCGAATCTGTTTGAAGGGAATCAAAAGATCCCCGCGAATCTCAAAGACTTGCGTTATGGGGTCTCCGTTACCGACAAATGTTTGAGTTGGCAGGATACAGAAGCCGCCATTTTAGAAGCCTATCAGACGTTAGGTGGCCAGTTGTAACCGTACAGACCGATCTAAAGTCGCCGAGTAGATAAATTAGGATTTGGCCATGAGTAAGGGGCAAACAGCACGACTGGTTGAAGTCTTTTCGGCAATTCAGGGAGAAGGGGCCAACATTGGCACTCGGCAGATTTTTATCCGCTTTGCCCTCTGTGATTTGCGCTGTCTCTACTGTGATAGCGCCCATACTTGGCACGCCCCCGCCCGTTGTCGGATTGAACGCACACCGGGATTGCGGGATTTTGATGAGTACGATAACCCAATTACAGTGGAGGTGTTGTCGGCTTTGGTAGAACGGCAAAATCGACCGGGGCTGCATGACAGTATTAGTTTGACCGGGGGAGAACCCCTATTGCACGCTCCTTTCTTAGAAGCGTTTTTACCCGAAGTTCGCCGACGCAGCCAACTGCCTATTTATCTGGAGACGGGAGGACATCGTCCCGATAAACTCAAGCCGGTTCTGCCCTATTTGGATTTGGTGGGGATGGATATTAAGTTACCCAGTACCAGTGGTGAAACTTGGTGGACTGAACATGAGCAGTTTTTGCAACTCTGTCATGATGCGGGCGTCTCGGTGTTTGTCAAGACCATTGTCTGCGATCGCACTCCCGCCCAAGAACTCGAACGGGTAGCCCATTTAGTCTCCCGAATTAACTCAGATACCCCCATCTATTTACAGCCTGTCACCCCGCTTAATGGGGTCTTACGAGCCACCAATGAAGCCCTCCGTAAGGATTCCTTTCGAGATGCCGTTGTTCCTGATCCCGAGCAGGTTCTAGCCTGGCAAACCATGATGAAGCGTACGATTCAGCACGTTCGAGTGGTTCCTCAAACCCATAAGATGATTGGGCAGTTGTAGGGGGGGAAGGCAAAAGGCATGCATGCAAGAGGCAAAAGGGAAGACGTAGGGGCGTACCCTGGTCACTGAGCGATAGTCGAAGTGGTGGTCGCCCTCCGTAGGGGCAATCTGCAAGTGGCGGGCCCTGCCCTTTTAATTGTTGAGGCTTTGGCGGGCTTCTCGGAAATCGCGGTTAGCGGCATTGAGGTGGGTTCGGGCTAACTCTCCGGCTAGAGTTTGGCGGGGGATGAGTTCTAGGCGATCGATCGCCTGTTGCCATTCTTCCAGGGCCTGTTCTGCTGCCCGATAGGTGGTGGCTTGTCGATACTGCGATCGCGCCGCGTTGAGTTCCTCTAAAATCTCATCGAGTTGATCATGGGCATTGCGTTCTTGGAAGAGAATCACATCCATGCGCCCGACACTCTTGCGGGCCGCCTCAAACTCATCGTGGGTAAACTTCCAGGAACAGGCAAAAAAGGTACAGTAGCGTTGGGGGTAATAGCCCAGAAACCAGACCGGAAGCTGATCGAGATGATGTTGGGCCTGCGTCACTTTTTCCTGCCCTAACTCCAAATCCGCCGCACTGGTGGCTTGGTTTACCAGTTGATCCGACTGTTCCACCAGGGCGATCGCCTCCCGGTAGTTATGATCCATACTTAGGAAACTCGGCAGCAACAAAAGCGGTGCATGTTCGGCAATAGGCTGACGAATCATCGGATAGGGAAGATTAGCCAGAAAGACAAACCCCGTCAATCCCGCCCCACCGGCGACAATCGCCCCGAGAGTTATCGCTAGGGTTCGCGCTTTCGAGGGGTGATTAGCCTTTGCGGCCCGTTCAATCACAGGATTCTTAAATGCGGGATAACGATTTTGGATAATCCGTTTCAGTTGCAACTCCGTCAGAGGAGTTCCCTCCTGTCGTGATAATCCCTCAAGTTCCTGAAGTAGCAATTTACGAACAACCCGTTCCCCCACATCTCCCCGATTGTCTCTTTGAAGTTCCCCCCGTAGAATCCCCAAAGCACGGTTGTTTAAACGCTTCATGCTCAAATCCCAAATCTTTAGATGTCTCTCGCTTCCCCCCATCCTATCAAATTCTAGTTGATTGACCATTCAATTTACCCTGATCCGGCCGCAGAAGGTTGTAAAGACAACATTATCCCCTGTTTTCCCAAACTCTGACCTAGAATAGTAACTTGTCCTGAAACCCTGCAAGATACCCCTAAATGGATATTATTCTGACCCTGGTTATCTTGGTGTTGGCATTAGTTGGCTTTGTGAGCGAACTCTTACCGCCCGATATTATCGCCTTATCCGTGACCGTTTTACTGATGCTTTGTGGCTTGGTGACTCCCGAGGAAGGAATGTCCGGTTTCAGTAACTCCGCAACCGTCACCGTAATGGCGATGTTTATCCTCAGTGCGGGCATCGCCAAAACTGGAGTTATCCAAATCATTCGTGATTTTTTAGTGCGTTGGGGGGGCAAAAGTTCCAGTCGTCAAATTTTTACTTTAGGGGTCTTAGTGGGGCCCATTTCGGCATTCATCAATAACACCGCTGTCCTAGCAATTTTTCTGCCCATTGTTGAGGACTGGTGTCGTAAACAAAAGCGATCGCCCTCTAAACTTCTGATTCCTCTCTCCTATATTTCTATTTTGGGAGGAATGATGACATTAGTGGGAACCTCAACTAATATTTTAGCGAGTGGACTCTCAGAACAACTCGGCTATCGAACCTTTACGATTTTTGAGTTTTCTAAGGCGAGTGTCTGTATTTTTATCTTTGGTCTTTTGTATTTGACATTTTTTGCTCCTGCGTTGCTTCCCAGTCGCAAGACAGAAGGTGACTCATTTACGCAAGATTATGGCTTAAAAGACTATGTGACTGAATTAGTGATCACCCCTCAGTCTAGTCTTGTTGGTGAAACATTAAGTAATAGTGGCATTCAACGAAAATTCGATTTAGATGTGTTAGAGCTGCTACGAGACAAAGTGAGATTTGCTCAACCTCTAGCGGATAAAATTCTTGAAGCCGGAGATGTTTTGGTTGTACGCAGTAGTCGAGAAGATCTCCTAAAAATTCGAGAGGAGAGGGGTTTAGACCTGGTTGCAGATGTCAAATTCACCCAAAAATCATTGGATTCTGTCTTGAGTTCCGAGGAAGAAAAAATCGGTGAAGTTCTGATTCTCTCGAACTCTCGCTTAATTGGGACAACCCTTAAAGAAATTCGCTTTCGACAGCGGTATAATGCCACGGTGTTAGCCGTGCGTCGAGGTTCAGAGTTGGTAAAAGGTCCCCTAGGGCGGGTCCCCTTACGCTTTGGCGATTTGTTGCTCTTGCAGGGTCCTAAACAGAGTTTTATTGGACTGCAAACCACCCGAGAGTTGTTAGTTCTTGAGCAACGAAATGTAGAGACAATCCGGCAAGACAAAGCTTGGATTTCCGTGGGTATTGGCTTAGCCGTTATTGGACTTTCAGCGTTTAACATTATGCCAATTGTTGTCAGTGCATGGGCAGGAGTAATCGCCTTGATCCTGACTAAATGCTTACGTCCTGGAGAAATCTATGGCGCGATTCGTTGGGATATTATTTTCTTATTGGCGGGATTAATTCCCCTCGGCGTTGCCATGCGTAACTCGGGAACCACCACCTGGATTGCTGATAACCTCCTTGCCATTGGCGGAGAACTGCCAGGGTACTGGGTCCTGGTCTTTTTCTTTGTTATCACCTCGATATTCACAGAAATTATTTCCAATAATGCCGCAGTTGTCTTGATGCTCCCCATTGCCGTTGAAGTCGCCCAAAGCTTAGGATTGAATCCTTTTTCGGCTATGTTCGCTGTTACCTTTGCTGCCTCCAATAGTTATCTGAGTCCCATTGGCTATCAAACCAATACCATGGTCTATGGACCCGGGGGCTATAAATTTACGGACTTTGCCCGGATTGGTGCGCCGTTGACCTTGAGTTTGATGTTTCTTGCTCCTTGGCTAATCATGACCTTCTATGGATTATAGAAGTCTGTCGAAGGAATCCGCTTAACCCGAGGCAATACCTTGCCCTAAATATGGTATTTTGAATGGGCTTCGATGCTTTAACCCCAAGGGAGTGCATGGGGTAAGATACTTAGAACAACAGTACAACAGATAAACGAGAATGACTCAACAACGTGGTGTTACGGTTTGGTTTACCGGACTCAGTGGAGCGGGAAAAACAACCATTAGCCAGGCGGTTGCCGAAAAGCTGCGATCGCTCGATTGCAAGTTAGAAATCCTAGACGGGGACATTGTCCGCCAAAATCTCACCAAAGGGTTGGGCTTTAGTAAAGAAGACCGAGATGAAAACATCCGTCGGATTGGCTTTGTCTCCCATCTGCTCACTCGCAATGGGGTGATTGTCTTAGTTTCGGCGATTTCCCCCTATCGAGCGGTGCGCGAGGAAGTTAAGGCTCGCATTGGTGATTTTGTGGAAGTCTTTGTCAATGCGCCCCTAGCAGTGTGCGAGGAGCGAGATGTGAAAGGCCTCTACAAAAAGGCCCGCAGTGGGGAAATTGCCAACTTTACCGGGGTCAGCGATCCCTATGAACCGCCGAGCGACCCGACGATTGAATGTCGCACGGATTTAGAATCCCATGAGGAGAGTGTGAATAAGGTTCTAGATACTCTTAAGGAGATGGGGTATCTTAGCCTCTAGGAAGAGGGGCTAGTTCTTCCCTGGCCGGCGATAGGGGCCTCTCCCTATCGCTGCTGTTGCGACGGTGAGGACGATTCAGAATCTCCATCCTCATCTAAGATGGGGTCACTGTCCGCTAAACCCAAATCCGACTCTAGGCTGTCACGACTCGGGGAAGACTTGTCAACGAGATCGGTGTCTAAATCGAGATCCTCGGTCGTTGGGGAATCTGACATAGAGATTGAGGAGAGTTGAGTATCGAGGGGGGGAGAGTTATCCCATCGTTGCACCTGGATTTGGTGCAGCCGCGGCCCATCGGTAGCCACGACTTCTAAATTGAGGCCCTTAAAGCTAAAGCCCTCGCCCCTTTTGGGGATTTTTTGCATTTGATAAATCAGGAAGCCGCCCAGGGTCTGATACTCGTCGATGAGGGGAAGCTTTAAATCAAGCAGTTCATTGACTTCTTCGAGATCCATTTGGGCTTGAACAATAAACGTCCGCTCGTCCACCATTTGTACGGCTAACTCTTCGGTTCCTTCACTTTCGAGACTTTCGCCGACAATTTCGGCAATGATATCTTGCATGGTGATTAAGCCAGCGGTTCCGCCAAAGTCATCCACGACCATCACCATCGGTTGGCCGCAACGTTGCAGGAGGGGGAGTAGTTCCCCGAGGAGGGTGCATTCGGGGACGAAGCGCGCTGGACGAACCCAGGGTTGAATGGGGGTATCGAGGGACATTTGACCGCGAGCGAGGGGTTCGGCCAGTTCTTTGAGATGGACGATTCCGCGCACATCGTCGAGGGATTCACCGATGATGGGATAGCGGGAATGACCGGAACGGGCCACTTCTTCGAGGAAGCTGCTAAAGGTTGCATCACTGGGCAGAGCGGCGATTTGGGTGCGCGGAACCATGACTTCTTCGGCGGCGACATCGCCAAATTCAAAGACGTTACTGAGCAGTTCCCGTTCTTCGGCTTCGAGGCCAGTGGATTCTCCTTCGAGGGCGATGATGCGTTGCAGTTCTTCGGGGGTGACGCGGTTATAGAAGCGGCGGTCGACATCGCGAATCCCCACCAGTCGCAATAACAGGCGGGTGGATTGGTTGAGAATCCAGAGGAAGGGGTTGAAGAAGCGGGCGATCGCCAAACTGGGGGGCCCGAGAAGTTGGGCCAGTTGTTCGGCGTAGAGGAGGGCTAGGGATTTGGGACAGAGTTCCCCGAGGACAATTTGCAGGTACGCCACCAAGAGGAACGCTAGGGGAATCGAGAAGCTATGGGTGACGACGGTGGCGACGGGAGGGGAGAGGGGAAGTGTGCTTAGCAGTAGGGCGACGAGGGAGGCCATGGTCCTCTCGCCAATCCAACCCAGGGCTAAACTGGAGAGAGTAATCCCCAGTTGGGTGGTGGAGAGGAGGCGATCGATGTCCTGTTGCAGAATTTGCACGCTGCGGGCCGGAAGATCTCCCGCATCCACCAGTTGATTGATGCGCGATCGCCGCACGGAAACCATGGAGAACTCGGCGGTGACGAAGAAGGCGTTAATGGCAATCAAGCCCAGAACAGATAATAGGCTCAGAAGGATATCCTGTAGGGTCTTGGTTTCAAGTCCGAGGGGAAGTGCAGCTAAGGGGGCATCCATTAGGAGGACTAGGCTGAGACTTAATAGACCGATAACTCCCAGACGAGAGTATCTAGAGAGGGAGGCAGGGCGGGATATTCGTGGCTTGACGCGATTGCTCACAAGCTTGAAGAGCAGTCGTGGACTGGTACCTCTTAGTTTGGACAAGGTGGTTTTCTAGGCGCTGTGAGGGTTAACCTCGGGCTGATGACTTTGAATTTGCGCTTCAACCTCCCGTAAGATATCCTCTTCATCGAGGAAGCGCGGATTGGTTGTGGTAGCTTCATTTTCAGAACGATTGCTGAGGTTACTTCCCGGTCGAAATTCCGGCTGAGTCACCCCCTTGAGGGCTTCGCGTCCCAGGGAAAAGCCCCACATGGCACTGAACACCCCAGCGCCCATCATCATCAGTAGGAGGGTAACGGTTAAGAAGACAGTCCAGTTAAATTTCATGGTCGTGAGTCCCGTTGGAATCTTAGGTTAATCATCGAGTTGGTGCTGTGACCGCCAGGGCGATGTGAATGGGCTGTTAGCCTGGCTCAGGTTTCGCACCATTTTATCGTTTGAGATCCGTTTGGGCCAGAATGCAACCCGGAATTTTCTCGGCCCCCTAGCTGAAATTGCGGCGATCGCGCTAGAATCGAGCATGGGGTCACGAGAAACGGTGAGTCCCCTTTCTGTTGTTTGGGCGGTTGGCCGAGCGGTTTAGGCAGCGAACTCATAATTCGCCTCAGGCGGGTTCAACTCCTGCACCGCCCACTGTTTGACTTAACGTATGAAAACGCTAACAGGGCGGTGTTCGAGAGCGATCATCGCCCTGTGCTTTGCGCTACTTTGACCTCTGGGGTTAGTCGAGGAAGAACTCGCTGCCGCGAATCGGAGTGGTTTCTCCGGTTCGGTTCATCGTATCGATGGAGGTGTTATAAGGATTCGCTAAGTCCGGGGTGCGGATGAAGGGATCGTTGGTCAGTTGTTGGCGCATGATATCCCGGTGCAGGATATTCACAAGTCGTCCATCCCGCGCGATGTTATTTTCAGGAAAGTTAAAGAGTAGGGAGTCAATCTGGCTGGGAATACTGCGGTTATGGAAGAAGTCACGGCTATGTTCAAAAAATCCTCGTTCAAAGGCGTCGGGAATGGTCAAGGTTCTCAGACGCCGGGTTTCAAGTCCAGGAACGGTGACTTCTGAATCAGAAACTTGGGCCGCCGCTGGGGGGGCAATGGACATCAGCGCGGCGATCGCCACTCCCAAGACTGGGGTTAGACGCAATGAACGGTTCATAGACTTCTCCTCAACGTTTGCTTCCTAGTTTAACCCATGGATTCGCCAGGTTGTGCAGGTAGTGTCATGCGGGACTTGGGGGCGATCGCCTCAGATTTTCTCCTCAAACTCCCCGATGGTTCGTGATCCCCATTATCAGTAAAAATACTGAAATATCCCTCACGCCTCACGAAACTGAGACCCGATTTTACCGAAAATTAGGTAAAAAATCATTTAGATTTGTTGCAAAACAAACCATAACCTTGGTATCTAAAAACACTGTTTTATAAAAAAGGTTATGATAAGGTTAAGGCAACAATCTAAATAATGTCGCAAGACATCCATTGCTGAACTTAAAGATACGGCAATTCAAAGACAGATTAGAGCTGATAAACGAATACTAGTCATTGTTTCGCTATAACAAAAGGAGGCTATAATGACCCACTCCAACTTTTTGACAATCAAACGCCCCTACCACGGTCACGTCCCCTCCGAGCATCCTGAAGTCTTATTATTTGATGCCAATCTACAAGAATTTGCCCAAAAGATTGGTTATATTAGTTGTTTAGAAACAAGTGGTAAATTGTCCCCAGATTTGGCATTCCAAGAAGTTGAGGCACTTTGGCAGCAACTTCAAGAAACCACGAAATCACTGGGATTAGAGCCAGGGCAAACAAGCTAATTGTAACCTGTCTATAAATCTTATTTCGCTTATCATGGTTTGGGCGGCCGATGTCGGTCGCCCAGTTATTTTTAGGCTAAGGGTTAGCGATCAAGATCATTCAAAAAGTGGTCAACGGTTTCGAGATAACCGGGATCATCCGCAACTCCGGCAGAGAGCCGATTGTCCGCGATCGCCGCTTCGATGACATCCTCTGCTGAAATCTCACCGCTGCGATAGGCGGATGCGAGTCGATTAAACTGAGGAATCCCCTGTTCTCTTAAATAGCCATTGCGGGCCAATTGAACTAAATCAACTGCTGATATATTAAATGGGACCGATTGTGCAGGAGATTTGCTAGAGAAGCCAATCCAGAGGATGAAAATCCAGAGGGGACTCAAACTTAGCATGAAAACTTGTTTAAAATTAGGCATGAAATTTAGGGTTGTTAGTGATGGTTATGTTCACTAGCATATCGAGAGAAATATAAAAAACGAATGAAAACAAAGTAGGTATCACAATTTCATCATGATACCTACAGAAAAAAAGACGTTGATGTTAGAATTTATTGGCTGAAGCGGAACCGGGCATTGGTTCGGGTTCCCTCCACTTCGGTTAACATCACGACGGTATAATCTCCTGGAGCCTGGCTGGGAAGAAATCCAAAATAATGCTCTCCGGGGGCATCATACTCCATGGGAATCTCTAGGTCACTGCCGTCTGGTAGCTGAACTTGAGCCGTTACCGTTGCATCAGGAATCGTTCGATGATCGTCTGCGGTTTGCAAATAGAAATCTAGGTGAATGCCAGACCCTTCTGGAATCGGGACAAGTTCTAGATGATAGTCTCCCGTTTCCACCACCTGACCGCCATAACTGGGGGCTGAATGGTCATTGGATGAGTCCAGTTCTGGGTGGGATGACGATTCCATATCAATCCCTTGGGGTTGCCCTTCTTGGGGTTGCCCTCCCTCACTTTCGGTTAGAGTTGTGGGAGAATCACCATTGGTAGAATCCTCAGTTGTACAAGCAGTGAGGGTCAAAACACTGGTCAATAAAACCAGCGTGACCATTATGGGCGATCGCCCCAAAATAGAAATTTTCATCGTCAGACCTCATCAAAAATTAATAACGCAGTTGTAACAGTTACCGAGAGCGTCCCGTCTCACCTCCCTGGCTAAGCACTAGAGTCTTTGCAGGAGGCTCCCGCGACGGGAGATGTTGCGGCACTAACCCCCGGCCAAACTGGGCATATAACGCCGGTAACACCAAGAGCGTCAACGCCGTCGAAGTAAACAAGCCCCCTAAGACAACGATCGCCAACGGTTGCAAAATCTCCCGTCCCGGCCCCGTTCCCATCACCAGGGGCAACATTCCCAACGCCGAGGTAAACGCCGTCATAAGAATGGCCGTTAACCGCTCTGTTGACCCCAAAAAAATCACCTGAGGTAGGGATAGGCCCAACGCCAACTTGCGGTTGTAATTGTCCACCAACAACAAGCCATTGCGAGTTGCCACCCCAAACAGGGTAATAAACCCCACCAACGAGGCCACCGAGAGAATCCCACCCCCAATCGCCACCGAAAGAATCCCACCCACCAAAGCTAGAGGGAGATTTAAGAGAATCATCACTGTCGCAGGCAGCGATCGCACTGTGATATACATCAACAGAGCAATCACCGCGATCGCCAAGGCCCCAAACAGCAGCAACGTCTGAGTGGCCCGTTGTTCTGACTCAAACTGTCCTCCATATTGAATAAAGTAGCCCGAGGGAAACGCCACCTGCTCTTGAATCGCCCCTTCCATCTCGCCAATCACCGTCCCCAAATCCCGTCCCGCCACATTTGCCGAGAGGACAATCAAGCGGGAGACATTCTCACGGCTAATGGAATTGGGGCCGGTTCCATAGTCCACCTGGGCCAATTGGGCCAGGGGAATCCGTTGTCCCGTGGGGGTATCAATCCGTAAATTTTCAATCTGATCGAGGCTGTTACGGGCCGATTCCGGAAGCCAGACGAGGACATCGAGCATCTGTTGACCTTGCAACACCTGCGACACCACTCGTCCATTTAAAGCCGTTTCCAGCGTTTCCGAGAGAGCCGCCATCGTCAACCCATAACGAGCCGCAGCGGGGCGATCGAAGTGAATTTGCAGTTGGCGGATGGGCAATTGCGAGGCTAACTGTAAATCCACCACCCCCTCAATCGACCCCATCACCGATCGCACCTCCGTCCCCAAGCGGCGCAATTCCTGCAAATCCGGGCCAAAAATCTTGACGGCGATCGCACTGCGAACCCCAGACAATACCTCATCCATGCGGTGAGAAATAAATCCCCCCACATTCGCCGGAACCCCTGGCAGCTTGGCAAATTCAGCCCGGAGTACATCCAGAGTCTCCTCTCGATTCACCATAGCTGCGGCCGTCAGTTCAATATCCAACTCCGCAAAATTCGAGCCGACAATATGGGGATCTCCAGGACTGCGGCCCGATCGCATCTGAATGGTCTCAAAGCGAGGATCATCCTTGAGGGCATTTTGAATCGCAAACCCAGCTCGATCCGTTGCCGCCAGAGAACTCCCCGGGAAACAAATCCATCGACACCACCAGCGATCGCTCCTGAAACTCCGGCAAAAATACCCGTCCCAAACTGGGAACAATGACCAAAGATGCCACCAACGCGGCCCCAGCCCCCAAGAGAATCCAACTGGGGTGATTCAGAACCCACAAGAGGAGCGGGCGATACAGCCGTTGGCTACCGCGAGCCATCCAGGTGTCAGTTTCCGGGAGAGACGCAGTTGCCAACAGGAGCGCACAGAGAGCTGGAGAGAGGGTTAACGCCACTAGACTGGAGGCAAAAATCGCCACCAGATAGGCAATTCCCATGGGGGCAAAAATCCGTCCCTCAACCCCAGTTAAGGAAAAAATCGGCGCAAAGATAACCGCAATAATCACCGTCGAGAACAAGACACTGGTGCGAACCTCGACGGAGGTTTCATAAACCACCCGCAACGGGGATTGAGGATAACCCAACTGCTGATTGCGCCGTAAGCCCCGATAACAGTTCTCCATATCCACAATCGAGTCATCCACCACCGAGCCAATAGCGACCGCCAATCCGCCCAGGGTCATGGTATTCACCGTTAGGCCCAAACCATGGAGCACCATCAAACAGAGTAAGAGAGACAGAGGAATGGCACTGAGCGTAATCAATGCCGTGCGCCAGTTCATCAGAAACAGCAGCAAAACAACCGAAACAATCAGAATGCCATCTCTGAGGGAGGTCGTGACATTGGCGATGGAGGCTTCAATAAAGTCCCCTTGGCGGAAGGTGCGATGAATCGTGACATCCTCGGGTAAACTGGGGCGCAGCTCATCCAGGGCCGCCTCCACGTCCTCCGTGACGCGAAGGGTATCTGTCAGAGGTTGCTTGTTAATCAACATCACCAAGGCCGGTTCCCCATTAACCCCACCATTCCCCCGTTTCAGAGCTGCGCCTAGGGTAACTTGGGCCACATCTCGCAGTAGAACCGGACGACCCTGGCGGGTGGTGATCACCGATTGTTCCAAGTCCTCTAGGGTTTGAATTCGACCAATCCCTCGAATGAGGAGTTCCTCATCGGCGTTGATTAAGAAGCCTCCCGGTGCATTGTGATTGGCGGCGGCCACGGCTTGACTCACCTCCTGTAAGGTGACATCAAAGGCGTTGAGGCTGTCAGGATCGACCAACACTTGATATTGAGCCTCATCGCCCCCAAAGATTGTAATTTGGGTGACACCGGGAACTGCCAACAGCCGGGTTTTGACTTGGCGATCGACCTGTTGCCGTAACTCCATCAGGGAGGTCTGGTCAGCAGTGATGGCATATTGCAAAATAATCCCTAGAGGCGAGTTCAGGGGGGACAAGTGGGGCGCTTCGATGCCGTCGGGCAGTTGACCTTGAACCTGTTGAAGTCGCTCCGTAATCAGTTGTCGCGCCTGATAGACATCGGTATCCCAGGAGAAAATAACCCCCACCGCTGAGGTTCCGGCAATGGAGGTTGAGCGCACCGTCGTCACCCCAGCAATGCCATTGACGGCACTTTCGATAGGTAGGGTAATGAGGGCTTCAACTTCCTCTGGGGCTAATCCTGGGGCTTCGGTTTGGATTTCAACTTGTGGGGGGGCAAAGTCGGGAAAAACATCTAAGGGCATTTGGCGGATGGTGCCGATTCCCAAAAGACTAATCAGTCCCGCGAGGATGAGGATGATGAAGCGATAGCGGATCGACCATTGGAGAATGCCGTTGAGCATGGATTAGTCCCTCCCTGCGGTTTCTAAGGGTTCCGGCGTTTCGTCAAGGGCCGGGGGGAGGACATCGTCCTGGGTGAGACGGGGGGGGGATGAGGAGATGTCAGTCCGCGATCGCCGTCCTAACCAGAAAGCCAGTAACACCAGGGTTGCAGCGCCCCCGATCAGTAGCCAGGGCGAGTTATCCGAGTCTTCTGACTCGTCATGATCCGAGTGGTCGTGGTCATGGGTGTCAGAGGTTCCCCCACCTCGTAGGGATTGGGCATAGAGTTGTAACGCCCCTTGCACCACCACCTGATCGCCGTCAAATAAACCGCGACGAATTTCGAGGCGATCGCCGGCCCGTTCTCCCGTGGTCACCTCTACGGGTTCAAAGCGATCGCCATTTTGCACAAAGACTATCTCTTGACCATTGGCATCGACGATAGCTGTACTGGGAACCGTTAGCACCCTCTCGGTACTGCGATCAGTAAGAATCTCCAACTCCGCAAACATCCCCGGCCTCAGGATGTCACTGCGATCGATGAGTTCAGCGGTTACAGGCAGGGTGCGGCTTTCTCGGTCTACCGCAGACCCGATAATGGTGACCCAACCTTGAAAGATCTCTCCCGGCTCACTGGCGACGGTGGCCCGAATCCCTTGTCCGGTGCTAATTTTGCCAATATCCCGTTCATGGACATCGGCGGTTACCAACAGTCGCTCCCCATTGATGATGTCCAGAAGAGGGGTTACGGCTTCTTCCACGGTTTGCCCTTGGCTGACATGACGTTTGGCAATGGTTCCGGTAATGGGTGCTGTGACGGTGACTCGTCCCTCGGCGGTGGCGGGACTATTGAGTTGTTGCAGGCGACTGTCATAGGCGCTACTGCTGAGCAACACCTGAGACTGAGCCGCATCTAAGGCGGCTTGAGCGCGATCGAGGTCAGCTTCGGCTTCTAAGAGATCTTGGCGACCGGTAGCGCGGCTGAGTTGATGTTGGGCCTGGGCTAACTCCGATTGAGACTGTAAGACTTGTTGGCGTGGAATGGCGCCAGCCTCGGCCAGTTCGCGATCGCGGTCATAGCGTTCCTGAGTGAGTTGGACGTGACGCTCAGCCGCTTCAATTTCCGTTTGGCTAATCTGCTGCTGTCGCTCATAGTTGCGCTGTGCCAGAGTCAGGCTGGCTTGGGCCTGGCGCACCTCAGCCTCTCGCTGGGTTTGTTCCTGCTGCGATCGCACCCGCAAGTCAATCAACTCCGGGGCTTCGACGACGGCGAGGGCTTGCCCCTGGGCCACCCAATCCCCCGGTTGCACCAACAGTTCTACTAAGGCCCCATTGACGGGGGCATTCACCGAGACCTGGCGGTCTGGTTCCGCTTCAATCTCGGCTGTGGCCCGCATCCCCAATTCCAGAAACTCTCGCCGTACTGGTTCCACCACCAATCCCAGTTGTTGGGCCGTGTCCCCATCGACCTCAATGCCTTGGGAACTGGGGGCGGCCATACTGGGAGAGTCGGACTCAAATTCTGCCCCATGATCATGACCCGGATGAGCCAACAGGGCCATGGGGGCTGTCAGTAATAGGAATCCCAACAGGCTGGACAGCCAGCGTTGAATGGAGATGTGGGATTGATCAACCATGATGCTAAATTTGAGATAAAAGCCCGTACAACCTAGGCTCGACGCCTCGCCTTCAGAGCCTAGCAAGGGAAAATCAAATTCTGATGAAATCTTTGCCAGGGGCTTAGACTCTCTTACCGCGTTGATACTATGCGACTTCTATTAGTGGAAGACGAACCAGATCTCGGTGCCATTCTTCAACGAACTTTGGAGCGAGAAAAATATGTCGTTGATTGGGTTCAAGATGGGGAAACTGCCTGGGATTATCTGGAACAGGGATGGACTCAGTACCGGGTAGCCATCCTCGATTGGCTGCTTCCAGGACTGTCCGGCTTGGAGGTATGCCAACGGTTACGAGAACATGAGAATAGCCTCCCAGTCCTAATGTTGACCGCCAAAGACCAAGTGGCAGATAAAGTTCAGGGACTCAATGCCGGGGCCGATGATTATCTGGTCAAACCCTTTAGTAATGCTGAACTGTTGGCCCGGGTGCGCGCCCTCCAGCGGCGATCGCAACCCCTACAACCGCAGCACCTGACCCTCGGTAATCTGACCCTAGATTATGGGTCTTTTACCATTACCGCCACCAATGCCGACGGAAAATTTGAGCCGATTCCTCTAACCGCTAAAGAGTTTCAGCTTTTAGAATATTTCATGCAGCACCCGAACCAAATCCTTAGCCGCGACCAGATCATGAATCACGTCTGGTCCATGGAAGCCAGCCCCACCAGCAATGTGGTTCCCGCCCAAATGCGGCTGTTGCGACGGAAACTCAGAGACCACCATTGCGAGGGGTTGATTGAAACGGTGCATGGCATTGGCTACCGTCTTCAGACGTCCCCATGAATCGCAATCAAGCCTTTCTCCTCACCCGTCAACGTCTGGCGGCGTTATATACCCTGATTATGGGCATCATCTTAAGTGCCTTCGGGGTTGGCGTTTATACGGCCATGGCTCAAGACCATTGGCAATCCCTCAATCGCAAGTTAGAAACGGTGGCGGGGACCCTCCATGATGGCATTGAACCGACCTTAGAACGACCGGGACAGGTCGAACCCATTATTGATTATTTCCTGCCAGGATTGGTTTGTGTTCGCCCAGGAGACTGTCCTGAGCAATCCCCGTTCGGAGACCGGCATCTGGCGGGGGTGGTGCAAGAGGAGATGTACTATGTCCGCTTCGTCGATGCTTGGGGCAACCTGATTGCCACAGCCGGGAAACAACCCTCGGGGTTAGATCAGCCGGCGGCTGTTGAACCCTGGACAACCTTAGTGACTGAGGAGGGAACCGCCTATCGGCAAGTGTCCGTGTTTCTCAAAACCAAGACGCAAGACCCCTGGGGCTATGTTCAGGTGGGACAATCGCTCGGTGAGTATGAGGCCCGGTTGAGAGAGATCGCTGGGACGTTATTGCTTGGCTTACCCCTGGCCTTACTTGTCGTTGGCGGGGCGAGTTGGTGGCTGTCGGGGGTGGCTATGAGACCGGTCTATGACTCCTATCGCCAGGTTCAGCAGTTTACCGCCGATGCGGCTCATGAATTGCGAACTCCCCTAGCGGCGATCGCCTCCACGGTGGAATTTACCCTGGGGGAACCCCAGCTATCGGAGGGGGAGATGCGCAATACCTTGACCACGATTGAGCGACAAAATAGCCGTCTGGGGAATTTGGTTCATGATTTGTTGTTGTTGTCCCGCATTGATTTGCAGGTGGAAACGGTGTCCCGCCGTCTCTGTTCGTTAAATTTGCTGGCCGAAGAGTTGGTGGAGGAGTTTACAGCCTTGGCCATGGCCACTCAGGTGACGCTACAGATCCAGGGCATCGAGGATAAAGGGTTACAAGTCTGGGGCGATGAGGAACAGTTGTATCGTCTCTTTGCCAATTTAGTGGCCAATGGCATTCAATATACGCCGCCAGGAGGAACGGTGACGATTGACTTGCAACGGGATGAGGGGATGGCCCAGTTGACGGTGACGGATACGGGAATTGGGATTCCGCCATCGCAACAGCAGCGGATTTTTGATCGCTTCTATCGCTTGCAGGGCGATCGCTCTCGTCATACTGGGGGATCTGGGTTGGGATTAGCCATTGCCCGAGCGATCGCCTCGACTCATCAGGGAACGATTCATGTCAAGAGTCAGGTGGGCCGGGGAAGCCGCTTTACGGTTCGCTTGCCAATTGGCTGACGGGGTATTTTAAGGGGTAGGTTGCGGGTTCTCTGTTGCCGTCTCATACCGTCGAGGGGTATATACCCAGGGGACGTTCTCCCCTCGTTGCACTTGCCGCGTCTGACTCGATCCGATTAAAATCACCGTCCGCATATCCGCATCCTCTGAGGTTAACTCCTCCAGAGGTTTTACAGTCATTTGTTGCCCAGTTCTACCTAAATTTCGCCCCAAAATGACGGGCGTAGCGGGCGATCGCCATTGCAGAAGTATCTCCCGCGCCCGCTGTAACTGCCAAGTCCGCTGCTTAGAGACGGGATTATACAGGGCGATCGCAAAATCCCCCTGGGCCGCCGCCTGCAACCGCGACTCAATCATCGACCAAGGTTTAAGAATATCCGAGAGGGACATCACCACAAAATCATGACCCAACGGGGCCCCAACCTGGGCCGCCGCCGCTTGCATCGCAGAAATTCCTGGACAGACCTCAATCTCGACCTCTTGCCAATCTGGGGTCTTCCCAGTCTCCAACACCTCAAACACCGCCGCCGCCATGGCAAAAATCCCCGGATCTCCCGACGAGACTAACACCACCCGTCGCCCGGTAGCCGCCAAATCCAACGCCTGACGCGCGCGATCGCCCTCAACGCGATTATCAGACTCATGACGCTGAATACGAGGGCTTCTTAGGGATTCCACCAGGTTTAAATAGGTCGTATAGCCCACCCAATCCGTCGCCTCCTGCAACCTGCGCCGCACTTGAGGCGACATCCATTCAGCACTACCCGGCCCCGTTCCCACGATCGCCAAATGACCCCGCTGTGGCAAGACTTCATAGACCAAACAGCGATCGCCAGGACAAACATCAGAACCGATCTGGGTCGAAACAACCAGCCGGTGTTCTCCCTCCTGAGACCAAGGTAAACGACTCTGTTCCAACCACTCCGGCAAACTCCCCTCCTGGGAGGGGCTGGGGTGGGTTTCAAACCTCACCGTTGCCCCCGCCAAGACCTCCGCAATAAACCCTTTCGCCTGATCTGGGTCATTCAGCAATCGATATCCCGGCGGCGGCGAGAGGAGGGTCGTACGGAAACGAATCTCACCACTAGCGGTAATCGCCGCAGAGACCTGTAAAACCTGAGCAATCTGACGGGCCAGGTCATTCACTCCCTGTAACCCTCCCAGTAAGGGAACCACTGCGCTACCATCCTCGGCGATCGCCAATACCGGCGGATCCTCTCCCTTATTCCCCAACACCGGGGCCAAGGTGCGAATCAGAATCCCCGCCGCACAAATGCCAATAATCGGAGTTCCCTGTTCAAAGAGCGATCGCAGCGTCGGCCCAAACTCCGAAAACGAGACATCCACCCCCGTTGTACGGCGGTCTAAACCATAAACGACCCCATCAGCACAACCCTGGGCCACCTGACGCGCCAGAGACACACTGGTCTGATTTAAAACAACAATGGCAACAGTCATGACGGCAACAGCAAGGCATTCAACAAATCACTCATTATCCAGGGGGTTGAGGGAGAACGCAAGCACCGTTTCATCAATCCCCTTGAGATGGAGGGGGCGAAACTTGGTAATCTCCGACTCTTGCAAATAGTCCGCCACCGCCGCCGAAACCAGAATGCGTCCCGGTTGGGCCACTTCCTGAAGCCGCGCCGCAATATTCACACTGGGGCCAATGGCCGTATAGTCCGATCTCTCCTCGCTGCCAAACATCCCCACCACCGCCGTTCCTTGGTGAATCCCACAACGGAATTGGACCGGGGTGAGTCCTTCCTCCATCCATTGAGCATTCAGAGCATCCAGGCGCTCATACATCTGGCGAGCCGCTAGAATCGCTTGCTGTACCTGAACCTCCGGTTTCATCTCCTCCGGAGCGCCAAAAATTGCCATCACCGCATCGCCAACAAACTTATCGACCGTTCCCCCCGCCTGAAAAATCACCTGACTCATCGAGGATAAATACTGATTTAAGATTTGGGCCACCCGGCGCGATCTCAACTGATTTGCCATCTGAGTAAAGCCAACAATGTCGGTAAACACAATCGTCACTAACCGAGGTTCTGGGGCCAGATTTAGTTGTAATTCCCCCAATCGCGCCTTCTCCACCAACGCCGGGGGCAAAAAGCGTGTCAACACCGACTGGGTTAAATAGCGATTGAGATCCTTAATCTGTCGCTCCTGTGCCTTCAGCGCCAATAAATTCCGCACCTGAGCCAGTAACTCCCGGTCATTAAAGGGTTTAGACAAGTAAGCATCTGCCCCTTGTTCGACACTTTCGAGACGGGTTTCCTCATTGGCCTTGGCGGTCAACAACACAATTGGCGTTCCCTGTAACTCGGGGTCTTGGCGAATCGCTGCAATCAAATCCAACCCCGACACCTTCGGCATCATTAAATCGGTGACAATCGCATCTGGGTGGTGCGATCGCGCCATGAGAATCCCCTCCTCCCCATTACTGGCCAAAAGCACCCCATAGCCAGCATCCTGTAACACCCCAGCTACATAAACCCGTAAATCTCCATTGTCCTCAACAAATAACACCGTCACCTTATGTCCCAATGAGTCCACCTGGGTCGTTTGGGGTGGCGTTTCAGAGTCTATCGGTGAGTCCTTCGGGGTTGTAGAGGTTCCGGTCAAATTTGGGGTTAGCGTTGAAGAGGCAGCCACCTCCGTTTCGAGATCCGCTAACTCCACGCTGATGCGATGTCCTTCGAGAGTGGTGCCGCTCTCCAACAGACAAGCCTCCGGCAAATGGGCTGTTCCTTGGCGCAGTTCCACCCGAAAACAACTACCGACTCCTAACTGCGACTCAACCCAAACCCGGCCACCATGGAGTTCCACCAACTCCTTCACCAAAGCCAACCCCAAGCCACTCCCCTCATAGGCGCGATCGACTGCACCCTCGGCCTGATAGAAGCGATCAAATAACTGGGGAATGCGATCGCCCCCAATCCCAATTCCCGTATCTTGCACCGTCACCAAGATGCGATCGCCCTGGACTTTGACCTGAACTCGAATCTCACCCCCAGCCGGGGTAAACTTCATGGCATTGGACAAAAGGTTGTAGAGCACCTTTTCAAACAAGTCCAGATCCAGATAAACACGGACATTTCGGCTCAACTCCTGCCCTAAGCGAATCTGCTTACGGTCACAATAGGGGCGGAAGGCTTGTAAGATTTGCCCCACCACTCCCCCCACATCACAGGGGGCGAACTTCGGTTGCATCCGTCGTTCATCCAATCGTTGCAAATCCAGCAATTGATTGACCAGACGCAACAGACGGCGACAATTGCGTAGAGCAATCTCAGCCCGCTCCAAGGGTAAATCCTGCCCTTGACTCACCGCCGCCTCCAGGGGTCCCATCATGAGAGTTAGGGGAGTGCGGAACTCATGGGAGACATTCTGAAAAAACTCCGTCTTTTGGCGATCGAGAATCAGCAGCCGTTCCGCCTGTTGGCGAGTTTTCTGATAGAGTCGTGCCTGTTGCACGGCGATCGCCGCCTGAGCCGCCACCGCCTGAGCCAAGGCAATATCCTGACCATGCCAGGCCCGAGGACGATCATTTTGCCGCAAGGAAATACTGCCGATAATTTGGCCATCGCAGAGCAAAGGCACCACCAGCAGGGCCCGAGCCGGATGGTGAAAGGGTTGATAATTCTGATTCCAGGTCGGCTGGGCCCTCATATCGGGAATCACCACCGGTTCCTGAGTCTCCAAGAGATGCTGAAGCACCAAATTTCCCTCAATGGGAACTAGGGATTGAGGCAAAAATCCTTCACGGCCTTCCTCTTGTCGCCGCTCATATAAGCCCACACATTCAACAAACTCATCCTCCTGAGTCCAGAGGGAGAGGGCGCAGCCGTCAACCTTTAGAGCATAGCCGAGTTGTTCCGTAATCGCCGCAAAAATATCCTGGGGATTGAGACTCGAACGGATGGCGGTGGTAATCGTGTTGATAAGGGCCTCTCGTTGGGCCAGGGTTTGCATCATCTCCAAGGTTTTGGACTGAGCGAGGGTCAGGGCCGCCTGTTCCGCCACCATCACCACCAATTGCACCTCATCATCCTGCCAAACCCGCACCCGGCTGCATTGATGTAACGCCAGTACCGCCACCAGGGCAAATTCTCCCGGTCCCCCAGTCCCCGGCTCCATGACCCCATCGAGTTGGGCTGGTGGGCGGTATAGGGGGGCGCTCAGAGGCACAATGACACTGGAGCGAATGTCAGCATATTCATAGGCCTCATAGACCCGTTCTCGGCTGAGAAGGCGCTCATCCTGGGTGACATCGTTCATCACCACAATCTGGTCCGTTTCCCAGAGGGTTTGGGCCAGGCGGGGGTCTAAGTTGGTTTTCCGATCCCCGTCGCCGTTACGTTGCTTCAGATGAGCCGGTAACGTGGCGCCGGCATAGCCGAACCATTGCGATCTCGCAACGGGAGCAGCATCAAGACTCAATCCTGGATCATCACAGGTGCGCAGAATGCAACAACTGGCCTCGAACATCTGCCCCATGGTTTCGACAATGGTTTGCAGAATTTGTCGATAGTTGGTGCGCGAGCGAATCGTGTTGGTGACGGCATTCAATAACGACTCTTGCCGTAGGGTGCGACAGAGTTGTTCCGTGCGCGTTCGTAAGACATTATGAGTATCCACCGCCTGGCGAACCACGGCCCGCAACTCATCCACATGCCAAGGTTTGGTGACATACTTGAATACCTTGCCACTGTTGATGGCTTCGACCAAATCATCCACATCGGTGTAGGCGGTCACCAAAATGCGGATCATGTCGGGATATTGCATCGCTGTCAGACTCAGGAACTCCGTCCCCGTCATCTTGGGCATTCGCTGATCTGAGACGATGACCGCGATATCCTGTTCTTGGGACAGAATTTGCAGCGCCTCTTGCCCACTCGATGCTCTGAGGACCTCATACGTCGGGGACAGAACGCGATCGAGTAGATCAAGGTTGTCGGGTTCATCATCCACGACCAGAATTTTAGCCGGGCAACGGGGGCGATCTATCATTCAGGAGAGGCAGTAGGCAAAAGGCAAGAGGCAAGAGGCAAGAGGCAAGAGGCAAGAGGCAAGAGGCAAGAGGCAAGAGGCAAGAGGTGGGGGCGTACGCGGCCAGCGAGCGATCGCCGAGTTGTGGTCGCCCTGTAGGGGGAAAACGGGGGATGCTAAACGGTTAATGGCGGCGTGTTGCGCTTTCCTACTCTTGATATCAATGCCAGTATAGCGAAAGTTGTCGAACCGCTAACCCGTCCCATCTCAACCGATTCAGCTACAATGGAGGTTCATGTCAACTTTGGCAACTGGTACGCTTTTTGAGATCCGGCCTGACGGATCGTGAACGACCCGACACTGAACCCCAAGGGGGACAGTGCGTTGCTTTTCTGCCGAGGTAACTAATCACTGGTATCCCTCATCCTCCCGACAGACCTGTGAACTTTTTTGGCACTGCACGCTCCCAACCCAACTCAGGTTCGCGAGGACGGTCAACTCCTCCCTTTAGACCTCGTTGTCTGGCCTCTGATATTGCCGTACGGCAGGCTAAATCGGAAGATTTGCGAACCCTAGCGGAGATTTTAGCGGCCAGTTTTCATGAAACTCAAGGCTGGCGCACCTGGTTCCTGCCCCTGATTCGCTTGGGGATTTATGAAGATTTACGTCATCGCCTGCGGGCAAGTCATCATCCGCACACCTGTCTCGTGGCCAGCCTGGGCGATCTCCCAGGGACGGAGGTCCCCTGGCTCGCGAGTGGGGATCACCTTTTGGGAACTGTTGAGCTAAGTTTGAAGTCTAGTCCTCCAACAGCATGGCGTGTAAGTGGACTCAGTTATCCCTACATCTCCAATCTGGCAGTTCGTCCCCAGGCCCGGCGTTGCGGCGTAGCACGGCAGCTTTTGATGGCTTGTGAACAAACGGCCCTAGAGTGGGGCTTCCGAGAAGTTTATCTCCATGTTCTAGATAACAATCTGCCGGCTCGCGCTCTCTACACTCAGTTAGGCTACCGCTTACGACGGGTGGAGTTGACCTGGGGCACGACCTGGTTTGGCAAACCTCGACAACTGTTTTTGTCTAAATCCCTGATTCATCCTTGAGGTCTATGCCATACTTGGGATGCCCGCTGGTTGGGAGCATTTGCCAAGTTGAAGACTGGTGATCGTTTCTGATAGAATCTGGGCAGGGGTGTGGCAGGTCACTTCATGAGGGCATGACCGAATCTCTCAAGATCCTGTTCCGGTGTTGTTTAATTTGGACAGGTTCTAGCATTCACCCAAATACAGTCTAACCGGCTAACCGAGCGGGTTCTGTGTGGGTTTGTTGATCGCATCTCCCTCCAACTTCAGGACAAGTCTCGTGGTGTCTCCGGACAGATTAGGTTACCCTAAAAGCAGATGCCTCCCCCTTGACTGCCTGAATTATGACCTACGGCATGATCCATTCCTGAAACGAGAGTTACTCATATGTCGCGAAGCCTCGTTAAGTCTTCACAACCTGCCGAGCTGATCTCCCAGCTCAATAGCGGTCAGCTATTGGCGGTCGATAGTCGCCGTCGCAATGGCTTGATCATTTACAAACGGTACCATGCAGAGTTTGCAGGTCCTGGAGCTGCTGTGGGGGGCTTTTTCGATGTGGGAACGCAACGCACGATCCCCGTTGGCGATTTGGCTCTGGTAGCACCGGAACAGTACGAAGAACGGCAAAAAGCCTACTCCATTCGACGACATTGGATTCGCTTGACGGAGCAGTTGACAGAAAACCCTGTCCCTCTGCAACGGGCGAAGATGTTGTTGGCACAGTTTGAACATTACTTTGATGCAGAAACGGTAAACAGTTTGCCGGATGACGCCTTAGCGAGCTTGGTGGGTGTGTTGCCTAGCACCATCAAGATGGTGCGCCACCCTAAGCGATTTCAACCTCGGGAGTTGAGAGCAATGGCTAGGGTTTAAGGACTCCTCAGAGGAGGAGCAGGCGATCGCCCCGAACAACAGGGTTTTGGGCGTTATTTTGTCGTGGCAAGGTTTACATCTGCAAGGGACGCTGGCATGATGACCAATTTGGCCCCCTAGGAGGCACTGGCGGCTAAGTTGTCGGTGTCTTGAATGTCTTCTAGGGCGGGACGTAAGCATTCCAACCATTGAATCAGACTGTCGAGTTGTTTTTCAGCCGGCAACACGCCAAGGCCACGCACAGTGACCCGTCCAGAACCATAGACGAAACGAGACTGTAAATGTTTCGGTAAATGTGATTTTAATCGTCCCCAGGCGGGTTCTTCCATGGGTGTTTCTAGGATGACATGTTGTTTGCCTTCGGGCTTAATGCGCGAGAACCCTAGGGTTTTGGCAAGTTGCTTGAGTTCCATCACCCGCAAAAGTTGATGAGCGGCTTTGGGCAGAGGACCATAACAATCTTGCCAATCGAGGGCGATCGCCTGCAACGCTTCCCCAGAGTCGGCGGTGGCCACCTGACGGTAGGCCGTCATTTTATGGTCGAGATCCGGGATATAGTTGCTGGGGATAAAGGCCGTCAGGTTGAGATCCACTTGGGTATCGTTGACTTTGGGAATGGCCTGACCCTGAATCTCGCGGATTTCTTCCTCTAACATGGTGCGATAGAGGTCAAAGCCAATGGCATTCATCTGGCCCGACTGTTCTGCCCCCAACAAGTTACCCACGCCGCGAATTTCCATGTCTCGCATGGCCAACTGATAGCCCGATCCCAGTTGACTAAACTCTTGCAGGGCCCGTAATCGTTTCTGGGCTGCTTCCGAGAGTTGCTGCCGTTGGCTGTAAAATAACCAGGCATGGGCTTGAATCCCCGATCGCCCCACCCGCCCTCGTAATTGATAGAGTTGGGATAGGCCGAAGCGATGGGCATCTTCAATCAAAATGGTATTCACCCGAGGAATATCTAACCCCGACTCCACAATCGTCGTACAAACCAGTACATCGGCTTCACCGCTACTAAAGGCCAACATCACCGATTCGAGTTCCGCCACATCCATTTGACCATGGGCGATGGCAATGCGGGCACTGGGAACCACTTCGCGAATTTTAGCCGATCGCTCTTCAATCCCCTCTACACGGGGCACCACATAAAACACCTGGCCGCCGCGATCGAGTTCCTGGGCGATCGCCCCGCGAATCGTCTCCCAGTCATAGCGAGCCAAATGGGTTTTAATGGGACGACGGGAGGGAGGTGGAGTAGTAATCAGACTAATTTCGCGAATCCCCGATAAGGACATATAGAGCGTCCGAGGAATGGGAGTGGCCGTTAGGGTTAACACATCCACCTGGGTTTTGAGGGCCTTAATCTTCTCCTTCTGATTCACCCCAAACCGCTGTTCTTCATCCACCACCAACAGCCCTAAGTCTTTGAACTTAACGCTTTTCCCCAACAGTTGATGGGTTCCCACCACCACGTCTAGTTCCCCCGTCATTAACCGTTGTTGAATCTCCTTGCGTTCCTCGGGGCTGCGGAAGCGGTTGAGGAGGCCCACTTGAATGGGATAGGGGGCAAAGCGTTCTTTGAGGGTGTGATAATGCTGTTGGGTGAGGATAGTGGTGGGGGCGAGGAAGGCTACCTGTTTGCCGGCGGTGATGGCTTTAAAGACGGCCCGGATGGCCACTTCCGTTTTGCCGAATCCCACATCGCCACAGACGAGACGATCCATGGGGCGATCGCTCTCCATGTCATGTTTAATATCCTGGGTGGCTTTGAGTTGATCCGGGGTGGGTTGATAGGGGAAGGAGTCTTCGAGTTCTTGTTGCCAGGGAATATCGGCAGGATAGGCAAATCCCTGTTGTTTGGCCCGCTCAGCGTAAAGTTTCAACAGGTCGATGGCAATCTTTTTGATGGCTTTGCGGACTTTGTTTTTGGTCCGTTCCCAAGCCTTGCCCGACATCTTATTGAGTTGGGGGCGGCCGCTACCGGTATGGCGATAGCGAGAGAGGGCGTTGAGTTGATCCGCAGCCACCCGTAAGGTTCCGTCGGCGTAGCGTAGGACGAGATATTCTCGGGTTTCCCCATTCAGGGTGAGACTTTCGAGTTGGAGGAATTGCCCAATGCCGTGGTTATGGTGTACCACATAGTCCCCCGGTTGCAGTTGGTTGGGATCAACCTGTTTGGAGGCGGCCCGGCGGCGTTTGCGGACGTAACTGGGGCTGGCGAGGCTATGTTGCCCAAAGAACTCGCGATCGCTGACGACGACGAGGCGCAGGGTGGGCAGGATAAAGCCTTCGAGTTCCGCCTGGCCGGCATATTTGAGGGCGATGGGGACATGATGGGTTTGCAGGCGGTCGACGGCGGGATAGTCGCGGGGATTGGGCAGGAATTGGGCGTTACAGTCATGTTCTTGCAGCAGGGAGACGGTGCGACTGGGCTGGGCGGAGATGAGAAAGATGTTAAAGCCGCGATCGCGTTCATCCCGCAGAATTTGCGCGATTTTAGCGAATTGGTGGGGGGTGCTGGCGAGACGGCGGCTGGCCAGGTTGAGGCGTTTTCCCGGTTGGTTGTCGGCGTCGCGATCGCTCAGGACCAATTCCCGTAGATCGACGCGATCAAGGGTGCAGGTTCCGAGACTTTCCTGGATGGGGCGATGGAGGGGGCTTAGGTGAGGATGGCGATCGCGATGGCTTTGGAAGTCCTGTTCCACATGCTCCACCCAGCGATCGCTATGGCCCTGACAGGCTTCCGGCTCGTCGAGAACGAAGAGAGTCTCGGGGGGCAGATAGTCTAAGAGGGAGGAGGGGGCATCAAAGGCTAACCCCACTTGGGCGCTCGGGGAGAGATCCGATTCCTCCTGTCCCAGAGAGTCCCCTAAGCCCTGATTGAGCTGGCAAGGTGTTAGCACAACTTGCTGCACTTTGTCAAGGGAGCGTTGACTCACGGGGTCAAATTCCCGCATTTTCTCCAACTCATCGCCAAAGAACTCCAGGCGCAGGGGCAGTTCAGCGGCAACGGGGAAAATGTCGATAATATCCCCTCGTCGGCTCCATTGGCCCTCCGCTTCCACCAGAGACACCGACTCATAGCCTAACTCGCTCAACTGGTGTTTGAGCTGTCCCAGAGAGAGTTCTAGCCCTAATTTGAGGCAGAGACAGGATTGTGCAAACTGCTCTCGGGAGGGGAGATGCGGATGTAGGGCCCGTTGGGTGGCGACAATGGCGAAACGAGAGGATGTTCTTGCCGTTGGGTGAACCAGATCCGCTAAGACTTGTAGTTGTCCCCAGGTAATTTCGTCCGAGTCACTCGCTTCGTAGGGAGAGGCTTCACTGGTGGGGTAGAAGTGAACCAGGGGCCAATCCATTTCTTGCAGTTGAGCGGCCCAACGTCCGGCTTCTTCCAGGGTGGCGGCGATCAGACAGAGATGCTGTTGACGTTGATGGGCTAAAGCCGATACCATCAGTCCCTTGGGGAAGCGGGAAACGCCATCAAGCTGTAAGCGTCCATCGCGCTCTAGGGAACTGGTTAGCTCTTGTGTGAGGGCTGTGCGACCCAAGGTACGAACAACGGAGGAAAAAGCCATAACAGAGCAACAGGAGCGATCGCAAACGAAACGAAACCTCATCCATTCTAACCAGTCGCGGCCATTTCCAGGAGCGTTCCTTCCATCCTAAAGTCGTTTGCGTGTTCAAGACTACAAAACCTCCTGCACTCCTACGAGAGAATAACCAATGGCGGTTGGCTTCCCAGTTGTGAACCCCTTCCACCCAGATAGATCACCGATGGCTGTCCTGAGCCACCTGGTAGATAGGCTTTGAAGCACTCTTTAATGATGAGAAAACCCCAGATTATTGTCTGTGGATTAGGTCCGACGGGCTACGAAATTTTTCGACTCCTGCGACAGCAAGGCATCGAGGCGATCGGTATCCATGAGCATCCCCTCCCTCAAGAGACGGACCATGTGATTGTGGGGAATCTGCGATCGTCCTCTACTCTCTTGGCGGCAGGGATTCAAGAGGCTCAAACCTTAGTTTTGGCCATGGTTGATGATGCCGTCAATCTGGCGGTTTTGGTGCAGGCCCGTTTGCTGAATCCCCATATCCGCATTGTCAATCGCCTCTTCAACCAACGACTCGGCGAACGACTCAATAATACGCTGGCGAACCACACCGCCATGAGTGTCTCGGCCCTGGCAGCCCCAGTGTTCGCATTTGCCGCCTTTGGCAATCGCGCTATTGGGCAACTTCAGTTATTTGAGCAAACTTGGCCCATTCATGAAGAGTATATTTATGAGGGCCATGCTTGGGCAGGACGGACTCTCGATGAACTCTGGGAAGACCGCTCCCGGATGTTAATCTATTATTTGCCCATGCAGACCCATTTAGATCTCGTCTCTGGGGTCTTGCGTCAACAACCGCTCCAGGTGGGCGATCGCCTCATTATTGCCACCAAGCCGGCCGTTAGCGCTCGTCGTAAATCGGTGGTTGAACGGGGTCGGCAATTTTTCCGCTGGCTGAAAACCCTCCGTCAACAAATTCAGTCAAGTGTGGCCGTAACCTTAGTGTTGTTCGCCACGATTTTTGCGGCGACTCTCACCTATACTGCCATCAATGCTGAGATTACTATGGTGGATGCCCTGTATTTCTCAGTGGGCATGATTACCGGGGCTGGGGGAAATGAAAAAGTTGCCGAGACGGCCCCAGCGGTGATTAAAGTCTTTACGGTGATTATGATGTTGGCGGGGGCTGGGGTAATTGGGATTGCTTATGCCCTGCTCAATGATTGGGTGTTGGGAACGAGTTTTCGTAAACTCTGGCAAGCGGCCCCCATTCCCACCCACAATCACTACATTATCTGCGGCTTGGGGGGGATTGGCATCCAAATCGCCACAAGCTTACAAGAAAGTGGCTATGACGTGGTGGCGATCGAACAAGACCCCAACAGTCGCTTTTTACATACCGCTCAATCTCTGAAAATTCCCGTAGTTCAAGGGGATGCCACTCTACCCAATACCCTGGAGTCCGCCAACATTCAGCGGGCAACGGCCCTATTTGCCGTGAGTAGTGATGACACCACAAACCTCGAAATTGCTTTGACGGCCAAAGGTCTCAAGAGTGATTTACGGGTGGTGGTGCGGTCTCGGGATGCTCATTTCGGCATGATGGTTCAGGAGGTGTTTGAGTTTAACTCGGTCCTGAGTCCCACGGAAATCGCCGCCCCCTCCTTTGCCGCTGCGGCCCTCGGCGGTGAGATTTTTGGCAGTGGCATGACGGCAGGCAATCTCTGGATTGCTATGGCCACGACGATGACACCGGAACATCCCTTTTTGGGACAGGATGTGAAGTCGGCAGCGGCGAATGGAGATTTTGTGCCTCTATATCTGGAAACTCCAGGGGATACTCTCCATGGTTGGGAGTTATTGGGGGCGGAGTTGGAGGTGGGCGATCGCCTCTATTTAACGATCCCAGCGAATCGCCTGGCTCAACTTTGGCGCGTGGTGGAACCGGAGTTGGAACTCTCTCCCCCTTCTAGTCAGGCTGTCCCTAGCCCTAGCCCCCAGCCTAATGGTCGTATCTCCTCGGCACGTCCTCGCTAGGAGAGACCATTGAGCCAGTTACGAATCTGATTGATGTCAATCGGACCCGCATCTCGGACTTGTTCACGGGAGTTGCCGGGTAAGGTCCAAGTCTCAGGACAGCCGGGGCCGGGCCGTTGCAGTTGGGTATGGGCGATTAAATCTAAGGTTCGGGCTTCCATGAGGTAGAAGTTCCCCTGGGTTCCATAGCTACTGAGGGACCCATACCAGCCTTCTTCGTTGAGATACCAACAGGTCTCACCGTCACTAGGGTTGATGGTCTCATGGGAACAGAGGATTAGGGGGCTGTTGTTGAGATCGGAGGGGGTTACGTCAGCGATCTCTCCGTCTCGGTTCGGGAGTTTACCAATAATCTCATAGTTGGTGTCGGGGGTATCCCGAACCAGGATCATCCCATCATCGCTTAGGTCATTGTTATGGGGTGGGGCTTCGCTGATGGCAAAGACTGGCTTTTCGGACATGGGAATCTCTCCCTCCGAGATTTTGGTGACTCGGCAGACTCCCGCTAAGCGTTTTTCAAAATCTTCTTGGGCTAAGCCAGGCGGGATTCGGTTTTCTTCGGTTTGATTCGGTGCGTCTCCGACTTGGGCTGGGGTGGGGGTTGAGGTTTGCTCGCGACAGGCGAGGAGGGTGAGGGCGAGGGAACAGGTGAGTAGGGTTTTAAGTGGGTGTTTCATGGGGAAGAGGCAAGAGGCAAGAGGCAAGACGTAGGGGCGTACCCTTGTGGTCGCCCTAGGCAGTAGGCAAGAGGCAAGACGTAGGGGCGTACCCTTGTGGTCGCCCTAGGCAGTAGGCAAGAGGCAAGACGTAGGGGCGTACCCTTGTGGTCGCCCTAGGCAGTAGGTAGTGGGGTAACCGTTAACTGTTATAGCAGTCTGTGGGGAAATTGGGATGTTAGAATCTGGCGAAGTTGGTTTGTGGTTTGTTGTTTGGGGTGAGGGTATGGGTGAGGTGTCCTGGTTGTTGGTGGGATATGGGAGTTTGTTGCGATCGGATGATGGGGTGGGACAACGGATTGCGGCGGTGGTGGCGGAGTGGGATCTGCCGGGGGTGCGATCGCTGCCTCAACATCAGTTAACTCCGGAATTGGCGCAAGCGTTGTCTGAGGTCGAGCGCGTGCTGTTTGTGGATGCGGCGATCGCCGGAACGATGGTGGAGATTCAGCCACTGATGCCCGATCGCCAAGGGCCGGTGATGGCACATTCTCTCACGCCCTCCTCGTTATTGGGGATGAGTCAATGGCTTTATGACCATTGTCCTCAGGCTTGGTTGATGTCGATCCCCGGGGAGAATTTTGACCTGGGGGAGACGTTATCGGAGTTGGTTGAGGAGAGAATGGGGCAGGTGCTGGATCGCTTGCCCGGTTGGTTTAACGATCCCACTCCACTTGACCCTGATGTTCGCAGTGTAAGTTCTGGAGGTCCCAATCGTCTAAGTTGATCTCGCTGAGATGGGTGACGGCATCACAGGAGGGGCGATAGAGGTGACTGATGACGCTCCAAAGTCCGGCCCGAGTGACGTCTAAAATGGTTTTCAGCCGAGTTTCTTGGTTTCCGGGAATGCCAATCTCTGGGACGATGTTGGGTTCTACCCAGATCCCTTGTGCGCCGAAGATGATTCTGGCCATCCAGATGGCTCGTGGGAGATGACTGGCGGAGGTGATGAGTTCAACATGGCGCACTTGCCAGCGTTTGAGGATGGGCAGACTGTAGAAGAAGTTATAAAAGGTGGAATGGGCGCAGTCTTCTAGCCAGACTTGTTCCATGGGGGCGTTGCTGCGATCGAAGATTGCATAGATACAGGGAGGCTCAGATCCCGCTGAGATGAGGATTGGGATTTGGGGATGCGATCGCGCATAGTCGGCACTATACATTTCTCGGCGAATACTTCCCCCTAGAACGAATACCCCATCGGTGGGTAGGTTACGATGACTGACGGCCCGCAGGCTTTGCACTCCCGTCAGAAGGAGCAACGCCAAAATTAGCCCCAGCAGAATGCGGCCCACCAGTTGCCATCGGGCCCGTTGGCGTAACCGTCTCATCACCCGCTTTAGTTTGGGCCGGAGTTTAGACATGTCAGGATCTTAATCTCACAATTGATTGTTGCCAGGGGGACGAAATTCGATAGAGCCATCTTCTTGCCGAATGACCTCCGCTCCTAAGGCTTCTAATTCGGCGATCGCCCGCTCTCGGACGATCTCATCGGTGGCGTTGAAATAGACATCTTGCCAGCCGATGAAACGGGCCTGGAGGCTGTCGGGATTGTCCCGCAACCATTGGGCGGTTTGGCGGTAGTAGGGGGCAAAGTCGGCGTAGGTTTCCGTGGCGGCGGCTAAATCGGCGGCCCGTTCATAGGCGTTGATGGCTCCAGGGACATCCCCGAGAAGCAGGAAGCGATCCAAGGCTTTGAGTAGGGCTAAGACAAAGACATTGTCATGAATTTCCGGGGTGATGGCTTCGAGACCGCGATCAAGTAATTCTAACGTTTTGAGCGGTTCTCCTTGGCAATAGGAGACTCCTCCTGGGATAAAGATGTAGGGGGTGAAAAAGCGGGGATCTCGTTGGGTGACTTGGTCAAGATAGACGGAGTTGAGACGACAGCCGGTCACATCTCGGGCGGCTTCATCGCCAAAGTATTGTAGATATTGTAGGAACGTCCAACTGGCAATGGCATTGTCGAAGCCAAAACTGGGTAACTGCTCTAGAACCGCGAGTTGCAGTTCTAAGCGTTGTTCTTCCTGAATTGGCTCAGGCTGCTCCTCCATTACTTGTTCAAAGCGCCCCCATTGTAGGCCCACGGCGACCATGGCCCCTAGGGTGGCGGTGATTAAACTCAATCGGGTGGCGTTCCCAGCAGACAGCGTTTGAACCGTCATAGCCGTTGTTTTACTCGCAAACTCTCCTTCTTAGGATAGATCAAGGCGAGATTGTGATCGCAAACACCGTTAAAACCTCTCTAAAATGGCTACAGTAGTGTGTAGGTCAACATTTGGAGGAGTCTTAGCCTCGCTGAGAGCCACCTGCAATCCATCGGCTAACTCGGCTCAGGTTCCCGTTAGGGCCAAAACCGCATCGTCGAGACTCTATCTGTCAGGAATTGTGAGTTCTTCGCCTGTAGGTAAGTCCTAGGTCATCGTTCTAGGCCCTACCGGCTCGGTTGCTGCCAGCTCTACGAATATCCGGCTTATCACCTCTGAATGGTTTAGAGCCTGCTCAATTCTGCTTTATCGTCCTTCTCCATCCCCGAAGCGCATGAATCGTCCTCAGCCTCCCCTCTTTCACTCTCTGACCCTGGTCAGTACGGTGGTCTTCACGACTGCTGTGTCGTTTTTAAATCCCCTCTCTAGTCGCAGCAGTCAGGCGGCGAGCTTTGAGAATAGTCCTAAGGCGGTTCTGGATGAAGCCTGGCAAATTGTCAATCGTGACTATGTCGATGACACCTTCCGGCAAAACGATTGGCAACAGGTGCGTGAGGAACTTCTCGGACAAGACTATAGTTCCCGAGAACAGGCCTATGCGGCGCTGCGTCGTGCCTTGGCCCGCTTGGATGACCCCTATACCCGTTTTTTAGACCCCGAAGCCTTTGAGGCGCTGAATGAGCAGACTTCCGGGGAGCTGTCGGGGGTTGGCTTACGCCTCGAACGGGACAACCAACGGGAAATACTCTCGATTGTGGAGCCGATTCCCAATTCTCCGGCCAGTCGTGAGGGGATTCGTGAGGGCGATCGCATTTTGGCCATTGATGGCGATTCTACTCGCACGATGGATGTAGATGATGCCTCGCAACGGATTCGTGGCACGGTAGGAACTCCGGTGACGCTGACGATTCAACGGGGGGAACGGGAGTTTGATGTGACGTTGGTTCGCAGTCGCATTGAGTTACCGGCGGTTCATCATAGTCTCAGTTTGGAAGGGGATACTCGGGTGGGGTATATCCGCCTGAGTGAGTTTAGTTCCCATGCTCATGAGCAGATGTATCGCGCCATTGAGGACTTGAAAGAGCAGGGAGTGGATGCCTTTGTGCTGGATTTACGAGGCAATCCGGGGGGATTGTTGAGTGTGAGTATTCAGATTGCCCGTATGTGGTTGAATGAAGGGGCGATCGTCAGTACGGTGGATCGTCATGGCAATGTGGATGCCGTCGAAGCCACGCGCACGGCGTTAACGGATTTACCCCTGGCGGTTCTCGTGGATCGCAATTCTGCCAGTGCCAGTGAGATTGTGGCGGGGGCCTTGCAAGATAATGGACGAGCGACAATTATTGGCACTCAAACGTTTGGCAAGGCGTTGGTGCAGTCGGTAAATTCGCTCTCCGATGGTTCCGGCTTGGCGGTGACTGTGGCTCATTACTATACCCCCAATGGTACGGATATTAGCCAAAATGGGATTCTTCCCGATACCCGCGTGGAGATGACGGGAGATCAGCAATTGTTGTTGAGTCGCGAGAGTCATCGTCGGGGAACGTTGTCTGATCCGGTGTATTCTCGCGCGGTGGATCTGTTCCAACGTCAGGCCCCCGTTGCGACGACGAATGGTGCTGATACGAAGGTTCTGCAATTGAAGCAGCGCTAAGTTGAGGTCTGGCGATGGCGGCTTGGGCGATCGCCAGACTTTATCAAACATCCAGATATCTATGAAGATACCTAGATGTAGCGAAAATCGAACGATGAGAGTAGTTTCTCACAGTTCGATTTTCATGATTGATGTCAATACGCTGATTTTAAGCGTTGAACAGTATTTTTTAAAAGGTTTTTGATATCTAGTCGCGGCTAATTAACGTTCAGTTAAATGGGCACTAGATGACCGAATTAGGCTTTGGAAAAACCCAGTCCGTTTTCTTCAGCATACCGTTCCATGAAGCGCATAAAGCGATCCCATTCTTTTTCAGATTTAATGGGGTAGATGGCTTCAACGGCTTCGGCTTGGCCGTTGACAAACTTCCCTTTAACTTCCCGAGTGACCATTTCTCCTTCTTCGTCAATCAGGTACATTCCGGTGATTTCTTCACCAAATTCGGGGGCGAGGGCTTGGGGGTTTTGGAAGTAGAAAATAGCCCGTCCGTTGCTTCCATCTTTGGAACGAGTTAGACGAACATCGGGGACAACGTCTTCTTTGACACCTTTAGCAAATTCGATACGGGCCATAAGCTTCACCATATATAAAACATCGGCTTCAACTTAACACAGGTGGGGACGTGAGGGGAAGAAGGGGGAATAGGCAAGGGGCAAGAGGCAAGGGGCAAGAGGGGGGAGAACCACAGAGTCACAGAGGACACGGAGGAAGAGGAGGAGGACTTCCCTACTGCCTATTGCTTACTGCTAGGGCAACCACGGCTCGGCGATCGCTCCCTGACCACAAGGGATTGCCTTTTGCCTTTTGCCTCTTGCCTCTTGCCTTCTCCCCCTATAACCGCCCCATGATTTCAGGTAATAAGGTCGCGGGAACTCGGTTGAAGGCCTTTGATTGAGCGGTCATGCCGCCGAGGTCGTAACAGGCTCGTAAGGTGCGTACGATCGCATCTTGGGCGGCTTTTTGGCGCTGGGGCTGCGATCGCCAGCCGTTGAAGGCGATGACATGCTGGTCTAGGGCAGTTTCAATTTCTGTGAGTCGTTGTTGAGGCTCACAGTGGGGGTGCATCCCTAAATAGTAATGGGTTAGACCCAAATTGTTATGGGTGGCATAGAGGTCGAAACTGAGGCTGGTTTGAGATTGGGCGACTTCGATCGCGGTGCGGTAGGAGGTGATGGCTTGCTGCAATATGTCTAGGGCCTGTTCCGGTGGGGCTTGTTGGGCGAGATGCCAATAGGCGGTTCCGAGGTTGTTTTGGGTGGCGGCACAACCGGCGGGGAAACGCTCGGGGGTGCGATATAACAGGGCTTCTTGATAGGCGGCAATGGCTCGTTGCAGCATCTCTGGGGATTGGCCGGAGTCGGAGAGGGTCCAGTAGGCGGTTCCGAGATTGCTCTGCAACATGGCATAGGTCATTTCGTCGCGATCGCAGGTGTAATAAGTTAGGGCGACTTCATAGGCGCGAATGGCTCGCTGTAGGCAGGCTTTGGGGTCTCTAAATTGTGCCAGACTCCAATAGGCTGTGCCGAGGTTGTTCTGGATTGAGGCGGTTTGGGCGTGACGGGAGGGATGATCGGGTTCGGTTTGGGAATGGGTTAGGGCGGCTTCGAAGGCGGCGATGGCCTGTTGCCAATCGTCGGCTTGTTGCCGGGTGCGCCCAATGTCGGCCCAGACGGAGCCGAGGTTGTGATGGAGGGTGGCTTCAACGTCGGGTTTGGGGACTTGTTTGAGGCTGGCGATCGCCTGTTGGTAGGCTTGGACGCTGGCTTGTAAGGCCCGGAGACGGCGATCGGGGTGATCGTGACGGGCCAGAAGCCAATGCAGGGTTCCTAAATCGTTAAAGGTGGCTAGGAGTCGTCCTGGCTGGTTGGGGGGGTCTGTCTGCCAAATTTGCAGGGCTTGGCTGTAGGCGGCAATGCCGGTACGAGCGCATTTGATGAGGTCACAGTCTTGTTGCAGGCGATCGCGGTAGAGGTTGCCTAATTCCTGATACTGCACTCCAAGGCGATCGCGGTTGCCCCCGAGACGATGCAACTGCTCAATCTGCTGGAGCCGTTCTAGGGGATGATGTCCTGATACTTCGTCTTGGGTGATGGTCACCAGTTGCAGCAGGGACTTGGGTACAAACTGCCAGTCGGGGCGGCTAGAGGGGGAGATGGTGACGGTTTCTTGGGGGGGGAGGCGATCGCGGTTTGGGTTGCGTTCAGAGGGGGAGGGGGCGGCTGGAGGCTTGGCTGAGGTAGGAACTGGGGTTCGGTGATGTGAAGTCGAATGAGGACTAGAGAGAGAAATAGGGAGGGGTTCACTGCAAAATTCAAACACCCCGGTGCAGGCGCGCCAAAATTCTGGGGCGGATTGCTGAATTTGGTGGAGCCAGGGACGGGAAATCCAAAAGACTAAACTACCGAGACATTCCGAAGCACTTTCGGACTCGATGCGTAGGAATTGCTGGGGAATCTCTCGCAATTGACGGAGAAATGACCATTGCAAATTGGCCGATTGACGGGTCAGTTCGGCAATGCCCAACAGTTGTAAACAGACGGCGCCTGTTCCTGATCGGTGCTGAGGTAATCCTTGGCGGATTTGCTCTAAGACTGGCCGTTGTGCGGGTAAGAGTTGGATACTCGCGAGACAGGTGGACTGGCTTAAATCTGCGTCTGTTTGCAGGGCGATCGCCAACTCGCTGCCTTGGGTTTTATCATCGCAGACGGCCAGGAAGATTTGTCGACGTAATCCGAGGGCGATCGCCATTTTAAGGCGTTGGTACACCTGTTGATTCCAACTCGATGGCTCTGATGAGGTGACTCCCAAAGCCATCGGTGAACTCGGTGAGAGAGCAAGAGGCACAGACATAAACAGGTTTCAGGAAAAAAGTGATTGCCAAGACGATTGCACCGGCTAATCCTTATTTCACAGGCCCACCGCTTAACTCAGGATAGTCTTGAGGGGAGTGGACTCCTCTTAGACTTCCTGGGTACTGAGGGGGCGATCGTCTGGCAACCGCACCTCTTGGGAGAGGGGGAGGTTGGCGAGAAATTCTCGGTCTTCTGTGAGATGGGGGAATTTTAACTGGGAGTCGGGAATGCCTCGCTCAACTTGTTGTTGTCGTAACAGGTCATAACTCCCCGGTTCTAAGAGCCGTAACCGGGGTGGGGGAATGTCACTGCCCCGTGAGATTTGATAGTGGGTATTTTCGGCGGCTAACTGTTCATCAAACCGGTGCAAGAAGGCGATGGGATCGCTTAAGTTTTCTCCAGGGGCGAGTTCGACGTTGACGAGATAGCGGGCGGGAAATTCATCTCCTGAGAGGGTGAGGCAGAAATCCTCGAAACGTACGCCAAACTCGGCTTGGAGGCTATCCATAACGCGGGTGGCATGGTCTTCGGTGGTTTTTTCAGTGGTGGAGGAAATCATGCCCCCACTTCGATGTTTGAAGACAATGAGAGGGGCTTGGTTATAGAAGCCAACCACTTCGACGACATCACCGATGTCATAGCGGAAAAAGCCGCCATAGCTACTAAGGAGAATGCGATAGCGATCGCCCACGTTGACCTCGCGGGGGAGGAGGGTTTGTGGCTGCTCGACGTGCCATTGGTCTTCGGGAATAAACTCGAAAAATCCGGTTTCTAGGGAGAGAATACTGCCGTCTGTATCTACGTCGGGGTAGATACTAAAGGTGCCTTCGGCGGAGGAAAAGACCGCGCCAAAGATGGGGCGATCGCCGAAGTATTCGGGAAAGCGGCGGAAGTAAAAGTCGGAGGTTCCTCCACGGGCAGCGGTGACGAAAAAGGACTCGGGCCAGACGCTTTTGGGGGTGAGTCGCCCTTCGGTTTGCAGCACCTGACGCAGCTCGGCAGCCCGTTTGGGGTTAGGAATGAGGAGGGACTCCAGGGTGGGGCGTAACTCCGGTTCTAGGGGCAGCCAGGGGGCGAGGGTTCCCTGTTCGATGTCCTGGATCATCTCTTCGCCGTAGCGTTCGAGATAGTTGCACATCCGCAGAATCAACATGGGGAAGTTGGCAATCATGCCTCGGGTGCTGCGATCGCCCACGGCGAAGAGAATGGCGATGTAATGGCGAGCGATACTGTCGGCGGGGAGTAGGCTTTCAAAGGGATTGGCGAAGAGGATTTTATACAGCCGCTCGTCCATGCGCATCACGCCGACGCTGGCGGGGCCGTAGTTGATGCCCCCTTCGGTGGTTCCCCACATGAGGGCGGAGTTGGTGAGGAGGAGTTTACCGAATTTGAGGCCGCGACGTTGCAGGGCCTGTTGCACAAACCCCATGCTGGTGAGGTTCGCACGACGTAAGACGGTTTGGGATTTGCGACTGGTGGGGATGAGTTTTTTCTTGCCGGTAGACCCGCTGGTTAGGGTGATGTAGACGACGGGATCGGGCAGGAGAACGTTGGGTTCTCCTTGGGCGATTCGCTCGATGTAGGGTTCATAGCTGGCATAGGGCAGAATGGGCATTTTTTCCCGAAATTCTGCTACGGAGTTAATGTTAGAAAATCCGTGATCTTTGCCAAATGCTGTGTTTTGATAGTCTCGTAATAATTTTAGTAAAAACTGCTCTTGGACGGCTTCTAGGTTGCGAGTTTTCTGAATGAATCGTTCTCGAAAAAAGCTGGTAATGAGGCTAATAAGAAGTAGGGTCGGATTGGCCATGTTTTAGCAGAGGCTCAAAAAACTCGATTATTATATCGCAGTGACCGGGACAGACAAGGGGTTATTGGCTCGGGCGCTGGTGAAGCTGAACGAGGGCGGATTTGACCTGGGCGGTGAGGGATTTGGCGGCTTGTTTGGAACTGCCTTCGTCAAGGTAGGGGGCGACGGCGATCGCCTCCCCGATGAGGATTGAGACCTCACAGCGGAATTTGGGGGTTCCGCTACTGTAGCGCAGGCTGATGGGGACAATATGCAGTCCAGACTTCTCAGAGTCTAGCTCGGAGGGGCGATCGCTGCGGGCGGCTTGAACGGCTAAGCGCCCTAAGCCGGGTTTCATGGGATACACCTGTTCGGGGTCGGGTTGGGTTTTCTCTCGGTTGCGTTGGATGAAAAAGACGTTTCCCTCGGGGAAAATGACGAGCATCTGTTGCTTGAGCAGTAATTCTAAGCCATGACGCAAACTGCCAATGCCGGCGCGACTTAAGTCAACGGGAAAAGCCCCGACTCGACGCACAATCACCCCTTGCAAACCCTCGGTTTCATTGGCGGAGGTCATGAAATGAGGATGTTTGCCGCTGACAGGGTATCCGGCGGAGTGGGCGACGAGGATGGGGTCCCAGCGAGAGCGATGGGTGGGGGCGAGGATGATGGCCCCGGACTGGGGTAGGTTCTCTTGGCCTTGGATGTGGACGCGACGGAAGTAGAGGGGAAGGACGAGATAGCGAGCGAGGGGATAGAGAATGGCTGTTAGCCAGGGGGAGACTTGGGAGGAGACGGAGGTGGAGCGAACCGGAGAAGACATGGAGTTTGGGGGGGCGGCGTTGGCGGAGGAGCTGTTGACGGGCGCCTGCGTATCCGGGTTGGGGGAGGGGTGCAACTGAGTCATGGGTTGGGGGAGAGGTGACGACAGGGAAGAGCCGGAATGAGCCAGGTTCTGAGAACCAATCGGGTTGAAAACGTCGAAAACTGAGTTATTTTCAGGCTATGGGGATTTCGTCGGGAGATCGGTTGAGTCTCAGCCAGTTTGTTGGGCTGTCTGAGCGGTGGGGGTCAGTTGACGGCGTTGTGCGAACCAGCGTTGTAATTGCTGACGGCAGGCCTGCTCTAGAATACCACCGACGACTTGGGGGCTATGGTTGGAAACGGCACTGTTGGGGAGGTTGACGACGGTGCGAATGGCGCCGGTTTTGGGGTCGTCGGCGCCGTAAATGAGTTGGCTGATGCGAGACTGGACGATCGCCCCGGCACACATGGGACAGGGTTCGAGGGTGACGTAGAGGCGACAGCCCTGGAGATGCCAGCGGTTGAGGATACGTCCGGCGTCTCGCAGGGCTAGAACTTCGGCATGGGCGGTGGGGTCGCGATCGCGCTCTTTACGATTGCTGGCACTGGCGATGAGCTGATTCTGGGCATCGACGACGAGGGCCCCCACGGGAATCTCTCCCTGGTCTCCCGCCTCTTGGGCTAGGCTGAGGGCGTATTGCATCCACTGTCGATGCTGCTGGAGTTCGCTTAGGCTCATGGTTGACCGGGTTGAAGGGGGTTGGGGAGGGGGTCAACTTGGGCCCGCCAGAGGAGGCGATCGCCGTGATAGTAGCCGCGATGGCTGATGCGGACGCGATCGCCGGGGTTGGCGGTTCCCTGTTTGAGTTGATGCTGCTGGGGGTTGTAGGGGACGATGGCATCAACTTCACCAATGGGGATTAGCCCCCAATCCTTTAAAAGCTGTTCCAAGGGACGGATGAGGGGCAAGAGGTTTTTAGCGGGAAGCTGGGGGTTTTGTTCGACTTTGGCGGCCGCGGTGTACCAAAAGCGCAGGAAGGATTCGAGCCGCTCCAGACTCTCCCGTTGAAATTCCTGGCTCAGTCGGTTCGATTGTTGGCTCAGTTGGAGTTGCAGCCGTTGGTATTCCTGTTTGAGGGACTCCCTATCCCCCAACTCAGGTTGGCTCGGTGGCGGCGCGACTGGGTGTTGCTCTCGCTCTAGGGCCGCGACTAACTGGCTGGGACTGAGGTTCAATGCCTGACTCAGTTGGCAGAGAACTCCCCAACGCAGGGCTGAGAGCGGCCCGGTTCGCACTTGTCGTACCTGCCATTGAGAGACGGCGGCGCGGCGGCTAAGTTCCCGAAAACTGGAAATTCCCGCCTGCGTCATTAGGGTTCGCAGGCGGTCGGTTCGATTGGTGGCGGATTCAGGGGCCGATTGAGATCTGGTCATCCGTCAAGGTGATTTCATCAGAACTCTAGCTTAGCCTTCGAGGAGGCTACGCAACATCCAGGCGGTTTTTTCGTGGATTTGCATCCGCTGGGTGATGAGGTCGGCGGTGGGTTCGTCGTTGGCTTTTTCGACGATGGGGAAGAGGCTACGAGCGGTGCGCACGACGGCTTCTTGGGCTTGGACGAGTTGTTGAATCATCTCTTTGGCCGGGGGAACGCCGTCGGGTTCTTCGATGGAGGTGAGTTTGGCGTACTGGCTATAGGTTCCGGGGGCGGCGTAACCGAGGGTGCGGATGCGTTCGGCAATTTCGTCGACGGCCAGGGCCAGTTCGGTGTATTGCTCCTCGAACATGGTGTGGAGGGTTTGGAACATGGGGCCGGTCACGTTCCAATGGAAGTTATGGGTGGTGAGATAAAGGGTGTAGGTGTCGGCGAGGAGGCGAGAGAGTCCTTCGGCGATCGCCTTGCGGGATTTCTCGTCAATACCGATTTCGATGGGCATGGTGGGCATAGAATAGGCTCCTAACTAATGGTCAAAGGGAAGGGTCATGATGAGACGGGGACAAATCCCCTGATTTTGGGCGTTACGCCCGATTCCCTTCTATTACAAAGTGTATCTAATCCTGGAGTGCCGTGTCTCTATCGAAGGTGGGAGGCGCAGTCTAGGGATTGCTATCGATAGAGGGAGATTGACGCCTTAGGCCAGGTGCATTTGCAAGACGGCTTTGGGGGCGCGGCGCACCCGGCAGCGAATGGTCTCATGGCCAAGCCGTTGACAGGCTTCGTAGCGATGACAGCCGGAAAATCCGTAGTACTGTCCCTCGACTTCGAGAACGTCGATGGGTTCCTGAAGACCTATCTCCCTGATGGAGTCCATGAGGGCCTTGACTTTGTTGGGGTCGTTGGCCCGAGGTAGGGGACGGCGAATTTGGGAGATGGGGATGTCGTCGAGTCTCATGGTTGCTGCCAGATGCGGGGCTGATTCAGAGGTAATGACCTCTACAGCTTCAATGATCGCTCCTTGATTGTACTCATAATGACTATGGATTGTCAAGATTGGCGAGTAAGTTTGGCGATCGCCGGCAGGAACGGGCAAATTGACGGTAAGATGGGATACGGTTTTAGTACGGTTTGGCGATCGCGGCCGACCGTCAAAAATATTTTTGTAAACCCCTCGGAGTTCAATCATGGTAGCCCTTAAAATCGTTGTTTACGCCGTTATTGCCTTTTTCGTGCTGTTGTTTATCTTTGGATTCCTATCCAGTGACCCGGCGCGGAACCCCGGTCGGCGGGACGCGGAATAAAGATTCATCCAAAACTTGCATGAATCAAGCTCAACTCGATTGAAGAGATTAAGCAGAGGTGGGGTGCGGGTTACTCGCACCCCCCTTGCTGTCTGGGGACGTGAGCCAGTACCCTAATCAACGCATCCCCACTCTATTCGCGGGCCCATGAGACTTCCCTCTCTGTGTGTTATGACCTCTCTGCCTTTCGTCAGATGATCTATCCGGCGCATCCCCCCACTCCCCCACCGATGGTTGATGTTGTGAGTCAGAAACAACTGAAATCAGCGGCGTCTCCTGAGTTTTTGGCGACGGTGTCCCCTATGGAAGACGAGACGCTGACGTTGGCTGGGGAACCCGAGGCGATCGCCCCCCCAGAGGTGAGTCCAGAGGTAGGTCTAGAATGGAGTCCGGCGTTAGGTCCCAAGTCCCTGAGACAAGAACCGGTTACCCCGAAGGCAGATATGGAGGTGAGTCAGCCGGAGGTGGTGCAAGAGAACCCCCTGGCCCAAGCGACTCCTGAAGCGACTCCTGAAGCGACTCCTGAGGTGAATGGGCAAACCTTACAAGGCCCCTTGGAACTCGACACGCCGATTGAAGTGACGGCGGATTATCAGGAATTTGATGTAGAACGACAGATTTTTACCGCTGTGGGTAATGTGGTGATGCGTTACCGTGATTCGGTGCTGGATGCCGATCGCCTGGAGGTGAATCTGCTGACGCGGATGGCCCGGGCCCAGGGTGATGTGGCCCTAGCTTTGCCGGGACAACTGCTGCGGGGGGAGGAGTTCCGCTATAACTTTGTACAACAGACGGGGGAAATTCGCCAGGCGCGGGGGGAAGTCACCAGTGAAACCCGTTTGGGGAGTGCCACGGGGGAGGAGGTGGGCCTGATTGAGATGCCTGATAGTACCCTGTTGCCAGTGTCTGTGGATACCCGAGGGCTGACGGATGCGCCTCAGAGTAACCGTGTGCGGGATCAGCAGCCGTTTCGGGTTCGTCCAGGGGGCAGTATTGAGGTGGGAATCGGGACGGGGCCGGGTTTTCAGGATGCCCGAGGTGCGGGGACGATTAATAATTTTCGCTTTGAGGCGGCGGAGGTGACGTTTACGGCGGAGGGGTGGGATGCTGAGGATGTCAGTATTACCAATGACCCCTTTTCTCCCCCAGAGTTGGAGATTCGGGCTGAGCGTGCCACATTGCGGAGTATTGATCCTCTGCGGGAGGAGTTGCGCCTGGAACGGCCGCGATTGGTGTTTGATGATAATTTCTCGATTGGGATTCCCCGGCGACGCTTTATTTTTGACCGCCGGGAACGCCAAGACCCGTTTTTCGAGATTGGCTATGATGGGCGCGATCGCGGCGGGGTGTTTATTCAGCGATCATTTAGCCTACTGGAGACGCCGGGATTTTCCCTGACGGTGGCACCTCAGTATTTTGTGCAACAGGCTATTGATGATGGCAATTTCATCAAGTTAGATAACTTTGGGGCGGTGGTACAGGCGCGGGGGCGCTTTTCGCCGACGACGACGTTGCGGGCCGATGCGGATATCCTCAGTCTGGATTTGGCTGAGTTTGATGCAGATGAGGATTTACGGGCCAGTGCGCGGCTGTCGCAGTTGGTGGGGAATCATACCCTGACGGGGGAATATGGATTCCGCGATCGCCTCTTTAATGGCTCGTTGGGCTTTCAGACGGTGTATAGCAGTATTGGGGCGGTGATTGCCTCGCCTCAGTATGTGTTGGGTTCGACGGGGATTTCCCTAAATTATCAGTTTGGGGTGAACCGGATTGAGTCGGATACCGATGATTTGAGTTTGTTGGAGCCGATTCGTGATAATAATCGGGTATCTCTGACGCGTTATCAGGGGAGTGCGGTGTTGCGGCGCGGCTTCACCCTCTGGCAAGGGGAGGCGTTACCCCCTACGGCCGAGGAGGGGTTACGGTATACCCCTGTGCCGGTGGTTCCCTTTGTGCAGGCCTATGTGGCGGCTCGGGGGATTGCTGGGTTTTATAGTAATGGGGACTCGGAAACCTCGTTACAGGGAACGGTGGGGATGCAGGCTCAGTTTGGCAATTTCTCCCGCAATGTCTTGGACTATACCTCCCTTAATGTGGAGTATTCGGAAACTCTGGGGTCGGGTCAGTCGCCGTTCCTGTTTGACCGTATTGCTGACCCGAGGGTGTTACGCTTGGGCCTGGTGCAACAGCTTTATGGGCCGTTTCGGGCTGGGGTGCAAACGTCGATTAACTTGGATTCGGGGGAGAATTTTAGTACGAACTTCACTCTGGAATATAGCCGCCGGACCTATGGGATTACGCTTTTTGTCAATCCGCAGCAGGAGATTGGGGGGTTGAGTTTACGGATTAGTGATTTTGATTGGAATGGGACGACGCGATCGTTTAGTAATCCTGAACGCTGTGCGGTGCGGGGAGGGTTGCGGTGTACTCGCTAGGGATGAGGGGGTTGTTTGAGTTGATTGTTTATAACCTTTGAGATAAGCATCGGTGCGGGATTCAACGGAAAAGGCAGCGGTACGAGAGGCGATCGCCCTCCTGACCTATTATGGGTTTGATTTGGCTGGGGAGGCGGCGGAGTTGTTTGTGGAACGTGCCCTCAAACAGGTTCAGGCGGATTGGTTGCGTCTGGCGATTTTGGAGGCGTTATATCAGGGACGGTATAAGGGGATTTCGGTGCAGCAGTTGCTGGAGTTATGGCAACGGCGAGGGATGCCGGTACAACATTTTAATGGTGAGTTTGAGCGGTTGATGTGTGGGAGTTTGCCGGGGGTGGTGCAGCCGGAGGAGGAGATTCCTGAGGCGCAGGTGATTGAGATGGACGAGGAGGCGGGGGGACGAGAGATGGGACTGCATGATCCGATTAACCCCTTTACTCCCTCTGAGGGGCGATCGCCGTTTCAGGAGAAGTTACGGCATTTGGCGCAGCCGGAGTCTGATCAGGATACTTTAAACTAGGGATTGGTGAGGGTGAGAGCTAATGTTGTGATAGTGAGAGGTTGAGACTATGGTTGTAGCAACATCCCCCCCAGTGGTTGACGTGGATAGGTCGGAGGTGCGTCGAGGCTACAGTCTGGAGGACTATCGACGTTTTGAGGCGGAGTCAGTAGAACGTCATGAGTATCGCGATGGGGAAGTGGTGACGATGACAGGTGGTTCGGCAACTCATAATACGATTACGGTGAATTTGGTGGTGTTGCTGGGCTTTTTGCTGCGAGATAGTCCGTTGCGGCTGTATAGCAGTGATTTACGGCTATGGCTTCCTCAATACAATCGCGCCACCTATCCTGATGTGATGGTGGTGGAGGGGGAACCGGTATTTCAGGAACAGCGACGTGATGAGATTCTCAATCCGACGCTGATTGTGGAGGTGTTGTCTCCGTCAACGGCGGCGTGCGATCGCGGGGATAAGTTCCGCTGCTATCGGTCGATTCCCAGTTTTGCGGAGTATCTGCTGGTGAGTCAGGGGGAGCCGTATATTGAGCAGTTCTCTCGTCGGGATGAGGGGGTGTGGGAGTTTCGCGCTCTGGAGGGGTTGGAGGGGGCGATCGGGCTTCCTCGCTTTGATGTGGAACTCCCGGTTGAGGAGATTTATCGGCGGGTGCGGTTTGCGGAGACGGGGTGAGCGGGTTGTGTCAAACTCACAGTTTCATACATTCATACCCGTAGGGGCGAACCCTTGTGGTCGCCCTCCCCCATTTTCGGGCGTATGGCAAGGTTCTCAAAAGATGGTATTACCAAGTCAGGAATCAAGGATGATTTTTGACTTTGAAGGAACTCAACTATGAATAAAACTGACATTCTCAGTCAATTGGAAGGAACCACGATCGAGGAACGTATCCTGATCATTGAAGCAATTTTACAGACCGTTAAACATGATATGCGCGTCTCATCCTCCCCACCCCTCGACCCAGAACATAAGCCCCTCCGAGGTCAGGTGATTCGCTATGACGATCCTTATGAGCCGGTTGCCAATGCCAACCCTAATTCGTAAGTTAGACTTCTGAAAACTTCTCTAGGCAAACCCTTATGGTGGCACAAATGCAAATTTATACAATTTTTTGAAATGCTTGCTATACATCTGACACCGAGGAGGGCGAACGGCCGTTCGCCCCTACAGAAATCTATGGCATGACTTCTGAAAATTGGTATTAAAATTCGTTGATAAATCAACAAGAGTTTCCCGTATAATTTACGAATAACTTTCAATTCACAAGCACTTAAAACTAATGTCCAACCCTAACCAATCCGATTCTCGGAATACTTACAACGACTTAAATCTTGTTGCCCTATCCAAATTGTTCAAACATCGAACAACATCTTATAAATATCTACTCTTTTTAGCAATTTTACATAAACTTAAGTCCAGTGGCTTTGCCAGTTCATATTCTGTAGAGTTTCGAGAATTAGTGGTTGAGATGCTAGTCATCGCCTGGTATCCGGCTAACGTTCATTATCTCAGCTTTGGAACCCAGGACAAAATTGTAAGAACCCTAGAAGATCTGAATTTAGAAGCTGGGGAAAGTTCCAGCAATGACATGAATCAGATTCGTCAAGAAATCACACATCAAGATATTAACGAAATTGTGAAATACCTAAAGCGTTATGTTCCCTTTCGCTTGATTTTACCGTTTTTTAAGGAGGAACTCCAGGGAGTTGATATCAATCACGCTGTTGACACGGAAATTCCTAAGCTGGCGGTAGCTAAGTTTAATGAGATTAAGCCACTCTATTGTTTTGACAGACCGAGTAAAAGTAAATTTGAGCGTCTCATCTTTCATCCTGAATGGGTGAAATATATCGAGGTCAACTATGGGATTTTACTAAACTGGGTCAGTTGGGAATGGCTGCAATATATGCAAGATTGCAATCCGTCGGTAGAGGTGACACACCGCAAGTTATTTGTCTAAATTCTGAGAGTTCTGGGAAACTCGGGAGGAAAAGAGGGATAATACTGAGAGGTTTAGCCATGGCCAGCAGGAGCGTAAAATTGTTAGGTTTTCTACTGTCTGCTTGCGATGAATGCTAGATAAAAAGATAAAGATTTTGATAAATCCTGTTAAACTCTATCTTGCAATATGGATCTATATTCAAGATAATACTGAAAAAAGTTAGGATACTAGAACCTGAAGAAGCATATAAGAATGACTACAAAAATGACCAATACAACAGGATGCCGAAAGAACGATCGTAGGCTAGACTTTTCATCATCATTAGATGAAGCATCTAGTTTAGTCGTAGTCTTTTGAGTGTTGTTATTGTTAGGCTTATTGTCTTTTTTATCCTCTTGAAAATTAGATTTTACCACTGGAGTATTGGGGATTTTAGCTTTCACTTTTGCTTTGCCAATTAACCTATCAACCTTTGCAGTAACTTCAATAGAATCGCAACTTTTTTTAGCCAAAAAATTTCCATCTGTATCAATTGTTCCTTCCTCCGCACAGTCCCACTCAACCTGTTCCTGTTTAAGCTCTATTTTATTCCCGTCAAGATCAATGCCAAAAGCTTTGAAAGAACATGATTCGTTAATATTGATTTCTATTATTTCAGGAACAACAACAATTTTTATAAATTCAGGTTGTCGATCAGATGATTCCTCTAGCCTGGATGTTTTAGGTTCTTCTTTTGGCTTAGTAAAATCCCGATTTATCGGTGTCCTCGGCTGCGGCTTCTCAGGTTCAGAGAGCTTCTGCTCAGCTTTATAAGACCAAATATCTCTTGTCGCATTGACTGTCATCTCAAGCGTCTGCTCAACTTCAGCTTTCTGGTTGATGTGCTGCTCAACTAAGGCTTTCAGACCACCACCACTTTGTTCAAGTTCTTTGTATCTGCTTATAAATTCGCGACCCTTGACTCCTTTTGTCTTGAGTTCATAATAAAACTTAGCCGTATATCCAATAGCCTGAAACATAACGAAGTTTGCAAAACCATCAATACACAGTTGACTAACTTTACTCGTTGGAGTGATTGATTCTATCCAGTTTAAACCAAGTCTCTTTAGGCGTTGAGTGTTGTAAACAATTGCGAAAATGATAATATCCTCTAACCAGTTAAAATTTTCAAATCCGTAATAGTAACCAATCTGAAAAACTAATTTTTCTAGCAAAGCAGTTACACCTAGAAAATTATATCGAATGAGATCCTCTGAGGTTTCAAATGTTTCAGATGTTTCGACAGCAGTTGCTACTAAGAAATTTTGATAAACTAAGTCATCACAAAATTTCTTTGGAGTGGCATTGGGATCTGTTTTTTTAAGATAATCAACTTCTTGTTTTGCTCTCTTTTTATCAAAACCACCATCGGCCAGCTTCTCAAGGTACGCCCACAAAAAATCACTTACGATAACATGACTTAGAATATAGCTGGTAGCATATGAATTTAGATATTGAAACCCCCGCGAAATTAATGGATTAGGGTCTGTGACTAACTCTTCTACCGTCTCGGAAATACTTTTGTAAAGTTCTTTTGCTCTGTTAATAATTTCTACTAGAGAATCCTTAATATTACTATTGGATGATTTCTTGATTTTATGTAATGTGCTTTCAGCTAATGCATAACTCTCATTAACTGAATCCCGGGTCTCGAAGTATGATTTTATTTGAAAATCATGGAGATAAGGCTTATTTATATTCAAGCGATTTCCCTGAATATGTAAGAGATATAAATTGCTGTTCCGTAACCAGTTCGGGATTTCATTAAACTGGTTATAACTAAGATTCAGTCTATACAGGTACTTTAGTTCTCCAAAAGCTTCTGGTAGCTTGGTTAATTTATTACAACTTAGGTCAAGAACACGAAGACTTTTGATTTCCCCTAACCCATTCGGTAACTCTTGCAACTGGTTGTGGTTCAAATATAGTCCAGAGAGGTTCCGTAGTCCTTCTAACCGTACGGGCAATTCTTTCAGATTGTTACGATTAAGGTTCAATTTCTTGAGGCTTTTGAGGCTTCCTAACTCATCGGGTAAATTTTCCAACCGGTTGTCATGAAGATCTAGCCAATCCAGGTTCTGTAGTTTCTCAAAATCAGCAGGTAGCTCATTTAAGCTATTATGACTTAGATCGAGCGTAATTAGGCTTTTGAGTTCACCAAATTTGGGTGGCAATTCTTGTAAATTGTTGTGGTTACAACTTAGCCAACGTAGGCGGTATAGTTGGTTCCACGCGACCGACAAACTTGTCAGTTGATTGCAATTAACACTTAACCTACGCAGGCTCAGCAATTCCTTTAACTGGGGGGGTAACTCTTTTAGCTGGTTGTGATCAAGATCTAGATACCGCAAGCGCCGTAGTTTTTCCAAATAGTCGGGTAACTTATGCAATCGGTTATGCTCAATATGTAGATACTCTAGTTTCTCCAGTTCACCCAATTCGGGGGGTAACTCCTGTAACTGGTTGTGATTCAGATCTAGCCGTTCCAGGTTATAGAGTTCACCCAATTTGGGAGGTAACTCCTGCAACTGGTTATGACTCAGATCTAGCCGTTCCAGGTTATAGAGTTCACCCAATTCAGGAGGTAACTCTTGCAACTGGTTGTGATTCAGATCTAACCCACGCAGGTTATAGAGTTCACCCAATTCAGGAGGTAACTCTTGCAACTGGTTGTGATTCAGATCTAACCCACGCAGGCTATAGCGTTCACCCAATTCGGGGGGTAACTCTTGCAACTGGTTGTGACTCAGATCTAGCTGTTCCAGGTTATCTAGTTCACCCAATTTGGGAGGTAACTCCTGCAACTGGTTATGACTCAGATCTAGCCGTTCCAGGTTATAGAGTTCACCCAATTCAGGAGGTAACTCTTGCAACTGGTTGTGATTCAGATCTAACCCACGCAGGCTATAGCGTTCACCCAATTCGGGGGGTAACTCTTGCAACTGGTTGTGACTCAGATCTAACCCACGCAGGCTATATAGTTCACCCAATTCGGGGGGTAACTCTTGCAACTGGTTGTGATTCAGATCTAGCTGTTCCAGGTTATCTAGTTCACCCAATTCGGGGGGTAACTCTTGCAACTGGTTGTGATTTAAATTTAGCTCACGTAGGCATAATAATTTACTCAATGGGAGGGGAAACTCCTGCAACTGGTTATGACTCAGATCCAGTACCGAGAGGCTCTGTAGATTTCCTAATGTGGAGGGTAACTCTTGCAACTGGTTGTTATTTAGATACAGTCCTGAGAGGCTTTGTAATTTTCCCAACTCGGAGGGTAACTTTTTCAACTTGTTGTGATTAAGCTCTAGACCTACGAGGCTCTGTAGGTTTCCCAATTTGGGGGGTAACTCTTGCAACTGGTTGTGATTCAGATTTAGCCACCGGAGGCTCTGTAAGTCAAAAATCTCTGGCGGTAAAGTTGTTAAGCCTAAGTTTGCCAAGTCCAAGGTCGCCCACCGATCAGATTTCCTAACCTCTTCAATTCTTCGCAACGCTTCAGTCTTTGACATGACCGCACCTTGTAACCACTAGGCTACATTGTAGTGGTTTTCCCAAAACCTGCCACCTTACAAATTATTAAGGAAGATCCTAACCCCTAGTCTTACTGGGAAATTACCACTCTTGACCTCCGATGCAACAGAAAGCATCAACTGCGCTATTTTAGGGATTCTGGCGGGACACTCCCCCAAAGACACGGCCCCTATATCCTCGACCCCAGTGGACTCTAACCCGTTGGCGACGGCTACCACCTCGTCAGCACCGAAGTCGAATGGTTGCAACAGGTGGGAGTCAGCGGCGATCGCCTGTGGATTCGTGGCAAATCGCTCTGTAACTGGACCAAAACCTGGCTCAACGCCTGGAATCGCCAAGCCGAAAGCCAAATCCTCCAATCTCCCCGCGATCGCCTCCAGACCCTACTCAACCCCCTCACCCTCCCCAACGATTGGACCGAACACCAATGTCTCCCCCTCGCCGAACATCTCAACCGCCACCCCAACACCCCCCTCGCCGCCGTTCTCGCCGAAGTCAGCCACAGTGACCCAGACCTCTGGCTGGCCGACCCCTCCCATGACCATCTCGCCACCTGGCTCACCCTCACCGTTCCCCCAGACTACGCCATCCTCGAAGACGCTTGGCGACATCGTCACCGTTCCCATCCCCTCGGGGACTATTACCAAACCCCCGATAAACTGCAACTGTTGCGTCAATGGCTAGGACTCATCCCACCCGCCATTCCCAAACTGGGGTTCTATCCCGCAGACATTCCCCCCATCATCGCCGCCGAGTTTGATGACCATTGGCAAGACCAACTCAACCGCAGCCAGGGAGCCATTCTCGACAACCTCTCCCCCTCCCAGCAACCGGGATTTGCTCGCATTGCCGGCCTCTGTCATCGCCTAGTGGTCCAAGACCGTCATGGCGAATACCTCACCGCAGAACGCCATCAGAAAATCAAACCCCATCTGCGTCCTGACCAACGCGAATCCCTAGACTCTCAACACCCGCCTCAGCAACCCCAACCCCTCGCCGAAAACGCCAGCTTTGACGAAGCCTTAACCTGGGCCACTCAGCAGTATCTCCCCTTTCGCCGCTGGGAAACCACCGCCAGTCAGACAGTCTCCCAAGACCGCATCAGCGATCGCCTGGCCATCAGCTTTGTGGACTGGATTCACCAACACTATCCCCGCCTCAAAACCATTCCCGTGGCCGACTCCCCCCTCAACTACAACGCCACCCATGTGGTACAAGACCTCTGCAAAACCCATCCCGTCCTTTGGGTGGTAGTCGATGGCTTAGGCTGGTTAGACCAACAAGCCTTAATCGGCTATCTCCAAGACAAAGACCTGGCCGTTGAGCAACATCAACCCCGCTTCAGTCTGCTCCCCACCACCACCGAATTCGCCAAATGGGGACTCTACGCACAACAAACCCCCCGTTCCGAGGTTTGGGAAACTAATATGAATAAGGGCTTCGCCAAAGTCGGACTCGGGAAACGCTACACCGACTCCCAGGAGTCCCAACTGAAACAAGACATCGAAGGCGATCGCCAACCCCTGTACTGCTGGGACACCACCCAACTCGATAAACTCTATCACGAGAAAAGGGACTGGGAAATGCTCTATCACAGGGATCGACCTCAGGTTCTGCAACAAATCTGCGCCAGCATCCACTTTTATCTCAACAAACACCCCGAACGCGATCGGCTCAAAATCGTCATCTCCAGCGACCACGGCCAACTTCTCGGAGCCTCCAGCCAAGGGATTACCTGTCCCTCCGACCTCACCCCCCAGGGACGAACCGCCAAAGGAGTGACCGACCATCCCAACTTTGTCGTCCTAAGCCGCAATGACTTCGACCTCCCCCACGACATCAGCATCGTCAAAGACGCCTCAACCCTAACCAGTTTCAGCTACAGCCAAGACCAAACCGTCATCGGCTCCCACGGTGGACTCTTTCCCGAAGAAGTCGTTATTGGCTACACCGTCCTCAGTCGTCAAGTTCAGCGTTCCCCCATCCTCCTCAACTGTAGCGGTTCAGGAGAAGCCAACAAACCCGGACAACTGCAACTGAGCATCCACAATCCCAACCCCGTTCCCCTCACCGACCTCATTCTCACCATCGACCAACTTCCCCACTTCCAACAGGGCCAACCCCTGAGCCAATCCATTCCCCCCAACAGTCAGCAAACCCTCCCCCTAACCCTTCCCACCTGTCCCCAACTTCCCCCCAACGCCTCCAACTCATCCCTCCCCCTCTCGGGAACCCTAACCTTTCAGTATGCTGGAGTCGAACCCGGAACCGCCAACCTCAACCCCGACGCAACCCTAGAGATTAAACAACTGTTTAGCAGCAACCTCAACCTTGATGACTTCATCTAACCTCATCGACTATCCCAACGCACTCATCCGCGACGTCTTCGGACCCCTCAGTATCGACAAACAGCGGCTCCCCTCCAGTGGACTCACCGCCGCCGGAGTCCCCAGCTTTGTCGCCGAATGGCTCTTAGACAAAATCGTCCCCGGTTCCGGCCCCCTAACTCCCGAAGAACGAACTCAACTAAATGGATTTGTCGCCAAAGCCTTTCCCCGTAAAGACGACAAAAACCCAATTATGTTTGACCTGTCTCAGGGAAAGACGCACAAACTCATCGCCTTAATGCAAGTCCGGGTCAAACTACAACGAGATGGAAGCCTCGACCCAGACCCCGTCGCCAGCATTCCGGTCCTCAGCCTAGAAAACTGTCCCATTCCCATCGACCTCATCGAACGCAACAAACTCTTACTCCGCAATGGAGTTTGGGGAAAAATCACCCTCGCCGGACGACCAGACCAACCCGTAGAAGTCATTGATTTTGAACCCTTCCAATGTTCCAGCGTTGACCTAGACCTTTACGCCAACTGTCGCGCCAAGTTTAATATCCTACAATGGCGAGACCTAATGCTCTGTTCCATGGGGGCAAACCCCGAGCATCCTGGCTACACCGATGAGGCAAAAACCTGGATGTTGGCTCGTTTACTTCCCTTAGTTGAACCCAACCACCATATTATGGAACTGGCTCCCAAGGGAACGGGAAAGAGTTTTATTTTTGAGAATATCAACAGTAAAGTTGCCCTAATCAGTGGCGGCAAAGTCACCCCAGCACAACTCTTCATTAACGGACGAACCAAGGAAGTGGGACTCTTGGGACGCCATGAAGTTGTGGTTCTCGATGAAGTCCAAAGTCTCACCTTTGATAATCCTGATGAAGTGATTGGTCCGCTCAAAAACTATCTTGCCAATGGTCGTTATAATCGCTCAGGATTTGCCGATATTTCTAGTGATTGTTCCTTAGTGATGTTGGCAAATATCCAACTGGATGAGCAGTTACGTCCCCGCAACGAGCATAACTTAATCAGCGATTTACCTGACTTCTTCTCCGAAACTGCCTTTTTAGACCGGATTGCAGGAATTATCCCCGGTTGGGAAATCCCCAAGTTTCAACAGGATATGATAGCCTTCCAGGTTGGCTTAAAGATGGACTTTTTTGGCGAAGCACTCTTATCCCTACGCTATGATAATCGCTTCTATGCCTATGCTCAGCAACATACCCAGTTCAACAAAACGGCAAATATTCGTGACCAAAATGCCATTTGTAAATCGGCAGCGGGATTTCTAAAAATTCTCTATCCCCATCTATCGTTGACGGTCATGGATTATGACCGGGATTGTTTGAAACCAGCCCTTAAACTGCGTCAGGCTATTCGTAACTCGCTCTATTACTTAGATGATGAATTTCGAGGATTTGGCGAATTGATTGAAGCTGAGGTAAAATAGGAGAAGTTTGGTTTATGACGTTTATTATGTTATGAGTTTTACCATGGTGCAAAAAGACCAAAAATCGATAATTGAAAATAGGTCTGAGATGTCTTCTGATATCTCTTTACTGTCTTTACTGAAGAGTTTTCCGAAAATGGAGGATGAGTTTCCTGACGTGGACGAGAATCTTCAACCTTTAGATGATATCAATATTTAGGACATTAACGAATCCCTCAAGATTCTCCTAAACCCCCTCTTAGACGTTATGGATAAGATTCTAAAATATCTGTCAGAGATTTTTTTAGGATTGGTAAATCTGAATGTAGCGTCTCCCAAATCACCTCAGTATCAACTTGAAAATATTCATGAATAACACGATTGCGGAGTCCTCGAATTTGAAACCAAGGAATGCTTGAATCGAGTGCTTCTCAATCATCAATCAAACTTGAGATCGCTTCACCAATTACAGCAATGCTATACAAAGTAGCACGCAAAACTTGGGGATTATCCGAAAATTGTTGGTAGTTTAAACCCTGAGTGATGCTTTCTATGACCTCAATTTCAGCGACGACATCTTGGAGTCGTCTTAAAAAACTCCTAGATGGCACGAATCGCCTCCTTCAATACCGAATCCCGAACATAAGGTCGCAGTGAATTGGGTGTTCCCACATCAACCGAACAGCCAAAAAGCTCCTCTAAATACGACTCCAGGCGCAGCAACGTAAATAACCCCACAGGATGATGAAACTCAACCAAAATATCGACATCACTCTCCGCCGTCGCCTCATCTCGCGCCACAGAACCAAAGAGAAACAAGGCTTTTACACCAAACTCCTCCAGGCGATCGCGATGACAATCAACTAACGCCAGAACCTGTTGTTTATCCATGACCTGACCTAGCTCTCAAGGATGATTGACCCCTAACCCGTCTAGCTTACCCCCTACCGATGCCTCCCATCTACCTGGACTACCACGCTACCACCCCCGTCGATCGCCGCGTCATCGAAGTGATGACCGAAACCCTCACCCACCACTTCGGCAACGCCAGTAGCATCGACCATCCCTACGGCGATCGCGCGGCTGCACAAGTCAAAACCGCTAAAACCCATCTGGCGACCCTCCTCGGTGCATCTCCCCGAGATATTCTCTTTACCTCCGGGGCCACGGAAAGCATTAACCTCGTCCTGCAAGGGGTTTTAGGAGACCGTCCCCGACGCATCCTCGTCAACCCCCTCGAACATAAAGCCGTTCTCGACACCTGCGAGGCGATCGCCAAACGGGGACAGGCGCAACTCCACTATCTCACCCCCACCGCCACCGGACAACTCCACCTCGACGACATCGAACACCACTGTCGTCAGGGAATCGACCTACTCTGCGTCATGGCCGCCAACAACGAAATCGGCACTATCTATCCCGTGGAGGCGATCGCCAAAATTGCCCAAACCTACGGAGTCCCTTATCTCTGCGATGCCTCCCAAGCCGTTGGAAAACTCCCCTTCCAATTTCGCGACTGGGGAATCACCTTTCTCACGGTTTCGGGTCATAAATTCTACGCACCCCAAGGCTGTGGGGCCTTAGTGGTTCGTCCCGAAACCCCCCTGACTCCCCTCCTCTACGGCGGCGGCCAGCAACAGGGACGACGACCGGGAACCCTCAATCTACCGGGGATTGTCGCCTTAGGGGAAGCGGCCCGGCTGCGGACTCTGGAGATGCCGGCCGACGAATCCCGCATTGCACATCAACGCGATCGCCTCCAATCCCACCTACAAGCCAAGATTCCCCAGTTACAGGTCAACGGCGACCTCAACCATCGCCTAGCTGGCAACCTGCATATCTCCATTCCTGGGATTCCCAACAGTGCCATTATCGCCCGAGTGCGCGATCGCCTGGCCATCTCCACCGGGTCCGCCTGCACCTCCGGCGTGGAAACTCCCTCCCATGTCTTGCGTGCGATCGGTCTGTCTGAGGAGGCCATTGAAGGCTCCCTACGCATCGGGTTAGGGAAATTCACCGGTGACGCAGACCTAGATGAAGCTGCCGAGATTCTCAGCCAGAACGTGCAGGCCATTGCCAAGCTGATGTCAGGATGATGTCATCATAGACCTCACTCAGCGGATTTCAGCGTTTTTAGCCATTCCTTCGCTCTTCTCCAGTTTGCACCCACTCCCCTGAAAGGTTACAAGTACACAAAGTAAAACCAGATGCGATAAACTATGGAGTATTGATTATAAAGAAATTCCGTGTCTGCAAAAGACCGTTTTCACGATGTTGTTAAAACAGCACTCACAAAAGAGCAGTGGATCATCACCCAAGATCCCTTGGGGTTCAAATATGGAAAAGTCGACTTTCAAATTGATTTGGGTGCAGAAAAATTATTAGCTGCTGAACGAGAAAATGAAAAAATTGCCGTCGAAATCAAAAGCTTTCTCAATCCTTCTGCAATCACTGATTTTTATGCAGCACTAGGGCAATTTTTAAGCTACCGTTTAGCCCTGGAAGCTATTGAACCAGAACGAACCCTCTATTTAGCTATTCCCTTAGAAAGTTATCAAACCTTTTTTCAACTGGATTTCACAAAAGCCGCAATCCAAAAATACAAAGTGCTTCTAATTGTTTACGATCCGGTTAAAGAGATAATCACAAAATGGATAAACTAAACCAATACCGAGAAGCAATCCAAAGCCTTCTCACCGATTACGCCAACCAGGACTATTGCCAATCCAATCCTGATGTTGAAACACAACTCATCTTTGATACCCAGCGCGATCATTATCAATGGATGGATGTGGGATGGCAAGAACTAACTCGGGTTTATCGATCCATTATTCATTTTGATATTAAGGATGGAAAAATTTGGCTACAACAAAACCTGACAGAGTTAAATCCTGCTGAAGACTTAGTTGCAATGGGGATTCCACGAGAGGATATTGTCTTAGGATTACATCCTCCCTACAAACGTCCTTACACAGACTATGGTGTCGCTTAGACAAGCCACCGCTGAAACTGTTCCAGCGAAATGACGCCGCCAAGATTCTTCCCCAGACTCTCCTAGCCGAGAAAATTATGTCAAGATAGGCACAATGGCTCTTACGCAACAGACCTGACTGTGATACAAACTACCCAAACCCGTTCCCAAACCCCTCAATCCCAAACCGAGGTGACATTCCACTATCACGTGGCCATGTCCCAGCCTCAATCCCATCTCCTAGACATCACCCTAGAGGTTCGCAACTGGACCGCCGGCCATCTGGACTTAAACTTCCCCGTCTGGACCCCCGGTTCCTATCTGGTGCGGGAATATGCCAAACAAATTCAAGAGTTGACCGCACAAACTGACAGCGGAACCCCTCTGAACTGGCAAAAACAATCGAAAAATCAATGGCGGATTCAAACTGAGAATACCACGAATCTCTCTATCTCCTATCGTCTCTTTGCCAACGAACTCACCGTTCGTACCAATCACTTCGATGAGACTCACGCCTATTTTAATGGTGCGGCGACCTTTTTCTATAGTCCCAGACTCGAACATCACCCGATTAAGGTGACAATTCATCCTCATCATCCCGATTGGCAAATTGCCACAACTCTGCCAGCAGTCGATAACAAACCGAACTGCTTTTATGCCGCCGATTTTGATACGTTGGTGGATAATCCCTTTGAAGTGGGGATTCAAGAACGTCGCCAGTTTGAGGTCTTAGGAAAACCTCATGATTTGGTGGTTTGGGGACAGGGAAATCTCAATCTTGATCGCCTCGTCGAAGATACCAAACACATCATTGAACTCGAAGCCAATCTCTTTGACGGCTTACCCTACGATCGCTATCTCTTTCTCCTGCATCTGTCCGCTGGTGGGTTTGGTGGCTTGGAACATAAAAGCTGTTGTTCCCTCAACTATCCCCGGCTGGCGTTCCAGAATCGTGATCGCTACCGCCGCTTTATGCAACTGGTGGCCCATGAATTTTTCCATCTTTGGAACGTCAAACGGATTCGGCCGCAAGCCTTAGAACGGTTTGACTATGAAGCAGAAAACTACACCCCCTCCCTCTGGTTTTGTGAAGGCGCCACCAGCTATTATGATATGCTAATTCCCCTGTGGTCGCATATTTATGGCGGGAAAGCATTTCTAAAAATCTTTAGTAAAGATGTCACCCGCTTTTACACTACTCCCGGACGCTTAGTGCAGCCCCTGAGTGAGTCCAGTTGGGATGCGTGGATTAAACTCTATCGCCGTGACGCCAACAGTGATAACTCGCAAATTTCCTACTATCTCAAAGGGGAAATGGTGGCGTTGATGTTGGATTTGACCATTCGCCGCAATAGCCAAAACGCGCGATCGCTTACCGATGTCTTGCGTCATCTTTGGGATGAGTTTGGAAAACCCGAAATTGGCTATACTCCCCAACAACTGCAAGCGGCCTTTGAAGCCGCCGCTAATCAGGATTTAAGTGAGTTTTTCCATCGCTATGTCCATGGAACCGAAGACTTACCCCTGAATGAGTATCTCGAACCCTTCGGCTTACGGATTAAAACCGATGAAGCCAAACAACCGCCATTTCTGGGAGTACGGGTGAGTGACGATCGCGGAATTACCCTCGTCGATTTCGTTGAAGCCGGTTCTCCAGCGGCTGAGGTGGGATTGGAACCGGGAGATGAGTTGCTGGCGATTAATCGCTTGCGAGTCACCGCTGATGGCTTTGGCGATCGCCTCAAGGACTTTCAAGCCGGTGATGAAATTGAACTCAGTTTCTTCCATCAAGACGAATTGAAAATGATGTGTCTAATCCTCACAGAACCCCGTCCGGCTAATTATATGGTGGTGACTGTGGACAACCCCTCTCCTGAACAGTCTCAAAATTTCCAGGCTTGGTTAGGGGTAGAGATGACGAGTCTGTAACCGGCGACTCCTGAATCTGGCGAGAGGTGGGGGCCTCTCGTCAGACGGGGGACGGGTTAAGTTCCTAACCTAGAAATCACGAAATGACATGATGACACTACAAGACATTATTAAATCCCTGGACTACTTATCTGATCGCGATCAAGAGGTGTTATTTGAAATCCTCCAAAACAGACGAAATCATGACATAAAAATCAACACAATTACCTCTCTTCGAGGTAAATATGCTGATATTCCGACCAGTAGTAATGGGTTTGCACTGCGGAAAGAAAACGACATTGAGTTAGAAAATAAGCAAAAATGGGGTGCATCTCAGTTAGGCGAGTGAGTAATTATACTCAATGACAGTTTCCCTCGAAACAGTCCATCTATTACAATGGAGGCCTTGTTGACCACCCCTGAGCCATGAATCCTCAAAAGCAGGCTGAACTCCAACAACATCTTGATGCAATTGCCAAGATTCTCTACCAGGAAGCTGACCCGGCTGAACTGACCACCCTCGAAGGCATTGAGAAAAACGTTCGAGCTCAAGCCCAAGAACATGTTTTGCCTCAACTGGGAATTTTTTTATCAACGCGGCGACCGACCGACCGACCGGAAAACAACGCACCCTAACCAGCATCCTGGGCCGACTCACCCTCACCACAGCTCAAGCCCAACAACTACAAGTCGAACCCAGAACTCGTTGGAGTCCCTATTTTTTCAAGTGTTGTGCCGTTGTCACTGCCAACGCCTCTTACCAAAGAGCCGAAGAAGATATCGCCATGCTGACTGGGCTGAGCATTTCCCACAGTACGCTCCAACGCTTTGTCCAGCGAGAGGACTGGTGTGAGGTCGAGGTCACTGAACCAATAGAGGAACTCAGCCTCGATGGTGGGATGATTCGCCTTCGAACTGAGGAGGGTCAACCGGGTCAGTGGCGAGAGTACAAAGCCTTAAATGTCCACGAGCATGGAGGTGTAGCGTTCTTTAAAGATAATGAAGGACTAATCGACTGGGTGAATATCCAGCTACTAGCCGAGCTATTTATCAGTCTCGGAGATGGTCATGATGGGGTCTGGAACATTTTTGACGGTATCGGGACACCAGAGCAACGTATCGAAGTCCTCGATTGGTATCATCTGATGGAGAATGCTCATAAGGTACAAGGCACAGCTGCCCAGCTATCGCGGATACGAGCCTTGTTGTGGCGAGGGGAGACCCGTCAGGTGATTCGCTATCTGCGCCAAGAGCGATGTCGGGGAGCTACGAGATTTATCAACTATTTGAAGCATCATTCTAAGCGCATCATTGACTACCAGGTCTGGCAGGAAGCGGGACATTCAATTGGTTCGGGTCAAGTCGAGTCCCTGGTCAAACAAATTGGACTCAGGGTGAAATTGCCTGGGGCACAATGGCGAGAGGAGAATGTGCCAAAGGTGTTGAAGCATCGCTGTGCTTACCTGAATGGGGACTTGGCGGCTTAATTACTCCAAGTACACCCATTTGTCCTGAGTAAATATACTCATCGCGCCTAACTGAGATGCACCCCAAAAATGAAGGTTATTTTAGATGCTTGTGCTGTGATTGCTTTTTTTCGAAATGAACCGGGAAGCGAGGTTGTAGAAGATTATTTATTACATCCTCAATCAGATAGCTTGATTCATGCTATCAATATGTGTGAAGTTTATTATGATTTTTGGCGTTTTGGAGGACAAGATATCGCCGCACAAGTTGTTCAAGATTCACGAGCTATCATGGATATTAGAGAAGATTTTGGGTTTGAATTTTGGCAACAAGCAGGAGCTTATAAGGCAACCATAAAACGAATTTCTTTGGCTGATTGTTTTGCATTAACGTTGGCTAATCGAGAACAGGGGATTTTATTAACCTCTGATCGCAAAGAGTTTGAACCGGTTGAGCCGTTGAATATTTGCCAGATTCAGTTTATTCGCTAAGCTGTTAATCCTGGAAATAATCAATCAATTATTGATTATTATTTTTTGACGTGTATGTAAATTACTCTCAATTATTCGTCCCCAAAATTAAATTCAATAGATTTAATTCATTAGACGTGATCAGATAGTGACTCGTAAATAACTTCGATCGCATCTGTTCGAGACTATAACTCCGAAAAATCAGAAAGGGAAACTCTCGATAGCGATCTCCAATCGGTAAAAGATTATCGCTGGGGTACAGTTGACGTAAATACTCCTTCAGCAGCGAGCGAAACTCCTGTTTTTCGGGTTCGACGACTCCCGAGTGGAAATACTCAGCCATAATATCTCCCAAGAGAAACGCAAACAGGGGAATCGCATAATACTGATCCGACCAACTCTGACCCTGTTGAAGTCGCTGGGTATAGTCATGAGGAGATTGTAACTCACGGATTAACTGGATTCCCCATTCCATTAACTGCTGAAGATTGGGGGAATACTCGGAACTATTCTGAATCGCAATCATCTGCTGGAGTAACTCTGAGGAGACGGAGGTTTGAATCGTCCTGAGTCCCATTGTATAGGTTTCAGATAACCGTTGTTTACCCATATGAACCAGCAGTAAACTTCCGCAAATATGACCCAACTCTAGCTTGGGAAGCGTCAATAATCCAGCGAGAGGATTGCAATGATTGGCGAACTCTTGATTGAGGAGCGATCGCACCCCCAAATACGATAACTCCTCCTGATTGTTGCGACCATTCTCCGTAACAATAAACTCGCCTTGACTCAAGAGCGATCGCAACCGCTCCGCCAACTCTTTAACAGTCGTATTACGGCGATTGCGGCGATATTCTTTCTGCAATTTATCAATCAACGCCGCCAATTGACCACTTAAGCTTTGACCGGACATCGAGACGGACTTTCCACCGATGGGAATCATCATAAACTGCTCCCGTCCGATTTGACCCGAGCCAGCAATTCGCGTCATAATCGCCGTTTTGAGAATCACCAACAGCGTCAACAGACTCAAGAGACTTTCTTGAATCGCTAAATCTTGGCGTTCCTCATTATAATACACCGCGCGATCGCCCAAATAAAAGGTCACGGCTTTCTCGCTCTCATCCAAACTCCGCCAGCCATCATTTTCCCAAAACTGACCTCGACAGCGATACATCACCTGGATAATTTCCATTAAATTCTGTTCCACCTGAAAGCGGGGAACATCCAGCAAAATATGTTGAGCCTTAGGAAACGATAACCCCCGACTCGCCGAGGACGTCATAAACACCACTTGAACCCGATCCTGAAACTCCTGAATCTTCCCTCTATCCTCATCACTTAAATCTGCATGAACCTCTAAATAGTCCTCATACTTCGCAAAGTTCTCCTGAGCCTGGATTGACTCAATTAAATCTTGCAATCGTTGCTTATCTTGGATATAGACTAAAATCTGAGTCTGAGGATTGTCCTGACGCAGTTGATTGAGATCCGTTAATATCTGCTCCTGAACCTCTTGCGAGAGTTTTCCCATCTGATCGGATGTCAACTCTGGGTCAAAACGAACCGACTCCACGAACACTTTATAGGTTAACCGGAGACGATTAGCGGGATAGGAATTGGCGTTAATCACCTGTCCCTGCATCTTTTTCAAAGGACCTTTTCTAAACTCCAGGGACTCCACTTGAATCTTCTGTGGCGATCGCAGATCACGCCGATGACGCACAAAAATCTTATCCGGTTCAGGTTCCTTATCACTGAGATGCTGTTGAATCACTCCCTGATCCACAATCGACGCATCGGCGACAATCACCTTGAGATTAAACCCCGATTGAGGATGGTTGAGTTCATACTTATGAATGATATCCGTGATGGCGTGCAAAAAATTCACCCCACTCTGATCACCCGTCACCTCATCAATCATAATAAATAGATGTTTGATGCGGCTGGACATCTCTCGCATTCGAGGAAAATTAACTTGTCTACGCTCTCGATAATAAAAGTCATTAAAAATTCTCTCAAAATGTCTCAGAGTATGACCGTTATTTTCGGTAATCCGCAAGGCTTGAATGCACGCTGTGGCGATAATTGCATTAGAAAGGGGTTCCTGAATCGCGGTATAAATCCCTTCACAAAGGGTTGACAAAACTCCTGGTTTATGATTTTTTGATTGACGCAGATGGCGATCAGTCTCTCGATGGACCAGTTGCGGGGATGATGTTCGAGGAGGAGGACTTTCATTAAAGGGAATAAAGCGGACTCTCCGACGAGAAAACTCACCCGAACGCTGTCCCCAGATCGTATTCACCACCCTCTCTCTAGGGTAGCGATCCAACAATGCAGAATTTGTCGTCAACGCCAACAGACGGGGATCACATAACTGCTGAGTTTGGGAATCTTTGAACTTCTCGATAATATCTAAGTTGACTTGTTTGCGAGGACTGACATAGAAAAAGAGAAACCCGTCATCCACATGAGATTTCAAAAATTCCACGATCGCCGTCGTTTTCCCAATTCCCGGATTTCCCGTGAGAAATAGCAACGGTTTATCCGACGTTAAGCCAGCTTGAACCGCCTCCGCGTGTGGCGATCGCAACGCCAGGGTTGACGCAAACTCCTCAATCACCTCCTGGTGAGGGGGAATGACGTTAATCCCATCCTTTGGAATTTCAGATAAATTGCGTACAAACTCCCGTCCCCCCTGAAAACTACGAGCCGCATTGCGGCGAATCACCCGCAACAAATCCTGTCTCGCAGCAGTAATCTCAACATCCCGAGGTTCATTGTGATAGATATCCTGACAGGTGGTTAGAAATTTGAGATGTTGCGGATGTTGCGGATTGAGGGACATAATACTGAGGGAGCGATCGCTATATCCCACCACATTGATCAAGAAATCTTCTTTCCCCAATGTCTCCCATAACCCCAATTGCGGATCTTGCAAAAACTGATAGAAGCTATAACCATAACTTCCCGCTTGAATCAATTTGCTAACTTCCTTATCCTCTCGCTTAAACGCCGTGAAATATCGCCGCAGATCGTTCGACAACTCCCAATCGAGATCCTCAGGTTCCCCATTATCCAAACGCAAACTCGCAAACACACTCTTGGATTTCAAGTAACTAATCTCCCGTCGCAACAAACGGCGGTGATGATTGAGGGTGGTATCTTGCAAATTCAGCAAATCCGCCGCCTCGCGAACGGAAAACACCGACAAATCCACCACCAACAGCCGCAACTTTCGTCGACGTCGCAGCAAAATCAGGGTATCTGCTTTCAGAAATCCCCCTTTGTATCGATATCGCCGCAGATGGTCATATGAGCAATCTGTAAAACTAAGTCCCAGTTGAGACAGCCAAGCCTCAATTTCCCGAGGTTCATCCTGATTTAAGGTTCCTACGCTGTTGTCTCCCGTAAAACAACATTGATAGTAGAGAATTTCTCGATCAGCCGTCGCCTTTCCCAAAGATTTCAAGTATTCTCGAAAGAAGTTTAACCCAGATAGCCAGCCTTTTTGCAGGAGAAACAGTCCCCAAGTCTCCACTCTTTCAATTTCACGAGGATCTACCAGATTCGATTTACGACAAATGCGATCTAATATCTCAGACAACTCCAAGTTTTGCAAATCCTGCTGATAGCGATCGCCAAAATGATGAGTGATGTTCTCTTGTGCGATCGCCGCCAAAATCCCGACATTAAACCCCACCTCAAACACTCGTCCCAAATCTTCCGCAACCGTTGCAACCATACTCTTAACGCTCCTGACGCTCGTTAGACTGTGGATATAAAATGGAGTTAACCGCCGTCAAAAATGCCAAACTATTAAAATAAGTTTTTCCATCCATGTGATAAAACAAAGCATTTTTACGCAACGCCTCATCTCCCATAATTTGTTGATACGGATCCAGCTTCAATTCTGGTTTATTTTTGCGGCGTTCGACGCGGAAAAAGTGAAACAAAGTTAAATAACGCAAAATATCCGTTTTCACTGGCCCCTCATAAATCAATCCTTGGCGAATATCTTGGTCATCGAGAATGTCTGGATAGACATTGATGAGAGTTGAGTAAGACATCACCCCATTGTAAAACCGTCCATCCCGGCCTACCGTGATTCCGTTGAAGAGATTAAAGAAAACGACGATATGCTGACTGGGATCATTAAGGATATTCAGCAACTGTTGAGTATCTCTAAGACGGTAAGAACCGTCGTTTAATTTTTTGAGTTTGAGTACAGAATACTGATTTACAAACACCGGATATAAATGTAAATCATCGAGTCCGTCAACTAAAAACTTGATGAGATTAGGAGACATGAAATAGAGATTTCTGTTCTCCTCAATCTGGCTTAAATTGAGTCGATTCGTATAGGGTGCTTGAGCCAAATAGATAATATGACGATATCCCGCCTGATGGAGTTGAAGAACTAAATCACTGAGAATGGAGGGATTGTTGTATAGCTGGCGATCGCCATAATTCTCAGAAAAGGTTTTGAAGGGTTGAATCGTGATTTTTCCCTGATCGTTGTCGATGGCGATCGCCTCCCCAAACAGCGTCGAAATTCCCGGATATTGATGACGATTTCGCCGTACCCCATCACTCTCCAAACTCGACACCACCAACAACGCCAACTTATCCACTCCCTGAGATCCATCCTGAGGCTGAGGTAGATTAAATTCATAAGTTTGAGGTAACACCGAATACAATGACGCAAACGCATTGCGTATCGTATGAGTACTCCTAGTCTTAATCCGAATCCCCTGAGAATTTGACCAATATCGCTCACCCAGTAAATGAACCACCACCTTCGAGAGATTCGCCATAAACTTCTCCGCAGGCGAGGGATTTTGTTCATTTCCCTCATGGAAACGTAAGAGAGGAATAAATAATCGCCGTTCCTCTAAATCCAACGCATCTAAAATCACCCGCAAGCTGATATACATCAACAAGGACATCGTGAAGCGATAGACAAATCCCTGATTCAAATTTATCTTTTCAGGATCTAAATAGCGATTATTGTAGGCGATAACGACTAGCGGCGTCCCCCCTAAATATCTTTGAGAAGTTTCGCTACTTGTCCGAGATCGAGGAGTTATTAAAACAGGAAGTTGATAAATTGTATCCGTCTCCGCATCGGAACAATCAAAACTCTCAGTTTCTTGCTTAGAATAATAGCGAATATCCTCAAACTTAAAGTGAACCGGAAGTTGACAAAAGGTGTCATCTGAGGTAAAGTCATCCTTGATTGTGATGTAGCGCAGACATTCCTTAGGATTGCGACTCACCACATCATCAAAGACATCTCCATTCCCTAAAGAATTAGGCGATTGTCTTAAAATTCCTCGAAATACACCAATTTTTTTCTGAAAAACTTGAGGTGGTAACACCCTCGTACCTTTCACTGTTCCTTTAAGTAAGTCTCTGAGTTTACGTATTTTTTCAGAGACGTTAATATCTTTAAATCCCTTAAGAATAAGACGCAAAATATTGGCTTTATTCTCTTCGTTGCTACCATTAAAAATGGGAAGTACATTATTATTAAAACTAGAAATTACATCGTATGGTGCTTCCGGTTGACCATCTTTACGAGTCGCGTTTGGGTTAGGGCGATAAGCAAATACAAAATAGTATAAAAACAGGACCCGTAATACTTTGCGAGCGACCGTGTCTCGCTCACTTTCCTTGATGTTTTCTTCCCATTTATCGGGATTTAAGATATTACAATAATAATCAAACACAGGGTCTCCACCTCGTGCTTGAACTTCGTTTCCAAACTTCAGCTTAAGTCCAAAGGTAAAAATACGATCACCATTGCTATCATTCGTTGTTTCCCCTAAAATATCTGAGAGGATCGGGATAATTGGCAATGCGTCTAACGATTCTGAGCGTGAAAACCAATCTTTGTAATTCAATTCAACTCCGCGATAGTTAACACTGTAATGACCATACGGATGCTGGCTAATATACTCGTCAATATCTCGTAAACGACGAATTAAGTCATCTAAATAGACAACTTCAGGATGTTGTTCTCGATCAATTTGCTGACTGAGATACTCTAAATAGCAAATTTTCGCCTCTTTTTTTAGCCGTCCTAACGACTCACGATCCATCACTCGCTGCAAACGATAGAAATCTGAACCTGGAGAGTCTATTAATCGTTCCTGAACCGCCTCTTGCGCCTCTTGTAACTCGTCCTCATCCGTTAAAATATCGTCCAGATAACGATTTAAGCCAGCTTCCATTCGTTCTGAAAACTGGTTAACCTCACCCACCGTGATGGTCACTTTGTGGAACTTAAGCAGAGAATCTCCACCCCGTCCTTGGGTTCGGGTTTCTAAATCTGCAATGGGGACAGATGTGGAATTAGAGGCTTCACGAGCAAAACTGATCCGACTCCATGATTCTTCCGTAAGAGGAGTCAGTAAGTCATTGATATCAAACCCGGTTGTGTCGAGTTGCTGCTGTAACTGGCTGGCCACGTCCTGACGCAAGTTGTGAATGATGGAATTAAAGCGATCGCGGAAATCGACCGTTAAATTCAACGTAGCTGAACGAGCCGAATAATCCCCAAAAATGGGGTTTTTAATCTGCTGTTGTGCTACCGCTTGGGCGATCGCATCCACATTCACCATCAGGCGATCACTCCCACCTTGACTCACCCTAAATAGCTCTTCCTGTCGCAGTTCCCGTAGTATCTTCTCCAACAACTCCCCATAATCGACTGAAAACGGTAAACCCTCTCCCAGCTCAAACGTATTCATCTCTCCTGCACCCACAATCGCAAACTCTTCTTAGTATCCTAGCAGACCAAAGTTCCCAAAATCAATAGGCTTAAAACTCACCACACCCGATCCCAAGACAATCTCCTGAATCGATAACATTATCCAAATCTCCGGAGATCTCCGAGTCCTCCCGAGAAGCCAGCCATGGTAAGCTAAGACGATCTTCAACCCATAGCCCCTGACTCATAACCATCCCCATCAGGGTCAGCTAGATATCCAACCATAAGGGATCTGTATCAACAAGGAGATAGAGATGTACGAAAAAATTGCCCCCCCCACCACTGGCGACAAAGTCACCTTCAAAGATGGCGAACCCGTCGTTCCCGACAACCCGATTATCCCCTTCATCCGAGGAGACGGAACCGGTGTCGATATCTGGCCCGCCACCGAGAAAGTCATTGACGCCGCCGTCGCCAAAGCCTACGGCGACAAACGTAAAATTAGCTGGTTCAAAATCTACGCCGGAGACGAAGCCTGCGAACAATACGGGCAATTTCAGTATCTCCCCGAAGATACCCTGCAAGCCATCCGCGAGTATGGAATCGCCATCAAAGGCCCTCTCACCACCCCCATCGGCGGTGGGATTCGCTCCCTCAACGTGGCCTTGCGGCAAATTAACGACCTCTACGCCTGCGTCCGTCCCTGTAAATACTACCTGGGAACCCCCTCCCCCCACAAAAGTCCCGAAAAACTCGATGTCATCATCTATCGGGAAAACACCGAAGACATCTATCTCGGGATTGAATGGGCCCAAGGAAGCGACATCGCCAACCAACTCATCAAACAGCTTAATGAGGAGTTGATTCCCGCCACCCCAGAACATGGAAACAAGCAGATTCCCCTCGATTCAGGAATTGGCATCAAACCCATTAGTAAACTGGGATCTCAGCGACTGGTGCGTCGGGCCATCAAACACGCCTTGCGCCTTCCCAAAGAGAAACAGATGGTGACTCTCGTTCACAAGGGAAACATCATGAAATACACCGAAGGCGCATTTCGCGTCTGGGGGTATGAACTGGCCACCACCGAGTTTCGCGACGAATGCGTCACCGAACGGGAATCCTGGATTCTCAGCAACAAAGAAGCCAACCCTGACATTAGCCTAGAGGACAACGCTCGTAAACTCGAACCCGGTTACGACTCCCTCACCCCCGAGAAAAAAGCCGAAGCCTGTGACGAGGTGAAAGCCGTTCTCGAAGCCATTTGGGAGACTCATGGAAACGGAAAGTGGAAAGAGAAGATCATGGTGAACGATCGCATCGCCGATAGTATCTTCCAACAGATTCAAACCCGTCCCGCCGAATACTCCATCCTCGCCACCATGAACCTCAACGGCGACTATCTCTCCGACGCCGCCGCCGCCATTGTCGGAGGCTTAGGAATGGCTCCCGGAGCCAACATTGGCGACACCTGCGCCATCTTTGAAGCCACCCATGGAACCGCTCCCAAACACGCCGGACTCGATCGCATCAACCCCGCTTCCGTCATCCTCTCCAGCGTCATGATGTTGGAATACATGGGGTGGGATGAAGCCGCCGAACTGATCCAAAAAGGACTCGGCGCCGCCATTTCCAAGGGTGAAGTCACCTATGACCTAGCGCGTCTATTAGAACCCGCCGTGGAACCCCTAAAATGTTCCGAGTTCGCCGACGCCATCATCACCCATTTTGACGACTAGAACGACAACCCGAGTGTCCTAAACAAGCTGGGGGCCCCATGGCCCCCAGTGACAGCTTAAGGATTCGCAAACGTATTAATCCGTCCGCCACCAATCGAGCGTCCAGGTGGCGTCCGAGGGACTGAGAACGGCTCCACTGGCTGATTGCGTAAGCTTTCCTGACCCTGCGGCGTGCCAGTCATGGCGCCGCCATTAGGATACCCCGTTGTTCCCTCAGGAACAGGACCCCGAAACACTGCACCATTGGGATTTAAGACATCACCAGGAGTTCCGTGATAGGGATTGGCAGAGCCATTAGGACGACCGACCCCCATTTGGCCTCCTGGCTGGACCCCATAGGGATTACCGGCGCCGGCGTTCTGTTGTCCCGCCGGGTCCGTGTGAGTTGGTCGACCATAGCGAGTGGTGGGACTCCCCGAAAGACCCGGATTGACATTTGGATTCGGCGAACCGTAGGGATTACCCATCTCAGCCTGAGGAGTTGCCCCTTGTACAGCATTAGGATTGTAGGGATAGCCCGTAAAGGTGGACACCCCGGTTTCCGACTGAGGAGTGGATTGAAACGCTTGTCCTCCAGCTTGAGGGACTGGCATCGCAAACGCGGGTAGCGTCTCCGCCGACGTGGCACGGCCATCAGCGCGGGCTTCTCCATTCTCAGACCCATTGCGGCCATTGGCTTGGGCCTCGCGCTCTTGTGAGTCACGACCTTGAGCCGGCTGGGGGGTTTCTGACCCCGACAAGGGTTGCATGAGTCCCAAGGAACCGGTGCGAGGATTGGCTAACTGTTGGAACCCCTGTTCCATCGGTGTGAGTTGGGGCAATGACTCCGCAGAAGCGTCTCCATTCCCCGACGCTAAAAACTGATTCAAGGTGCTGTTTTCCATCCCCTGGGGACGGTTGCCAGACGAGGATGAACCCGAGTCGTTATCGAAGCCTAACCCCTGCAGAAATAGATTTGATTCGGGTGAAGCGGTGTTGTTAGAGGCACTTGCGTCCTCATCTTGGTTCGCCTCTGGAGAGGAAGCGGCTTCCTGAGGATTAGCCAGAATTTCCAGAATGCGGTTAATGTTGTCTTCCCGGTCTGAGTCGGACTGGGGTTGGGCTACTGGAGTCGGAGTCCCCTGTTGGGAGATAATTTGTTGCAAGACATCAGAACTATCAATGTCCGCAGCCATGCGAGCATCTTCTCCCGAGACTTCCCCCTGCCATCTCGAAGGATCGTCATTATTATTATTAAACGCATCCAGGGAAAAGTCCGCCGCGAGTTGACGAACCCCACGCCGGTCAACATATTGCCAGGCCACCCCTAGGATGAAGACGACCCCCAGAATAGATAGCCAAATAGAAGGGCTAGCCAGGGTTCTGAGCTGGGCACGAACCCGGTGGATGGAGTTGGGGAGATGTTGCAGAGGCATAAGGTATCAACCCCGATAGAGTTGGACAATGGCATTACCCTGATTATATCAAATCTATGAATGAGTCCAAGCACAGACGCGGGAGAGGATGGATGCTGACCGCTACTTTTTGAGGGAAGAATCAGGTGCTTCTGGAGCTTGGGAGGGGTTGTCCGCTGGGACGGATTTATCGATCGCACTCGGGGAGCCTTCGCTGGGAACCAGGTCTACCACCACCACATCGGCCATCACCTCCCCTGAAGCCGGCAGTTCTAACTCCCCTTGGGCTAAGCTATCCACCAGAGCTTGTTGGGCATAGTTATCTAACTGCTCATCCCCCGTCCATTGCAAGAAATAAGGTTCTGACTCTCGCAAGTTCCCCGCTTCATCAACCAGGATGGCAAAGATCACTCGTTGGGGAGCGGCGAGTTGTGACGCGGGAAGCTCCCGTTTAATAGATAAGGAAGGTTGTTCGGGGAGCCTCAAACCCGCCTCAATATTATGGAACCAAGCTACCCAGCGTTCTTCAGCTTCTTCGCTCACCTCTAAGGGCAGAAGATACTCCCAGGCCGCCTGCGGGTCCTGAGCGGGTGTCAACGTTTCTGGTTCAGGCTCCCTGGCTGCCTCAGGTTCAGCTTCGGAAACCGGTTGATCCGCTTCAAAGGGTCTGGCCTCCGGGGAAAAGCGAACCTCGAACCAATAAGTTCGGAACAGTTCAGCCTCTGGGAACCCCTCGTATCGTTCAAAGGTATGGTCGAGGAGTTGTCGCCAGATCAGCCTATCCTGTGCGGATACATCGGATAAACGACGGATCTGTACCACCTCCCCTTGAGGATTCACGAGAACCCCCACATCAACAGAACGTCCCACGAACTCCTGATACCCCGGTAGAGGAGGTAATATACCCTCAATGACTTGGGGATCTCGTTCAGCCTTTGATTGTACTTGCCCTTTTAAGTCAGGATTGGCCTCACCAAGCGAGTTGTGCCACCGATAGAAACGAGTCATCCGGTCGACTAATGGACCATAAGCCTGCGCCATCTCACCGCTCTCAGGGAGGTTATCCGCAGCGGCCCGTTCCGTTTCTCTTTCCGACTCAGAGGAAGCGATGATCTTCTTTTCTTCTAACAGCTCCTGCTCACTCAGACCTGGATCTGCTTCAGATACGCGATCCGGTGGCGGGGTTGTGGAATAGCTGCGATCGCCCTGAATCCGTTCCCATTCACGTTGTTGATGCTGTTCCCAGATATCAGTATCCGTCTGGGAAGACGACTCAGGCGCACGATAGGTATAGCTGTTATGGCGTTGGCTCATTGGGGGAGGTGAGGAGGTTGCATCATCCCAATTACTCCAGCGTTCCTCAATGGAGGAGCGGCTATGGTCCGTTGAATTGCGCGGGGGAGGGGGGGGAAGGTGGCGCGATTGGACAGAGATGGAGGCGTTGTCGAACCCATCTCCCGCTCAAAATTAAAGCCTGACCCCGCCCCAAACTCCTGGGTAGCAGAGGGAGCAAAAAAGGCTAATTCGTCTGAAGTCAGTTCCACTACGGTACTATCGAGAATCCGCTCCGCCTCGGTCTCTTGATTTAACCCCATCAGCGGTAGGGAGGCGGCCACGGCCCCATGAAGTCCCAGGGAAATCGCGATCGCCAACATATTCGGTTGTAACAGCATCTGCCGTAGCGACTGCCAACGAGTCGTCGACTGCCCTAGGCTACGGTTAGCGGGGATTGGGTGAAGTTGGGAAGCCTCAGACATACGGGTAACACTGAACCGGGTAACGTGAGTCGTTAGGACCCCGGGCGAGCGATCGCCCATGGGTAACTGTTGGTTAGTCTAGCAATTCTACGGAGAAACGACGGCATCATCGGTACAATTCCCCCGACTGTCTGTAGATCGGGGTATCCTGGCCAGGACGTTTCCCTCGGGTGGCTCCCCGCCATGACCTTTGGTATTTGGATTCTTGGTAATCAACTCTCCCCCTCTCACCCCGCCTTGCAGCAAATAGACGAGTGCGAACGTCCTCCTATCCTCTTGATTGAGTCCCTTGGGTTTGCCTGCGATCGCCCCTATCATCGTCAAAAACTGGTACTCGTCTGGTCAGCAATGCGCCACTTCGCCGCTGAACTGACCCAGGCCGGCTGGGATGTCACCTATTGCATCGAGGAAACCTTCGCAACACCTCTGACGGACTGGATTAACCGCTATCGCCTCTCGGAAGTCTGGCTCATGGAACCTGAAGACATCCCCTTTAAGCGGCGTCTGGAGAGGTACGAGCTTCCCTGTCCCCTCAAATTCCTAGATAATACACTCTTTCTTTGGTCTCAAACGGAGTTTTTGGACTGGGCCAAGTCCCGCAAGTCTTTGTTACTCGAATCCTTCTATCGAACGGGTCGAAAACGCTTTCAGGTGTTAATGAATGGCAAGGAACCTGAAGGAGGAACCTGGAACTATGACAAACACAATCGCCAACCTCCCAAAGGAGACTTACAGCCTCCCAAACCCCTGAGTTTTCCGCCGGATGAAGTCACTCAGGCGGTGATAGAACAGGTCAAACAGGTCTCCCCAGAGGGTGGCTATGGCCAGATCAAGGGCTTTGCTTGGGCCGTGACGCGATCGCAGGCCCTAGAAGTCCTGGACTATTTCCTCCAGGAACAACTGCCCCAATTTGGTCCCTATCAAGATGCCATGGTCACTCGAGAGGAGACCCTTTGGCATTCTCTGCTCTCTCCCTATCTCAATCTCGGTTTACTCCATCCCCAGGAGGTCATCCAGGCCGCTGAAACCGCCTACCACCAGAGGAATCTACCCATCGCCAGTGTAGAAGGATTTATCCGACAAGTTCTTGGCTGGCGGGAATACATGCGGGGACTGTATCTCCATTTTGGCCCCGACTACGCCCAGAGTAACTGGTTTGACCATGATACGCCCCTACCGGAGTTTTTCTGGGATGCTGACAAAACCGATCTCAACTGTTTACATCAGGTGCTTAAACAAGTCGAACGCAGTGGCTATGCCCACCATATCCAACGCTTAATGATTTTGGGGAATTTTGCCACCATCGCCGGCTTGTCGCCGCAAGAGGTAGAGGCTTGGTTTCACGCGGCTTTTATTGATGGCTATGATTGGGTCATGCAAACCAATGTCTTGGGAATGGCCCTATTCGCCGATGGGGGACGCTTAGCCACCAAACCCTATGCCGCCTCCGCCAACTATATCCATAAAATGAGCGATTATTGCCAAAACTGTCGCTACGATCGCCGTTCCCGCTCCAGTGACAACGCCTGTCCCTTTAACATTTTCTATTGGGACTTCCTCCTCCGACACCGCGATCGCCTCAAAGACCTCGGACGGATGAATTTGATGTTAAGCCATCTCAAACGGATTTCCCCCACAGAACAAGCCCAAATTCAGCAACGGGCCCAAGACTGGCGGGCAGCTCAGGGGGGATAATGGAGTCGTTCCAATATCACGTCAACAATGGGGTTTGAGTACGATTGGCTGGTGGTGGGAGATAGTGATGGGGCGGCCGATTCGGTCTCCCTGGCGGCCCAATGGGGGGCGCGGGTGGCTTGGATCTTGCCCCCAGTTACCACCTGGAGGCGGCGCGTTCACAGTGACTTGGCCCTGGCCCAGCTTCAGCAACAGCCCTCAGAGGCCGATTTACCCAGGATTTGGCGTTTGGCCCAGGAACAGATGGAAAACCTGGCTATCCTCCGTTCTCCTGCCACTCTCGCCCAGCAAGGCGTAGATGTCATCCTAGGACAAGGGGAGTTTGACCGCCAACCCCAGTTACAGGTACGCCTCAAAGAGCAGCAATTGCTCCCGAGAGTTCGGGAGTTGCGATCGCGCCGTTATCTCCTGGCCCCCCCGCCCAAACCTCAGTCCTACAACATTCATGGCATCGAGACGGTTCCCCACTACAGCCTCAACAACTTAGAACTCCTCTTCACCAAGCCACTTCCTCGGCAACTGCTCATCGTCGGCAGCGACCCCCAAGGAGCGGTTCTGGCCCAAAGCCTGGCCCGCCTCGGCTGCTCAGTGCAACTCCTCCTCAAGGACTCCCAGCTTTTACCCCAAGAAGATCCCCAATTGGGGCAATTACTCCAGGCTCACCTAGAGGCGGCTGGGGTTCGAGTCCGCACCGCTACCCCCATCAGGCAAGTTCGCGAGATTGACGGCCAGATTTGGCTGCAAGTGGGGAACCAAGCCCTGGAAACGGAGGCTCTGATTCTGGCTCCCGTTTGGGGCGCTGATTTAACCGGGATTTTCCTTGACAAATTGCCATTAAAATGCCAAAAACACACCCTTAAAACCAGTCCCAGCCTAGAAACGGCCCAGCCCCATCTCTACGCCTGTGGTTCAATCTTAGGGGGCTATAGCGATCGCCACTTAGAGCGATACGAAGCGCAACTGGCCACCCACAACGCCCTGAGATTCCGCCAGCGTCCCCTTGATTACAGCACCATCCCCCGGGCGATCGCCACAGTTCCCCCCATCGCCGCTGTCGGCTTAACGTCCCCCCAAGCCCAACATCAAGTTGGCGATGGGTTTATTAGCCTCTCCCTTCCCCTCTATCAACTCGAATCAAGCCAACGGCGGGGCAATCTCTCGGGATTCGCCAAACTCCTCGTCAGCCCGTCAGGACAACTCCTCGGGGCCCACAGCCTCGGAGATAACGCCCCTCACTGGATTCAGGCGATCGCCCTGCTGATGCGACAGAATGCCTCCATCCAGGCCCTAGCCAAGATTCCCCCACCAGATGACGATCTCTTTGCCGCATTCTGGCAACTATGGCATCATCACTGGCAAACGGCCCATCCCCGTCAAGCCCATCTCCAGCAAGCCTGGTTTGACTGGCGACGTTCATAGTTCTCTCTCATCTTGTTTCCAAAAACAACCATGAAAACCGATTTTGCCATCAAGTTTGCCCCTCTGACGCTAAGGGATGCCTACCAACAGGCCGATGACTCAGGAAATGGTGCCATCGTCGTCATGAGTGGCATGGTCCGAGATAATACCGACGGACAACCGGTGAACTATCTGGAATATCAAGCCTACGAACCGATGGCGTTACAGATGTTTCGTCAAATTGGGTCTCAGATTCAACAACGCTGGTCTGAAATCCGCTCCCTTGTCATTTATCATCGTATTGGCAAGTTGATGGTGGGAGAGATTAGTGTCTTAGTTGTGGTCGGCTGCCCCCATCGCGGTGAGGCATTTGAGGCCTGTCAGTATGCCATCGATACTCTCAAGCATACCGCCCCCATCTGGAAGAAAGAACATTGGCAAGATGGAACCAGTGCCTGGGTCAGTATTGGGGCCTGTGAAGAGGCGGACTGTGATCCCAATTCACCTTTAGCGGCAAACACTTCAAATTAGACAGTCTTAACGCCTAGGCAGTCTATAAAAAATGACTTTTACTCACAAAAAAGTCTTAATAGAAATGGCTAATAAAATAAATATCAGAGGCCGTTCTGCAAAAAAAAAGGGACATAACTCGTCCCTTTTTCCTCTTCTCGCCCCCTTATTCTAATCAACTGGCTCCGGCTTTGCATCCAATTGCCACCGAAGTACACTGGGGATAGGTTCATGGCCGATGTATAGCAATCGAAGATTGCCTTAGGACACTCAGTAAGGATACTCTGAGTTGGAAGAGAATCTCCGACCTCTTGCCTCTTGCCTCTTGCCTCTTGCCTCTTGCCTCTTGCCTCTTGCCTTCTTTTCCCAAGTTTTTTTGTCCTATTCAGACCAATTTTTGCTATAACTGTTCGAGGGGAATGGCTGAAATCAATTCCTCTCGATGTTGTTGTAGAGAGTCTTGGCTATAGGCAACTTCGACCATAACCACTAAAAGAATTCCGGCTAAGACAAAGATGCCAAACCAACCGCCATCTTCGTGATCAGCATCGGAGTCGTGATTATGTTGGGAATGACGATGGGATAAGTTTTTAGAGAAGCCACAGTTAAGACAAGTCCATCGGCTGTCGGTTTGCTTAACAATGCTATATTTCCCACAGCGTGGGCATTCTGGCGCACTTTTCATGGTCGATACCCCTGGGTATTGCACCCGTTTTACTACATCGGTAGTATGCGCCCCGTTACCCTCATTTTCCGGATAGATTATTCATTGCAGGGGAATTGAGGACAGTTCAAGAATTGTCACCGTTCAGGATTTTGGATTCAAATTATAGTTGAGTTAGCTATTAAAATTGCGTTCTAAGTCTTGGATTACCTTTTCGATATACCAGTCTTCAGATTGGTTGGGATAATAGCGTCGGGCCTGTTCGAGTAGGCGTTCGGCGATTTCCCAATGTCCTCCTACAAGCATTCGCAACCGTTCTTTGCGGGGTGAAGGGCCCGCCTCAGGCCCGTTAATCGACTGGGAAGATGTGGGGGATGGAGTGGAACGGGAGAATCCGGCTTGCAGGTTATTTAGTTTTTTGAGAGTGGCATTATAGTTATCCCAATCATCGGCCTCGCTAAAGAGAGACAAGGCCGTTTGATAGTCGGCGATCGCCTGGCGGGTTTCTTCGAGGCGAGTATAGGCCAGGGCCCGACTGAGATAAATCGAGGCACATTGATCGTCGAGGGAGAGGGCCTGTTTATAGGTGGCGATCGCCTGTTGATAATCCCCCACATCCCGAAAAGCATTTCCTTTGGCCACATAAATCAGCACATCATCGGGGTTGAGTTGCAGGGCCTGTTCAAAGTCAGCCATTCCACCCGCGCGATCGCCGAGTTGGAAGCGAACTTTACCACGATTCCGCAAGGCGAGGCGGTGATTGGGTTGCAGTTTTAGGGCCCGATTAAAATCTTTGAGGGCATTTTCGGGTTGATTGAGTTTTAGATAGGCCATACCGCGACAGCAATGGGCCTCGGCATCTCCATCATCGGCTTGCAAGACCCAGTTTAAGTCCTTCAGCGCACCCTGAACATCGCCGCGACCAATGCGATCGAGGAGTTCTCCGTAAATATCCCCAACGCTGGGCATAGTGGGAGGGGGCGACGTTTGGGGAGATGGCGGTGGGGTGAGTTGGGATTGAGGTTTGATTTGGGCGATCGCCGTCAGACAGGCTTGGCAATTCTCCTTATCCTTGCGATCAAGATAGAGTTGTGCGGCCCGTTTGAAGCTGGCGATCGCCTCCGGGATATCATCGAGTTTGCGGCAGAGGGTTCCCCGTAACCGTTGTCCGGCGGCGTGTTCACCGTTGACTCGCAGGGCGACCTCGATATCTGACAAGGCCCCAGTATAGTTTTTCAGGGCCAGGCGGGCGATCGCCCGTCCATAATGGGCCGCGAAATCCTTAGGATGGAGTTTAATGGCCTGGGTATAGTCAGAAATGGCATCATGAATACGCCCAGCATCATAATAGGCTAAGCCTCGCTGACGATAGGCGATCGCCGAGATGGGGTTGGCCTCAATGGCCTCGCTGAAGGCGGCGATCGCTTCAACGTAATCTCCCGCCTTCGCCTGGGCAATTCCCTTGTCAATCCACTCCTGTTCCAGCATCGCCACTCTCCTAAGACCTTGCCATCTCACTTTAGCTTTGATGTTATTCGATTTTAGGGCGAGGAGTGAGATGGTGGCGAGTCCTGGGGGAGAAACTAGGCCAGGGGAATCGCTGAGAATCCCTGATTTTGGCCCACTTGGAGGAAATGGGCAACGGGGGTGGTCAACTCTCCCGAGGCTAAATCCTGTACGACTTCAGGATTACGAATCAGATAGGCGAAATCACTGTAAGCCGGATTGGGCGATCGCCAATCAAATTGCCCATAGTTAATAAAATGCGTCACTGCCGATTCCACCCAACCTTCGGCCACACCTACCGCTACATCCGGGTTACTGGCCAGATAGAAGGCGGTATCAAAGAACCCATTGGGATTGCGTCCCTCATATTGTCCATGACGTTGAAAATGGGTCAGGGGATCAGCCATTCCTCCATTGGCCACCTCATCGGCCACATCAGGGTTACTGGCCAGATAGAAGTCCGCATCAAAGAACTCCCCAAATTGTATCCCTGTCAGGGGATCTCGCTTAATTAAGGCTAAACTTCCCCCCTCATCGAGTCTTAGAGTTCCACCACTGGGGTCATTTTCCAGTAAATCCTGGTCCAAACTCATCAGACGGGAGGTCCCAGGTTCAGCATTTGGATCAGTTTGAACCCTGAAGGTATAGCCTTCAGGCGTCTGAATTATTAGAGTCGTCAAATTCCTAGGTTCAGACAGTAAGACCTCTATCCCCAGACTGTCCCAAGTCTCCTTCTGCGGCTGAACACCACTTAAGATATCTCCCTCGGGGTTATAGATGAAAAGGTTTAAGCGATCTAGGCGATCTGTGCTGACAGGATATGAATATCTCTCGTCTAAGTCTGTATCATCTAGCGCACGTACTCTAACCCCGTTGATCTCGATTCTCGGAATATCCGTAAACCCGTTGAAGTCATCTTGTGGATACTCTCTAATGGTAAATGACTGGGTAATAGGAGGATAACTGAACTGACCCTGGGCAAAATAGCCCTCATCGCCCCGCCAGATAATTCGATAAGATCCCCCCGGTATGGTGACCCTGACCGTTCTTTCAATGACGGTTGTGTCTGTAGGCGGCCTTCCCAAATTCCCGTCGGAAGGCCATGGGCTAATGTCGGAAGAGTCTCCTGATGATTCTGGGTCTTTCGGCATTTTCGCCTGTTCTATTACTTCAGGATCCACAGACATAGAACCGCCCCCCTAAAATCTCAGGTAATGCAAGTTGAGCCATCGATCGCACCCGAACTCTACGTAATTTTACTGACCATTATGACCTGAGATTTGAGATTGTCAAGACGGAGAAATCGCTCCTAACCAGAACGGGAGGGGATTACACCATAGTTCGACCTTGAACTTCTTGGCGAAAGCGAGTGCTGTGGCGAAGCCTCGGCGGGAAACTAGGCAAAAGGAACCGCTGAGAATCCTTGATCCTGTCCCACGTTTAAGAAATGGGCGACGGGGGTGGTAAACTCCCCGGAGGCCAAGGCATCTAAGGCTTCCGGATTGCGAACCAGATAGGCAAGATCACTGTAAGCCGGATTGGGCGATCGCCAGTCAAATTGCCCATAGTTAATAAAATGCGCCACCGCCGATTCAACCCCACCTTCGGACACTTCCGCCGCCACATCCGGGTTACTGGCCAGATAGAAGGCGGTATCAAAGAACCCATTAGGATTACGTCCCTCATATTGTCCATGACGTTGAAAATGGGTTAGGGGATCAGCCATTCCTCCATTGGCCACCTCATCAGCGACATCAGCGTTACTGGCCAAATAGAAGTCCGCATCAAAGAACTCCTCGAGTTGCATCCCTGTCAGGGGATCGGGTTGACGGTTGATTAAGGCCACAGTTCCCCCCTCATCGAGTCTTAAACTCACGCCACTGGGGTCATTTTCTGGTAAATCCTGTTCCAGACTAATCAGACGTGATGTTCCAGCTTCAGCATCACGATCAGTGTGAACCCTAAAGGTATAGCCTTCAGGAGTCTTGATCATGACATCTGTTAAAACAGTGCTCGAAGTTACACTTGCGAAATCCTCAATTAAACCACTCGGTATATGCCGTCTCAGGTCTACACCGAGAGTCTCACCGGTCTCTTTGGGCGGCTGAACAGCACTTAAGACTCGTCCATCAGGGTTATAGATACCCAGGGTTAAACTCTCCAGCTCACTTTCTGTGACAAAGTTTAAGTTATCTATCCGAGTCTGAGTGACAGGGTCTCGGTTGTCTCGCGGCAAAAACTCACTCAATTTGAACGATTCCCACTTGGCGGGGTAACTGACCTCACCCTGGGCGAAATAGCCACCATCGCCCCGCCAGACAATTCGATGGGAACCAGCTCGTCTACTGACAGTTACTTCGCCCTCACCCGGTCGACCTCCTCCTGAGGGCTGGTCTCTACCTCGTAGGTCAAGAGTGACACGTTCGTCAGGGCGTGGACTTCCCCCGCCATTAGTCCATCGATTATTGTCAAAGAACGGGTCTGGAGTGGTGACTACCGGCCTTTTGTCGCGTTTAGGGTGCAAAACTAAAAGTGTTGGGGGTTGAACAGTACCCGAGTCCGCTGATGATTTTTTGTCCGTGTGCTTTTCGAACATCAGCAGCCTGTCAGAACTCATCGACATAGAACAGCCCCCCTAAAATCTCAGGTAATGCAAGTTGAGCCATCGATCGCACCCAAACTCTACGTAATTTTACTGACCATTATGACCTGAGATTTGAGATTGTCAAGACGGAGAAATCGCTCCTAACCAGAACGGGAGGGGATTACACCCCTCCCCCCCGCTTCGGACTAACTCCGTAGTTCTACCTTGAACTTCTTGACGATCGCATCGCGCACCTTCTGATGAGCGGTATCCACATCTTTATCCTTGAGCGTGCGATCGCCGGCCCGATAGACTAAACGAAAGGCTAAACTACGCTGACCTTCAGGAACCGACTCACCGCGATACTCATCGAACAGTTCCACTGACTCCAATAACTTGCCCCCAGCCCGACTCATGGCTTTTTCTAACTCCAAAACTTCCGCATCTAGGGGAGCGAAAAAGGCTAAATCGCGATCGCTGGCTGGGAACGTCGAAAAAGGCTCAAACTTAGGAACCTGACTCGATGGGAGGGCTTCTAGGAGTAAGCTTAACTCCAACTCAAACACATAGACTTCATCGGGAAGTTCCCGTTCTTGACGCAACTGGGGATGAAGCTGGCCGAAATGTCCCAACTGACGACCCCGCAACCATAGCGAGGCGGTACGTCCAGGATGCAGTCGGCGATCTCCCGCGTCGGCTTGATAGTAAACCGTCAAGCCTAGGCGATCAAACACCCCTTGTAACACCCCTTTGGCTTCAAACCAGGACATGGGCTGTTCCTTTCCAGACCGTACCCAACGTCCCTGAGTGCGATCGCCCCCAAGAATCCCGGCCACCAGGTTTTTCTCCTGATACGTCTCTCCCTCTTTCCAGAACACTCGCCCAATCTCAAAGCCGTTGAGCGCACCATTCCCCTGTTTCAGATTGTACTCAAAGGCATCAATCATCCCTGGGAGAAGTTCCGTTCGTAGGGCAGAATACTCAGCAAATAGAGGATTCCCTAAACAAATTTGTTGCTCTTGGCTAGGCTTCACCAAAGAATAGTGGATTAACTCCGTCAAACCTGCTCCCCGTAGGGCTTCCCGCAACTGTCCCGTTAGCGCAAATTCCGGGGAAAGCTGGCCGAGGGTTCCCTGTTTAGGCAGGGTTTCGCAGAAATTATCGTAGCCATAGAGACGGGCGATTTCTTCGATTAAATCAATTTCCCGTTCAATATCCCGGCGACGGTAGGGAGGAACCTGCACCGTCCAAACTCCCGTTTCTTTTGTGGGAGCGACAATAAAGTTGAGCCGTTCCAGGATTTGCTTCATATCCGCTTCTGGGAGGTCTCCCACCTCATCCCCGAGATGCACCGGACCGAGGACATGACGCACTCGGGCCACCCGTAACGTCAGGGTTTGAGACAGATCCGGGCGACTGTCGGCTTTAGCTTGGGCCACCGGGGTTCCGCCAGCTAATTCCCTGATGAGGGCGATCGCCCGCTGACAGGCTGTTTCTAACTCGGCGAAGTTGACCCCCCGTTCATAGCGCGAGGAGGACTCACTCCGCAAATTCTGAGCGCGAGAGGAACGACGCACGGCCACCGGGTCGAATAGGGCAGCCTCTAAGACCAAATTCGTGGTTCCTGCATGGACTTCGCTCTCTCCCCCTCCCATGACTCCCGCTAGGGCCACGGGATGGTTATTAGCCGTAATCAGTAGATTGGTTTCTTGAAGGGTTCGTTCCTGGCCATCGAGGGTGGTCAGGGTTTCCTCATCGTTGGCGTAACGAACTCCAATCGTCAGGGAATCTTGACCCGTGAGCTGTTGTAGGCGATCGCGATCGAAGGCGTGCAGGGGTTGTCCCCATTCCAACATCACATAGTTGGTAATATCCACCACATTGTTAATGGGACGCACTCCTGCCGCTTGTAGTCGTTGTTGTAGCCAGTCAGGGGAGGGGGCGATCGTTACCCCTTCAATCATCGTGCCAATATAAGCCGGACAGGCGTTAGTCTCAGCCACATCAACCGTTAGAGATGCCTGAGACGCAATGTCTGAGACCTCAACCTGGGGTAACTCCAGCTTATCCCCCGTCAACGCCGCCACCTCCCGAGCAACCCCCACCATACTCAGGGCATCAGCCCGGTTGGCCGTGGCCGTCAAATCTAAAATCGAGTCATCGAGTCCCAGGAATGGCCGAGCATCAGCGCCAATCTTGTCTTGGAACTCGCCCCCATCGCCTTCAGCAAAGATATGAATCCCATCAATCTCCGAGGTTAACCCCACTTCCTCTAGGGAGCAAATCATGCCATTAGAGGGGACTCCCCGCAGTTTGGTGGGTTTAATCTTGAGATCCACTTGAGGCAGCTTCGTGCCGATTGTAGCCACTGGAACGTAGATATCTGCCTTCGCGTTGGGCGCACCACAGACAATCTGTTGCAGTTCACCGCTACCAATATCGACTTGGCACACCCGCAGCTTATCGGCATTGGGATGAGGCTCAATGCTCACAATCTTACCGATCACCACCCCATCGGCCCAGGTGCTACGCTCTTCAATCTCCTCCACTTCAAACCCCGCCATAGTGAGGCGATGGGCCAGGTCGTCTGCAGTTAGATCAATCTTAATGAGGGTTTGCAACCAGTTGAGTGAGATACGCACAGTTGATGCCTTGTTCGACGAAGTATATAGCTCGTCTATTCTACACAAAATCCGGCTGCCAAATCTGAACCGCCTGCCGCGCTAAATGGTTTTGGCGATCGACCAGGCTATCCGCCGTCCATTCTTGGGCTGAAATGCCCTGGGTTAAGCGGTACCGGCTTTTCTGGTAGGTTTGCTGCTTCACGGCATAGGGTTGATTACCTAGCTCACGATTGAAATTGGGTTCTAATAGGGTCAGGTTCCCTAGGCGATCAGTCATCTCGTCGAGTTGAGTGTCCGTAAAGGTTCGCCGCCAACTCTCGCTGGCTGATTCGGGGAGGATATGCTCGATTGAAAAACTATTACGCTCAATGGGATGACCGCACTCATGTTCTTCGAGTTTGGCTAAGATATATTGAGCTAGTTTTTTGCGTCCCTTGGTTGATATCGTTAAAAAAGAAAAGTCTTGTTGAAATTTATGGTCCGGAACGTAAATTGAGCGGCAGGCATTAAATACATCTCGTGGTGTTGTGATTTGCCTGTTCATGATGGCGATCGCCACGTCATTGTAAATCTTCTCTAACTCATTGGGGTTGAGTTGACTCACGACAAGATACCGAAATGATAGGATGCCAATCAGTTTTAGCAAACGCAGGAAGTCTGAGGAAGAAAATTTGACATAAGCGGCAAACAAGGTCGGATACGCCTGTTTCACGCCAAAAAGCTGGAGTTCTCGGATATAAGGCTGGCAATTCGGCTGATCTCGCCATAGCTCATCATGAGAATCTCCTAGAGCGACAAATACATCACTATAATTTTCTAGGTCATTTAATAAGTCAAACGCTTGTTGATTGTCCGTCACCGATTGACGAATCATTTTAAAGAGTCTCTCTTTACGGACTCGAGTTTGAAACAGACTTAGATAGTAACGCAAAAAATCTGGGAATTTGCGCATGGTTACGGTATTGACGAGCCTCCCCCATTGCCGTTGAGCTTCTCGTAAGTCATCGGGTCCTTGAAATAGGGAAAACAAATAATTTTTCAGTAAATCCGTGGCACTAAGTTCAATGCCTCTAGCATTTAAGGTCTCGAAAACAGTATAAGCATTCAACTCATCTTGAACGTTGATTTGAATAAATAACAAGCGTTGGGCAACCACATCGGTTAAGAATGTTGTCAGTTCTTCCCCACTCTCAATGACGTGAGTGAGTTCATCTAAGCATTTCGAGAAATAGTCAAAGGCTTGCCACAATAATTGATTAGATTTAGTAAGCCGTCGCCAACTTTTGGGCTGACGCAGGTTAATCAAGTTGCTTTGATAAAAATCATTATTATTCGCATTTAACAGTAATTTACTTGAATAGCGTAACGAACGAGGGTCTTTATCACTTAAATAGGTTCGCCGCAGAATATCTTGACGTTCCCGATTTTCCTCAACTGCCTGTCCTTGATTAATTAAGGTTTGGAGTTTGTCAAGAATGGCGATCGCCAAAATACTGAGCGTCGCCAGCTGCTGTTGGCCATCAATAATCGTAAATTCTTTATCTGAGTCGAGAGAGTTCTGTAAAACAATTGCCCCCATATAATGACTGCGATCGCCATCTTGATAAATCGACTCAATATCTTGCCAGAGGTCTTCCCAATTTTCGATTGTCCAAGAGTAGTCTCTCTGAAACGCGGGAACTCGGTAGATTTTGCCATTGCGGATTAAGTCCCCGAAATTAGTGGTCCGAGTATCGAGTAGTTGAGAAGATGACATCACGAAAAATATAAAAACGAACCATGGGTAAACCTAGTTTAGCGCCCTAAGCCTCGGTGTGTTGCCCAAAAAACCCCCCACTTACACTGAAGTGAGGGGCATTCCGTCTGGTTGTGAAGAGAGTTAGGACGAAACCATCCCAACACCTAGCCTAGGCATCCCAACTTAGGCATCGTAGTAGAGCATATACTCGAAGGGATGGGGACGGAGGCGGATGGGGTTGACTTCGTTATCGAGCTTGTAGGTGATGTAGTTATCGATAAAGTCTTCGGTAAAGACGCCACCTTTGGTCAAGAACTCACTGTCATGAGCCAACGCACTCAACGCACCTTCCAAGGAACCCGGAGTCGAGGGAATCTTACTCAGTTCTTCAGGGCTGAGTTCGTAGATATCTACGTCGAGAGCTTCGCCAGGCTCAATTTTGTTCTGAATCCCATCGAGGCCAGCCATCAGCATCGCGGCAAACCCGAGATAGGGGTTAGAACTCGCATCCGGGCAACGAAACTCAAGCCGCTTGGCTTTGGGGTTGGAACCAGTTAAGGGAATCCGAATCGATGCCGAGCGGTTACCCTGAGAGTAAGCCAAGTTCACAGGAGCCTCAAACCCAGGAACCAAACGCTTGTAGGAGTTCAGGGAGGGGTTGGTGAAGGCCAAGACGGCAGGTGCGTGTTTGAGCAAGCCGCCAATGAAATATAAGGCTAAATCACTGAGATCCGCGTAGTTATCGCCGAAGAACAGCGGTTGTCCGTCTTTCCAGATGGACATGTGGGTGTGCATCCCGCTCCCGTTGTCGTTGAAAATGGGTTTGGGCATGAAGGTGGCAGATTTGCCATATTTGCGAGCAACGTTTTTGACCACGTACTTATAGGTCATCACGTTGTCAGCAGCACTAATCAAGTCAGTGAAGCGAATCCCCAGTTCACATTGTCCAGCGGTTCCCACTTCATGGTGGTGCTTTTCAATGGGAACCCCACAACGCCCCATGGTTAGGAGCATTTCCGTGCGAATGTCTTGCAGGGTATCTGACGGACCAACGGGGAAGTAACCACGCTTGTAGCCCGTTTTAAAGCCAAGGTTGCCTCCTTCTTCAGACCGTCCAGAGTTCCACATCCCCTCGGCGGAATTGACATGGTAGTAGCCTTCATGTTCGTTTTGGTCGTAGCGAACATCATCAAAGATAAAGAATTCTGGCTCAGGCCCACAGAAAACCGTGTCTCCGATTCCGGTCGATTGCAGATACTGCAAGGCTCGATCAGCCAGGGAACGCGGGTCACGCTCATACCACTCGCCGGTTCGGGGTTCCTTAATAGAACAGACCATGCTCAGTGTGGGCGTGTCCATGAAGGGGTCTAACCAGGCTGTGCTGGGGTCAGGAACCATGGACATATCCGAAGCGTTAATCGCTTTCCAGCCCCGGATACTTGAGCCATCAAAGGCAATCCCTTCATCAAAGGATTCCTCTTCAACGAGGCTGCGGTGGAACGTGCAGTGCTGCCAGATTCCGAACAGATCAACAAACTTCAGGTCAATCAGTTCGATGTTCTCACCCTGAATCATGTTCAGGACGTCTTGTGGCGTTTCAGGCATGGGTTACTTCTCCCTATAATCGCGAAAATCGTTGGAGTTTGCCAGTAGTTGCTTTTCCGGACGGTACGTGGAAGACGCACGCAGGGGTGGGGCTAGGTGCTGACGAATACCTGATTCATCCTAGGGATTGCTGTGGCGATGATTTGTAATGGTTTATACATTTTTTCGCAAAAATCTCAGAAATATCCTGGACAGGGCCCGGTTTCTAGGATGAGGGCCAACGGTTTATGAAAGATTGTTGAGTTTTCTAAACATTGTGCGGCCCAGGCGGAATAATACTATAGGAAGCCGGGTTCAGTGGCTCCCAGTGACCTCCCCCTTGACGCTCATGTTGGGAGGGTGAGGTAAGCTATAGTCCATCGGTCAGTATTTATAACGAAGAGGCATTTCATGCAAGACGCAATTACAACGCTGATTAAAAACTACGATTCTACGGGCCGCTATCTTGATGGTGTGGCCATTGATCGCCTGAAGTCCTATTTTGAGACGGGTACGGCTCGGGTGCAAGCCGCAGCCCTGATTAACGGTCAAGCGGCGGCGGTGGTTAAAGAAGCTGGCTCGACGCTGTTTAATGACCAGCCTGAACTCATCCGCCCCGGTGGGAGTGCCTACACGACTCGTCGCTATGCGGCTTGTCTGCGGGATATGGACTATTATCTACGCTATGCTACCTATTCTTGGGTGGCCGGAGATACGGATGTTCTCGATGAGCGGGTGTTGGCCGGTTTGAGAGAGACCTATAACTCCCTCAACGTGGCCATTGGCCCCACGGTCATCGGTATCGGCATTTTGAAGGAGATTGTCAAAGCTAAAGTCGCCGAAGCGGGCATTGACACCAGCTTCATCGATGAGCCGTTCGATCATATGATTCGTGAGTTGGGCGAGAAAGATCTCTAACCGGCCTGAGAAACGGCTCTCTCCTCCCCCCTCGTTCTCCTTCTCCCTCCTCCCTCGTTTCTTGGCTGAAGCCAAGGAATGCCAATTGGGAGGCTCTGCCTCCCGTACCAGGCGGCAGAGCCGCTGAGTCCCTAGGTTACGGCTTCAGCCATGACAGGGGTAGAGGGAGGGGAGCCACTATATATCAACCCATAATGCTTAATATTAAGATTGAATTGAAATAAAAAGAAAGAACAGGAAACAAATATTAATTAAATCTTAATATAAAATAAAAACTAGGTAACGTTTTATTAGATTACTTCATGAAAAGTCCTATTGTGGTACGATTTGAGGTTTAATTGAAACGTAGTCTAGCTAACACCGAAGCGCACCCGTATCACTCGCAGGTGTCTTGATTGCTACGTTATAACTCGCTTAAAGGAAAATTTTTTTCGGTGTCGTTCGGTACATTGGGTCAGCTAGAAACAGACCCATCCCCACTGAGGGGCGAACGGTCGTTCGTTGTTGGAATTGCCTTATGTTACCGCCGACTTGTACTCAACTCGAAAGCGAATGGCAAACCTCGGACCCGGTAAAACAGTTACTGGACGCCCTCCCGATTTGTCTATCTTACTTAGACCGCCATCGCCGCTATCGCTACGTTAACCACAACTACGAGACCTGGTTTAACATTGAGCCGGAGCGGATTTATGGCCAGCGCCTCGTGAATGTCATTGGCAAACAGGCTTATCGCGCGGTTCGCGCCTACGTTAATCGGGCCTTAACTGGCGAAACGGTCACCTACGAAACGAGCGTTCCCTACAGTCGAGGCGGCACTCGCTATATCCACGCTACCCTGGTTCCCGATATCGACGAGTTAAACCGGGTACAAGGCTATTATGCTCTGATTGCGGATATTAGCGATCGCCACCGTTTAGAAGAGTCCCTGCGCGCCAGCGAGCAAAAGTATCAAACTCTGTTTCAGACGTTACCTGTGGGACTATCGATCACCGATGCCGATGGCAAGGTAATCGAAGCGAATCCAGCGTCCGAAGGCATCTTAGGAATTGCTAGTCGCGAACAGACCCAACGCACCTACGACGAATCCTCTTGGCAAATAATCCGCCCCGACGGAACTCCCATGCCAGCGTGCGAATATGCCAGCGTGCGCGCCCTTGAGGAAAATCGCCCAGTTTTAGGTGTCGAGATGGGTGTCGTGCGCCCCGACAACCGGGTGCGCTGGATTCGGGTGAGTGCGGCACCGATTCCGTTAGACCGCTACGGCGCGGCCATCGCCTATATCGATGTAACGGAACAAAAACAGCTAGAACTGGCCTTACGGGAGAGCGAAATTTTCTGCCGTACCATCACCGATATTGCCCCCGTGGGAATTTTTGTCTACGACCTCAACCGCCAAACCGTCATTTTCGCCAACGCCGCCTACGAGTCTCAACTGGGATATTGCCTTGCCGAAATCCAAGCCTTGGGGAGAGATTGGCTCCCGACCCTTTACCATCCTGATGAGCGGGATGCCGTCCTGGCTCACAAGAAGAGGATTAAAGGCGATCGCAAAGATTGCGTTTATCACAAGGAGGACAAGTGTCGGTGCAAAGATGGCAACATGGTTATCGTTGACACTCGCGAAGTGGTGTTGAATCGCCACCCCGACGGGACTCCCGCTCAGATTCTCGGGGTTGGCATTGACATTAGCGATCGCAAAGCGACAGAAGAAGCTTTAAATCGAAAGGTGCAGCAGGAACGGGCTTTAAACCGGGTCATTGAAGCCATTCGCCGTTCTCTGACTCTCGATGAGATTTTTACCACCGCCGTCCTTGAAATTGGCCAGTTCTTGCAAGGTCGAGTGGCGATCGTGCAATATCTGCCGGATGAAGGGTGTTGGCGACATCGAGCCTTGTCCGACTGGGAGTCGTCTCAAGCGGAAGCTCTTCAGGCTGATGTTCCCGATGAGGACAATCCGTTTGCTGCCCGACTGAAGCAATTGCAGGTGGTACAGATTAACGATCCCGCCAGCATACGGGAGCCAGTGGGTCAGAAACTGCTGAAGAGGTTTCTCGGGATCTGGTTGTTGACCCCCATTAGTCTTCATGGTCGGATTTGGGGCAGTCTATCTTTAAACCGACCCAACGACAACAGCCCTTGGCAGACAGACGACATCGACTTGGCGGGTCATGTTGCCGATCAATTGGCGATCGCCATCGAGCAGTCTAGCCTCTTACAACAGTTAAATCGGCAATCCCAGGAATTGAAGCAGACGAATCAGGATCTAGCCCGAATCAACGCTCGCTTGAACAAGTTGAGCTGTACAGACGGACTGACCCAAATCTCGAATCGCCGTCATTTTGATGAGGAGGTGCGAAAAGAATGGCTGCGACTCCAACGGTCACAGGACCCTCTATCGCTGATTATGTTGGATGTAGACTTGTTTAAACGGTATAACGATTTGCACGGTCACCCCGCTGGCGATCGCTGTTTAGTTGAAATCGCCTCTACAGTCAAACAACTGCTCAAGCGTCCGTCTGATCTGGTGGCTCGCTATGGGGGGGAGGAGTTTGTGGTGCTGTTGCCCCATACTGACCTGAACAGTGCTGTTCAGGTGGCCGAATCGATTTGTATTGCGGTGAGAAATTTAAAAATATTTCATTCAGAACATGATGGAAAACCTGCTTATGTGACGGTGAGTTTGGGGATTGCCAGTCAAATTCCCAACCTGTTTGGGTCGGTTGAGGATCTCATCGATCGGACAGATTTGGAGTTGTATCGGGCTAAGACGCGCGGACGCAATACCTGGAGTTATCGAGGATGAGAGGGCGCACACTTGCGGTTCGCCCCTACGAACCCATAATGCTCTTAAAGAAATTAATGGTATCCGTGAGACTGGCGATAAAGGTGTCAATCTCGGCGTGAGTATTGTAGAAATAGAGACTGGCTCGGGCCGTTGAGGTTTGTTGCAGCAGTTTGTGCAAGGGTTGGGTGCAGTGATGTCCAGTGCGAATGGCAACCCCAGACTCATCGAGGAGGGTCGAGAGGTCGTTGGCGTGGACATCAGCAGATGTGAACGAGGCTAGGGCGGCCCGTCCACTGCCGTCGGACTGGGGTTTGGGCCCGTAGAGGGTTAAGCCTGGGACATTTGCGAGTTTGTCGTAGAGATAGCGGCAGAGTTCATGTTCATAGTCGGCGATCGCCTCCATGCCAATCTCCATCAGATAATCGATCGCCGCTCCCAGGGCGATCGCCTCGCCAATGGCCGGGGTTCCCGCTTCAAACTTATGGGGCAATTCGGCACAGGTAAACGAGTGCAGTTCCACATCAGCAATCATCTCCCCACCCCCGAGAAACGGCGGCATGGATTCGAGTAACGCCAATTTGCCATAGAGAAAGCCAATCCCCGTCGGCGCACACATTTTATGGCCCGACGCCACCAGCCAGTCACAATCGATATCTTGCACATCGATGGGCATATGGGGCACACTCTGACAGGCATCAATGAGAACCTTTGCCCCCTGCTGATGGGCCAGTTCAGCAATCTCCTTAACCGGGTTAATACAGCCGAGAGTATTGGAGACATGAACCACCGCCACCAGTTTCGTCTTCTCCGATAAGAGAGACTGATACTGCTCAAAATCGAACTCCTGCGTCTCCGTCAAACCGACGAATTTCAACACCGCCCCCGTTTTCTGGGCCACCATTTGCCAAGGAATCAGGTTGCTGTGGTGTTCCATCACCGAGAGGATAATCTCATCCCCCGCCTTCAGGTGATTCACTCCCCAAGAATAGGCCACCAGATTAATCGCTTCACTAGCATTACGGGTGAAGACGATTTCATTGCGAGACTGGGCGTTAATAAAAGGGACGATTTTATCCCGAGTTCCTTCATAGTTATCCGTGGCCCTAGCACTGAGGGCATGAACCCCACGATGGACATTGGAGTTATCCCGACTGTAGTAGTGAGATAAGGCATCAATGACCGCTTTGGGCTTTTGAGAGGTGGCGGCATTATCCAGATACACCAGAGGTTTGTCATTGACCTCCTGATGCAGAATCGGGAAGTCAGCGCGAGTGCGATCGGCTAGGGTTTTGGCAGTGGCGAGGGTCATAGGGGGAAGAAGGCAAGAGGCAAGAGGCAAGAGGCAAGAGGGGGAACCCGCCCCTGGCCCCTCCATCGGAGGGGAGGGGAATCGGGAAGGGGATTAATAGCTAATGGTTCGACAGGCGACACATTGGGCGATCGCCGTTTGCAGGGATTCAACGGGAATCTCTTGCAGGATTTCAGCGGCGAAGGCATCAACCAAGAGATTTTGACTCGTGGTTTTGTCTAAACCGCGACTTTGCAGATAAAACACCTCATCGGCTTCGAGTTGACTCACCGTCGCGCCGTGACTGCATTTGACGTTATCGGCCACAATCTCTAACTGGGGTTTGGTGTTGACTCGGGCCTTGGGAGACAGCAACAAATTACGGTTAAGTTGGTTGGCGTTGGTGAGTTGAGCCTTTTTCATGACCACAACCCGACCATCAAATACCGCGTGACCTTTATCCCCCACAATACACTTATGAAGCTGGTTCACCGTGCCGTTGGGATGATCGTAAATCACCGTACTGTGGATATCCGAGGTTTGCGCCTTACCAATCAAGGTTAACCCATTGAGGGTGGTTTCCGTTCCCGGGCCAGTTTGATAGACATCCAGGTTTTGGCGAGACAGTTGTGACCCCAAATTGAGGGTGTGGCAGGCGTAACGGCTATCTCGCGCTTGGGTGACTGCGGTTTTACCAATATGGAAGGCAGACCCATTATCCCGTTGTAGGCGCACATGGGTTAACTCGGCATTGTCCTCCAGCCAAACCTCCGTCACGGCATTATTAAAATAGGCCATCGCTTGGGAGTCGGGACAGCCTTCGACGGTAGAGACGAACTCCTCGACTAAGGTGAGATGACTATTGGCCTCAGCCACCACCAAACAGCGAGGCTGGGTGATCATAGCTTGGCCATCGGGAACGGAGACAAACAAGAGTTGCAGGGGAACCTCAACCACTGTTCCACGACGTAGCCAAATGACGGCCATATCTTGGAAACTTGCCGTGTTGAGAGCGGTGAAGACTTCTTCCTGGCCCGGTTGTTGCGCCAGGTAGTCAGCCAGTTTGGCTTTTTGCTCTGGGGGAAGGTTGGCCAGGTTCCCCGCATAGAGGCCGTCCGGTAACCCTTGGGATTGAGAGAGGTGGTCGCTGTAGCGTCCGTTCACGAACACTAGACGACTTTCGGGGGCTTCGGGAAGCTGATTTAGCTCAATTTGACTGGCCTCCAAGCTGACGCTGGGGGCTGGGGCGAAGTCGACTTGAGTCAGTTCCGATAAGTCCGTGAAGCGCCAGGCTTCATCCCGTGTCGTGGGAATCGCCAGTTCATGGACGCGGGCCTGGTGGCGATCGCGAATTGGGTTGAGAATCTCGCCATCACTCACCACAGGCTGGCGTAGGTTCACCAACTGCGCCAGGGAAGTGACGTTGTTTTTGGTAATTGTGTTCACACTCATAACTAAATAACCTATACCCCTACCGCTGCAAATTCGGCGATCGCCCAATCATAGCCCTGTTCTTCGAGTTTCAGAGCTAAGTCTTTGTCCCCAGTGGTCAAAATGCGCCCGTCATACATGACATGGACAAAATCGGGAATAATGTAATCGAGCAACCGTTGATAGTGGGTAATCATCAGGGTGCAATTATCCGGTTGCGCCAACTGATTCACACCACCCGCGACGGTTTTCAGGGCATCAATATCCAACCCAGAATCCGTCTCATCAAGAATTGCTAACGTCGGTTCGAGCAACGCCATCTGCAAGATTTCATTGCGTTTTTTCTCCCCACCGGAGAAGCCCTCATTGACGCTACGAGTCAGGAACTCCGCCCGCATCTTGACGACATCCAGTTTTTCCTCGACTAAATCCTCAAAATCAAAGGTATCGAGTTCTTCCAAGCCTTGAGCTTTGCGATGGGAATTATAGGCCACCCGCAGGAAGTCTAAATTACTGACCCCAGGAATCTCAATGGGATATTGGAACGCCAGAAACACCCCAGCCGTTGCCCGTTCATCGGCTTCGAGGTCGAGGAGGTTTTGCCCCTTATAAATCACTTCACCACTGGTGACTTCGTAGTCAGGATGTCCGGCGAGAATTTTAGAAAAGGTACTCTTTCCTGAGCCATTGGGTCCCATAATGGCGTGGATTTCACCTGCCTTGATTTCCAAGTTCAGGTCTTTAAGAATTGGCGTTCCCTCAACCGTCGCATTGAGGTTTTTAACTGAAAGAATAACGTCGCTGTTTTCAACAATCATGGTGCTTTAATTCAAACGTAATGCTTGGGGAGTGGTTGTGGTCAGTTTGGGGTATAGATTGGCTTGAAAAGGATATTAGCTGAGAGTTCTAGGGGCTTTCTTCATTCAAGCTATCTAGTTGAGTAAAAACGGCATCAATCACTTCTTGACACTCTTGAGCTTCTTCTTGCAAACTCTCGAAATATTCATGAAGGCTTCTGAGTTTTATCTTGAGGATTCGCTTGCTCTTTTGCTTATGGCCACTTGACAAAGATTTGATTGCCTGAACCTCTTGTTGCACTTGGTCAAGTTGCAACTTCATAGAACCCAGTTTTAACTGTAAGTTCTCGTCGAGATACTCACCTTTAAAGTTTTCTAAATCTGCCAAAAATGCAAATTCTCCATCTGTATTTTTACAGAAACAAAGCCCAAAACACTCTGTGTCCTCTGTGACTCTGTGGTTCCGCCACCCCAACGAATGACGGAACCCCAAGCCAATTAACCCACAGCGCCTTCGAGCTTCAGACTCAGGAGTTTATCAGCTTCCGCCGCAAACTCCATCGGTAACTCATTGAAGACATCGCGGCAGAAGCCACTAATAATCATGGATACCGCATCTTCTTCCGAAATACCCCGTTGAGCGAAATAGAACAACTGGTCTTCGCCAATCTTGGAGGTCGAGGCTTCATGTTCCACCTTCGCCAGATTGTTCTGAACATCGATATAGGGGAACGTATTGGCCTCAGCGTTATCCCCAATCAACATCGAGTCACATTGAGAATAATTCCGCGACCCTTCGGCTTTCGGCCCCATCTTCACCAAGCCACGATAGCTGTTTTTGGACTTCCCAGAGGAAATCCCTTTCGAGATAATCGTGCTTTTGGTGTTCTTGCCAATATGCACCATCTTGGTTCCCGTATCGGCTTGCTGATAGTTATTCGTCAAGGCCACGGAGTAGAACTCACCAACAGAGTTATCGCCGACGAGAACACAACTGGGGTACTTCCAGGTAATCGCCGAACCCGTTTCCACCTGAGTCCAGGAAATTTTCGAGTTTTTCCCTTTACAGAGTCCCCGTTTGGTGACGAAGTTGTAAATTCCACCTTTGCCGTTTTCGTCCCCGGCGAACCAGTTTTGCACGGTGGAGTATTTAATCTCCGCATCATCCAATGTCACCAGTTCCACCACAGCGGCGTGAAGTTGGTTGGTGTCAAACATCGGGGCGGTACAGCCTTCGAGATAGGTCACAGAGGCCCCTTCCTCGGCCACAATTAGGGTCCGCTCGAACTGTCCCGAATCGCCGTTGTTAATCCGGAAGTAGGTAGACAAGTCCATAGGACAGGTTACCCCTTTAGGAACAAAAACAAAGGACCCATCGGTGAAGACAGCGGAGTTGAGGGCGGCGAAGTAGTTATCGCCGACGGGAACCACACTCCCGATGTATTTTCTCACCAGTTCCGGATGTTCTTGCAGGGCCTCGGAGATTGAACAGAAGATAACTCCCGCTTCGCCGAGTTTTTCTTTGAAGGTGGTGGCGACGGAGACGCTATCGAAAATAGCATCTACCGCCACGTTGGCCAGACGCTTCTGTTCCGAGAGGGGAATCCCCAGCTTCTCGAAGGTTTCGATGAGGGTGGGGTCAACATCATCGAGACTTTTCTTTTTCTCGTCTTTGACCTTGGGGGCGGAGTAGTAGACGATATTTTGATAGTCAATGGGAGGGTAACTGGCGTGTTGCCAGTCCGGTTCTTCCATCTTCAGCCATTGACGATAGGCTTTGAGCCGGAACTCTAACATAAACTCCGGCTCCTTCTTTTTGAGGGAGATGGCGCGGATGACATCTTCGTTGAGTCCGCGAGCGATGCTGTCGGTTTCAATGTCGGTGGTGAAACCGTATTTGTAGGGTTGATTGACTAGGGTTTTAACGCTGGCACTCATGGCTGGTTATCTCTGATTGCGCGGTGGGTGTGGTTGGAGGGGGGATGGGAGACCTCGCCGGGAGTTTCCCGAGAGGTCCAGGACGTTGAATCTTGCCCTAAGCTTGGTTGGTTGTGGCGCGAATTTGCTCGTTGGTGATGTCTTGCTCCCGCCCGGCGAAGTCGTTGTCTTCGGTGAGGAAGAGCATACAGTGGCACTCTTTACGCTCCCGCATGGGGACACAGGGGCAGTTCCAATAGGTGGCCTTCACCTCGGCCTCTTTGTCTTCGTAGTGACGACAGGGACATAGGGGCGCACCCAACTCATCCTTGTGCTTGGCTAGGCCCTCGATAACCACGGCGGTGATGCTTAAGTCTGAACAGAAGTAGGTACCGGTGCGTTTGGCGTACTGTTCGGAAAAGCGCCGCATGGCATCTAGGTTTTTGTCGGTCGCCTGCTGAGGGTTGGTTGGTGCAGTCATAGGGCAGAGTCGATAAACGTCTTTGTCTATAATGGAGTCTAAAGCAACTTGGCTGTTGTTTATATCCCTACTTGTAGGTTACTTTAACAACAGGCAAGTTGTCAAAGTCTCGAACATCATTTATATCATACGCTGCCGATTGTACTGCCGTATTGGCTCTAGGGATAAGGAACATGAGGGCGACCACACAGAATCCATCAACAAAAGACGATATTCTCTATTATCTGCTCAAACAGGGTCAGGCTAAGGCGCAGATGCTGTCTGAGGCCTTGAAAATCAGCCCCCAGGCCATCCGACGCCATCTCAAGGATTTAGAGGGGGAGGGGTTGATTCAACATGGTTCGGTGCAGGTGGGGATGGGCCGTCCTCAACATGTCTATGAGCTGACGGAAGCCGGGCGCGATCGCTTCCCGCACCATTATGATGAGTTTGCGGTCTCCCTCTTGGATACGCTGGCGGAAACGGTGGGCAAAGAGGGGGTTGGCGAGGTGTTAGGGAAACAATGGCGACGTAAGGCCCTGGCCTATCGCCAGCAACTCGGAGAAGCCCCCCTAGGGGAACGAATCGCTAATTTGGTGGAGTTACGCCGCCAGGAAGGTTATATGGCGGAACTGGTGGAGTTGGAACCCAACGCGAAGGGAGCGCCCCGGTTTGTGGTGGCGGAGTATAACTGCGCGATTTCTAATGTGGCGGAGTCGTTCCCCAGTGTCTGTGGCTATGAGTTGGATATGTTTGCTCGCGCACTGCCGGATTGTCAGGTGCAGCGAACCCATTGGATGATTGATGGGGAAAATCGCTGCGGTTATCTGATTGAGTCGGAGGCGTCTTAGGGGGGAGGGGCAGATTTGGGATAGCCTAAAACCAGATGTGCCTGTTTTTACGTCACCATGACTACTCCCTCTCCGATTACGGTTGAGTTTTTACAACCGGATGAAGCAGCTAAGGTTGATGCTGCTCTTTTATCCTCCCAAGAAAAGTTCTTGACAAGATTAGCGATTTATGCTTTAAGGTCACTTCAGCAAATTTCTGAAACCAGCAACACTCCAGCGGACGAAATCACCCCGGAACAGGTGGCGGATTGGATTCAACAAGATCCTACGATTCAGGAACAGGTGGATGTGGATGCCAGTTTTGCCACCTTTTTTAGTAATTTGGTGGTGGCGTCTCAGAAGCCTCTGGTGCAAATTTGCCAGGAGACGGAGCAACCTCTGGCGGAGATTACGGTGGAGCAAATTATTGACTGGTTTGAACAAAAATAGCGACGCATTCCCCCACCTCGCGTCAGCAGGTGGGGGTTAAGGAGCGGTAATGTCAGTCATCGTAGCCTTGCCCTTCTATGTAGGCTTTGAGGACATCCAATGAGGCTCCACCAGCTGAGACGGCACTAAATCCACGCTTTCAGAAAACTGGACGACCATAGTACGGTTTCAATTGTCGTACAAAACGCTTCCTGATTTCCCGGCTGGTGACGGTCTTCATCGTATTGCAGAGCTTAGAAATAGATACCTTGGGAGCTAGGTCAACCAGTAAATGAATATGGTCATTAGTTCCTAGATCTGCCTTCGCCTCTTCTAAGATGCAATCATTCTTTTCACAGATGCTCCGACACAGCTCGACAATGTCCTCTTGTATCTCCTCAGAGATGACGGGATGACGGTATTTTGTGACAAACACTATATGAATCTTGATGCTTGCAACTGTGTGAGCAAAAGACCGGAGGGTTTTTGACATTCAGTTCACCATGGGTTAACATGACGCCATGCTAACCGAGAAACCCACCTCAGTCATCCGTACAGACAAATGGAATCTTAACCCGACAGCCAAGCAGCGAGTTCTGTTGAGCCAAACGGTTAAGGTCTACCGTCGTGTCTGTCAGCATTTGATGGGAATTCTCTTAACCCATTGGTCGTCTCTGGGAGCGTTATCGAGTCAAAAACGGGTTCTAGCCGTCGAGAAACTCATTCACCAAACCGCGAAGAACCCTCAGCCAAAATACCGGCCATTTGACCAAACCTTTTACAAATTCCCCAGCTACTACCGAAGAGCCGCCATTGTGTTTGCCGCTGGCCAAGTCAGTAGCTACATGACCCGGTATCGGGAATGGCAATCGGGGACTCGTCAACGTCGGGATGCCAAACCTCCAGGCCTCAACCCAAACAGTGGCTGTTATCCCACCTTGTATAAGGGTCAATGCTATAAGCTGCATGGGTACGACCGCATCGAAATCAAGGTCTTTAACGGAACCGATTGGGTTTGGACGACCGTTGGGATTACCGGTCTACGAGAACGGCACACCGTAGACAGCAACAAGCTGCTGTCGCCCTCCCTGATTTTTAATGAGGAGAAGAGGACTTGTCACCTATCGGTTCCCTTTGAGTGCCATCCACCCCAACGGGAGGGATATGGCAATGTGGTGAGTGTTGACCTGGGTATCAACACCACCGCTACCGTTGCAGTTGTAAATTTTGACGGCACTGTAATCCACCGGGAGTTTATTCATCCGGGGAGAGACATAGATTGTCGAGATAAGCGACTGAAATCGGTATCCAAACGAGCAAGTAAGACAATGGGAAAAGGTGGACGTCTCCAAAAAGGCTTCTGCTCCCATACCTATCGCAAGTGTCGTAACATCAACCGCCAAATTGGGCAGATTGTCTCGAAGCGTATCGTGCAGATTGCCCGACAATTCCAAGCTGATGCCATTGTCTTTGAGAACCTCAAAGGATGGAAAGCTAAGGGGGGACGAAAACGGTCTAACCTGCGCCAACGCTTTCATGGATGGCTTAAGGGTATGATTCGAGAGTTGACCGAGATGAAGTGGCAAGAGATGGGCGGTCAGGTCATTGATGTCGTTGCCGCCTATACCTCAAAGCTGGCTTATGACGGCAGTGGAGTAGTGCGGCGCGACTCCAAAAACTATGCCCTGGCCAAATTTTCCTCGGGCAAGCGATACAATGCAGACCTCAATGGGGCGCTCAATATTGCTGCCCGAGGGATTCTTCAGCTCACTCGTCGAAAGGACAGTGAGGAGTGTTCGAGCCAACGTTCTCGACGTTCGCCTAGAAGCTGGGCTTGTTTGTGTGACCTGTGGACTAGCACGGTTCCAGGTTAGCACTGACACCCCCACCTCGCCCAAGGCAGGTGGGGTGAGCTTCATCGGGAGTCCAAACGCGGACTGCAAACCTAACCCCTCAAGACTGGATTCATCGCGCGCAACGGCGAGTCAGCGGAACTCTGATTCTCCGGATCAGTCTGAGAGAGTAGTGAAGGCTTGATTCATCAGATGGGCGATCGCCTGTCTGATGTTTTTCTGTACAGAACCGTTGAGGGGGGGAAGCCAAGCCGGGCCAGGACTCAATCCCCTGAACTATACTAAACAATTAGAGTTGTGGGAGAATCCTCGATAACCATGAGTAAACAATTGAACTGGCGATCGCGACTAGGGGGAAGCGTCAGTGTGGTGGCGATCGCCCTAGGAACTTGGCTCACTCCCGTCTGGGCCGGTGACCCCTTCCGCAGTGAAAACCCCCGAAATATCAGCGATACCACGGAACAGGCGTTTGAAGCCTTTTTCCGGGTTGGGGACTATCCCCTGGCGGCTCAGCAGGTGGATTTGGCATTATCTCAAGCCAATGTAGACCCCATTCTCTACGCCATGCGGGCCTCGTTAGTCTATCTCGAAGATCCTGACAATCTCCCCAGTGAGTTCAAGGACTACGCCAGCCTCACCCTAGAACGGGCCGAGGCGTTGGTGGCACAAGATCCCTTACGGGGGAATATCTATATCGCCGTGGGCCATTTCCTAGAAGGGGCCTACGCCTTGAAAAACGATGGGATTGTGCGGGGTGTTCCCACGGCCCTGTCCAAGTTACAACAAGTCTTCCGCCATCTCGATCGCGCCGCAGCCATTGATGCTGAAGATCCTGAACTGAATATCATCAAAGGCTACATGGATCTGATGTTAGCCACCAACTTACCCTTTTCTAATCCCGAACGGCCCATTGAACGGCTCCGCAATCATGCGGCCCCAGAATATCTGGCCAAACGAGGTTTAGCCGTAGGATTTCGCGATCTTAACCGCTTTGAGGAAGCCATGGAAGCGGTCGATCGCAGTTTGGAACTGACCCCAGAGAATCCTGAGATCATGTATCTTAAGGCTCAGATTTATGTCGATAGTGGCGATCGCGCCTCCAGTCTACCTTGGTTTGATCGGGCCCTGGCCATGCAGGAGCAACTTCCGGCTGAATTAGTCCGCCAAATTCAACGGGAACGGGATCAGGCCCAGCGACGAGTGGATGCAGAACAGGCCTCAAGCCGCTAAGCTAGGTAGTTGACCTTACGTTAACCCCGAGTGCGATCGCCCTATGGACGTTCAGTTTCGCGAATATAACCCCTTTGATGTTTGGTTTTGGTTGGAGTTCGAGAACAACCCCTCCCCAGCGGAACAGCAATATGTAGAACAAGTGTTTGAATCCTGGTTTTACCTCGGGAAACTTGGCGGCTTCAACGCGGAAAATCTGCAAGTACAGGAGGAGGGGTTGGATATCAGTTATATGGACTACAGCGATCGCAACGCCAACAGCGCTATCCTGGCCCTGATGCACAACATGGGTGAGTTTGAGTATGAGGGGAACTGGGGACGCTGTTGGTTTGACTTAGGAACCAGTGATGCGATCGCCCTCGATGTGCTAATTAACGCCCTACGTCAACTCAGCCTGGACTATGTCAGCATTCCCCGTCTGATTATCGGCGGCGAAAACGAAGACTGGCCCATTCCCGGCTCTCACACCGCCCAATTTGCCGACTATAACTAAGCCAGACACTCCAACATGGGTAAGTATAATTCCATTCGCGTCATTGCCTTGGGACTGATTCGGGATGGCGATCGTCTCTTTCTCTCCGAAGGCTATGACCCCAAGAAAAAACAGGAATTTTATCGTGCTTTAGGGGGCGGAGTCGAGTTTTTAGAAACCAGCTTAGTTGCCTTAAAACGAGAGTTTCAAGAAGAAGTCCAAGCAGACTTAACCAATATCAAATATCTTGATTGTATTGAAAACATCTTTGAATACAAAGGTAAAAAAGGTCATGAAGTCATCCAACTTTACCGCTGTGACTTTGTTGATAAAACCTTTTATGAACGGGAAACCGTCCCCTTTTTAGAAGGGAAACGGAAAAAAATCGCCCGTTGGGTGGAGATGGAGAAATTCCGTTCAGGAGAGTTAACCCTGTATCCCGATGGCTTTTTACGCTATTGCGAAGCCGTTTAAGAGGGGTCAAGTTTGGAGTTAACCACCTCCATATTGGGGACATTGAGAAGTTCCTCGCTCTCGTGAATGTCCTCTCCTTGACGGAAAACTCGCAGGGTTGCCGGCGCGCCGCCATCTTCGACAATGGGCGTAGCGATAGAATAGAGATGGTCGCCATGTTGCCAGCCGTAGCCACAAACCCCGCGACGACAACTGACCACCCCTCCCTCTAGGGCAAGACAGTTATTCTGATCATCACAGCCATAATAGGTCAGTTCACCCGTATTGTTGACTCCATCCCAGGTTTCCATTTGGCCAACCATCACTCGCCAGGTTCCATCACTGAGAACATACCAATCCTTGCCAATATTAATAACATCCGAGAGGAGCATTTCTTGGCGAGTCCGTCCACAGGGTTCATTACTTTCACAATCGGCGACAGTGGTTTCCGTATAGCCCAATCCTACTGTTTGTCGCAAAAATTGGTCCTCGTTATCGCAGATTTGATATTGCGCACCGATAACAGACGTATTTCCCCGTAAATCAGTGACGGTGACGTAGCACATCAAATCACCAACTTGCGTCTCTTCAATCGTCGCCACCTCCGGTAAGTTTTGCTCCCAGGGGGGTAGCGGTGAAGGGGACTGGGTAGACTCATCCTCAGCAGGAGTTTCCTGAGGCGGCGAAACAGCCACCGCATCATCGCCTTCATCCGAGGTGGGGGGAGGCGATTCGGTTGGGGTAGGAGAAGGACTCGGCGACGCCTCTGGCGTATCAACCACCTCTTCGGGGTCAGACTCCGGGTTACGGCCATTGGAAGTCATCGAGTCTTCTGGAACCGTATTACAGGCCCCCAGAGACAGGGCGATCGTCAGGAAACTTAGGGCCAAGGTCTTGTGATAAGTCATAGTGGAGGAGTGATAACAACGTAGTTCTGTTGTAGCCACAATTTCGGGGAAACTGACCCTGGCCGAGTCACTTGGGCGATCGTCTGGGTGCGTTAAGGACGACGACGGGCTAACACAACGGCAAACCAGTTTTGAGGATCATGCCAGGTATGCAGCGTCTCAAGCTTAACGCTGTTGAGGGTTTCAACGATGTCAGAATGCTTAAATTTACGGGAAATCTCTGTTTGAATCGTCTCCCCTGCGGCGAAGTCTAGGGTTAGATTCAACTGGCGTAGGGTAGCCGATTGAGAGACTGTACTGCGCAGGTGCATCTCGATTTGGGACTCTTTTTCATTAAAAAAGGCCCAATGCTCAAACTGTGGCAGCTTAAAATTGCCCTCAAAGCGTCGATTCAGATGAGCCAGCATATTCAGGTTAAACTCAGCTGTGACCCCTTGAGCGTCGTTGTAGGCGGCTTCCAGGATGGGTTTAGGTTTCACGAGGTCAACCCCTAAGAGAAAATACTCTCCTGGATGGAGGGCCTGGCTAACACGTTGTAGAAATTGCTGACAGGCCTGGGGTTTGAGGTTGCCGAGCGTGCTGCCGAGAAACAGCAACAGACGGCTATCGGCTTCCGTAGCGGGGAGGTGATCGAGGGCTTGTTCGTAGGTTCCCACGAGGCCTTGAACCCGTAGCTGGGGGTAGTCATGGAGTAATCGTTGGGCGCTTTCTTGCAAGATGCCGCCACTGACATCAATGGCACGATAAATTAGGGAAGCCGTTTCATCCTTGAGGGATTGAGAATAGGCATCGAGGAGTAGGCGAGTTTTACTCGAACTCCCACTTCCGAGTTCCACCAGTTCGCTGTTCCCGGTGAGGTTGGCAATTTCCGGCGCGGCGGTTTGTAGGATACTGGCTTCGGTGCGGGTGGGGTAGTATTCCGGGAGATCGCAGATTTGCTCAAACAGTTGGGAGCCGCGATCATCGTAAAAGTATTTAGCGGGCAGGGTTTTAGGAATCTGTTGCAAGCCCTCACAGACATCGGCCCCGGCTTGGGCTGGGTTGGGGCTGGTTTGACTCAGGTGAGTGACGGTGAGCCGTGTTGCGTCCGGGTGGGGGTGAAGAGGGGTTGGGTTAGAAAATGACATAGGGGTTGATGGTTGTAAAGCACTCTATCCTTATTCTCCCACCGGGTTGGAGAATCTATTCCATGAATCTGGCCCATCTCAATCCTCAGGAGGTGGCGGGAAATGTGGCGATCGCATTCCTCAAGTTTTGCCATTCTGGCAACCACTCCCACACTGGCTCAGGAGATGTTTCTAGAGCTTTGAGAATACGAGCTAAGAACTGTCCAGGTTCTCCTAACCCCATCTGCATCAACTCAGACCCCATGGCAGCTACTAAATCTTTGCCTGAAAAAACGGTTAAAAAATGGGAAAACTTGGAGCCGGATGTCTCAAAGCTGAGGAGCAAACGTTGAAACTCATCTAAAACCTTTAAGGCATTAAGCTGATACTGCTGTCTATGATTTTGGCAAATCTCCTCAATTCCTTGAACACAACTTTGATAATCGCGCTGTTGAGGTAAACAGTGATGTCGAAGTCCACAGGCTTCTCCCCAGCGATTTTTAAGAATTGCTGTTGGATAGCGGCATAACGATAAGGCAACCCGTGCGGTGGTATAACGGGTTAACGATTCGGCTGAGGATTGCAGGGCTACTTCATATTTTGGTAAATCAACTCGATCAGCCAGAGTTTTGCGAATAATTACGGGATCAATGAGATAATTTTCAATTTCTTTACGTTCCCAAACCCAGCCAATTTGAGATGTTTTATACATCCAATTAATGGGACGCTGTTGAGGATTATCTAATCTTTCATAAAACTGAGTTTCAAAATCGCGATCGCGAATTCCGGCTGAAATGATTTGAGTAAAACCTGTTACTTCTGGAGAGGTGGTTATAACTTTCAACTTTTGCTCTAATTCACGTTTTCCTTCAGTGGGTATTACTCGGCAACCTACGCCAGAAACAATCAATTGCAGCACTCGAATATCTATTTTTTTCTTCTGCCCCTCACAGTACAGATTCCCTACAGACATAAAGACCCTCCAGGGAGGCGATAGGTATCATCTTCACCTACAATATCATTCACAGCATCAGAGTGAGTTGTAATGATAAATTGGCAATTATCGCAAAGCTTTAAAAGTTGACTGGTTAAGGTTTGAGCTAGGGGAGGATGTAGATTGAGGTCGATTTCATCAATTAAAACAATCGAGTTGGCAATATGCTGTCGCACCATAGTGTAAAAAATCGGCAAAACGGATTGTTCTCCAGCAGACATTTCGGCAATATCATAATCTTTTTGCCCATCACTAAAGAGAAAAAAATTCTGGACTTCAGAAGAATTTCCTGGGTTTCTTAAGGGTTCTGCACCTTGGATCGAGCGGTCAGAAAAAACAGTTTGATAGAGATGCTCTAAAACCCCCAGGTAGTTTTGAGGATGATTTGGATCGATAATCCTCTTTTGTCGCTCAGACCAGTCTAGTAAATACTCTCGGTATTGAGAGACTCCAGTATTTGGTAAATTACTTTGATGGTTTTGCTCCGAGAAATCTTGATTATTGGGTTCCGTATTGGAGGACAAATTTCGGAATTGATCAAACCAAAAAATGCCAGGAAGTGTGAAAAAGTCGGACAGGGAAAAGTGCTGCCAAATCGATGAATCTTGCCGTGCAATTTTAACGAGCTGCCGAGCATAATATCGACCGAGAAGCTGGGTTCGTTCCTCTAAGCTATTTTCTTCACCAACCCGCCAGTACTCACCATATAGACTGATTTTTAACTGTTGAGATTTTCCGGGAATAACGAAATTTGGAGGACGAAATTTTCTGGGAAAAGAATCATACCAAAGCTGAGCAATTTGCTGGGTTGCTTCAAGTTCCTGGGATGAGAAAGAGACTTCAACGTCTATATTGGGAATGCCCCATTGATAATAGCGGCTTGCCAGGAAACCACTCCAGGAAAACTCGCTAAGATCGGAAATTGTTTTAGTAGCCAGAGCAAGGGGGAGAGCAATGGCTTGTAAAATTGTCGTTTTTCCGGTCCCATTATCTCCCAAAATTAGGAAGCGATCGCTCACCTCCCCTAGGCTCTTATTTTCAAATGAAATAAATAGCTCGTCAAATCGTTTGAATTTATCAATGAAAATTGATTCGATTTTCATATCAAGTTGCTTTCAAAAACTCCAAACGAGGCAGGAGGGGATCTCGAACCAGGGCAAATCCCACATATCCCCAGCGTTGCAGAATCGTTTTCAGGGTTGGGGTGGCTAGGGATTCGACCGCAACTTTCTCTTTATAGTCTTCAGCAAAGCGGTTGACGTAACTCAGAGCATCAAAATGTTCCGTGAACATCAGTAAATAGCGATCGCCCTCGGCATCAGGACGGGCCGCTAGGTATTGACCATCTTGCTGCGATCGCAGAACATAATAAGTTTGAGATAACATGGCTCTCCATTATTTACTATTGGTTAATTGAATCCGAGGATCGACGGCTTTGAGTAATAAGTCAGCCAGTAAGTTACCCACAATCAGCATGGTTGCCCCCATCATCAACCCCGCCATCACTACATAGGGATCTTGGGCCCGCAACGCATCCAAAATGAGTTTACCTAACCCCGGCCAACTAAAGAAAAATTCGGCAATAAATGAACCACTCAGCAAGGCGGCAAACTCAAATCCCAACAGGGTAATCAGTGGGTTAATGGCATTGCGTAACGCATGGACATAAATCACCTTATTTTCCGGTAAGCCTTTAGCCCGAGCGGTGCGGATATAATCCTGTCGTAAGACATCTAATAATTGTCCCCGCATCAACCGTTGTAACCCAGCAAAACTGGTAATACTCAGGGCTAAGGTCGGAAATAAGGCGTGCCAGAGAACATCCAAAACTTTGCCCAGGGGCGATAAATCCTGATGAAAAACACTGGTCATATTGCCCACCGGAACCAAGGGGGTTAAATTCTGGGCCAAAATCAGCAGTAATAAGGCGGTGATGAAGCTGGGAAACCCCTGTCCCCCATAACTGACGACTCGTAAAATCCGATCTAAGGTGCTGTTTTGGCGCACGGCGGCCAGAATCCCCAAAGGGATGGCAATGCTCCAGGTGATAATCAATGAAAAAATGGATAGGAGTAGGGTATTGGCCACCCGACTACTAATCAGGGTGCTGACGTTTTGCTGAAACATCAGACTCCAACCAAAGTCTCCCCGGGTCAAAATGGAGGTCAACCAGAGGCGATATTGAGTCACAGGAGGTTGATCTAAGCCATATTGTCGCCTCAAGTCGTCCAGCATCTCCTGGGATACCGTTGGATTCTGACTGTAGGTATCCAAAAAGTCCCCAGGGGCCAATTGCATCACCGCAAAACATAGGATTGAGGCAAAAAACAAGGTTAATAACCCTTGCCCCAAGCGTTGAATTACGTAAATAGTCGTATCATTCTGGAACACCTGCATCAGAGGCCGAAGCAGGCGAGGCTGCGATTTAGAGGGGGTGGATTGAGGAGAAGCCATAGATGTATAGGGTGCAAAGGGACGGAAAGCCACCGGGAACGACTCACCTTGATCCTTGAGATCTTAATATTGAACCAAGGTCACAATGGGAACTTGGGGTAACTGCTCTCGCCCAGCTAGAGCCTTGAGTTCAATGACAAAGGCAAACCCAATCAGTTCTCCGGCTGAGCGTTCTACCAGTTGTGCGGTGGCTTGGGCGGTTCCCCCAGTGGCGATGAGATCATCGACAATCAGAACTCGTGCGCCCGCTGGGATGGCATCTTGATGGATTTCTAGGCGATCGCTGCCATATTCCAACTGATATTCCACACTGTGGACAGCCCGAGGCAGTTTTCCGGGTTTACGCACCGGAACAAAGCCGGCACCGAGTTGGTAGGCTAGATGCACGCCAAAGAGAAACCCACGGGACTCCATGCCAATGATAATATCGGGCTGGAGGGGAGTGCATTGTTCAACGAGGCGATCGAGGCTTATCTTGAGTCCTTCAGGATCGGCCAGCAGCGTGGTGATATCTCGGAAGACAATCCCCGGTTTGGGGAAGTCGGGAACGTCGCGGATGAGTGCTTGCAGATCCATGATGATAAATGCCTGTTATATCGAGCTGGTTCGTAAATGTGTTGGACTGGGGACATGAGCATCAGTCTCCACAAATCCTATCAGGAAAGTTCCTGGGCAAAAGGTTGAGGCCGACAGAGGCGGAAACCTCCCTGGACGGCCGGCGATCGCCCAGAATGTAATAATCTAGCTTTGAGCGGTTGCTCTGACGACCCATTCATCGCCCCCTAACCACGTTATCTGTTAGCTTCGCGCCTCATGGTCTCCAATCCTCCCGAAACACGCGATTCCACCTTAGTGCTGCTACAACAGCAATTACCGGATATGCCGGTGACGCATCATGGCTGTTCTCGGCGAACTCGTGTCCAACTGGATTTGATGTTGTTGGCGATCGAGGCTCTGGATTTGAGCGGTTCTGAGAAGATTCTCAGTTTGGCTCACCAGTTGGAACTCAAGTCCGTGTTGAGCGATCGCGTCACCGTCTGGCGTATCCGCAATACTAACCCTCTGCGGCGGGCCAGTCGTCGTCGTCCCCTCTCCCAAGAGGAGGCCAAGGTATTAACGATTATCATCTGCCACCTGGCTCGCTCAATGACGCTGAGTCTACGGCGACTCAACAAAGAGGCTCAGCAACTGCGAGAGCAACATCTACCCTTAGATAAAAATCCCCAGTTAGCCTTTTATCTGTCCCGCTTCCGGACTCATTTCCGCAGCCGCATGAATCCTCGACGTTCGGCGGTGATGGTGTACGACACGGATGAAAAACTCGACAATCTGGCCGTTGAGTTGTTAGAAAAGTTACTATTTTGTACTGGAACCGCTGGCTTAACTCGGTTTTGGGTGAGTTTGTTTGATGGAGAGATCTGATGGTTGTACAGCGAAAGTATAGTTTACCGGGATGTACCCTGATTGTAGAAGGGTTGGATGAGCCAAATGGGGCCGCTGATTCTGAGGAGTCTAAGCGATCATGCTTGTCGGTGCTGGTGAGTGTGGAATGTCATGTCGTGGGGAAACCCGATGCTCTCAGCGGGGGTCAGGAGTTCCTCGATGAGCTAACGGCGGCCATCAGTGACTATACCCAAAGTTTTCTGGGGATGGGCAAGGTGGCCGTGGAATCCCCCAAATCCTGGGTTACCCTAACTCCCCTAGAGGGCGGTTTGCACCGGCTGAATCTGCGATCGCCCGAAACCTCTAGCGGTGACCCCTTGCAACTGGATTTAACCACTCTGCAACTGTTTGACGTGGTGGATGTGGTGGATCAGCTTTTGAGCGATCGCCGGACTTTGCCCGATCGCCAGCTTAACCTTCTCCCGAGAAACCGTCGCCAAGCCAAAAATGAGGAGCCGGTTACCCAACGAGCCGCCCCCCTGGCCCTTGGTGTCTCCAGTCTCCTGGTGGCAGCTTTGGCCCTATCCCCCCTCCCGGTTCCTGAAGTCGAACCCCCTCGCGAAGGCGTGATGGACTCGGAAGAGGTCCAGGACAATACCACTCCAACCGCCGATGATGGCCCGCCAAATGGTGATAACAATGCCGTCAATCTGGCTGAGTTAGCCCCCACCATCCCCACAATCGACGACCCCAACCTCTTAGCCGCCTTGCGCTATAAGCTGCATTATCAACTCGATCAGGCCTGGACCACCTCACCCACCTTTGACGAGGACTTAGTCTATCGTGTCAGCGTTGGGCAAGATGGGGCGATCGTTGGCTATCGGCCCGACGGCGATCCCGCCCGCGAGTTCGAGGAGGAAATCCCCCTACCTGACTTGTTGTATATTCCTGTGACTGGGGGAAGTGCTGAGGTGGAATCCCTCGCCGAGTACAAAGTAGTCTTTCGACCCAATGGCGTGCTACAAGTCAGTCCTTGGGATGGCTATCCCAGCACCCCCGGCCGCACGCCCCGCATTACCGATGTCGCCACCATTGACCGACTCATTTTTGAGGTGCGAGATGCCCTCTATGACGAATGGGACAGTACCCCCGTCTTCGATCGCAATTTAGACTACCGTCTAGCGGTCACAGAAGACGGCAGCATCACCCAATATGAACCCCTCTCCAGTGCCGCCTCGATCTATTTCGGAGAACTCCCCATTGACCCCCTCTATAATCCGGCAGCGGGAGTTGAGATTCAAGACGATCGCGTTACCCTAGTTCCCATTGCTGAGTTTCGAGTCGTCTTTACCCCTGGCGGAACCATCCAAATTGGCCCCTGGGATGGGCGACGTTAACCCCCTATGACTCAATCGCCTCCCCCTGATTCCAATGCTGCCCGCTCTCGGCGCGATCGCCGTCGAGTCACCCGTTCGAGCGCCTCATCGCCCCCACCCTCCTCTGGCTCCTGGCTTGGGGCGATCGCCGTCTTGATTTTTCGTCTAGTCACCCTGGGAGTGAGTTTGAGTATTGGCGTGATTGCTGGCTTGATCCTGGGATACCGCTCCCCTCAAGCCAACCCCGAAAAGCCCCTCAGTGAACGGTGGCGGGTCCAAATTCGTCAAATCACCAACCCACCCCCGCCCTCCACAACGGCTGAGCCAACCCTTCCCGACTTAGATCGCACTCAACTCCAGCAAGCCATTGTGCGGTTACAAGACGAAGTCACCCAGCTCAATCGTCAACTGGCTGAATTAAGCCCAGACGACCCCCCTGAAGAGGAAGAGAATGGCGCAGATTTCGAGGCCCAAAAA